>NZ_JBFUEG010000007.1:0-356396 GCF_056404315.1 Mesorhizobium sp. P2_D6 | reverse complement strand
GCCGGCGTTCGAGTTTGACTCCAGCCCATCAACCTACCCGATCTCCGCGCCCAGTCCCGTCATCAATCCCATGAACTCCGGAAAGCTGGTCGCGATCATGGCGGCGTCGTCGATGGTCACCGGCTTTTCCGTCGCCAGCCCCATGACCAGAAAGCTCATGGCGATACGATGGTCGAGATGGGTCTGCACGGTCGTGTCCTGGCCATTGGGATGGCCGCCGAGCCCCTTGCCACCCGGCTTGCCGCGCACCGCGAGCGAAGCTTCACCCTCGGTGCAGTCGACGCCATTGATCTTCAGGCCGTTGGCCACCGCCGCCAGCCGGTCGGATTCCTTTACCCGCAGCTCTTCTAGCCCCTGCATCAGCGTCTCGCCCTCGGCGAAGCTGGCGGCAACGGCCAGCACCGGATATTCGTCGATCATCGACGGCGCCCGCTCGGGCGGAACGGTGACGCCTTTCAACTCGGAGTAACGCACGCGCAGGTCAGCAACATCCTCGCCCCCGGCATTGCGCGGATTCAAAATATCGATCTGGCCGCCCATTTCCTGCAGCGTCAGCAAAAGCCCGGTACGGGTCGGGTTCATCAGCACGTTTTCGATGATGATATCCGAACCCGGTACGATCAGTGCCGCGACGAGCGGGAAGCCGGCCGAGGACGGATCGCCGGGCACGGCGATGGTCTGACCGGTCAGCTTGCCCTGGCCTTCGATGAAGATGTGGCGCACGCCGCGCTCGTCGGTCTCGACCGACAGATTGGCGCCAAAACCCTTGAGCATCTTTTCAGTGTGGTCGCGCGTCATCACCGGTTCGATCACCGTGGTGATGCCCGGTGTGTTGAGACCGGCCAGCAGCACGGCCGACTTCACCTGCGCCGACGCCATCGGCACGCGGTAGGTGATGGGGGCGGCATGCTTCGGCCCGTGCAGCGTGATCGGCATGCGGTCGCCCGGCGTTGCCTTCAGCACCTGCACGCCCATCTGGCGCAAGGGTTCGAGCACGCGGCCCATCGGGCGCCAGGATAAAGAAGCGTCGCCGATGAAGGTCGTTTCCATGTCGTAGGTGCCGACAAGGCCCATGGTGAGGCGCGAGCCGGTGCCGGCATTGCCGAAGTCGAGCGGGCCTTCGGGCTGCAGCAGCGCGCCATTGCCGGTGCCGCGGATCACCCATTCGGCGCCGCGCTTCTCGATATGCGCGCCCATCGCCTTCATGGCGGCAGCCGTGCGCATCACATCCTCGCCTTCCAGCAGGCCGGTGACGCGGGTTTCGCCGGCGGCCAGGCCGCCGAACATCATGGAACGGTGTGAAATCGACTTGTCGCCGGGCACGCGTGCGGTGCCGGAAAGGGCTGGGGATTTGCGGGCGGTGGCCGGCTTGGCAGCGGCGGCGTGAGACATGGAATTTCCCTGGACGGAATGCCGGCGCACCGGCGCTTTTCATTTGTTGCGGCGGTCTCGTATCACGGCGGGCACAAATGGTCATCCCCATGGTCGTCACTTGGCGCGGGGCCTTTCAGTACTTGGTTTTGTGACGCCGGCTTTTCGCTTTGACAGCGCGGTAAACTGTGGTTATGGGGACCACTCTTTTACTGACGAGGCTTGCCGTGGCAAAAAACGAACTTGGCACAAAGCGTGTCGACCCTGAGACGGGTCGAAAATTCTACGACCTGAACAAGGACCCGATCGTCTCGCCCTATACGGGCAAGACATATCCGCGTTCCTACTTCGAGGAAGGCAAGATTGCCGCCATCGAAGAGGAAGAGGAAGTGGCCGAGAAGGAAGTAGACGCCGAGGAAGAAGAAGGCGTTGAAGTCGTCTCGCTTGAAGAGGCCGACGAAGACGTCAAGGCCGGCGACGACCTTCCCGATCTGGGCGACGACGAGGACGATGTGGACCTCGGCGACGACGAGGACGATACGTTCCTTGCCGACGAAGAAGAAGAAGATGACGATGTTGCTGACATGATCGGCGTCGGCGACGACGACGACGAGGTCTGATCGGCTGCGGGCGCGTACGCCTGCAGGCTTTCTTGCGCTGTGACGAAAAAGCGGTTCTTGCAGGCTTGATATTCAGGGAAGGCGGGGTTAGAAGCCGCCTGCACTAAACGGCGCGGTGTTGAAACCGCTCCGGACCTCTACGCCGGCAACGGCGCCGGCTGACTGCCGGAGTGGGGCCATAGCTCAGTTGGGAGAGCGCTTGAATGGCATTCAAGAGGTCGTCGGTTCGATTCCGATTGGCTCCACCAAACAGTCTCTTTCCGACGCTCGGTTTCGCGGCATTCATGCTTGTCGCCTGCCAGTCGGCTCCTGAACCGGCCCCTGCTCCCGAACCTCAGCCCATTGCACCGGCCACGGTTTCTGCTCCGGACGGTGCGGCGGTCCTCGATCCGTCGGTGCGGGTCATGCCCCCCGGCGAGGGCATCCCGGCCAAATATGTCGCATTTTCCGGCATATGGGGCGGACGTCTCGATGGGATGTATGACGGCAAGCTCGCCGTGCTGACGATTTCGCGCGGCGGCAATGTCACCGCCACCTATGCCTGGGGTGATGTCGCCGACAACAAACCGGGCGTGGCCGACGGCGAAGGCAAGATTTTCGGCAACACGTTGAAACTGCGGCGGCTTCCCAATGGCGGGGACGTCAGCGCGGTCATGCAGGCGGACGGAACGCTGACCGTCACCTATGGGCTTGCCGACCGCACCTATACGGGCACGTTCACCAAGCAGTAGCCGCGAGAGCGAACGTCCTGTGTCAGCCAACGGCTGGCGCCTTCCCCGATCAATGCAGGCCGAATTCGCGCAGCAATTCTTCGCGATAGCGCACGAAGCGGGTTTCGCTACGCTCGCGCGGGCGTGGCAGGTCGATGTCGATCAGCCTTGCCGCGCCGCCTTTCTCCTTGGGCAGGATCAGCACCCGGTCGGCTAGATAGATCGCCTCTTCCAAATCGTGGGTGACCATCACCATGGTGACGTTCTCCTCGCTCCAGATGCGTGCCAGTTCCTCCTGCATGCCGATCTTGGTCATGGCGTCCAGCGCTCCCAGCGGCTCGTCGAGCAGGAGAATTTCGGGCTGGACGGTAAGCGCCCGGGCGATGCCGACGCGCTGTGCCATGCCACCGGAAAGCTGGCTCGGAAAAGCATCGGCGAATTCGGCAAGGCCGACCAGCGCGACATAGAAGCGTGCGCGTTCCTCGGCTTGTCTCTTGGGCACGCCGCGGACTTCAAGGCCGAAGGCGACATTGCCGAGTACGCTCAGCCAAGGCAGCAGGCGCGGCTCCTGGAAAATCACGGCGCGCTCGGCGCCGACGCCATGCACCGGGTGGCCGTCGATCGCGACGGCGCCGCTGTCGGCAGCCTCCAGTCCGGCCAGAATACGCAGCAACGTGGTCTTGCCGGAGCCGCTGGCGCCGACAATGACAAGGCATTCCCCCGAACGGATGTCGAGGTTGAGCGTCCGCAGCACGGCAAGCCGGCGCCCGCCGAGGCTGAAGGATTTGGAGAGGTCGCGGATCGAGACCTCTCCGCCGCGGTTGGAATCGGTCATCTCATCTCTCAGCTATTTCAGAGCTCAGTTGGTCTTGGTTTCGCCGGGCCGGTACAGGATGTCGGCGGCCTTCAGCTTGCCCTTGGCCAGACGGCCGTCGCGCTCCAGCACGGCGACCCAGAAATCGATGTCGCGATCGTTCGCCTGCGCACCTTCACGCAAGCCAAAGCCGGTCCAGTAGCGGGCGAGATCGCCGTTTTCACCGCGCTTGTTGAGGATATTGGCCAGCACCTTGCGGGCTTCGTCCGGATTCTGGCGCGACCAGTCTGAAGCGCGCGCCGACTGTTCAACGAAGTTGCGCGCCGCATCCGGATTGGCGGCAATGAAGTCGCGCCTGAGCACGACAAAGCCGCCGGCGAGTTCGCCGAGCACCTGGGTGTCGTCGAACACGCCGCGCACGCCGCCATTGGCGACCAGCGCACCGGCAAACGTCGCCTGCCAGTAGCCGAGTCCGGCTATATCGACCTGGCGTGAGCGCAAAGTCTGCTCCAGCTGCGGGCCAGGCACGACGACGAGGTTGGCGGCATCCGGCGGCAAGCCGACGCTGTGCAGGGCTTCGCGCACCGTATAGTCGAGATGGGCACCGAGCGTGTTGACCGAGATGGTCTTGCCGGCAATGTCGGCGATCGACTTGATCGGGCTGTCTTCCAGCACATAGAAGACGCTCTTCACGTCCTTGTTGATGCCGTTGCTCGGATAGGCGGCGACGAAGTCATTGCCGCCCGATATCGAGTTGATCACCGCCGCGGTGGCCGCCGAGCCGATGTCGACGCTGCCGGATGACAGCGCAAACAGCGATTCCGGTCCGCCCGAGGCATAGCCGACATTCTCCAACTCGACGCCGAGCCCTTTGTAGTAGCCGAGCTCGGCGGCCAGCTCATGCGGCGAGATGCTGCCACGGCTGGCGAGATAGCGAAATTTCACCGGTGCGGTTTCGGCAAAGGCGAGGCGCGGCAGTCCGGTGGCGATGAGGCCGGCGGCAATCGGTGCGCCGACAAGCAGGGAACGGCGGGTAATTTTCATGATCCGGTCTTTCCTGAGTGGAGGGTGAGGGACGGGCTGCTAGTTGACTGGGTTGCTCCAGCGGCAGAGCCGCCGCTGCAGCGCGACCAACGCCTGGTTGGCGATCAGGCCGAGTCCGGCGAGGATGACGATTGCCGCAAACATCAGCGGGATCTGGAAATTGTACTGCGCGTTCATCACCTGGAAGCCGATGCCCTTGTTGGCGCCGATCATCTCGGAAGCGATCAGGAGCAGCAGCGCGGTGGTGGCGCTCAGCCTCAGGCCGACGAAGATCGACGGCACGGCGCCTGGCAGCACGACGCGGCGAAACACGGTGAGCCGGCTCGCGCCGTAGACGCGCGCCATTTCGAGCAGCTTGGGATCGACTTCCTTGACGCCGCTGGTGGTGTTGAGAAGCAACGGAAACAGCGTTGCCCAGAAGATGACGAAGATCTTCGAGGTTTCGCCCAGCCCCAAGAGCAGGATGAACACCGGGTAGAGCGCCAGCGCCGACGTCTGCCGGAATACTTGCAGGATCGGATCGAGCGCGGTTTCGACCGGACGCACCTGGCCCATGAACAGGCCGAGCGGGATGGCGACCGCAACCGCCGCCGCAAAGGCAATGCCGGCGCGCTGCAGGCTGATGGCGATGTCGCCGAGCAGGCTGCCGCCGGCAAGCCCCTTCCAGAGCGCAGCTATGATCATGTCGATCGGCGGCAGCACCGCCGCGTTGACCCATCCGACGCTGCTCGCCACCTGCCAGAGCGCCAGGAAACCGACAAGCACACCGTAGCGCGACAGGAAGCGGACAGCCGCCCTGCCGCCGAGGCGGAGAAAGTCGTGGCCGAGCTCTGTTTGGCTGCGACTGGCGCGGATCGTGATCGGCCGATCGATGTGCTGCAATGTCATGGCGTCATCCCTTCAGCTATCAGGATCATTCGGCGGCAAGAACGGTCGAGCGGGCGACGGTCCATGGGTTTTCCGGCCGCCTGAGGCCAAGATTCTCGCGCAGGGTGCGGCCTTCATACGCCGTGCGGAACAAGCCGCGCCGTTGCAGTTCGGGAATGACCAGGTCGACGAAATCGTCGAGCGCACCGGGCAGCCAGGGCGGCAGGATGTTGAAGCCGTCGGCTGCCTCGCTGGTGAACCACTCCTCCAACTGGTCGGCGACCTGCGTGACGCTGCCGACGATGGTGTAGTGGCCGCGCGCCGTCGCCACCCATTGGTAGAGCTGGCGGATGGTGAAGTTGTGCTCGTCGGCAATCTGCCGGATAAGCGCCTGGCGGCTCTTCATGCCTTCGGTTTCCTTGCTCGGCGGCAGCGGGCCGTCGAGCGGGTAGCCACGGATGTCGAGCGTCTGGCCGGCAAGCCCGTTGAGCAGCGCAACACCGTCCTCGGGCAGGATGAGGTCGTTGAGCTGCTGGTATTTGGCGCGGCCTTCTTCCTCGGTGCGGCCGACGAAGGGGGCGACGCCCGGCATGATCAGCACCTGGTCGGGGTCGCGGCCGACTTCCGCCACGCGCGCCTTGATGTCGCGGTAGAATTCCTGCGCCGTCTCCAGCTTCTGATGGGCGGTGAAGATGACTTCGGCCGAGTGCGCGGCAAGCCCGCGTCCGTCTTCCGACTGCCCGGCTTGTACGACAACCGGATGTCCCTGCACCGGGCGCGGGACGTTGAGCGGACCCTTGACGCTGAAATGCTCGCCCTTGTGGTCGATGTCGTGCAGCCTGTCCTTGTCGTAGAAGCGGCCCGACTGCTTGTCGCGGATGAAGGCGTCGTCCTCCCAGCTGTCCCACAGCGCCTTGACCGTCTCGACATGCTCATGCGCCCGCGCATAACGCTCGGCATGATTGGGCTGGACGTCGCGGTTGAAATTGCGCGCCGTCTCGTCGCCGGCCGAAGTCACCACGTTCCAGCCGGCGCGGCCGTTCGACAGCAAGTCGAGCGACGCGAATTTGCGCGCCAGTGTGTAGGGCTCCTCATAGGTGGTGGAGGCCGTGGCGATGAAGCCGAGATGCGTGGTCAGCGGCGCCAGCGCCGCAAACAGCGTCACCGGCTCGAAGCCGGCGATCTTGGCATTGCCGCCTTCGCGGGCGCCGAGGCCGACGGTCAGGTTGTCGGCCAGGAAATAGGCGTCGAACAGGCCGCGTTCGGCGGTCAGCGCCAGCTGTCTGTGGAACTCGAAATTGGTGGCGCCGTCGGCCGGCGCATCGGGATGGCGCCAGGCGGCGATATGCTGTCCGCCGCCAGGCAGGAAGGCGCCGAGCTTGATCTGCCGCGGCTTGCTATCGGACTTGCTGGCTCGGGTCATTGCAGGCGTCCTTCTGGTCTGTACGGGAAGGGATGGTGGTTTCAGGCGGCACGGACCACGCTGTAGGGCACGCCGGCCACCCGGCATGCCTCGGCCACCGCCTGCCGGCCTCGCGCCTGGACGGCTTCGGACACCAGCACGCCATTGGCGAAATCCTTGTCCGAGGCGTAGATCGCGGTCGGCAAGGTCTGCGCCTCGAAGAAGCCGAACAGCGGCCGCAACTGGTGCTCGACGACAAGCGAATGGCGCTCGCCGCCGCCGGTCGCCGCGAGGATGACCGGCTTGCCGCGAAGCGATGACGGGTCGAGCAGGTCGAAGAAATGCTTGAATAGCCCGGTATAGCTGCCTTTGAAGGTCGGTGAGCCGACCACCAGCACGTCGGCGCCCAGCACCTGGTCGACAATGGCGCGGGCCGCCGCATCGAGATCGTCAAGTTTCTTTGCGAGCGGAAAGGACGGGCCGAGATCCTCGATGTCGAAAACGCTCAAGGCAGCACCGGCACGGCTCGCCACTTCACCAGCGATGTGGCTGACGAACGCCTTGGTCTTGGACGGACGGGTCAAGTTGCCAGACAACCCCACGACCAGCTTTCTCGACATTTTTGCGGCTCCTTGCACGATGGTATGTGCATTAAGGCTACCGATTTTGTAGAATTAAATGAGCGAGAAGATTTCAAAACCAGCCCGTCAAGCGAATGGAGTTTGCGGCACTTCGCCTTTCCTTGGTTCATTCGGCCCCAAAAACGACGCGGCAGATCCGGTTCGATATCCGCTGGCTCTGAGTCCTGGTGCTTTCCACGCTGATGGGTATCGTCGCGAAACCGTCAAGGGTCGGCGCCATTGACACTGCGTTGCGTCAGAGTCGATTGAACCCAATCGCACGGGCGACGAAGTAGGGACCTGCAATGAACAGGATGCGCGCATGAAAAAGATCGGCTTTCTTTCCTTCGGCCATTGGTCGCCCTCGTCGCAATCGCAGACGCGCTCGGCCGCCGATGCGCTTTTGCAGTCGATCGACCTGGCGGTGGCGGCCGAGGAGCTTGGCGCTGACGGCGCCTATTTCCGCGTGCATCATTTTGCCCGCCAGCTTGCTTCGCCCTATCCGCTTCTGGCCGCGGTCGGCGCCCGAACCAGCCGCATCGAGATCGGCACCGCCGTCATCGACATGCGCTACGAGAATCCGCTGTATATGGCCGAGGATGCGGGCGCTGCCGACTTGATCGCCGGCGGCCGGCTTCAGCTCGGCATCAGCCGCGGCTCGCCGGAACAGGTGATCGACGGCTGGCGCTACTTCGGCTACGTGCCGCAGGAAGGCCAGAGCGACGCCGACATGGCACGCAGCCATGCCGAGGTTTTCCTGAACGTGCTGCGCGGTGAAGGCTTTGCGCAGCCCAATCCGCGGCCGATGTTTCCCAATCCGCCCGGAATGCTGCGCCTCGAACCGTTCTCGGCCGGCCTGCGCGACAGGATCTGGTGGGGCGCCGCCACCAACGCGACCGCCGAATGGGCGGGCAAGCTCGGCATGAACCTGCAAAGCTCGACGCTGAAGTTCGACGAGAGCGGACAGCCGCTGCACGTCCAGCAGGCCGAACAGATCCGCGCCTTCCGTGCGGCGTGGAAGGAAGCCGGCCATGCGCGTGAGCCGCGCGTGTCGGTCAGCCGCAGCATCTTCGCGCTGGTCGACGACCGTGACCGCGCTTATTTCGGCGGCAACGACAGCGAGGACCACTTTGGTTACATCGAACCCGAGAAGCGCGCCGTCTTTGGCCGCACCTACGCCGCCGAGCCGGATGTGCTGGTCGAGCAACTGAAAGAGGACGAAGCGATCGCCGAGGCCGATACGCTGCTTCTGACCGTCCCCAACCAGCTCGGCGTGGAGTACAATGCCCACGTCATCGAGGCTATCCTGAAGCACGTCGCGCCGGCTCTCGGCTGGCGCTGACGCGGGCGTCAGCCCTAGGGCACGGAAGAGGCGGCTAGACGTCCGCCTTGAAGGTCTGCTTCTGCTGGCCGAGCCCGTCGATGCCGAGCTCCACCACATCGCCGGCTTTCAGGAACACCGGCGGCTTCATGCCAAGCCCAACGCCGGGGGGCGTGCCGGTGGAGATAATGTCGCCGGGATGCAGCGACATGAACTGGCTGAGGTACGAGACGAGATAGGCGACGCCGTAGACCATGGTCTTGGTCGAGCCGTTCTGCATGGTCTTGCCGTTGACGGTCAGCCACATTTTCAGGTTTTGCGGATCCGGCACTTCGTCCTTGGTGACCAGCCACGGGCCGGTCGGGCCGAACGTGTCGCAGCTCTTGCCCTTGGTCCACTGGCCCTGGCGCTCGGCCTGGAAGGCGCGCTCGGACACGTCATGGGCGACGGCATAGCCGGCAACATAATCCAGTGCGTCGGCCTCGCTGACATATTTTGCTTTTCTGCCGATGATCACGGCGAGCTCGACCTCCCAGTCGGTCTTTTCCGAGCCGCGCGGGATCAAAACGTCGTCATCCGGGCCGACAATGGCCGAGCTGGCCTTCATGAAGATGATCGGCTCCGGCGGCACGGTGGCGCCGGTTTCGGCGGCGTGGTCGGAATAGTTCAGCCCAATACAGATGAACTTGCCGGTGCCGGCAACGCAAGGGCCGAGCCGGGGCTTTCCGGACACCGCCGGCAGCGACTTCGGATCGAGCTTCGACAATGTCTCGAGCGACGCCGGATCGAGCGTCTTGCCGGCAATGTCAGGGACATGACCTGAAAGATCGCGGATCGTTCCATCCGCATCGAGCAGGCCGGGGCGCTCGCTCCCAACCTCGCCATAGCGCAGCAGTTTCATCTTGCTCTCCAAATTGCGGCCCAAGGCCGTTTTCAAACTCACTCAGCCAAAGCGACGAGGGACTGGGCGGACTCTGGCTATCGGATCCGACCTCGGACAAGCCGGACTTTAGGCCGATCCCGGACCGTCGGATCGGGAATAGTGCTCAGATCGACCAGCCACCGTCGATATTGTAGGCCTGCCCCGACGTGTAGGTGGCGCCGGCGAGATAGACGGCGAGGTCGGCGATTTCCTCGGGCGTGCCGAGACGGCCCATCGGCTGACGGGCGATGAAGGCCGCGCGGGCGGCCTCATAATCCCCCTGCGCATGCATGCGATCCTGCAGCGACGGGCTTTCGACGGTGCCGGGGCAGATGGCGTTGCAACGAATGCCCTTGGCGACATAGTCGGCGGCGATTGCCTTGGTGAGACCGATCACGGCTGCCTTGGTGACGCCATAGGCGAAGCGGTTGGGCACGCCTTTGCCGGCGCCGGCGACCGAAGACATGTTGATGATGGAGCCGTCGCCGCGCTCCAGCATGCCGGGCAGCACGGCCCGGATGGTGCGGATCATGGCGCGGACGTTGAGGTTGAAGGCGAAATCGAGATCGGCATCCTTCATCTCGAGGATCGACCCGGAATGGACGAAGCCGGCACAGTTGAACAACACGTCGACGCGGCCGATTTCAGCAAAGCCCGATGCCACCGCATCATCGTTGAGAACGTCGAGCTTGCGGGTCTTGATCCCAGAGGTCTTGGCGAGTTCGGCCAGCAGCGCTTCGTTGATGTCGGTGGCATGGACGACGGCACCTGCCTTGGCGAAGGCCAGCGCGCTCGCCTTGCCGATGCCTTGCGCCGCCGCCGTGACGACAACGATCTTGCCCGCCAGATCCGCCATTCGTCTTCTCCTCCGTCCGTTTGCGATCAACCGGCTTTCTACCGGCAGACGGTCGCGATGCATTGTGCCAGGCGAGCACATTGTGCCGCTTGCGCCCAACCCGATAAATGTTTTTTCTCGTTAAAGAACATTATTTCCGGCGTCAAGCCCGACGGTCCGCTTCGGAGACGGGAACACGAATCCTCAGTCGCCGTAAGGCACCCAGACGTTCTTGACCTCGACGGCGCGGCGCAGCAACGCATCGCCGGCGGCCTCGTCGGACGCCCAGTCGAGGCCGCGGCCGTTGCCGGTCCAGACGCGCTTGAGATTGCCGATGGAATCGGCCTCCGCCTTGGCGCAGGTCTCGGCGTCGGCGAACAGCCAGAGCCCGTCGACATCGTCATGCTTGGCCAGCACGCCGGCAAGTTCCGCCGTGCGGCCGGTGACGACGTTGATGGCGCCGGCCGGAACGTCGGAATATTCGATCACCTGGTAGAGATCGGTGGCGAGCAGCGGGTATTTTTCCGACGGCACGGCGACCACGGTGTTGCCCATGGCAAGGGCTGGGGCGATCAGCGAGATGAAACCGAGCAGCGGCGCGGCGTCGGGTGCTACGATGCCAACGACGCCGACTGGCTCGTGCAGAGCGAGCGTGACGGCGCGGGCCGGCGGCTGATGCACCCTGCCCTCGAACTTATCGGCCAGACCGGCATTGAGGAACAGGCGCTCGATCGACTGTTCTACTTCTTCCCGGGCGGCCTTGGCATTGGCGCCTGTCAGTTCGGTGAGACGGGCGGCGAATTCGGCGGCACGCCCGGACAGATTTTCGGCGAGGTAATAAAGCACCTGGGACCGGTTGTAGGCGGTCGCCTCCGGCCAGGCCTTGCAGGCGCGGGCGGCAGCAACGGCGTCGCGGATATCCTTGCGGTTGCCGAGGCCGACTTCGCCGGCCAGCTTGCCCTTGGCAGTGGCTATCGCCAGCGAGTAGTTCCCGTCCGGGCGGACCTGCTTGCCGCCGATGAACAGCTTTGCCGTGCGGTCGATGGCGCCGCCGTCCGATTGCTCGACCGGCTGCGCGGAAGACGTCGCCGGCTTGATCACCGGACCAAGCGGCAGCTTTGCCGCGAGATATTCGAACATGCCCTCGCGCCCGCCTTCGCGACCAAAGCCGCTTTCGCGGTAGCCGCCGAAGCCGCAGGCGGCGTCGAACATGTTGGTGCCGTTGACCCAGACGACGCCGGCCTTCAACTGCGGCGCGACATGCAGAGCGAGGTTGATGTTTTCACTCCACACCGAAGCGGCCAGCCCATAGCGCGTGTTGTTGGCAAGCTCGATCGCTTCCTCGGTGTTGCGGAAGGTCATGGTTGCCAGCACCGGGCCGAACACTTCCTCCTGCGCCAATATGTTAGCCGGCGAAACACCGGTGGCGAGTGTCGGCAGATGGTAATAGCCGGAAGACGGGAGTGCTGCATCCGGCTGCCAGCAGACGGCACCCTGTTTCGCCCCTTCGGCAACCAGGCCCTTGACCCGGTCAAGCTGCGTGGCGTCGACCAGCGGGCCGATATCGGTGTTCTTGTCCAGCGGGCTGCCGACGCGCAGCCGGCTCATCCTGACCTTGACCTTGGCGATCAAGGCCTCGGCAATGCCTTCCTGCACCAGAAGCCGCGAACCGGCGCAGCATACCTGGCCCTGGTTGAACCAGATGCCGTCGACCAGACCTTCGACGGCACTGTCGAGATCGGCGTCCTCGAAGACGATGAAGGCCGACTTGCCGCCAAGCTCCAGCGATAATTTTTTCCCGGAGCCGGCCGTGGCTTTGCGAATGATCTTGCCGACTTCGGAGGAGCCGGTGAAGGCGATCTTCTGGATGCCGGGATGGTTGACGATAGCGACGCCCGCTTCAGGCCCGCCCTGGACGATGTTGACGACGCCCTTCGGCACGCCGGCGCGTTCGCAGATTTCGGCGAACAGGATGGCGGTGAGCGGCGTGAACTCGGCCGGCTTCAGCACCACCGTGCAGCCGGCGGCAAGCGCCGGCGCGATCTTCCAGGCCAGCATCAAGAGCGGAAAATTCCACGGGATGATCTGGCCGACGACGCCGACGCCCTTATGGCCAGGGAAATCCTTGTCCAGCGCCTGCGCCCAGCCGGCATGATGGATGAAATGGCGGATGGCGAGCGGCACGTCGATATCGCGGCTTTCGCGGATCGGCTTGCCATTGTCGATTGTCTCAAGCACCGCAAACAGGCGCTGATGACGCTGCATGGCGCGACCGATGGCATAGAGCACCTTCGCGCGCTGGTAACCCGAGGATGCCGACCATTTCGGCAGCGCCTTGGTGGCTGAAGCAACGGCCGCATCGATATCGGCGGCGCCGGCATCCGAGATCTTGGCCAGCAGCTTGCCGGAGGACGGCTCGCTGGTGTCAAAAGTCTTGCCGCTGGCAGCAGCTTTCCAGGCGCCGTCGATGAACAGCGCCTTGCCGAAATCGCGCGCGGCGAGCCAGGCATCGGCCTCGGTGCGGGCTTCCGGCGCCGGGCCGTATTCCATGGCGTGATAGCGTTCGAGGATGTTCATGGCGCGCTCCAGATAATTGTCTCGGAAGGCATTCCTTCGCGCCCCCCTCTGTCCTGCCGGACATCTCCCCCACGAGGGGGGAGATCGGCCTTCACGCCATGGCGTGGCGATGATTGGCCGAGTAGTGGCCGGTCAGATGATGTTCGAGCTGGCGCTCGATGTCGGTCAGCAGGCTCGAGGCGCCGAAGCGAAACAGGTCCGGTTCCAGCCAAGGCCGGCCGAGCTCCTCCTTCATCAGCACCAGCCAGTCGAGCGAAGCCTTGGCGGTGGAAATGCCGCCGGCCGGCTTGAAGCCGATGAGAAAGCCGGTCTCTTCGAAATAGGCACGGATGGCGCGGACCATGGCCAGCCCAACGGGCAGCGTGGCGTTGACGCTTTCCTTGCCGGTCGAGGTCTTGATGAAATCTGCGCCGGCCATCATAGCCACCATCGAGGCCAGCATGACATTGCGCAAGGTGGCGAGGTCGCCGGTGCCCAGAATGACCTTCAAATGCGCATCGCCGCAGGCTTCGCGCATCGAGACAATCTCGTTGTAGAGCTCCTGCCATTTGGCGCCGAAGACCAGGCCGCGCGGGATGACGACGTCGATCTCGTCGGCGCCATCGCGCACCGAAGCCTCGATCTCCTGCAGGCGCGTCGACAACGGCGCAAGGCCGTGCGGGAAGGCGGTGGAGACGGCGGCGACATGGATGCCGGTGCCACGCACCGCGTCAACGGCGGTGGCGACAAAGGGATGATAGACGCAGACCGCCGCCGGGCGAATCTTTTCGCCTTCAATGCCCAGCCCTTCCACGATATCGCGGCGGAACGGATTGATCGCCTTGGCGCACAGACGGCGCACGCGCTCTTCCGTGTCGTTGGAGTTCAGCGTCGTCAGGTCCATGCAGGAGACCGCGCGCAACAGCCATGCCGCCTGGTTGTCGGCCTTGATCGAGCGCCTTTTGGTCAGGCTGGCGACACGACGCTCCAGTGCCGAGCGGTTGACGCTACGCACCGATTCCATGAAGCCGAGATCGAGCCGCATGCCGGTGTTGCGGGCAATGCCATGGGTTTGCGGCACGGGCGTGTTGGCGGCGGCACGCGCCGGCAGCGGCGTGATTTTGGACGCGCCGAGATCGGCTTCGCGGATTGTGCTGCTCATCTCCTGCCCTTTCGCTCGACGATTTTTACGTCGTGATGCGTGTCGTTCCTCCGAACCTAGGGGTCGGGGCAACACGCACCGAAGATAGCCCGTGAAGCATCGCTTCACGAGTCTTTCAAACGGTCATAGCGGAAAAAGGCGGCGAAAGCAGCTGAATTTTGACCGCATGGTCAAAAGTCGATGCGAAAGAGTGGCACCGAGGCGCCGGCAGTTCTCAGCCGACGAAAGCGCGCTCGACGACGAAAGTCGAGGGATGGCTGAGCGAGCCTTCATGGAAGCCGAGGCTTTCAGCCAGTTCCTTGACGTCCTTCAGCATGTGCATCGAGCCGCAGATCATGATGCGGTCCGTCTCCGGATTGAGCTTCTCGATGCCGAGGTCGGCGTAGAACTTGCCGGAGCCGATCAGCGCAGTGATGCGGCCCATGCGCGCCGATTCCTCGCGGGTCGTCGAGTTGTAAAGGGTGACGCGGCCGCCGGTCAGCTCACCGATCAGCGGATCGTTCTCGAGCCCCGCCACCAGTTCCTGGCCATAGACCAGTTCGGCATTATCGCGGCAGGTATGGGTGAGGATGAGCTCGTCGAACTTGTCGTAGGTGTCGGGATCGCGCAGCAGGCTGGCGAAGGGAGCAATGCCGGTGCCGGTCGAAATCATGAACAGGCGCTTGGCCGGGGTCAGCGCGTCGACGACCAGTGTGCCGGTCGACTTCTGGCGCATGATGACCGTGTCGCCGACCTGGATCTTCTGCAGTTCGGAGGTCAGCGGGCCGTCCGGCACCTTGATCGAGAAGAATTCCAGCTCTTCATCCCAGGCCGGGCTTGCCACCGAGTAGGCGCGGTACACGGGCTTCTCGGCATTGGGCAGGCCGATCATGACGAACTCGCCGGAGCGGAAGCGCAGCGACTGCGGACGGGTGATGCGGAACGAGAACAGGCGGTCGGTGTAGTGCTTCACCGAGACGACGGTTTCGGCGTAGACATTGGCCGGAATCGGGAACTGCAGCGGACGGGCGCCGGCCGTGTTGAATGCGGATGTGGTGTTCATCAAATCCAACTCTGTCTTGCCCGCCACGTATGCGGGCGCCAAACCATTTCCTGCGCGCCCGGACCATTCAGGTCCCGGCGTGCCGTTCACACACTCCAAAGCGGTAAGCCCTTGTGTCCGAAATTTATTAGTATACAAACGATATTTGTGTCAAGATACCGCGCTAAAACAGCTTTCCAAACTGCGGCGAATTCGTAGTCCTGCCATTTCGGGTTTCGACAATGAAAGAGAATTTTTCGGTGCAGCAACCGGATTCCCTGGGTAACGTCGTTGCCGGCATCGATGTCGGCGGCACCTTCACCGACCTCATTTTGATCGACGGCAAGGACGGCGGGCGAGTGCATATCGCCAAGACGCCGACCACGGTCGACAACCAGGCTTTCGGCGTGGTTTCAGCGCTTGGCGTCACCGGCTTTGCCATAGACGGCATCGACCTCATCGTACATGGCACGACCACCACCACCAATGCGGTGCTGGAACGCCGGCTGGCGAAAACCGGCATGATCACCACAAGGGGATTTCGCGATGTGATCGAGCTTGGCCGCCGCACACGGCCACAGCCCTATGGCATGACCGGCAGCTTCGTGCCGATCATCCCGCGCGACCTCAGGCTCGAAGTGTCGGAGCGTGTCGAGGCATCGGGCGCGGTGCGCACGCCGCTCGACGAGCCGGAGATGCGCGCGGCGGTGAGGGCGCTGATCGCGGCCGGCTGCGAATCCCTGGTCATCCATTTCCTGCACTCCTATGCCAACCCCAGGCATGAGCGGCGCGCTGCCGAAATTGCCGCCGAGCTCTGGCCGAATGGCTACATCACCACCGGCCATGCGCTGCTGTCGGAAGCACGCGAATTCGAGCGCGGCGTGACCGCCGCGGTCAACGCCTCGGTGCAGCCGATCCTCGAACGCTATGTCGAGCGGCTGCGCAAGGAGTTGGCGGCCAAAGGTTATGCCCGCGACTTCCTGATCATGAACGGCAATGGCGGCATGATCTCGGCCCGCTTCGTCACCAGGGAATCGGCCAAGACCGTCATGTCCGGTCCCGCGTCCGGGGTGATCGCCGCCGCCTATACGGGCAAGCGCGCCGGCTTCGAGAATCTGGTCACCTACGACATGGGCGGGACCTCGACCGACGTGGCGCTGATCCGCAATGCGGAGCCTGCTGTCTCGAACGAGATCGAGATCGAATATGCGATGCCGATCCATGTGCCGATGGTGGCAGTGCATACGGTGGGCGCCGGCGGCGGCTCGATCGCCCGCGTCGATGCGGCCGGGCTGATCCAGATCGGCCCCGAAAGTGCCGGCGCCAATCCCGGCCCGATCTGTTACGGCCGCGGCGGCGCCGAGCCGACCATCACCGATGCCAATCTGGTGCTCGGGCGGCTGGCGCCGAAAAAGCTGCTGGCGGTCGAGAATCCGGTCACCGTCGAGCGCGTCACCGGTATCTTCGAAGACAAAATCGGCAAGGCCACCGGGCTCTCCGGCGTCGAGGCGGCGGGCGCAATCCTGCGGCTCGGCAACATGAAAATGGCCGGCGCCATCCGCATGGTCTCGGTGTCGCGCGGCCATGATCCGCGCGATTTCGCGCTGTTCGCCTTCGGCGGCGCCGGACCGTTGCACGCCTCCGCGCTGGCGCGCGAACTCGGCCTGCCTCGCGTGCTGGTGCCGGCGCGCCCGGGCATCACCAATGCGCTAGGCTGCGTCGTCGCCGATTTGCGCCACGACTTCGTCAACACCATCAACCAGCCGGTGGCTGTGCTCGATGAAACTCAGCTCCATATGGTATTGGAACGGCACCGAAACGAAGGCGAAGAGCTGATCGGCAAGGAAGCGGTGAAGCCGGAGACGATCCGTGTCACCCATTCCGCCGACATGCAGTTTGTCGGCCAGACCCACATCATCAACGTGGCGTTGCCGTCGTCCTCGGTGACCCGGAGCGAGCTGCAGGCGCTGTTCGAAAAGGCCTATTTCGCCCGCTTCAAGGTCGAATTGCCGGAAATCCGCGCCAATCTGGTCAACCTCAACACCTCGGTGACCGGCGTGCGGCCGGCGATCGACCTATCGCGACTGATCGACCCGGCCGGACGCGCCAAGACGCTTGACGAGGCGCGGCGTGAGACAAGGCCAGTCTGGTACGCCGGCCGCTGGCACGACACGCCTGTCTACGCACGTGAAAAACTGCCGCTCGATGCCGTCATCGAGGGGCCGGCGATCCTCGAACAGATGGACGCCACCACGGTGCTTGAACCCGGCGACCGGGCACGTTCGGACGCCGACGGCAACATCATCATCGACATCGGCGAGGCCTGAGATGCAAAAGCTCGACGCCATAACGCTTTCGGTCCTCCAGGCAGCCTTGCAGCAGGTCTGCGACGAGATGGACCTGACCTTCTCGCGCGCAGCCTTCTCGCCTGTCATCGCCGAGGCCAATGATCGTTCCGACGGCATTTATTCGGCCGTCGACGGTTCGCTGATCGCGCAAGGCAGCCAGGGCCTGCCGGTGTTCGTCGGTGTCATGCAGTACTCGACCAAGACGGTGATCGAGATGATCGCCGACGGCCGCTGCCTGGCCCCCGAACCCGGCGACATCTACATCGTCAACGACCCCTATCTCGGCGGCACGCATCTGATGGATGTGCGTTTCGCCATGCCGGTCTATCGCAACGGCAAGATATTTTGCTGGCTATCGAACACCGGCCATTGGCCCGATATTGGCGGCTCGGTGCCGGGCGGCTTCTCCGCTTCGGCCACGGCAGTCGAGCAGGAAGGACTGCGGCTGCCGCCAGTAAAACTGTTCAAGAAAGGCATGCTCGACACGGAAATCTACGCCATCATTTGCTCCAACATCCGCGTTGCCGACCAGCGCATCGGCGATATCCGGGCGCAGGCCGCGGCACTGTTGATCGGCCAGGACCGGCTCAACGGAATCCTGGATCGTTACGGTGACGAAACTGTTGTCGAAGCGATTGCCGAACTGCGTCGCCGCGCCGCCGAACAGATGCGTGCCAACATCTCCGCCATTCCCGACGGCACCTATCGCTCGACCGCCTTTGTCGACTCGGACGGCGTGGTCAACGAGCCGCTGACCATCGCGCTTGCGGTGGAGAAAAAGGGCGACACGCTGACCTTCGATTTTACCGGCTCATCGAAGCCTTGCGCCGGACCTATGAACAGCGTGCTGGCGACGACGCTGTCCTCGGTCTATCTCGCCATGCGCCATATTTTCCCTGATGTGCCGATCAGCGCCGGGGCTTTCGAACCGCTGATCGTCAAGCGGCCGGAGGGCACTTTCCTCGATGCCAAATATCCCCGACCGGTTTCAGGCTGCGCGGCGGAAGTGTCACAGCGCATTGCCGAGGCAGTGTTCGCGGCGATGGTGCAGGCGTTGCCGGAGAAAGTGACGGCAGCACCTGCCGGCTCCAGCGGCAATTTCGCGCTTGGCGGCAACGATCCGGCCCGCGGCCGCGACTATGTGATGTACCAGATCTCCGGCGGCGGCTATGGCGGCAATTCAGGCCATGACGGCCTGACCAATGGTTGCTCGACCATTGGTATCTCCAAATCGCCGCCGGTCGAGATCATGGAGCAGGCGTTTCCGGTGCTCTATCGCCACTATGCCCTGCGCGAAGGCTCGGGCGGCGCCGGCAAGCAGCGCGGCGGTTTTGGCCTTGCCTATGAGGTCGAGATATTGCGCGGCGAGGCACGCGCCTCCTTCGTCATGGACCATGGCCGTTTCGGCCCGCAGGGCGCGCTCGGCGGCAAGGACGGCGCGGTGAACACGGTGACCGTGTTTCGCGGCGGCGAGGAACATGTGCCGCCGCATCTGTCCAAGGAGCAGGACATTGCGCTCAAGGCCGGCGACCGCGTGCGCGTCGGCACGCCGGGCGGCGGCGGCTATGGCGATCCCTTCCAGCGCGATCCGAAACTGGTCGCCGAGGATGTCCGGCTTGGCTACTATACGGCAGAGCAAGCCAAGGACCTGTTCGGGGCCAAATGAACTCGACGGCCTTGGGCGGCGTCGAGCGCCTATCCAATCATCAGGTCTGCAGTTTCGCCTTGAGGGCGTCGGCGAATTTCTGCGCGATCTTCTTGAAGCCGGCGGGATCGGGATGCAGCTCGTTGGCCCAGTCGGCCACCTTCAGCGTTCCCTGCGTGTCGACCAGGTGAAAATTGTTGCTGGGATCGTCGGCCAGACGCTTCACCACATCCCGGAATGCCGCCAGGGCCGCGTGAACGATGACCGTGCCCTTGGCCACCGACCAGTTGCAGAAATCGAGCGACGGCTTCAGCCACGGACCGGCGCAGGATGGATGCGCGCCGTTCGGAATTGGAAAATCGTAGCAATGGCCGAAAATCGGCACGCCAGGCGCGACGCGGTCGCGCAGAGCGAACAAATCGAGATAGCAGGCCTCGACCATGCCCAGCGCCTTGGCGAAGCGGTCCTTGTTCAGCCCGACGGCATGGCCGTCGTTGAAGTCGAGGAAGATGCAGAACTGGTCGCCGGCAATGTCGTTGCCGCCGGCCGAGAACAGGATGGCGTCGGGCTTGCCGTCCAGCCAGTTCGCCTTGTTGCGCAAGGCTGAAATCATCCGGTGCTGCTTGGGCAGCGACATCTCGTCGGTCGCCGCATCGCCATGATGAGCGAGGTTGAGGATCGTCGGCGGCATCGAGCCGATCCGACGCAGCTGCGCGATCACATCGGTGTCGACAAAGGGAAACCCGTTGCCGGTCAGCGGATAGTCGAACCAGGAATCGCCCTGCGCCAGCATCACCAGCGGGCGGTTGGCGACGGCGGCCTCGAGATTGCCGGCACTTTCCCTTGCGGCTTCAAGACGCTCGATGTTGGCCTGGTGAACCTTGACGCGCTTGGCGATGTCTTCGTCGATGCGCCGTTGCGCGGCTTCCTGCACGAATTCCTGCTGGTCCATCGAGGCCCTCCCATGACCGCCACAAGGGCTGAACTGCCTGTCTCAATTCAGCATCTGCCCGCGCACATCATCAATATGTAATTTACCTCACAGTCAGGGCAGCCGCCGCGCCGTGATCGCCGCAGAGCATGTCGTTTCCGTCTCCGCCGCGCATCGCAAAGACCGTAGACTTCTATCTTGTTTTTGCGCAATTCCTGGGGGGAAACCGCCCACACTTTCCCTGGAATTGCTTTAGTCAACGGGGAACCAGAACATGCGTCTTTTCAGTCGTTTCGTGCTTGCCGCTTCCACCGCTCTGCTGCTTGCCACCGGTGCTGCCTCTGCCGAGAAACTCAGGATCGGCACGGAGGGTGCCTATTCGCCCTTCAACTATGCCAATTCGGACGGCACACTGGGCGGCTTCGACATCGATCTCGGCAAGGCGCTGTGCGCCGAAATGAAGGCCGAGTGCGAGTTCTCCGTGCAGGATTTCGATGGCTCCATTCCGGCGCTGCAGGCCGGCAAGTTCGATGCCATCATCAACATCACCATCACGCCGGAGCGCGCCGAGAAGGTCGAGTTTACCCACAAATATTACCAGACGCCGCCGGCCATCGCCGTGCCGAAGGATTCGACCATCGCCGGCACGTCGCCGGACGATCTGAAAGGCAAGGTGCTGGGCGTGCAGAGCGCCACCATCCACCAGAATTTCGCCGAGAAGAAATACTCCGGCTCGACCGTCAAGGCCTATCCGACCGGCGACGATGCCCGCACCGACATGGCCAATGGCCGGCTCGACGCGATGATGGACGGCTCGATCATCCTGACCGAATGGCTGAAGAAGCCGGACGGCGCCTGCTGCAAGCTGCTCGGCACGCTGACTGCCGACCCGGCCATTCACGGGCCGGGCGTCGGCATTGCCCTGCAGAAGGGCAACAAGGAACTGGCCGACAAGTTCAACGCCGCGATCGACGCGCTGCGCGCCAACGGCAAGTACAAGGAAATCAACGATAAATATTTCTCGTTCGACGTCTATGGGAGTTAATCCGCTTCACCGATCCGACCTCGGCAGTGTTACCAAGCGCTGCCGTTTTCATGAATGACGGAGAACTTTCTTGGTTGAGCGGCGGTCCCCTTTTTACAACAGCATCGTCGGCCTGGGCGCGACCATGGGCCGGGTCGGCGGCGAGTTCGTCTCGGCCAAATATTATTCCGGCATCGCCGACGAGCACCTGAACACGCGCAAGAATGTCGGCGTGCAGGATCTCAGCACCATGGGCAAGATGGACATCAAGGGGCCGGAGGCCGAGGCCCTGGTCAACCATATCATCGTCAACGATGCCGCCGCCATGAAGCCGGGTCAGGTGCGCTATTCCACCGTCTGCCGCGACGATGGCGGCATCATGGACGACCTCACCGTGTTCCGGCTGGCGCCGGAGCATTTCATGCTGGTGACCGGCTCGGTCAACCGGCTGAAGATGCTGCCCTGGCTTCAGCAGCATGCTGAGGGCCGAAAAGCCTATGTCACGGATATCACCGCGGCTGTCGCTTTCCCGACCATACAGGGGCCGCGATCACGCGCGCTTCTGCAGGCACTGGTTTCGGATGCCGATCTCGACGGACTGAAACGCTGGGCGTTCACTTCAGGGCGCGTCGGTGAGACCAAGGTCCTGATCTCGCGCACGGGAGTGACCGGCGAGCTCGGCTTCGAACTCTTCGTGCCAGCTGATGAGGCGACCTCGGCCTGGGACGCGCTGATGCGAACCGGCGGCGATTTTGGCCTGAAACCTTACGGCGTACTGGCGATGCTCACGCTTGGGCTGGAGAAGGCCTATCCGGCGCATGGCATCGACATGGACGAGACCCGCACGCCATTCCATGTCGGACTCGATCGCTGGATCAAATTCGACAAGGGCGATTTCATCGGCCGCGACGCACTGCTCAAGATCCGTGACAAGGGGCTCGACGAGCGCTGGACCGGGCTGATCCTCGACGGCGACAGGCCGGCGGCGACGGATGCCAGAGTGTTGGCCGATGGCGAGGATGTTGGCGTGGTCACCTACAGCGATCACGGCTATTCCCTGGGCAAGGTGCTGGCGACGGCGCATCTGCGGCTGCCGTTCACCGCCATCGGCACCGAACTCAGCATCGACATTGACGGCAAGCCGATCCGCGCGGAGGTGGCGCCGATGCCGTTCTTCGATCCAGAAGGCGCGCGGCTGCGCGCTTGAAATTTCCTTGTTGGACGCAATTCCCAAGGGAAAGCGCTACGCGCTTCTCCCGGGAAAACCGCTTCGCACTTTTGCTGGAATTGCTTAGGCGAGTTTCGCCAGCAGCCGCATAAAGGTAGCCGCCTCCTTGGAGGTCAGCGGCGCCAGCGTTTCCTGGGTGATGGCGCGTGCCAGCGGGATCAGCCGTTCGATCGCCTCGCGTCCCTCAGGCGTCAGATTGACCAGCAGCCGCCTTTTATCGACCTCATGCTTGGTGAGATCGACCAGGCCGCGCGCTTTCAGCCGGTCGATCACGCCCTTGACCGTCGCCGCATCCATGGCGATCAGCGTGCCGAGCTGGTTCTGCGAGGTCTCGCCGACATCGTGCAGCTTGGCGAGCGCCGCGAATTGCGGCGGCGTCAGGTCGCCGATCTGCGAGGCAAAGATCGAGACATGGCGCTGATGCGCCTTGCGCAGGATGAAGCCGACCTGCTCCTGCAGGCGATAATCATGATCGTCAGGCTCTTCGGCCTCGACCAGCTTGAGCTCACCGCCGCTCATCGCAAGCCGTCCCAGGCCTTGATGTCGCCAACCGCCAGGCCGCCCATGCGATCATGCACGCGCGGACCGCAGCTCATGGCGAGGCAGAACAGGATTTCGTCGGGACGCGGCCCGTCGCTGAGGCCGACTTCCATGGCGTCGAAATGGCTGCGCACATAGGCGGCGTTGGTGTGACCAAGCGGTACGTCCAGCCGCGAGCCGAAGGCGCCGACCTTGGTTGCCGACGGCACGATCGCCTTGGCGTCGCCGAGCCGCTCGCGCATGGCGTAGCCGCCCGGCACATGCCACAGCGCGCCATGCTCGAGTTCACCCGCTGAGCCGACAATGGTGCCCTTGCCGTAGGCGTCGATCTGTTTGATGTCGCCGCCCAATGCGGCGATGAGCTTGTCCGTGAGCAGCAGCCCGAGCGGCTTCAGATCGTCCATGGCGCTCTGCAGTTCTTCCACGTAACGGCCGGCGAACGGATTCTTGACCAGCGCCACGGCGGCGGCGCGGCGGCGCGGCGCGGCTGCGACCGGCCCGCCATCGTGAAAGATCTCTTCGGTCAGAACCGCAATCTTGCGGATCGGAAACTCAGGCATGGGCAATTTCCTTCCCTGGACTTTTGTTGGGCGCGGCAAGCGCCATGGAACCACTGATGCGGGTCTCACCGCCAAGAAACAGCGCCGATGCGGCAATCAGGCCGCGCCGGCGAAAATCTTCGGCGACGGCAAGGCCATTGTCCAGCGCCCGCGCCACCTCGCCAAATGCAAGCGTGCCGACCGCTTGTGTCACCAGCCGCGCGCCGAGATCGCTGTCCGGCGCAAGATCCTGTGCCGGAATGCGCTTGATGGCTGGATTGCCGGGCAGGTCGACGGCGTTGGCAATGAGCGTCGCCGCCGCATCGGCCTCGGCGCCGGTGCGCGCCAGCACAGTGACGGCATCGGCAATGCCCAGCGAAAACGAGCGGCCGCGCCAGCCGCTGGTGGCGACGCCGCGCACACCGTCTGCTGAGCCAATGGTAATGCGGTCGGCCATGCCGTTGCCGGCAATCGCAAGGTTCATCGACCGGCCCCTGCCGATATGGAGAGCGCTGTCGCCGCCATTGTTGACATAGGCTCGATCGAGCTTGCGACCGGCCAGCAGCGCCGCCAGCATTTCGTCGGCTACCGACCCGGCAACAGCGGCCATCGGTGTTATGAAGCATTCCGCCAAGGGTATGACGGCTGCTTCCATGCGGCGCGCCGTCGGGCCGGCGAAGGTGCGCGGCGCCAGGAAAAATGCCGGCAGCCGCAGTTCGGGCAGCTCCTCGACCAACTCGATCAGGATCGTCTGAAAGCGCGCGACCGCCTGGTCGTAGGCGGCACGACACTCATCCACCTCGCCGAAGGCCTCGACGATCAGGTCGATCGGTCCGTGGTTGAGATGCAGCCGCTTGCCGTCCTGCAGCCAGGTTACTTGCGGGCCTTGCATCACCCGGCCCCGTTCGAACCGGCGCGGCGTAACTGCGCCAGCGGCGGCCAAGGATTTTGGGCCGCGGCGCCTGTGCCGCGGCGCGGATTGAGGTATTCGCCGCCCTTGGCGACGATGTCGTCGACGCTGCGGATTTCGGCCTCATAGCCGCCCAGCCTGACATAGTCGTCGCGACGCAGCGTGAATTCGATCGGCGCCACCAGCGCCGGCGTCGGCACATAGCCGAAGGCGCCTTCCGGCACCCGGGTAACATCGACCATCAGCGTGATGCCGCCGCCCGGCCAGACATAGACCGGCGCGCCGCCGACCGTCACATAGGTCTTCAGGCCTTGCACCGAGCGGGTGAGATTGACCGGGTTTTCGGTGACGCCGGCGCGCAGCGATCCGCCGGCGCCGCCGATGAACAGCACGGTGCAGAGCGCCGGCTCACAATTGTCCTCGATCAGCCCGACCGATTTTTGCAGCCGTTCCGGGAAGGGCTTTTCGACCGGCTTCAATTCGTCGTCGAGTTCGTAGTAGGCAAACTGCTCGCCGGTGGTCGAGACCATCAGCAGCGACAGGCCGGGACGCGCGCCCTTCTTGGCGTTCCACTCGCCAAGGATCGACAGCGGGTCGGAAATCGAGGTGCCGCCCCAGCCAAGGCCGGGCTCGGAGACCTTGAAATAGCGGCCGGGCGTCGAACGGCGGCCGATGATCTTGATGCCGGTATCCTGCCAACCCAGCACCTTGCCGGCCTGATGTTCCGAGACGACGCCGGTGATGTGGTCGTCGACCACCACCACCTCGTCGACGAGACCCCGCCATTGCGTGGCGAACATGCCGATGGTGGCAGAGCCGCAACCGACCCGCATGCGGTGTTCCTGCTTGCCGTCGATGACAGGTGGTTTGCCGGCTTCGACGATGATGGTGGCGCCGCCGTCGATGGTCAGTTCGACCGGCTTGCGGTTGCACAGATTGAGCATCGCGTCACAGGTGGCGCGTCCCTCCGACTTGGAGCCGCCGGTCAGATGATGCACGCCGCCGAGCGACAGCATCTGCGAGCCATATTCGCCTGTGGTGACATGGCCGATCGCTTCGCCTTGCGAACGCACGATTGCCGTTTCGGGGCCGAGATGGCGGTCGGTGTCGATCTTCACCTTGACGCCGCAATACGAAAAAATGCCCTCGGTGACGACGGTGACGAGATCGACGCCTTCGACTTCCTGGCTGACGATGAACGGCGCCGGCTTGTAGTCGGGATAGGTGGTGCCGGCGCCTATTGCGGTGACGAAGCGACGGCCGGTGTTGACCAGTTCGCCGTCCCATTCTTCACCTTCGGCCGTGAACGGCACGACAGCGCCGCCGCTCTCGGCCGCGTGATCGAGAATGGTCAGCGGGTCCATGCGCACGATGCGGCCGCCCGAATTGCCGTAGCGGTCGCAGGCGCCGGTGCGCCCATCGGCGATGTAGCACATGACCGGACAGGCATCGCAGCGGATCTTTTCCGCCACCAGCTTTTCGCCGGGATCATGGGTTTCGAAGCGTTCGGCAAGCTCGCTCATGCGCGTGCCTCCTTGTCGCGGATCGCGGCGCGGACGCGAGTCGGCGTCGCCGGAACCTTGGTGATGAGAACGCCAGTGGCGTTGCGGATGGCGTTGAGGATCGCGGGCGCGGTCGGGATCAGCACATGCTCGCCCAGGCCCTTGGCGCCGAACGGCCCTTCGGGATCTGGAACCTCGATCAATGTGTGCTCGATCTCAGGCACGTCGCCGATGGTCGGGATGAGATAGTCGTGCAAATTCTCGGTACGGCCGGGGATGTATTCCTCCATCAGCGCCATGCCGATGCCTTGCGCGATGCCGCCTTCGATCTGGCCTTCGACCAGCAGCGGGTTGATCGCCTTGCCGACATCGTGCGCGGCGGTGATCTTGATCAGCTTCACCGTACCCAACTTGAGATCGACCTCGAGTTCGGCGATCTGCGCGCCATAGCCATAGAGCGCGTAGGGCTTGCCCTGGCCCTTGGCATCGAGCGGCAGCGTCGGCGGGTCGTAGGTTTCCTCGGCGCGGAAGACAAAACCGTCAGCATCGACATCCAGGGTGGCGAGATCGATGCGGCGGGTGGCTTCACCCTCGCGGATGACGATCGCCGGACCGTCCAATTGCAGGGCCGCGTTGCCCGAGACATTGGCAAAGCGCAGGATTTTTTCGCGCAAGGCGCGCCCGGACTTTTCGGCCGCCTTGCCGGTCACAAAAGTCTGGCGCGAGGCCGATGTTTTGCCGGCGTCCGGGCTGATCGCGGTGTCGGCGCTCTTCAGCCGGAATCGTTCCAGCGGCAGGCCGAGCGCGTCGGCGCAGATCTGGGTGATGACGGTGTTGGAGCCCTGGCCGATATCGACTGCGCCCTGATGCAGGATGACCTCGCCTAGGGGTGAGATACCGACCCTGATGGTCGATGGGTTGGGCAGCGAAGTGTTGCCGCAGCCATACCAGCAGGCGGCGATGCCGACGCCGCGCTTTTTGCCCGTATGGGAGGAATTGAATGTGTCTGCATCGGCCGAAGCGCGCGCCCAGTGCGGCCGCAAGGCGTCGAGGCACTCGAAAATACCGACGCCCGACTCGAGTCTCTGTCCGGTAACCGTTTCGGATCCGTTCCGAAGGCAGTTTTTCAGGCGAAAATCGAGCCGGTCCATACCGAGCTTGCCGGCGAGCTCGTCATAGAGCGTCTCCTGCATGATCGTCGCTTGCGGCACGCCAAAGCCACGGAAGGCGCCGGAGATCGGGCCATGGGTGTGAATGGCGCGACCCTCGGCGCGATAGTTCGGCGTCGCATAAGGGCCGGACGCATGCACCGGCACACGGTTGGCAACGGTCGGCCCCCAACTGGCATAGGCGCCAGTGTTGTAATCGCCAGTGAAGACCATGCCGGTAACGTGGCCGTCGGCATCCACCCCGATGGTCGCCTTCATCTCGGAGGGGTGGCGCTTGGTGGTCGACATCATGGATTCGTTGCGGGTGTAGGTGAGCGCCGCCGGGCGGCCGGTCTTCAGCGCAACGAGGCCGATAAGAGGCTGCAGCGAAACGTCGAGTTTCGAGCCAAAGCCGCCGCCGGTCGCGGTCGGCACGATGCGGACCTTGTCGACGGCAAGGCCAAGCACTTTGGCCGTGTCGTCACGGTCCATGTAAGGCGCCTGGGTACAGGCGACGACGACCAGCGTGTCGCCATCCACGTAGGCATAGCCTGCTTCCGGTTCGATATAGGCGTGCTCGACATAGGACGTTTCGATGGCGCCGGACGCGGTGAAGGCAGCGCCGGCAAGAGCGGCCTCGGGGTCGCCGCGCTCGACAAAGCCCTTGGTCAAAAGATTGTCCGGGCGGTTCGCGTGGATCAGCGCCGCACCATCGGCCTGCGCGTCACCCGGCAGCAGAAAATGCGGCAATTCGGTCCAGCGGACCGGGAAATCACTGAGGTCAAGATCGAGCATCGCCTCGCGCTCGCCGGCGACCAGCGCCACAGCCTCGCCGCGCAGGCGAGCAAAGCCTTCGGCCAGCGCCGGCTGATCGGCAAATGGACCGATGACGCCAAAACAGTTTTTGCCTGGAATATCGGCGGCGGTGAAGACACCGACGATGCCGGGATGCTTCTTCACCCAGCCGTCGAGATCGCCGAACGCGAAGCCGGCGTGATAGTGCGGCGAACGGACCACCAGCACAGCCAGCGCATCGGTGGGGAAAGAATCACCGCCGAACTTTTCGCCGCCGGTGACTTTTGGCACGCCGTCGAGCCGAACTGGAGAGGCACCTACGGCATTCCCTGAACTCGGCATCTTACGGTCAAGGCCGAGGTCGAACGAATGAGGTTGGCGCTGCCCCTCACCCTTACCCTCTCCCCGTGAAGAACGGGGAGAGGGGGTCGCCAGCGCCGGAACTTGTCCCTTCTCCCCGTCACTATACGGGGAGAAGGTGCCGGCAGGCGGATGAGGGGTAGCGCCGTCGGTCGACGTCTGGAACCGCCCTGCATCCATCACCGCCGCGATGATCTTCCTGTAGCCGGTGCAGCGGCAGAGGATGCCGCCCAGCGCATCCTGCACCTCGGTCTCTGTCGGGTTCGGCCTGCTGTCGAGCAACGCGGTCGCCGCGACCAGCAGCGCCGGCGTGCAGATGCCGCATTGCGCCGCGCCATGCGCCAGGAAAGACGCCTGCAGCGCCGACAGGCGGCCATTGGCGAGGCCTTCGACGGTCGTCACCGATGTCCCGGCCGCGGAGGCCGCCGGCATCAGGCAGGCACAGACGGCGTCACCGTCGACCAGCACCGTGCAGGCGCCGCAATCGCCGGCATCGCAACCGACCTTGGTGCCAGTCAGCTGCAATTCGTCGCGCAGAACCTGCGAGAGCCGGCGCAGCGGCGGCACATTGACCGAGACGGCGGCGCCATTGACGGCGAAAGCGATATCCGCACGCTCGAGGCCGAAGCCCGGCACGAGGTCGGGCAGAGCTTCTATCGCCTCAGACCGAACCTGGCTCATGCCGCCACCATGCTGTTGTCGTTCGTCAGACCGCAGGCTCCCAGCACGGCGCGGGCGACAAGCTCGCGTGCCGCATCGAGCCGGTATTCGGCGCTGCCGCGCACGTCGGCGATCGGCGACAGCTCGGCCATCAGCGCGGACAGGACCGCATCGGCGAGTGCCGGGCCGGCAGGTTTGCCGCGCAGCACAGCTTCGACACCGGCGAGCCGCGCGGCGACAGCCGAACAGGAGCCGACGGAAACGGCCGCTTCCGTGACTATACCGTTGTCGACGACAAGGCGCGCCGCCACCATGGCGATGGAGATGACGAGATAACGCCGCGCACCAAGCTTGACAAAGGCTGAGCTGCCGGCGGAAGCGCGCTTCGGAATGCGGATGGCGGTGACCAGTTCGCCGGGCAGCAAGGCCGTGCGGCGGTTGCCGAGAATGAACCCCTGCAGCGGCAGATGACGCGTCGCTGCGACTGAGCGCAGTTCGACCTCGGCGTCCAGCACCAGCAATCCCGGCACGCCGTCAGCAGCCGGCGAGGCGTTGCAGAGATTGCCGGCGATGGAGGCGACATTCTGTATCTGCAGCGAGCCGACCTCACGCGCGGCCTGCTTCAGCGCATCGAACGCCGCCGGCAAGGGATGGCGGACCAGATCGGTCCAGGTGGTACGGGCGCCCAAAACCCAATGGCTCTCGGTCTCGGCGATGCCGCGCAGGCAAGCCAGGCCATTGATGTCGAGAACATTGTCGCGGAAGGGCTTAGCGCCTTGCGCCGGATAGAAATCGGTGCCGCCGGCAAGCACGCGCCAGGCGCCCTCGCCAAGCAGAGCGAGCGCCTCGTCCAGGGTGGTGGGTTTCGCGTAACGGATCACGCCTGCCTTCCCAAGAAATGGGCCTTCCCAAAAAGTGGGGTCTTCCCGAAACCTCGCGAGTATTCGATCTGGCCAAATTCATTCGTATGCAAATGATATCAAGCTGGCGGGAATTGTCAAAGCCGGAGTTTGAGGGAAGCTGGTCGCCACGCATTTGTTACGGCTCCAGAGGTTGACGCAGGCCGCCATCTGGTCAAGTTTCTGCATCCGGTCGCATCCGCGGCGTTTTTCACTCGATCCCCGCTCGAGACGAAGAAAGAGGAGAGGCGCCATGGCCGACGAAGCGCTTGTTGTCATCGACCTGCAGAACGACTTCTGCCCCGGCGGCGCGCTGGCGGTTGCCGGCGGCGACGAGATCGTTCCGCTGGTCAACGATCTGATCCGGCACGCCGGGCATGTCGTGCTCACGCAGGACTGGCATCCGGCCGGACATTCAAGCTTTGCCTCCAGCCATCCGGGAGCGCAGCCTTTCAGCGCGATCGAGATGCCCTATGGGCCGCAGACGCTATGGCCCGACCATTGCATCCAGGGCAGCCTTGGCTCGGACTTCCATTCGGGGCTGGCCTGGACCAAGGCCGAGCTGGTGATCCGCAAGGGGTTTCGCCCGGCGATCGACAGCTACTCCGCCTTCTTCGAGAACGACCACAAGACGCCAACCGGGCTCGCCGGTTACCTCAAGGAGCGCGGTATCGACACCGTGACGCTGGTCGGCTTGGCGACCGATTTCTGCGTCGCCTTCTCGGCGCTCGATGCGATCAAGCATGGTTTCAAGACGACGGTGCGGCTCGACGCCTGCCGCGGCATCGATCTCAACGGCTCGGTCGAGGCGATGCTGAAGCGCATGCGCGACGCCGGGGTGACGCTCGAAGACCCGACCTCGGACTGAGGGGGACGTGAGGCATCAGTCTATTGAACCACGTGCCAGAGACCCCCTCACCCGGATTGCCAACCGAATTGCGAAGGGCAATTCGGGACAATCCGACCTCTCCCCGAGGGGAGAGGAAGCTGCCGGCGCCGACGTACGCCTCTTCTCCCCACCGGGGAGAAGGTGGCCGCGAAGCGGCCGGATGAGGGGGCCTTTTTCATATGCAATCGCCGTGATGGTCGTCGCGATGCTGTTGCCTGCACAGGCTCTCGCTGCTGAAACCCACGAATTGCCCGGTGCCGCAATGTCGCTATGGTGGGGGCTGCCGTTTGCCGGACTGCTGCTGTCGATCGCCACCGGACCACTGCTGTTCCACCATGTCTGGGAGCATCACTACGGCAAGATCGCCGCCGCCTGGGCAGCACTTGTGGTGGTGCCGCTGGCGATCGCCTTCGGCATGCCTTTGGCGAGCGAGGCCGTGCTGCACACGCTGCTCACCGAATATATGTCGTTCATCATCCTTCTGTTCGCGCTCTACACCATTTCGGGCGGCATCCTTGTTGCCGGCAACATCCACGGCACGCCACTGGTCAATGCCGGGCTGCTGCTTGTCGGCGCGATGCTGGCCTCGGTGATCGGCACCACCGGCGCCTCGATGATCCTCATCCGGCCGATGTTGCGCGCCAATGACAACCGGCCGTTCAACGCCCATGTCGTCATCTTCTTCATTTTCCTGGTGTCCAACATTGGCGGCTCGCTGACGCCCTTGGGTGACCCGCCACTGTTCGTCGGCTTCCTGCGCGGCGTCGACTTCTTCTGGACGACGGCGAACCTCTGGCGCGAGACGCTGTTCACCGGCGGTCTTGTGCTGCTTGTCTTCCTGGCCATCGACATCGTGCTGCACCGCCGCGAAGGCGGCGCGCCGAAGATTACGGATCCGACGCCGGATACGAAGGTGCGCATTCGCGGCCTCGCCAATTTGCCGCTGCTGGCCGGCGTCATTGGCGCGATCCTGCTGTCGGCGGCATGGAAGCCGGGTGTGAGTTTCTCCATCCTGGGCGTCAGCCTCGAACTGCAAAACCTGGTGCGCGACGCCATCATCCTGGTGCTCGCCTTTCTGTCGCTTGTCGTCTCCCACAAGAGCCATCGCGAGGCCAACGGCTTCACCTGGGGGCCGATCGCAGAGGTGGCAAAACTGTTTGCCGGCATCTTCGTCTGCATCGTACCGGTGATCGCCATATTGAGGGCCGGCCATGATGGCGCGCTGGCGCCTTTGGTCGCGCTGGTGACCTCGCCCACCGGCCAGCCCAACAACCTTGCCTATTTCTGGCTGACCGGCGCGCTGTCGTCCTTCCTCGACAACGCGCCGACCTATCTGGTTTTCTTCGAACTGGCCGGTGGCGATGCAAAGCATCTGATGACCGAGGCGGCCACGACGCTTGTGGCGATCTCGGCTGGCGCGGTGTTCATGGGCGCCAACACCTATATCGGCAACGCACCGAACTTCATGGTCTACGCCATCGCCCGGCATCGCGGCGTGAAGATGCCTGGCTTCTTCGGCTACATGGCGTGGTCGGGGCTGGTCTTGGTGCCGGTGTTTTTGATTGCCGGATTTTTGTTCTTTGGGTGAGGCGGCGCTATCCAATGTCCACGGTCAGCGCTGCCCCTCATCTGGCTGCCGCCATCTTCTCCCCGTGAACGGGGAGAAGGGCGCTTTCATCGCGGATTTCGCCAATCACCAACGTTGCAGGATGAGAGGCCAGGCTGCGGCCAGCTTCTTTCTCCCCGTTTACGGGGAGAAATGTCCGGCAGGACAATGAGGGGCAGCGCGACGGTCGGAAATCTTGGCATAGACCACGAATTCAGTGCCGTTATCCCACCCCGACATAACGCCTGACCGCCGACGGGTCGGCGCGCAGTTGCCCGACATCGACGGTCTCGCGGTTGCGGCCGTTTTCGATGAAGCAGACGCGGTCGGCGACCGACAGCACGGCATCGACCCGCTGTTCGACCAGGATGGTGGAGACGCCCAGCTCGCGCAGCTTCACCACGGTCTCGCGGATCTTGGCGATCATCGACGGCATCAGGCCTTCGGTTGGCTCGTCGAGCAACAGCACCTGCGGTTCGAGGCAGAGCGCCCGGGCCATGGCCAGCATCTGCTGTTCGCCGCCGGACAAAGTGCCGGAGCGTTGCCTGAGCCGCTGGCGCAGCAATGGAAAAAGGTCGAGGACATTTTCCCGCACGGCCTTGCCCTTGCCGCGCGCCATCAGGCCGATGTCGATGTTTTCTGCCACCGTCATCTCGGCGAACAGCCGCCTGCCTTGCGGCACATAGGCGACGCCGGCCTTCGGTACCTCATGCGCCGGCAGGCCGGTCAGTTCCTGGTCGCCCAGCCGGATCGAACCGGCCTCCGCCGGCACCAAGCCCATGATCGCCTTCAGCGTTGTCGTCTTGCCGGCGCCGTTGCGGCCGAACAGGCACAGCACCTCGCCCTTGTTGAGCACGAGGTCGAGCCCGTAAAGCACCTGGACCTCGCCATAGAAGCAGTCGAGCCCGGAGATGGTCAGCGCTTCAGTCGTGGGGGTTTCGGTCATGGCGCCGTCCCCAGATAGGCTTCCTGCACCTGGGTGTTGGCGCGAACCTGTTCGGGCGTGCCTTCGGCCAGGATCTTGCCGGCGTTGAAGACGGTGATGCGGTCGGCCAGTTGCATGACCACCGGCATATTGTGCTCGATCAAAAGCACGGTGGCGCTTTTGGCGATCTCGCGCACCAGCTCGATGAAATTGTCGATCTCGCTATCGGCCAGGCCTTGCGTGGGCTCGTCGAGGATCAACAGCCGCGGCTTCAGCGCCAGACCCATCGCCACTTCCAGCAGCCGCTGATGGCCGTAGGAGAGCTGGCCGGCCGGCATATGGGCGCGGTCGGCAAGGCCGGTGCGCTCCAGCGCCGCCATGACGCCGGTGCGCACCGCGCCTTTCGAGCGGCCATCGGTCAGCGTGCGCTGAACGGGCAGCGCGACATTGTCGTAGGCGGACAAATTGGCAAAGACGCTGGTGATCTGGAAGGTGTAGGCGATGCCCTGGCGCACCCTGAGATAGGCCGGCCGGCTGGTGATGTCGGTGCCGTCGAAGACGATCATGCCGGAGGACGGCTGGATGCGGCCGCTGATCAGGCTGACGAAGGTGGTTTTGCCTGCGCCGTTGGGGCCGATGACAGCGCGGATTTCGCCCGGCATCAGCTGGAAATCGACACCGTCGACGGCGCGCAGACCGCCGAAATTGCGCGCCAGGTTCTTTGTCGTCAGCAGCGGCATCATGGCAGCCACCCAAGCCAGCGCTGGCGGATGGTGCCCAAAATGCCTTTGGGGAAAAACAGCACCAAGAGGATAAGCGCGATGCCGACGATCAAGAGATAGGCCGAGGTGTAGCCGCTGGCGATGTCGATGACATAGTACATGAACACCGTGCCGATCAGGGCACCCAGCGTCGTGGCGGCACCGCCGAGCAGCACCCAGAGTAGCGGCAGGATGGAATACTGCACCGAGGCGAAGCTCGAGCCGACATAGCCGAACAACAGCGCATAGGCCGCACCCGAAGCGGCGCAGATGGTGCCGGAGACGACGACGGCGATGAGCTTGTTCGAAAAGGTGTCGTAGCCGAGCATTTTCGTGCGCTCCTCGTTTTCGCGCACGGCGACCAGAACGCGGCCGTAGCGGGAGCGGACGACGGCGAGCGTGTTGAGCAGCACGACCGAAAAGAGCGCGAGCGCGCTCATGTAGCGGACAGTCGGGTTGGTGAGGTCGAGCGATGTCGCGCCGAAGCTCAGAACCCGCGCCGGCTGCGGCACGACCAGGCCCTGGTCGCCGCCGGTCCAGGCGGCAAAATAGAGGATGACGAGGTAAAACACCTGCGCGAACATCATGGTCACGATCATGAAGGCGACGCCGGTGGTGCGCAGCGCCAGCAGGCCGATCACCAGCGCCAGCAGCGCGCCACAAGCGATGCCGGCGAGGAAGGCCAGCGGCACGTTCCAGCCGAGATGGATGACCGATAGGCCTGCGCCATAGAGGCCGGCCGCGAAGAACATGGCATGGCCGAGGCTGAGCAGGCCGACATAGCCGAACAGCATGTTGTAGCCCATGGCGAACACCGCCAGCACCATGATGCGGGCGAGCAGGCCGTGATGATAGTCGGGCAGGACGAAGCTCAGCGCTAAGAGCAGCGCGATGACGCCGAGATGCAATGCATAGGCTTTTGCCGGCGAAGCTTCGCTCATCGCGACGCCTGCCCGAACAAGCCTTGCGGCCGGAACACCAGCACCATGGCGACCAGCATGGTGGCGATGATCTTGGCCAGAGTCGGCGAGAAGAACACCGAGATGATACCGTCGGAGAGGCCGATCAGAACAGCGGCGACGACAGTGCCGCGCAGCGAGCCGAGGCCGCCGATGATGACGACGATGAAGGAGAGCAGCAGCGGATCCTGCCCCATCAGATAATGCGCCTGGCTGATTGGCACGATCAGCACGGCGGCGATGGCCGCCAGCATGGCGCCGAGGGCGAAGACGCCTGCATAGACGCGGTCGACCGGAATGCCGAAGGCCTGCGCCGTTTCGCTGTCATATTGCGTGGCACGCATGATGAGGCCGATTTTCGTGCGCGTCAGCACCAGCCAGGTGGCGACGAGCAGAAGTGCGGAGGCGGCGATGATCGACAGCTTGTAGCCGGAATAGCCGAACCAGGGCAAAAGGATACGATAGCTGAAGGGCGGCTCCACCGGCCGCGCTTCCGGGCCATAGAAGCTCAGCGCCAGCTGCTGGATGATGTAGAGCATGCCGATGGTGGCAACGATGGTGGCTTCCGGATTGTAATTGAGCCGGCGCAGCACCAGCCGCTCGGCAACCAGCGCGATGGCGCCGACGATCAGCGGCGCAATCACCAGCGCGGCCAGGAAGCCGACCGTGGGATGGCCGGGTATCGCCGTCGAGATCGCCCAGGCGAGCACAGCGCCTAGCATGAAGAACTCGCCATGGGCGACATTGACGACGCGCATGACGCCGAACACCAGCGATAGGCCCAGCGCCGTCAGCGCCAGCACGGCGGAAGTGACGAGGCCTTCGAGGGCGGCGAGGAGGAGATGAGGTCCAAAGTGCATGGGCTAGGCACCGGCGGGCGCGCGAGGCACCCCCCTCTGTCCTGCCGGACATCTCCCCCGCAAGGGGGGAGATCGACTATCGCAATGGCTTTCGCCAATCGCGAAGGTGGAAAGGAAGCCGCCTTCGCACGAACTGCTGATCTCCCCCCTTGAGGGGGAGATGTCCGGCAGGACAGAGGGGGGTGGCTGGGTGCTCACGCTCGCTGGAGCAGCTTAGAGCGCCTGCGTCGTATAATCCCCTTCGGCCTCGTAGAGCCCGTCCTCGATCTTGGTCTTGTGGACGACATTCAACTTGCCGCCTTCGACCTTGGAGATGTTCTGGATGCCGAAGCACTGGTGGATCTTGCCGTTGAAGGTCTTTGGCCCCTGCGGATGCTCCGGCCCTTCGGCGAATTCGGTTAGCGCCTCGGTCGCCTCGACCAGTTTGGCGCGGTCTTCCGGCCCCTTGTAGCCGGCGTCTTCCATCGCCTTCTTGACGACATAGAGCGTTTCCCAGCAACCGAACATGTGCGAGGCCGTGGAGACGTCCTTGGGGTCGCCGACGGCGGCGCCATTGTCGTCGATGCCGACGGCGGCGCGGTAGGCTTTTTGCGCGGCCGAGTCATTGGCCTGGGCATAGCGCGGCGAGCCTTCCCAGAAATGGCTGCCGTCCAGGAACTCGAGGCCGGGGCTGTTGATGTCGGTGGCCTCGAGCGAATCCATGAAGCCGAACAGCTGCGGCCGGTTCGAGCCGTAGAACTCGCCGAGTTCCTTGACGAAGGTAAGCACAGCCGGGCCGACCATGACGTGGTAGATCACCTCGGTTTCGGCCGGGATCTGCGGGAAGTACTTGGTGAAGGAGGATTCCGTCGGCGGGATGGCGATCTGGGCGATGACCTCGGCGCCTTGCGCCTTCAGCGCCGGCGGCAGGTAGTCGCGGTGATCGTAGCCGAAGGCGAAATCGGGGAAGATCTGCGTCACCTTCTTGCCGGCATTGGCCGCGATCCACGGCGCCATCGACTGGATCTGGCTTTTCACATCGGTGATGCCGGGCTGGAAGACGTAGCGGTTGAGCTTGGTCGAGGCGACGTGGTGGCCTTCGCTGACGACGAAATAGGGAATCTTGTTTTCGCCGGCGGCGGGCGCCGAGCCGATGACGACATGCGAGAACAAAGTGCCGAAGACGATGTCGGTTTTGTGCTGGGTGGCGAACTTGCCGACCACTTCGGCGCCGCGGCCGGGGTCAGTGCCGTCATCCTCGATGACCAGTTCGACCGGGCGGCCATTGATGCCGCCGGCATCGTTGATGGCCTTGACCGCGGCCGCGCTGGTCTTTTCGTACCAGCGGCCATAGGCGGCGCCGATGCCGGTGCGGTGCAACTGGAAGCCGATCTTGACCGGCGCCGAGCTCTGCGCCTGGCTGTAGCGGACAAAGCCTGGCGCGAGCGTCAGGCCGGCGCCGGCGGCGAGACCTTTCAGCGCCGTGCGGCGAGAGAGCGTGGATTTGGAGAGATCGAAAAACCCATTCTTGTCAGCCACGGCAGTTCCCCTGTTTTTGAGTTTTGACTGTCTGTAACGAGGCAAGGCCACTCCCTTGCGGAAGGGGGCGAAAATCGCATGTATACAAACTAAATCACCAAAGCTTCGACCTTGCAAGCGGGCTTTCCGCATCCAGCGCCGCGCGTGCATCAGGACGCGCAAAGGACGCTGGAGCATTTCTTGTTTTGCGCATGATCCTTTCCGAAAATCGAAGCCGATTTTCGGGGTCATGCGCTGGCAGGTCCACCGTCTTCTCTCATCCCGCTGTCGGCGTAGCAAGCAACCAGAGGCCGAAGATCGTGTAGGCGATCATCAGCACGGTGAGCGGCAATTGGCTGAGGGCGGCGCGTGATGGAGCCGGGTGCAGCCGCCAGGCCAGACCATGGGCGACAAGCACCGCCAGCATGTGGCCGGCGACAATGATGCCCGCCTGCACATTCCACAGCCACCAGGCGGAGTCGGCGCCGGCGACGATGCCGGCTTCGATCTGCATGTCGGCGGCGCCGAACAGGTTCCAGCCCAGCGCGAACGGGTCGGACAGAGAGGCCACCGCATACTGGCCGTCGACCAGCAGCGCCGTCAGATAATGCGCGACATGATAGGCAAGCGCGATCGGCACGATCGACCAGACGAGCAGGCCTGCCGCCTTGCCAAGCGCATGCCGGCTGCCCGAGAGACGCTGGCCGAGGATGACGGCCAGCATGAATGCCGCCGCCAACAGCACGAAGGTGAGCACAAGTCCGAAGGTGCCGATGCCGATCAGCGCGGTGCGGCCGGGTAACTCCAGGGGATTGATGCCGAACAGACCGAGCCAGAAGAAGGTTTTCGACAGGCCGTCGAAGGAGACAGACGAGAGGCTGAGCAGCAGGAAAGCGATGCCGCTGGCCGGCAGCGGCGCGGCGTCGAGTAGTTTTGCGCCTGGCCAGCAAAGATTGAGCCGGCCCGCCTCGTCGCGTTCGATCGGAGCAAAGCGTGCCACTATGGCGAAGAAGACGGTCAGGAATTCGCCGCGTTGACTCCAGCCGGGATAGCCGAAGGCGAGCATCGCGACGAAGGTGAAAAGCCAATAGAAGCCGGCGGCATAGGCCAGCCGCGCCGGGTCGTCGGGCGCCGGGTCGATCAGCTCGAACCAGGCAAAGGCGAAGAACAGGATGACGCCCGGCCAGCAGCCGAGCCAGGCGGGAAGGCGCGGATGGTAAGCCTGGTCGCCGCGTCGGCCGAGCAGACGGGTGACGATCCGCCATGGGCTATACCATGGGTTCAACCACGACCAGAGATCGCCGAACAGGCCTTGCGCGATGGCGAGGCCGACCCAGACTAGGGTCCAGATGGTTAAGGGAAGCGGGTTGGAGAGTGGGTCGCGGCTGCCGAACAGGCCTGCTGTGATGAGGATTGCAAAGCCGGCAAAGGAGATGAGGCTGACGATTGTGCGAGGGGCGTCGCTGAATGTGAAAAGTTGTAAGCGGCGGCGCCAGAAGCGGTCGAGGGCATCCGGTGGCAGCAAAGCCAGGACGAGGAAGCTGACGGCGACGGCAAGTGCACCGCCGGCGATGTAGTAGCCGGTGGGGAGGAGCAGGACGTGGCCCCGGTCGGAGGCGTGGGCGAAGGCGGGGGTGGGGAGAATCGCTAGGGCGGCGGCGAGAAAAGCTAAAGGGTGACGACAGCGCTCTACGGCGCCCGCCTCTGTCCTGCCGGACATCTCCCCCACTTGGGGGGAGATTGGCGGTTTCGCCAACGGCTCTTTCCTTGCAGCGTTGGAGATTGGCGAAGGCGGAGATGCGAGCGTAATCTCCCCCCTCGTGGGGGAGATGTCCGGCAGGACAGAGGGGGAACTCAGCCTATCCAACCTTGCCTACTCACATCGCGATGCCAGAGCACCGCGCCCTCAAACCTTGACCAGCTGCTCCACGCGGTCCTTGGCCCCAAAAATCCGGAGATAGCGCTCGATCTCTTTCTTGTCCCCGGTCGCCTTGGCCGGATTGTCCGACAGCTTCACCGCCGGGCGGCCATTGGCCTCCGTTACCTTGCAGACCAGCGATATGGCATCGAGGCTGTTGGTCTCGGTCGGCGCGCAGCCTTCGAAGTCGTTGGTGAGGTTGGTGCCCCAGCCGAAGGACATGCGCACCTTGCCCTGGAAGTGCTTGTAGGTCTCCTCAATGGTCTCGACCTCGAGCCCGTCGGAGAAGATCAGCAGCTTCTGCCTGGGGTCCTTGCCCTTCTCACGCCACCAGTCGATGATTTTTTCGCCGCCTTCGATCGGCGGTGCGCTGTCGGGGCGAAAGCCGGTCCAGTCGGCGACCCAGTCGGGCGCGTCGCGCAGGAAGGATGCTGTACCGAAGGCATCGGGCAATACGATCAGCAGGTTGCCGCCGTAATAGCGCTGCCAGTCCTGCAGCACCTTGTAGGGCGACTGCTTCAGTTCCTTTTCCGTATCGGCAAGTGCGGCAAACACCATCGGCAGTTCATGCGCGTTGGTGCCGAGCGCTTCGAGGTCGTTGTCCATGGCCAGCAGCACGTTGGAGGTACCGGTGAAGGCTTCGCCAATGCCTTCCTTGAGCGCCTCGACGCACCAGCGCTGCCACAGGAAGGAGTGCCGGCGGCGGGTGCCGAAGTCGGAAATGCGGATGCCAGGCAGCGCCTTCAGGCGCTCGGTCTTGGCCCACATCTTGGCCTTGGCGCGGGCATAGAGCACGTCGAGCGCGAACGGGCCGAAGGCGCGCATGGCCGCACGGGAGCGGAGTTCATTGATGATGGCCAGCGCCGGGATTTCCCACAGCGTGGTGTACATCCACGGGCCGCTGAAGGAGAGCTCGTACTGGCCGTCGCGCTTGGAGAGCTCGTAGTCCGGCAGTCGGAAACCTTCCAGCCAGGCGAGGAATTCAGGCTCGAAGATCTGCTTGCGGCCATAGAAATTGTTACCGCCGAGCCAGATCATCTCCTTCTTGGAGAAGCGCAGCGTGCGGGCATGGTCGAGCTGGTCGCGCAGTTCGCCTTCGTCGATCTCGTCGGCGAGGCGCACCGATGTGGTGCGGTTGATCAGCGAGAAGGTGGTGTCGACCTTGGGGTACATGCCCCAGATCATCTGCAGCATCAGAAGCTTGTAGAAATCGGTGTCGAGCAGGCTGCGGACGATCGGGTCCAGCTTCCAAGTGTGGTTGTAGACGCGCCGCGCAATATCGGTTCTTGCCATGTTCTGCCGTCGCCTTCGCTGCTCACGTCTGTCTTACGCAATTCCGGACGGAAAACCGCCGCAGACTTTTCCTGGAATTGCCTGGCAAGAGCTTATTAGCATTGAATTTTTGAAAGCGCTGCCCGCTTTCCCAACTGGCCCGACAAAAAGGAGCCGCTCCGGTCCAGCCTCAACTCTTGGCGCCGACCACCCGCAGCGCCGGGCGTTTGCGGCGGACGTTGACGCGGCCGGCCACCGGCGCGTCGGCGCGGCTGTCGGCCTGCTCCTTCTCGGCAAACAGCCAGTCGACGAACAATTGCACGATCGGCGCCGAGCGCATCTCGTTGCGGCACACGACGTAGAAATCGTCGACCGCCGGCACCGACAGGCTGAACGGCGCCACCAACAGGCCCCTGGCGAGCAGCATGCTGGCTGTGACGGAATCGCCGAGCGCCACGCCATGGCCATGCACCGCGGCCTCGATGGCGGTGCGGGCGTCACCGAGATGGTGGCGGCGGCCGCGCTCGAGATCCAGCCCGTCGGCGGCCGCCAGCCAGGTGTGCCACTCGCGGCCATCGTCGCCATGCAGGATGACATGGTCGGCCAGATCCCGGCAGGTGCGTATCGGCCGGTTGTTGATCAGCGTCGGACTGACCACCGGGAACAGTTCGAGGCCCGACCATTTGCGCATCCAGCAATCGGTCCAGCTGCCGTCGCCATAGAGCACACAGACATCGACCTGCGGCGCGCGGATGTCCTTGGGGTCGTTGGAAGGGATCAGCGTCAGCCTGATATCGGGATATTGCGCCATGAAGCTGCCGAGCCGCGGCGTCATCCACAGAAGCAGCAGCGCCGGAACGCAGGACACCGACAGCGTGCCGGCGCTGGCCGGCCTGGTCATGCGCTGGGTGGCGGCGGCGATGCCGTCGAACGCGGTCGACACCGCCGGCAGCAGTTCGGCGCCATGCGGTGTGAGCTTTACCCGCTGCCCGGTGCGTTCGAACAGTTTTACGCCCAGCGACTGCTCAAGCGCCTTGATCTGATGACTTATGGCGCCATGGGTGACGTTCAGCTCACTCGCCGCCTTGGTCAGCGAGGCGTGGCGCGCCGTCGCTTCGAAGGCGCGCAGGGGATTTAGGGGCGGCAGTCGCTTGGCCATGGGCAACCGGATACTCTGTGAGATTTTCTCACAACCAGCACCCTAACAATATCAATTGATTTTTCAATGCGGCTGCCGGACACTTTGTCCCAGACAGCATCAATGACGTGAAATCTGCAGGCAGCCAGCGGGACAGCGACCCGGCCGGATGACGGTCAGTTCGCAAGATGCCGCCACGACCGCATGCACCAGCCCGGCAGGAGGAGACCGACATGGGTTATGATCGTGGCAAGCTCGACGCGTTGCGCCGCAAATATGGCGAGAGCCATGGCGGCGAGATGTTCGACCCGAAATTCCGCAAGGTCGCCGACAAGATCTTCTCCAAGAGCGGCACCAGGCTGGCGCCGTATTCCGGCATCCCGACCTTCCTCGCCGCACCCTACCGCGAAATATCGGCCGACAACCCGGATTTCGGCGATTTGCAGGTGGCTATCATCGGCGTGCCGATGGATCTCGGCGTCACCAACCGTCCCGGATCGCGCTTTGGGCCTAGGGCGCTGCGCGCCATCGAGCGCATCGGCCCCTACAACCATGTGCTGGAATGCGCGCCGACGCATGAGCTGCGCGTCGCCGACATCGGCGACACCCCATTCCGCAGCCGCTACCGGCTGGAGATCAGCCATGAGGATATCGAGCGCCGCACCAATCAGATCGTCGATGCCGGCGTGCTGCCTCTTTCCGTTGGCGGCGACCATTCGATCAGCCATCCGATCCTGAAGGCGGTCGGCAAAAAGGTGCCGGTCGGCATGATCCATATCGACGCCCATTGCGACACCAGCGGGCTGTTCGACATGACCAAGTTCCACCATGGCGGACCCTTCCGCAACGCGGTGCTGGACGGCGTACTCGACCCGACCCGCACCATCCAGATCGGCATCCGCGGCTCGGCCGAATATCTGTGGGAGTTCACCTACGAATCCGGCATGACGGTCGTGCACGCCGAAGAGGTGACCGGACTCGGCATCCCCGCCATCATCGAGAAGGCGCGCAAGATTGTCGGCGACGGCCCGACCTACATCTCCTTTGACGTCGACAGCGTCGATCCGGCCTTCGCGCCGGGCACCGGCACACCTGAAATCGGCGGCCTGACGACGCGCGAGGTGCTCGAACTGCTGCGCGGCCTGAAAGGCCTCAACATTGTCGGCGGCGACGTCGTCGAGGTGGCGCCGCAATATGACGCCACCACCAACACCGCCCATGTCGGCGCGCAGGTCCTGTTCGAGATCCTGAGCCTGATGGTGTTCAGCCCGGCCATTACGAGCAAGGGGGCCTGACGGACTTCACATGCAAAGGCGGCCGCCGCGCTGGAGCCGGCGGCCGTTTCAAACAAACAAGCTTCCAGAAGGGAACCACAATGAATCTTAACATGAAATCAACCGTCGCAGCCGCGCTGATGCTCGCCGGCCTCGGCCTCGCCTCCCAGGCCAATGCCGACGCCGTCGACGACATCACCAAGGCCGGCGCCATCAATGTCGGCATCTTCTCCGACTTCCCGCCCTTCTCCTCGGCGAGCGCCGATATGAGCATCAAGGGCTATGACGTCGACGTGGCCCAGGCCATCGCCGACTCCTTGAAGGTGAAGCTCAATCTGGTCAGCGTCACCGGCCAGAACCGCATCCCCTATCTCACCGACAAGCGCGTCGATATCCTGATGAGCGTCGGCTACTCCAAGGAGCGCGAGGAGGTGATCGACTTCGCCGCCGCCTATGCGCCCTATTACATCGCCGTCATCGGCCCGGCTGCACTCTCGGTCAAAGGCAAGGAAGACCTCGCCGACAAGTCGATCGCCGTCAATCGCGGCACGCTGGAAGATACCTCGCTGACCGAAGCTGCACCGGCATCGGCCGACATCAAGCGCTTCGACAATTACAACTCCGTCATCCAGGCCTTCATCTCCGGCCAGACCCAGCTGATGGTGGTGGGCAACGATGTCGGCGCCCAGGTGCTGGCCAAGCAGGATGCGCTGAAGCCGGAGCAGAAGTTCCAGCTTTTGACCTCGCCCTCGCATATCGGCCTCAACAAGCATGAGGACCGGCTGAAGACGGCAGTCAATGACGCGGTTGCCAAGATGCTGGCCGACGGCAAGCTCGACGAAAGCTCGAAGGCCTGGCTGAAGACGCCGCTCAATCCTGACAACCTCAAGGATTGAGTTGCCGTGGATTTTGCATGGCTCCCAGGTGCTCTTGGCGACATCGCGCGCGGTGCGGTCACGACGATCCTGTTGATCGTCGTGACCACGCTCGTGGGCACGATGCTCAGCATCCTGGGCGCCGCCGGCCGGCGCAACGGCGCGGCATTCGTGAAGCGGGCGATCGCGGTCTATGTCGAGGTGATGCGCAACACGCCGTTCCTGGTGCAGCTATTCTTCATCTTCTTCGGCCTGCCCAGCCTCGGCATAAGGCTCGATCCGATCCTGGCCGCCATGCTGGCGATGACGCTCAACATGGCGGCCTACACGATCGAAATCGTCGGCGCCGGCCTCGATGCCGTGCCCGGCGGACAGACGGAAGCCGCCCTTTCGCTGGGCTTGAGGCCACGCCAGGTGTTCATCAAGATCGTGCTGCCGCAGGCGCTGAAGGTGATCTATCCGGCACTGACCAGCCAGATCGTCATCATGATGCTGGAATCCGCCGTGGTGTCGCAGATCGCCGTGCGCGAACTGACCTATGAGGCCGACATGCTGCAGGCGCGCACCTTCCGTTCCTTTGAGACCTATTTCGTCGTGACGCTGGTCTATCTCTTGATGTCGATGGCCTTGCGCCGGCTGCTGGTTACAGGCGGGCGCCGCGTTCTGGGAGCCGGCGTTTCATGATCGAATTCACCTTCTGGGACATCGTTCGCAATCTCCTGCTCGCCGCCCGCTGGACGGTGCTTCTGTCGCTGGCCGCCTTCGTCGGCGGCGCTGTTGTCGGCCTGATCGTGCTGTTCTTCCGCATCGCTGAGAATAAATGGAGCCGGCGCATCGCTTCCGGCTACATCGCCCTGTTCCAGGGCACGCCGCTGTTGATGCAACTGTTCCTGATGTTTTTCGGCTTGCCGATGCTGGGCCTGCGCATCGAGCCGTGGACGGCCGCCGTGCTCGGCCTGACTTTCTTTGCCAGCGCCTATTTGGCCGAGATCTGGCGCAGTGGCGTCGATGCGCTGCCACGCGGGCAATGGGACGCCGGCGCCAGCCTCGGCCTGCACCGCCTGCAGGAGCTCAGGCTGATCATCCTGCCGCAGGCCTTCTCGATCACAAGGGCGCCGATCGTCGGCTTCCTGGTGCAATTGATCAAATCGACGGCGCTGACCTCGATCATCGGCTTCGAGGAGCTGGTCAGGACCTCCAACGCCATCAACAATGCCACCTTCGAGCCGTTCAAGGTCTACGGGTTGGTGGCGCTGATCTTCTTCGTCATGTGCTTTCCACTGACGCAATACGCCCGTACGCTCGAACAACGAGCGGCGGCCCACTGACGCCAGGCGGCGACAGTGCGTGAAGGGAACCTGCCGGAAAAGAACGGCATCAACTGAGGAGAAACCGGATGAACAGACTGATCGGAAAATCCATGACGCGGCGCGGCGTGCTTGGCGTCGGCCTCGCCATATCAGGCGTACTCGCCATGCCGTCGATCCTGCGGGCGCAGGACAAGTCGCTGAAGGTCGGCGTCTATGGAGGCTATTTCAAGAAATCCTTCGACGAACACGTCTTCCCCGACTTCACCAAGGCCACCGGCATTGCCGTGGAATCGGTCGCCGAGCCGACCGGCGAAGCCTGGCTGGTGCAGCTCGAGCAGGCGGCCAAGGCCGGCCAGGCGCCGGCCGATCTCTCGATGATGTCGCAGACCTCGACGCTGAAGGGCCAGTCCACCGAATTGTGGACGCCGCTCGATACGTCGAAGTTCAAGCACTATGGCGACCTGTTGCCGCGCTTCATCAACAAATATCCGGATGGCCGCGTCGCCGGCATCGGCGCCGTCGCCTGGTGGATCACGCTGGTCTCTAACACCGATGTCTACAAGGACGCGCCGACATCGTGGGCAGCCCTTTGGGACAAAGCCAACGAGGATAAGCTCGGCCTACTGGCGCTTGCCTCCAACTCGTTCCTGCTCGAAGTGACGGCCAAGACCTTCATGGGCGGCACCAATGCGCTCGACACCGAAGAGGGGCTGAACAAGGCGTTCGAAAAGCTCGCCGAGGTCAAGCCGAACGTTCGCCTCTGGTATCGCGACGAGGCGCAGTTCGAGCAGGCGCTGAAGTCGGGCGAAATCCCGATGGGCCAGTATTATCACGACGTCACCGGGCTCGCGGTCGCCGACGGCTTCCATGTCCGCTCGACCTTCCCGAAGGAGGGCGGCATCCAGGATTCCGGCAACTGGGTGCTGTCGCGCGCCTCGACCAAGGTCGACGAGGCACATGTCTTCATCGACTATATGAGCCAGCCTTCGATGCAGGGCGTCATGTCGCGCAAGGTCGGCACCACGCCAACCTTGAAGAAAGAGGTGCTTGACCTCAAGCCGGAAGAGTTCGCCGCGGTATCGTCGGATATCGATCCGATCATCCCGCGCTACGACCTCTACACGTCGAAGGCCGACTGGATCAATCAGAAGTGGACCGAGTTGATCGTCGGCTGAGCCGTTCGATCCGCTTGAAAACTGATCGGCCGCCGGAATTCTTCCGGCGGCCTTGAAGCGCACAGCCTGAGAGGGATGAGCATGTCCGGACTAGACATCAACAGCATCACCAAAAAATTCGGCAATTTCGCCGCCGTCGACAATGTCCGGCTCAACGTGCCGCACGGCACGTTCGTGTGCCTGCTCGGCCCGTCGGGCTGCGGCAAGACCACGCTGCTGCGCATGATTGCCGGGCTGGAGGAACCGACCAGCGGCGCCATCGTGCTTGACGGCGAGGACATCACGCCGCTGCCGACGCACAAGCGCAATCTCGGCATGGTGTTCCAGTCGCTGGCGCTGTTTCCGCATCTCTCCGTCGGCGACAACATCGCCTACGCGCTGCGCATTCGCGGCGCCTCGAAGGAGGAGCAGAAGAAGCGCGTCGACGAATTGCTGAGCTTGATCCACCTGACCGGCTTTGCCGACCGTCCGGTGGCCAAACTGTCGGGCGGCCAGCGTCAGCGCGTGGCGATTGCCCGGGCACTCGCTTTGTCGCCAAAACTGTTCCTGCTTGACGAGCCGCTGTCGGCGCTCGACGCCAAATTGCGCGAGGCGATGCAGGTGGAATTGCGCCAGCTGCAGCAGCGGCTCGGCATCACTACCATCGTCGTCACCCACGACCAGCGCGAAGCCATGACCATGGCCGACCTCGTCGTCGTCATGGGCCATGGCAAGATCCTGCAGGCGGCGCCGCCGATCGAGATCTACCGCAAGCCGGCCGACGCCTTCGTCGCCGACTTCATCGGCATCACCAATCTGTTGCCGGCCGAAGTCGACAGCACTGGGCGCACCACCATTTTGGGCACCGCCATTCCGGGCTTGACCATGCCGGCGGGTCAGACAAAAGCGTCCGTCTCGGTCCGTCCCGAGGATGTGCATCTGGGCAGCCCCGGCGGCTCGGCCATCACCGGCGAGGTGAGTTTCGTGCGCGACCTCGGCGGCACGATCGAGACCTTCGTCGACGTCGGCGGCACCAGCATCATTGCGGTCACGACGCCGCGCGAGCGCCATGACGTGCCGGTCGGCGCCAAGGTCGGCGTCACGCTGCCGCCGGCGAGTTGCGTGGTGCTTGGCGCATGAGACGCGAAGCTCCGAAGTCGGTAGCCGACTACACGCCGCTGTTCTTTCCGGCGCTGATGCTGATCGTCTTCTTCGTCGTGCCGTTCTCGACGATGATTGCGGTGAGCTTCTTCAAGCGCAACCCGTCCGGCTTCTACACTCCGGATTTCGTGCTCGACAATTACGCCCGCTTCCTGTCGGTGTTCTTCGGCGGCGTGCTCGGCTTCTCGCTGATGCTGGCGGTGCTGGTCGCGGTCTGCTGCATCTGCATCGCTTTCCCCTTCACCTATCTCCTGACCCGCCGGCCGCGCCGCGTACAGACGCTGTGGCTGGTCGGCCTTTTGTCGGTGCTGTCGCTGTCGGAGGTCATTATCGGCTTTGCCTGGTCGACGCTGTTTTCGCGCACCGCAGGGATCACCAATTTGTTCGTGGCGATCGGGCTGATGGACAAGCCGGTGGCACTGCTGCCGACCTTCGGCGCGGTGCTGACCGGCATGGTCTACCAGGCGCTGCCTTACACCATCCTGGTGCTGTACCCCGCTCTGGTGCGCCTCGACCCGACTTTGCTGGAGGCTGCGCGCACGCTCGGCGCCTCGCCTATCCGGGCTTTCTTCAACGTCGTCGCGCCGGCGCTGCGCAACACCATCGTGGCGACGCTGATCATGGTGTTCGTCTTCGCACTCGGCTCGTATCTTTTGCCGCAGATCCTCGGGCGGCCGCAACACTGGACACTGTCGGTGCTGATCACCGACCAGGCGATCTACCAGTCCAACATGCCGTTCGCAGCCGCCATGGCAGTGTTCCTGGTGCTGATCTCGCTGGCGCTGGTCGGACTGACCCTTCTCGTCGGACGCCGGGAGAACGCCCTATGACCGCGACCTTGCTGCGCCGTGTCTATTTCACCATCGTCGCGCTGTTCCTGGCCGCGCCGCTGATCGTGGTCGCGGGCGTGTCGATCAACTCACGCCAGGAACTCACTTTCCCACCGGTTGGTTTCTCGCTGGCCTGGTACGCCCAGATCTTCACCGATCCGGAATGGCGGCTGGCGCTGATCCATTCGGTGACGCTCGCCGTTTGTTCGGCAGCGATTGCCGTTGCGGTCGCGCTGCCACTGGCCTGGTTCCTGTGGCGGCGCATCGCGCCATGGGCGAACATTTTCCAGGTGCTGGGGCTTGCCCCTTTCATCCTGCCGCCGGTCATCACCGCGCTCGGCTTCCTCAGCTTCTGGGCGACGGTCGGGCTGTTCGGCCAGTTCTTCACCGCCATCATCAGCCACGCCATCTTCTTCGTGACGCTGCCGCTGGTGACGTTGTCGCTGGGCTTTGCCTCGATCGACCGCTCGCTGGTCGAGGCTGCCGCCACCATGGGCGCCGACGACCGCACCGTGCTGAAGACGGTGGTGCTGCCGCTGATCCTGCCTTACCTCGTCTCGGGCTATGCCTTTGCCTTCGTGCTGTCGCTCAACGAATATATCGTTGCCTATATGACGATCGGCTTCACCACCGAGACACTGCCGATCAAGATCTTCAACGCGCTACGCTACGGCTACACGCCGACCATGGCCGCGGTGTCGGTGTTCTTCGTCGCGGTGGCGGCACTGGTGTTCGGCTCGATCGCCCGGTTCGGCGATATTCGCAGATTGCTCGGTGCTATGTCGTCGGACGGCAACTGAATGCATGTAAGAGCGTGAACATCGGGGCTTTTACGGCCCCGATGCGCTAACCGCTCGTTTCCTTTGGCGAAGGCATGGCCAATTTAGCCTCGAGTTGAGCTAGCGCCGACTGGAGTTTGTCGCGCAGACGCGCACCCCTGGCGGGATCGAGCCCGGCAGTATCGAGCGTCAACGACATGCCCTCGTCCGTTTCCGTTATGACAGTGTCGTCACGCGCCTGTTCCAGGACACCCCGCACCATATAAGGCACGATCGGTCTGCTGATCCCCTTCATGCTGATCTGCTCACCTGGCGACGCATCGACCATGTCGCGTACGTTGGCGTATGTTTCGTAGCTGAGCACTATCCCGCCGGCAGGTGCAATGCTCTGCAGCCGGGCAGCGAGGTTGGCTTCGGCGCCGATGATGGTGTAATCCATACGATCTTCACTGCCGAAGTTGCCGACATTGCAGTAGCCGGTGTTTATTCCCATCCGGACACGGAAGGGGTGCTCGATACCCTGCTGCCGCCATTTGACTTGCAGGTACTCCAACCGCTTTTGCATGGCCAAGGCCATACGCAGACATGCACGTGCGTCTTCGCGCGGGCCAAGCGTCTGCGGGTCGCCGAAAAACGCGAGAATGGCATCGCCGATGAACTTGTCGACGGTGGCGCCATGAGAAATGGCAATATGCGACATCTCGGTCAGATATTCGTTGAGATGAGCGGTCAGTTCCTCGGGTTGCATACGCTCGGTCGTGGCAGTGAAATCCACGATGTCGGAGAAGAAGATAGTCAGTTTCTTTCGCTCCGCAGTCACCTTCACGTCGCGCTCGCCGCTGAACACACTTTTGTAGATCTCAGGTGAGAGATATTTTGCGATTTTGAGCGACACCGTTGCCAGGAAGTTGTTGGCCTCCTTCAGTTCGCCGTTGACCAGGGCAAGTTCGCGCGACTGCCGCCATTGCATCACGATGAATGCAACTCCAGTGGCCAGGGCGGCCGCAAAATATGCGAAGAGATAGTGGAAGCCGATCGACCCTTGAGACAGAGGCTGCGAGACAGACACAGATTGAATCCCTCTGACATCACCGACCTTCCAATCCTTCTTTGGACTGTCCGGATGCGAGTTGTGGCATGCCACGCAGGCGGCGGTCATACGGATCGGCGAAGCCAGCCTAACGGTCGGGCTCCAGCCCCCTTCCGTCGCCTCAAGCGATTGAATATTCGGGTCGGCGCGAAATGATGCCAACGCCTTCAATTGGAAGTCATCAAGATTGTGCGGAGGCCGCCCGGCGAACGGATAGTCGGAAACAAATTCGTACCGGACAGTGTTGTCACGCGAACTCGTGAGCCGCCCGATTTCCAGCGAAAACGTCGCTGGAATTGGTATCGCGCCGGCAACGTCGCGGTAGTTATCTGTTGCCGTGATCTTCGTATGCGGGTCCGCCTGGAGGATCCGCCCGACCACGTCGGTGGCGTAGAACGTGCGAATGTCGGTTATGATCTTGCTGATGTCGTTGGCTTGACGTTCGGATAGTTGATGCGTGAAGTCACGCAGGTCGAGGACGACCGCAGCCGGAAGCGCCGCCAGGAGAAGGATTACTGCGATCGCAGCCGGCCAGATGCGACGCTCCCGCACGCTGTTATTTCCCTCTGAAGCCGGTTGCGCGCTTGTCACGGCAATGACCCTTGGTTTGGCTGAGGTTACCACAAGAGGTTGCATGACGTCAGTTCCCAGATTGTGTCGCTGAAGCGCGCGCTGGAAACGCGGATGTTACCGGGCGTCTGAGTGCATCTTGTGCGCATGCGCATGCCAACGGAATTCTCGGCTATTTCGGCTAGCGTCGATGCTACCCGAAGGACACGCTGCGCGTCGAACAGCTCGGATGATAATCTCGTAACAGGTCGGCGAACTTTGCTTCAACCATAGCGAGACTTCAAGATGCGGCCGATCTGGATCAGATTCAGAAGCACAAAGAAAACGTTCCAGCCGACGACGTTCATGAGCGGCGCCGGCTGGCTATAGAAATACACGGCAAGACAGATTGCAGCCGCTGTGGTGAGAATCCTCAGCCGCAAAATGTCCAGTGTGAAGTAGGCGATCACATACAGGATGTTCGCCATGTTTGTCAGAAGGTCCATGTCCCTGGTTCCAATTGGATGCGGGGCACTCAGACGAGACGGTCCTTGAAGTGTTCCCGAACGGCAAAGGCGATCGCGCCGCGGCGAATGCCTATGTCCTTCAGGATGTGGTCGGGCAGTTCCTGCAAGGCCCTCTCGGCCCTGCGTGCTCTCAGCCCGATCGAAACGCGCTTCAGGTAGTGAAACATCGCTTTCTCCATTCGTGCGCAGCGTCGGGCATGCGGGCATGCCGCCCCAGGCGCCGTGCTGCTAATGTTTGCTGGTTGAATGACGCTGCCCCGCTTTGATCACGCGAGGCAGCGACCGGAGGTCGTCAGGCCGCCGCCGTCATCGGATCGTTGCGAATGATGACCGTGTCGGCGACGGGATAGAATTCCTCACCGGGCATGCCGACGCGCTTGGCGTGATCCCGGATGGCCTCGCCGTCTTTGGCCTCGTAGATGCAGAAGGTGCCGATGCGCCCGTCGGGCTCGTGCACGGCGTAGCTGCGGATCCAGCTGACCGTGCCCGCCATCTGTTCCTTGGCGACCTTTGCCGATTTCGCGCCGGCGGCTTCGAGTTCCTGCAGGGATGCCCAAGCGCTCGGGCGGCGGATAACAAACAGGTTCATGATCTTTCCCTTTCGATATCGCGCCAGCCTTTGGCCGGCGCTGCTGATTGCCAGGCGTGTCTGCCTGGCTGGGGAAAAATTACCGTCGAGGGGGACTGATCGTCCTTACCGGGACCTGATCTCTGGCTGATCTTTCACTGCCAACGCCGATAAGCCCGGTCAGCAGTTCGTCCCATCCAGGAGGCAGATTGGGTCAGAGGGTGAGTTCTTGCGTAGAGCCATCGACAAGCGGCTGGCTCTCGCGCGAAAAGCTATGGCGAAGCGTTGCGGCTTCCTCTTCCAGGCGCCGTGATCCCAGGTGGCGGGCCGATCTCTCTGCCGCGGTGATCTCCACTTTCGCACCGCTGGCGTCGCCCGAACTCAACAAGGCGCTGGCGAGCCGCAGCCGAACCCTTGCCGCGTGATAATCGACGCCTGCACTGGTCCAGAGCTGCCGGGCCAACAGCAGAAGCCGATTGCCGTTCGGGTCGCCCGGCTCGCAAAGCGCCGCCTTGGTTTCGGCAATCAATGCCTGCGTTGCGGGTTGCCGCCAGCGTTCTGGCTGCGCATCGATTTCGTTGAGATAGATTGACGCCTGGGCTGAGCGCCCGCCGCGCGCCGCAATGCAGGCTGCGTTCACCAGCAGGTTTCCGCGCCGCTGCAGATGGAACCACGACATCCCTTGTAGAGCCCGATCGAGCGCGGCAAGCGCCCCGTCCAGATCGCCTGTTTCGAACAAAAGCACGGCATTGCCCGGCTCCGCGTCCCAGCCCAGTGAATAAGCCTGGTCGTAGTCGGCGCGCGCCGATGTGAGGTCGCCGATCATCGCAAAGATATCGCCGCGGACACGGAAGCCTTCGCCGAGCGACCAGGATTCCTCCGCGGAGAGTTTGGGAAGCGCGTTGTTTATGCAAGTCAGGGCTTCAGGCAATATCTGCTGCGCCGCGACCACTTCGGCGCGATGAAGGTCACACGCGCCCGAGGTCTGCGCAAAACTTGCGGTGCACCAGCTTTCAAAGCCTTCGCTCCACTGGCGGGCACGGGGCCAATCGGCGTACGTCCTGCAGCTCCAGAGTATATTGCAGTAAACCAGACTACCGGTGATGGGGTCGACCTGGCTCGACAAAGCGATCGCCGCCGCGTGGTTTTGCTGCTCGCTGCCCTCCTCGATCTTGCCGAGGGCGAGGTTGAAAAACCCCTTGTATGCCAAAGTCAGAGCTAGCAGGCCGGGATCGTCGCAGTTTTCAGCTATCGCGTAAGCGGCTGACGCCAGCTGCAGCGCTTCCTCGGGATGGCCGCCCGAGGATGCCAGGCGCGACCGCATCCACAGCAGATATGCTTGCGTAGCATCGTTTGGCGACTGAGCCAGAAGCGACGCACCACGTTCCAGCCATCCTTCTGCGACGGCACCTGATCCGCGCTCGGCCTGGATCTTTGCGAGCGTGACAGCGGATCTGGCGGCGCGCGCGAAATCACCGGCCTCGATATGAGCCGCCACCGCGCGGGCCAGCACTGGGATCGCCTCGGTCGGTCGCCCACCACACTCGACGACCAGAGCCCAGAGATCGACATCAGCAGGAGAGAGACCTTCCTTGTCCGCCAAATGCGCGAACAGTTTTGCAGCCGCGCTCCAATCACGCAGGGCAGCCAGCCTGCGGGCCCCGGCAAGCATGTCGTCCCCCTGGAGCGAGGCAGGACGGACATACCCCAGCCCCGGTTCATCGATGGCGAAGCGATAGCCGTGGCGAACGTAGCTGTGTATCGCGTCCTGCAGGCCACCCGCTGCAAGCGCCTTGCGGGTGAGGCTGACCACGCGCTGAAGCGATGCTTCCGTCACGATAACATCCGGCCAAAGAGCGTCCATCAATTCGTCCTTGGGCACCACCCTGCCGGCGTTGCGCACCAGGTACACCAGCAAATCAAAGACAAGCGGCTGGATCTTCTGCCCAACGCCGCTTAGCGACAGCTTGCGGGCAGCTTCATCAAGTTCGAATTGTCCAAATGAGTATTGCATCGCCTCATCCCGATGCAACAATCTACCTTATCAGCTTTGATTGTGGGAGAGGCTTGGGCCGAAAGGTGGCAAGGCTTAAGTTTGGTCAGTAGCCAACGGCAGCTTTAGCGATAGCTCTCCATCCAAAACTGGACGGTCTGCCTTTTTGTTTTCAATGGCTAAAGACGAGCGGCGGCGCGATGCGGTCGCGCCGCAGCAAGCGGGGCCGAGTTCCGCCGACACCGTCACTTGAAACAGTCAAGCGGCCTCTCTCCTCATCAGCCGCTATTTCCTCTAGGATGTTCCGGTATCGCAGGAGCTGGCTATGACCGTGGATCACGTTCAGCGGAGAATGGCTGCCATCCTTGCCGCCGATGTGGTCGGCTACAGCCGGCTGATAGGCAGGGATGAGGAAGGTACCCTTGCGGCCCTGAGGGACTGTCGACAGATCATTGACCGGCTGATTGTGCACCATGAGGGACGGGTGTTCGGCAGCGCCGGAGACAGTGTCATCGCGGAGTTCGCAAGCCCTGTCGAGGCGTTGCGGTGTGCTACCGAAATCCAGTTGGAGATCGATAGACAGAACGCCGGCCTCCCCGAGCCAGACCGCCTGCGATTTCGCATTGGAATCAACCTTGGCGATGTCGTCGTAGAGGGTAACAACCTCATGGGCGAGGGCGTGAATGTCGCCGCGCGTCTGGAAGCGTTATCTCACCCGGGCGGGATATGTGTATCCGAAGCGATCTATACACAGGCTCGCGATCGGCTGTCGCTCGATTTCATCGATCTTGGCGATCACAAAGTGAAGAATATCGCCCGACCTGTGCACGTCTATCGGGTACCCCTCGCTTCGGAGGAAGAGGTCAGGTCGCCCTTTCGCGGTCTTGACGTCTTCGAATTTGAAAACGCCGACCTCTTCTTCGGCAGATCGCGGGCGATTGCCGCTTGCACCGAAAGGCTGGAGCAGCTGGCAGCCAACGGCAAAGCATTTTTGCTCATCTACGGGATGAGCGGCTCCGGCAAGTCTTCACTTCTGCGCGCCGGGCTGATGCCTTCAATCACCCGATCCGGCGCAGTGGTCGGCATCAGTTTGTGGCGCCGTTGCCTGATCCGCCCGTCCGAAGGGCCTGATGCTGTCGCCTCGTTGGCCGCGGGACTGCTTTGCGAAGGTGCTTTGCACGAGTTGGCTCTCGAACTGACAGCGGCTGAACTCACTCAACTCTGTCGAAGTTCTCCCGATCGCGTGCTGACTCTGATCCGCCATGCACTCGGCAAAGCAGCCGCCGCGGCTGGCTCGTCCCTCTCACAAATACGATTACTGATCGCCATTGATCAGACAGAGGAGCTGTTCACGACGGAGAAGGAACCAGCGTCGCGCGAAGCGCTTTTGCGGCTCTTGGCGGCGTTCGCCGGCAGCGGACTGGTCTGGGTGATTGCGACGATCCGGTCGGATTTCTTTCACCGCTGCGGCGAAGTCCGAGGCTTCTCGGCGCTGAAGGATGGGCTTGGCAGCTATGAGCTCTTGCCGCCGACAGGCCCCGAGATCGCCCAGATCATTCGCGAGCCAGCTCGTGCTGCCGGGCTCCGCTTCGAGGAGCGCGCCGATCTCGGGCGGCTCGATGATGTGCTGCAGGACGCGGCGGCCGCCGATCCCGGATCGTTGCCGCTTCTCGAATTCGTTCTCGATGCGCTGTATGAGGTGGGCCGGGAGCGCCGGATCCTCACCTTTGCTTCATATCGTGCGCTTGGCGGCCTCGAAGGGGCGATCGCGCGCCGCGCCGATGAAGTCGTCGACGCGCTCCCGCCCGACATCCAGGAGGCATTGCCCGCGGTGCTACGCGCTCTCACCACGGTGCGTCCGGGTGATGAAATGGTTACGGCAAGTCCAGTCCTACTCAGCAAAGTCGCGGGGACGCCGGCACGATTGGCTCTCGTCGACGCGCTGATCGCCACTCGGCTCCTGGTCAGTGATGAGGACCCTGCGGGCCATGTCTTCGTCCGCGTGGCACATGAGGCGCTGCTCAGCCGTTGGCCGCGCGCCAGCGACATTGTCAACGCGAATAGGAGCTTCCTTGAGACGCGGGCTCGGCTTAAGGCTGACGCCCACCGATGGCACTCGGACAACGAGAACCGCGAGCTTCTGTTGCCGTCCGGCAAGCGTCTCGCCGAGGGTGAGGAATTGCTGCTGTCGAGACGTGAGGAGGTCGACGATCAAGTCGTTGAATACATCGAGGCGTCGTCGCGTGCCCAGAAGGAGAGAGAGGAGAAGGACCGGCAAGCAGAGCGGGCACTGATCGAGGCTGCTGAAGCGGCAAAACGCGAACGCTTGGAGCGCGAGGCCGACCGGCTCGCGGGAGAGGCCGAGCGTCGGGATCTCGCGGCGACCGCTGCGGTACAGCTGGCGCGACGGACGCGCTATGCGGCCATTGTCGCGACGGTGTTGGCTCTCTTGGCTGGAGCAGGAGCATTCGTTGGGTTCAGAGGGCAGCAGGAAGCAATGCGGCAGGCGGCGCTGGCGCAAATGAGCGCGGATAAGGCCAGGTCGGCAGAGAGCAAGGCCCTTGAAGCGCGCGACCAAGCGCTCCGCAACCAGTCTCTTTCACTTGCGTTTCTTTCGCAACAAACCACAGTGAGTGGTGATACTGAGGCCGCAATCTTGCTTGCGCTGGAAGCGTTGCCGACGGGTACATCTGCAGACGGACGCCCGTATCTCTTTGAAGCGGAGGCCGCACTTTACAAGGCTTTGCTAACGCACCGTCAGACGACGATCTTCCACCACGACGCCGGTGTAACACATGCAGCTTTCAATCGGGCCGGCGACCGCATTGTCACCTCATCCTACGACAAGACCGCACGCATTTGGGATGTCCAGAATGGTACCGAGACTGCAGTTCTGAAGGGCCACCAAGGCTCCGTGGAGAGAGCGGAGTTCAGCCCGGACGGAAGCCGCGTCATTACAGCTGCTAGAGACGGCACCGCGCGCATCTGGAACGCCATCTCAGGGGAGCAGCTTTTTGTACTTCAGCCGGTCGGGAATCTTCCTACTGCAATTTTCAGCCCGAACGGCACCCGGGTGCTGACAGCGGGTGCGAACAGCAATGCATCACTCTGGGACGCTCAAACCGGAAGGAAAGTTCTGAGTGTAGAGAGCCGTGGAGCCCCCCTGGCGAGCTTTAGTCCCGATGGCCAGAGCTTCGCAACTGCAGACAACACCGTTCTTATCTGGAATGCGAATGATGGCAGGCTGAACCGGACGCTGCACGTCAACACTTGGATATACGGTGTCACATTCAGCCCGGACGGAAGCCGGATCCTGATAAGCTCTCGAGGCCCAATTTCAAGCCCTTACCCCCCGCGCCTTTGGGACGTGTCGAAAGGCATGGAAATTGCAACATTGGCCGGTCATAAGAGCGACACACAATTACAAGGCGTAGTGTTCAGTCACGACGGCCGTCGAATTGCGACGGCATCACTCGATGGTACCGCCCGACTCTGGGACGGAATCTCGGGCAGATTGCTAGGGGTGCTTGGCCAGGAATCCTCGGGGCTCCAACTAAGTTACATGGCCCCGGATGAGCGCGATCAGGAGATGAACAGCGTCTTCAGCCAAGACGATCGGTTCCTGGCTACTGCTTCTATCGATAACGCGATTCGTATCTGGGACGTCGAGCGCGCGTCGCTGCTCACCACCATCATTGGCCACGATGCCTTGGTCGAGCACGTGGAATTCAGCCCAGTTGACAACAGCGTTCTTCTCACTGCATCGCACGATGGCACCGCTCGGCTCTGGGATATCGACGGGGTTCTGACGACTGCGCTCCACCACAAATATCCGCCGACCTTTGCGGTCTTCAGTCCCGACAATGTGCACCTTTTGACTGGAGGTGGGGATAGCGCAGCGGATCTGTGGGATGTTGTAAGCGGACGTCAGATAGCCGAGCTTGACACACATGAAATTGTCCAAAGCGCAACGTTCAGCGCTGATGGAAGTCGCTTGGCAACAGCGTCTCTGGTTGGCCGAGTTCTTGTTTGGGACGTCGCGAGCAAACGCGAGGTCACGCAGTTTAAATCCAATGACGGGCTACTTCACGTTCAGTTTAGTCCCGACGGAGACCTCTTGGAGGCGGATTCGATCCACGGTACCGCACAATTGTGGGATGCGGCGAGCGGCACCGAATTGGCCGCCGTGAAGACGAGCGCGAAATTGCCACAGGCCATTTTCAGCCCGGACGGGGCCCTCGTCCTTACCGCAACGGATGACAACGCTGCGCACCTTCTGAGGACGGACGGAACTGAGTTCAAGGTTCTAATCGGGCATCAGAACCGAATCACCGCGGCGGCATTCAGTCCAGACGGCCAACTGGCTGTCACGGGTTCGCTCGACCACACCGCGCGGATCTGGTCGATCAAGGACGGAAACAATGTCGCGACGCTGAAGGGTCACAGCGACGAGCTAACAGCAGTCGCGTTCAGCCAGGACGGTCAGTCTCTCCTAACTGCCTCACGCGATGGAACCGTTCGGATCTGGAGCGTTTCGGCAGGAACAGAAAAGGTCGTTCTCAGGGGTCACAGCGGCGCAGTAGACAGCGCGCAATTCAGTCCTAACGGTTTATATGTCGTGACGGCGTCGTCGCAGGATCGCACGGTCAGGCTCTGGGGGGCGCAGTCGGGGCGCGAGATCGCAGTGCTTGCCAGACGGGAGGAAAAGGCCAACCGACCGGCGCTGATGCGCGCGGCTTTCGGTTCCGATGGAACGAGGATCGCAATCGTGTCCGGAGAAGAGAGCGTCCGAATAATTCGCGTCTTCCACACCCCCCAAGACCTCATCGACCACGCCAAGCAGACTGTTCCACGCGAATTGACCGCTTGCGAGCGGCGACGTTTCTTCCTTCCTGAAAAAGGCGACGGCGGGAACTGTCCAAGCTGATATCGCTCCAAAGCGCTCCGCGAGTAACGTCGCGATGCGATGGTCGGAGTCAATTATTCTGACCCTAGAGCGATGTCAGTTTATGGCGGTCAAACCCAGCCTTTGCTGAATTCGTGAACGCTTATCCGAAGGTCGCGTTTCGCCCCGATTGAGACGTTCTGAGACGGAGGCTGAACGGCATCGGAGGGTCAGCTAAAAGACTACGCTCGCACCGTCGCGAAGTCCGCTATTGAATATCCATGGCCCGAAGCCGCCAATCCGCTTCCGGCCCAAAAGGCGACATCAGACATCTGCTCTGCATTGACTGCTTCGGGCAACAGGCGGACCGATTGGTGCGCCATCAATGGCTGAAGACGAGCGGCGGCGCGATGCGGTCGCGCCTGAGCCAGCGGGCCAGGAGCAGCACCGCCACCACCGCCAGCCCCGACGCCAGGCCGATCCAGATGCCGACGCCGTGCAAGCCGAAATGGAAGGCGAGCAGCACGCCGAGCGGCAGGCCGATGCCCCAATAGCCGATGGCGGCATAGATCATCGGCACCTTGGTGTCGTGCAGGCCGCGCAGCATGCCGGCGGCAACGGCTTGCGCGCCGTCGAAAATCTGGAACAGCGCCGCAAAGGCCAGGAACGACACGGCAAGGGCGATCACCCTGGCGTTGACCGGATCGGTTATGTCGATGAAGGCGCTGATCAGCAGATGCGGCCACAGCACCATCACCAGCCCCATCAGCGCCATGAACAAGACGCCGATGACGAAGGCGGTCCAGCCAGCGCGTGAAACGCCTGCCGGATTGCCGGCGCCGTGGGCCAGGCCGACGCGCACCGTGACCGCCTGGTTGAGACCGAGCGGCACCATGAAGGAGATCGAGGCAATCTGGATGGCGACGGCGTGCGCGGCCAGCGAATCCGCATCGATCAGGCCCATCAGCAGAGCTGCCGCGTTGAAGATCGTCACCTCGAAGGCGAGGATGCCGGCGATCGGCAGGCCGAGCCGCAGCAGGCCCTTGAAGCGTGGCCAGTCGGCGCGCCAGAAGCGGCCGAACAGGCGATAGCGGCGGAACTTCTTTTCCAGCATCACCACCGCCGCCAGACCAACGAACATCAGCGTGCTCGACAACGTCGTGGCAAGTCCTGAGCCCGCAATGCCCATCGAGCTGATCCCGAGATTGCCGAACATGAACACCCAGTTGAAGAAGGCATTGCAGGCGACGGCGACGAAGATGATGACCAGCGCCCAGCCCGGCCGCTCCAACGCCGAGATGAAGGAGCGCAGCACGATATAGCCGTAGAAAGGCAGCACCGCCCATTCGAGCCAACGCAGATAGATACCGGCTTGATGGGCGAGCGCCGGCTCCTGTCCCATGGCCAGCAGAATGGCTTCCCCATGCCAGAGGAAGATCCAGATCGGGATCGCGATCAGAATCGCCAGCCACAGGCCCTGGCGCACGGTGCGGCGCAGGTCGCGCACGGAATGGCGGCGGCGGCCAAGCTCGGTCGCCATCATCGGCGAGGTCGCCAGCATCAAGCCGAGGCCGAAGATCAGCGGCATGAAATAGAGGTTGGCACCGAGTGCGCCGCTGGCCAGCGTGTCTGCGCCCAGACGCCCCATCATCATGACGTCGGTGGCCGTCATGGCGGTCTGGCCGAGATTGGTCAGCACCATCGGCCAGGCGAGCGCCAGCGTCGCCCTGATTTCCTGACGCCAAAGATTTTCCGGCGCACGAGCGCCGGCTTCGATCGCAGACATTGTCCTGCTCTTTCCGATTGCGGCGCGTCGGCAATAGGCCGGAAGCCGCACTTCCAAACGGCAAAACCTTCGGTTTCGCAGCGTTTGTGCCGTTCTATTGGACGAAATGCCACATTAAGGCAAGGGAGGAGAGACAGGCAGAGATTGAGCCAGGGGTATTGCAGATCATCACCGCCACCTCACTGTGTCGAAAGAGAGAAGGCGAGGGCGGCCGGCGTCGTTCACTTGCGGGCGCTGGCCTGCTACGGATTGGCCGAGACCGGACCGGATCCGGATTTCGCCCGGAGAGCAGAGGATGGCATTCAGGCGCAGAAAGAACACGGCCGCGATCCCACGCACCGTGCCTGCCTTCGAGCATATCGTCACGGAGGCGAGCGACAGTTTTCTGTGGCGAGTGGACGACTATCCTTGGGAGCGCAATGTCTGGAATTTCCATCCGGAATACGAAATCCATCTCTTGCGGAAATCCTCCGGGGTCGTGCTGGTCGGCGATCACATCGGCGAGTTCGGGCCGGGCTATCTGGCCATTGTCGGCGGCGGGCTGCCGCATGACTGGGTGACGTCGGTGCAACCCGGCGAGCTGATCGAAGGCCGCGACATCGTTCTGCAGTTCGATCCCGAAAGGCTGCGCGGATCGGCCGGGCTGCTGCCGGAACTGCGCGAGTTGGAGCCGTTCCTGGAGCGGTCGCTGCGCGGCATCGTTTTTCACGGCAAAACCGCGCTCGAAGGTGCCGCGCTGATGGAGCGGATGGGCACGGTGCATGGGCTGGCCCGGCTCTGCCTGTTCCTTGAGCTGGTCGACCTGCTGGCCAGGACCGACGAATACGAACTTTTGTCGTCGCCGGATTTCTCACCCGCCCTCGATGCAACCTCGCTTGATATCATCCAGCGCACGCTGACCTATCTGTTTCAGCATTTCGCCGAGGACCTGAAGCTGCCGGAGGTGGCGGAACTGGCCGGCATGAGCGAAAGCACGTTTTCGCGCTTCTTCCAGAAGAACACCGGCAACTCCTTCAGCGACCACATCGCCAAGCTCCGGCTCTGGCAGGCCTGCAAGTTGCTCGCCGACACCGATATTCCGATCACCGACATCTGCTTCCAGGTCGGCTATATGAACATCTCCAACTTCAACCGCGCCTTTCTGCGCAAGCACAAGATGACGCCGTCCTCCTATCGCAAGCTGTCGCGGCAACGGCTGACGATGCGCGCCTGAAATCGGCCTTTCTCGGCCCATCGGTACTCACCTGACGGACACCGTCCCCAAGGAGCCGGTTTTGCAGCGCACAATGCATAAAAGTACAGGTCTGCTGCAACGGGGCTTCTAGCGCGGCCTTTAGCAACTCCTCATTTTGGCGATGGGTGGCTTGTCGCTCGGGCGATGGCGAGGATCGCGCAATCCGAGGACTTCCGCTTCCTGCGACTGTTCCTGGAGGAGAAAATCAATGAAACCAATTCGGCTCGCTGCGAGCTTGAGCGCAGCTTTCCTGCTCACCACCACCCTCTCGACCATGGCGCTGGCGGCGCCGGTCTGCTCGGCGCCGGTCAAGGTGCTGGCGCAGCCGCGCGACGGCCTCACGCTGCTGGAAGAGTCCAAGGACGAGTTCCAGAAGCTGGCCGGCGCCAGCTTTCAGATCGACTATCTCAACGAGAACGATCGTCGGGCAAAATCGCGCGCCGATGCGTCCACCGTCGGCAACTACAACGTCTACTATGTCGACGAAGCCAATGTCGCGCTGTTCGCGTCGTCGAAATGGATCGTTCCGCTGACCGATTATTATCCGGCTGATTATGACTATGCCGATTTCGACCCGGGTCGGCAGAAGGTCGCCACCTATGACGGCAAGGTCTGGTTCGCGCCGCTGACCGGCGGCGGCGACCTGATGGTCTACCGCAAGGATGTGCTGGAAGCCGCCGGCATCCAGCCGCCGAAGACACTGGACGAGCTGATCGCCGACGTGCCGAAGCTGACCGATCCCGACAAGGGCATGTATGGCATCGCGCTGCGGGGCGCGCGCGGTTCGGGCGCCAATGTCTGGCGCTGGATGCCGTTCTTCAAGGCCTATGGCGGCAAGTGGTTCGACGGCGACAAGCCGGCTTTCAATTCCGAGGCGGCAGTCAAGGCCACCGAGACGTACCTGAAGCTGTTCAAGGATTCAGCACCCGGCACGCAGACCGGCAGCTGGGATGAATCGACCGGCGCCTTCCTGTCGGGCCAGGTCGCCATCCTCGTCGAGTCGACGCCGCTGTCGGGCATGGCGGTCGACCCGAAGACCTCGCAGGTGGTCGGCAAGATCGGCTTCCTGCCGCCGCCTTCGCCGCTCACCGGCGGCGGTTACGGTCATGGTCTTGCCATTGCGGCCAAGGCCAATGCCGATGACGCCTCGAAGAAATGCGCCGGCCTGTTCATCGCCTGGGCGACGTCGAAGGAGAATGAGAAGCGCCGGCTCGACGCGCACCAGTTCGGCGAGCTCAACCGGACCAGCATCCTGTCCAGCAAGGAGTTCGCCGACATCTATGGCGCCGATCTCGGCCAGGCACTTGCCGAGACCGGCAAGGTGACGGCGGTGAACTTCTGGCAGGATCCGCGCTGGCCGGATCTTGGCGACCGCTGGGGCATCATCCTGGAAGAGCTGGTCACCGGCACGCGCACCGACGTCAAGGGCGGCCTCGACGAGCTCGAAGCCTACGCCAACGAGCTGATGAAAAAGAAGTAATCCTCCCGCCCGCGGCGCGCGGTCCACGGCATTCGATGGCATGCCGGGACCTGTGCGCCGCGGGTCTCCCGCAAATTCCCACTTTGCAAGGCAAAGCCCGAGGATAGGCAATGCGCCGACGTTCTTCCCTGCCCACGACGTTTCTCGTTCCGACGCTCGCCATTCTCCTGGTGCTGTCGATGGTGCCGACGCTCTATGCCATCGTCATCGCGCTGCAGAACCGTGAACTGAGCTCATCGGACTATTCCTGGGTCTGGTTGTCGAACTTCATCGATCTGTTCCTCGACCGGCGTTTCCTCAACGCCGTCTGGGTGTCGGTGAAATGGGAAATCGTCACCGTCGTGGCGACAATGGTGGTGGCGATCGGGCTCGGCGTGCTGATGTTCGAAGTGGCGTCGCCGCGGCTGCGCAACATCTACTGTCTGCTGTTCATCATCCCGGTGCTGTTGCCGCGCGTATCGGCAGCCTTCGTGTGGAAGTTCGCCTATCATCCGCTCTACGGCATCGCCACCTACCCCTACCGGCTCGTCACCGGTGGACTGATCTTCGATCCGCTGTCGAAGCCCTCGACGGCCTTGTTTGCCGTCGCCTCGGTCGATGTCTGGCAGTGGGGGCTTTTCTTCGCCGTCATCGTGCTGAAGCTTTTGGAGACCTTGCCACCGCAGCCGATCGAGGCGGCGCGGCTCGACCATGCCAGGCGCTGGCAGATCCATGCCTATGTGACCTTGCCGATGCTGAAGGCGCCGCTGATCAGCCTGATGTTCGTCAAGATGATCGAGTCGTTGCGTTCCTTCGACCTGATCTATGTGATGACGCGCGGCGGGCCGGGCGTGGCGACCGAGACGCTCGACATGTACGCCTTCTCGCAGGGCTTCATCGAATCCGGCAAGGTGTCCTACGCCTCGGCCATGGCGGTGCTGATGATGATCGCAACCGTCATCACCTTCACCATGCTGTGGAAGCGGGTGCAGGCATGAGGCCCCATCGCACAAGATTAGGCCTGATCATCGGCAAGACCATCCTGGCGTTTGCCGGCTTCATGGCGGTGTTTCCACTCGCCTGGACGGCGCTCAATTCGCTAAAAAACAATGTCGACATCATCACTCGCGTGCCGCGCCTGGTGTTTTCGCCGACATTCGACAACATCCGCTACATCATCGGCCGCGACAGTGTCATGACCGGGCTCTACAATTCGGTCATCGCCGGCGGCTGCGCCGTGCTGATCGGCGTCGTGCTCGGCCTGCCGGCCGCCTATGCGGTGGCGCGCTATCCCAACCGCTTCGCCGGCGACATCCAGTTCTTCGTTTTGTCGCTGCGCTTCCTGCCGCCGGTCGCGGTCGCCATTCCATTGATGGTGATCTGGCTGCAGATCGGACTCTACGACACTTTGCCGGCGCTGATCGTCACCTACTCGCTGCTCACCATCTCGGTGATCATGTGGCTCGCCATCCCTGCTTTCCAGAGCGTGCCGAGGGAAATCGAGGAAGCGGCCGTTGTCGATGGCTACGGGGCCTATTCGGTGTTCTGGCGGATCGCGCTGCCGGTTGCGGCACGCTCGCTGATCGGCGCCGTCGCCTTCAGTTTCGTGCTGGTGTGGAACGAGTTCCTGATCGCGCTGATGCTGTCGAGCTCCAACGCCAAGACCTTGCCAATCGTCGCTTCCGAGCTCTCGCAGCAAGGCATGAACGTGCCGTGGGGGATCCTCAATGCCTCGGTCGTGCTTTTGTCGCTGCCGCCGCTACTGTTCCTCGGCGTGCTCAGCGGCTTCCTGAATTCCGTTTTCCGGCAAAAAAAGACTTGATGCGAGGACTGACCGATGCGGGCACTGGTGCTTGAGAAAAAAGGCGAACTGTCGCTGCGCGAGATCGCGCTGCCGCTCGACGTCGGACCGGACGACGTCAAAATCGCCATCCACACGGTCGGCGTCTGCGGCAGCGACGTGCACTATTACACGCACGGCGCCATTGGCAGCTATGTCGTGCGGGCGCCGATGGTGCTCGGCCACGAAGCTGCGGGAACGATCGTCGAGGTCGGTGCCAATGTCGAGATGTTCAAGATCGGCGACCGCGTCTGCATGGAGCCGGGCGTGCCGAACCTGTCGTCGCGCGCGACCAGGCTTGGCATCTACAATGTCGATCCTGATGTCAGCTTCTGGGCGACGCCGCCGGTGCATGGCGTGCTTGCGCCTTATGCCGTGCACCCGGCCGCCTTCACCTACAGGCTGCCGGACAATGTCTCCTTTGCCGAAGGCGCGATGGTCGAGCCCTTTGCCATCGGCATGCAGGCGGCCAGCCGCGCCCGGATTGTTCCGGGCGATGTCGCTGTGGTCGTCGGCTGCGGCCCGATCGGCATCATGATCGCGCTTGCCGCCCTTGCCGGCGGCTGCTCGAAGGTGCTGATCTCCGATTTCTCCGCGCCCAAGCTCGAGATTGCCGCGCAATATGCCGGCATCGTGCCGGTCAACATCGGCGAGCAATCGCTGGTCGATACGGTCGCCGCCGCTACCGACAAGTGGGGCGCGGACATCGTCTTCGAGGCGAGCGGCAACCCGAAGGCTTTCGCCAACCTGTTCGACGTCGTGCGTCCGGGCGGCGCTGTGGTGCTGGTCGGGTTGCCGGTCGAGCCGGTCAGCCTGAACGTTCCGGCGGCAATCTCCAAGGAAGTGCGCATCGAGACGGTGTTCCGCTACGCCAACATCTTCGACCGCGCGCTGCAGCTGATCGCTTCGGGCAAGGTCGACCTCAAGCCGCTGATCACCGGCACCTATGCCTTTGCCGACAGTATCGAGGCCTTCGAACGGGCGGCGCAAGGCAACCCGCAAGACGTCAAGCTGCAAATCCTGCTCACCGGCGAGAAGGGCTGATCATGTCCGCTATTGTTTGTTCCCATGTCGACAAGGCCTATGGCGCCACCACCGTCATCCGCGATCTCAATCTCTCGATCGAGGAGCATGAATTCGTCGTGTTCCTCGGGCCCTCCGGCTGCGGCAAGTCGACCTTGCTCAGGATGCTGGCCGGGCTGGAGGACATCAGCGGCGGCGAGGTGTCGATTGGCGGCACAGTGGTCAACGATCTCGAGCCTGGCGACCGTGGCATCGCCATGGTGTTCCAGAATTATGCGCTCTACCCGCACATGACGATCTTCGACAACATCGCCTTCGGCCTCAAGCGGCAGAAGGTGCCCGCGGCCGAGATCCAGAAGCGGGTCGAGGCGGTGGCCAAGACGCTGGGCCTCGAACCCTACCTAGCCCGCAAGCCGACGGAGCTTTCCGGCGGCCAGCAGCAGCGCGTGGCGATTGCGCGCGCCATGATCAAGACGCCAAAGGTGTTCCTGTTCGACGAACCGCTGTCCAATCTCGACGCCAAACTGCGCAACCATATGCGGGTCGAGATCGCCCGGCTGCATCAGTCACTGAAGACCACCACCGTCTACGTCACCCACGACCAGCTCGAAGCGATGACGCTGGCGGACCGCATCGTGTTGCTCAAGGACGGCGTCATCGCGCAGATCGGCTCACCGGCGGAGATTTACAGGCAGCCGGGCAATCTGTTCGTCGCCGGCTTCATCGGCACGCCGAACATGAATTTCATTGACGTGGCGGTCGGTCAAAAGGACGACCGCTGGGCGCTGACCGGCGCCGGCACGACCTTTTCCATCGAAGGCTCCGGTTTCGACCTACGAGGCGTCCATCGCGCGGTGCTTGGGGTTCGGCCTCCGGACCTGAAGACCGCCGACGCCGGGGACAGTACCAACCTCCTGCAAGGCACTGCCGATCTCATCGAGTTCCATGGCAATGACGCGCTGGTGACGTTCGCCTGCGGCGGCAAGGAGGTCAGCGCGCTGGTGCCGGCCCGCGAATGCCCGGCGTTGCGCGCGCCGGTGCGTTATACATTCGAGGAGGACAGCGTCCACCTGTTCGAGGCGACGTCAGGTGTATCCTTGCGCAGAGCGCAGAAGCCTAGCTGATCGCGTCGAGCGCCTGCCGCTGGCGGTGCATTTCGAGAAAGATCTTGTAGTCGCGGTCGAAGCGGCCTGAGGCAGCGGGGTTCGAGGCGCGCGTCCTGCCGCCTTGCTGCATGGCGACGCAGGCGGCGTTCAGGTCCGGGAACAGTCCGGCCGCGGTGGCGGCGACCATGCCGGTGCCGAGCAGCACAGCTTCGTCGGCCAGCGGCTCGATGACAGCGCAGCCAGTGGCGTCGGCATAAAGCTCCATCAAAAGCGGGTTCTTGGTGTGGCCGCCGGTGACATGCAGCGTGTCGATCAAGTAGCCGTTCTCGTTCAGCGCCTCCAGCACATGGCGCACGCCGAGCGCGATGCCGACGGCGGTGCGCCAATAGAGCTTGCACAGGCTGTCGAAGGAGGAATCCAGCGTCAGCCCGCTGACCACGCCGACCGCATGCGGGTCGGCAAGCGGCGAGCGGTTGCCATGGAAATCCGGCAGTACGTGCAGCCTGGCGGCGAGCTTGTCGCCCTCTGCCATGCGTAGTTCGGCGACGCGCCTGGCAATTTTGGCATGCATGGCAGCGTCCGGCTCGCCGCCGGCGCCATGCCAGCGGATGATGTGGTCGAGCAGCGCGCCGGTGGCTGACTGGCCGCCTTCCGATAGCCAGAGTTTTGGAAGTGCGGCGCCATAGTAGGGACCCCAGACGCCGGCAAAGGGTTGCGGGTCGGGCGACATTGCCATGACGCAGGACGAGGTGCCGGCGATCAGCGCCAGATGCCGGCCGATATTCTGTTGATCGCCGGCGAAACCGCCGAGCACGCCGAGCGCGCCGGCATAGGCGTCGATGACGCCGGCGCCGACCCGGCAGTTCTCGGTCAGGCCAAGTTCCGCCGCCGCTTCCGCTGAGAGCGTGCCGATGTCGGCGCCAACGGCACTCGCCTTCTCCGGCAGGTTGCCGTGCTCGAACAGATCGCCGAGCCCGACGGTCTCGAAGAAATCGCGCCGCCAGCCGCTTTGCTCATGCGCCAGATAGGTCCATTTGGCAGTCAGCGTGCATTGCGAGCGTGCCAGCGACCCGGTCGACTTCCAGGTCAGGAAATCGGTGAGATCAAATAGATAGCCGGCTTCATGCCATGTGCCGGGCAGATTGCGCTTCAGCCACATCAGCTTCGGCGTCGCCATCTCCGGTGACATGACGCCGCCGATATAGTCGAGCACGGCGTGGCCGCTTGCCGTGCACTCGTCGGCTTCGGCAATGGCGCGGTGGTCGAGCCAGACGATGGTGTCCCAGCGCCGCTCGCCCGTCACCGACACACTGAGCTGGCCGCCATCCCTGTTCAGCACCACCAGCGAGCAAGTGGCGTCAAACGAGATGCCGACGATGTCTTGCGCCGCCACGCCTGCCTTTTCACGCGCGGCGCGCACGGCAATGCACACCGCCGACCAGATATCCTGCGAATTGTGCTCGGCGTGATCGGCCTTCGGCTGGTTCATGACGATCGGATGCTCGGCGCGGCCGAGCAAGGTGCCTGACGTGTCGAGAATGCCCGCGCGGGCGCTCCCGGTGCCGACATCGACCGCGCAAACGAAGCTTTTCGTCAAGATGCTTTTACTCTCGCTCCCAGGCCTGCAATCAGATCGGGCAATTGCAGCATGTCAGCGAATATAAAGTCCGGTTCACTCGACGCAAGCCGCGCTTTCAAGGCCGGGTTGCCGGCGTGCGACCCGCCGGTGAAGGCAAAGACGCGCATGCCGGCGGCGCGCGCAGCCGCGATGCCGGCCGGACTGTCCTCGACGACGATGCAGTTGCCAGGATGCGCGCCCATTGCGGCGGCCGCATGCAGAAAAAGATCCGGCGCCGGCTTGCCGCGCGCGACCATGGCGGCGCTGAACAGATGCGGCTCGAGCAGGCCGAGCAGGCCGGTGACGTCGAGCGCATAGCGGATGCGGTCGAGCGTACCGGAAGAGGCGACGCAGCAGGGTGCGCCCAGTTTCGGCAGGACCTCCCTGATGCCGGGTATCGGTTTCAGCTCCTCGCGGAATTTGCGCATCAGTTCGACGCGCATGTCGGTCAGCTGACCGTCGGTGATGTCGATCGCGAAATCGCGGCCGAGAATTTCGCGCACGCTTTTCATGCTTTTGCCGAGGAAGTGCTCGTAGGCGGCGTCCTCGCTGACCGAACCGCCGGCAGCCGTGATCATGCCAAGCAGGGCCGAGACAGACAGCGCCTCGCTGTCGACCAGCACGCCGTCACAGTCGAAGATGACCAGTTCGGGCGTCATTGCGGCTCGCGTCAGAGCTTGCCGGCGATGTAGCGCGTCAGCGTCGCGCGCGCCCCATTCGCCCACAGAACGTTGAGCGCATGGGCAAAGGCCTCGGCGAACGGCGCCGAGCGGCCGACATCGCCATAGATGTCCTCCATCGCAAGCCAGGCGCCGGGCTTGTCCTTCGCCGCCTTGGCCGTGGCCTGCAGCCGGTCCCAGCTCGGATCGTTGGCCTCGATGACGGCGCCGCTGTCGGTGGTGCCGAAGCAGTAGCGGCACCACAGTGCCGATTCCAGCGCGAGACCCGCAACGCTTTTGCCGGCTTTCAGCCGGTCGGCGATGGTTGGGATGATGAATTTCGGCTGCCGGTTGGAACCGTCGAGGCAAAGCCTTCGGATGGTGTCACCGATCTTCGGGTTGGAGAAGCGGTGCTCGATGAGCTCGTAATAGTCCTCCAGCACGGTATCCGGCACTGGCGGCACGGTCGGAATGATCTCGTCATGTTCGAGCTTGGCGAGGAAGCCGCGCACCAGCGGCTCCTGCATTGCCTCATGGACGAAATGGATGTCCATCAGTCCTGCTGGATAGGCGATGGTGGCATGGCCGCCATTGAGGATGCGGATCTTCATCAGCTCGTAAGGCGCGACGTCCTTGACGAATTGGACGCCGACTTTCTCCAGCGGCGGACGGCCGTCAGTGAAATGATCCTCCAGCACCCATTGCTTGAACGGCTCGCAGAACACCGGCCAGTTGTCCTCGAGGCCGAACTCCGTGGCCAGGATGCCGCGCTCGCGATCGGAGGTGGCCGGCGTGATGCGATCGACCATGCCATTGGGGAAGGCGACGTTGTCGCTGACCCAGGTGGCCAGATCTTCGTCTATCAGGCGGGCAAGGCCGATGACGCCGTCCGACGTGACATGGCCGTTGTGGGGGATGTTGTCGCAGGACATGACGGTGAACGGCACGATGCCGTCGGCGCGGCGGCGCATCAGCCCGGCCAGGATGAGGCCGAACACCGTCTTCGGCGTCGTGCCGGCCTGCGCGTCGGCGACGATGTCGGGATGGGTCGGGTTGAACTTGCCGGAGGCCGGATCGATGAAATAGCCGCCTTCGGTGATGGTCAACGAGACGATCTTGATGGCGGGATCGGCAAGCTGGTCGATGATGGCATCCGCATCGCCGGGCGTCAGGAAGTCGATCATGACGCCGGTGACGCGGGCGCTCATATGGTCGGAATCCTGCTCGACCACGGTGGTCAGCCAGTCCTGCTCCTGCAGCTTGCCACGACCGATTTTCTCGCCCTCGAAGACGCCGGCGCCGATCAACGCCCAATCATGGCCAATGCCCGCATTGAAGAGGTCGTCGAGATAGACAGCCTGGTGCGAGCGATGAAAATTGCCGACGCCGAAATGGACGATGCCGGCTTTGAGCCTGGCGCGGTCATATCTGGGACCGGCAACCTTGGCGGGGAGCTTGGCGAGGATGGAGGAAGAGAGTTTCATGGTCATCTGCTTTTACCCTTTGGCCGGGCTGCGGCCTGCGTAATCCCGGCCTCTTCTCCCCGTGGAGGGACGGGGAGAAGAGTGCCTTCGCCCCTCAACTCATCCACTGGCCACCATCGACATTGTAGGTCTGGGCGACGATGTATTCGGCGTCATCGCTGGCCAGGAACACGGCCATGCCGGTCAGGTCCTCCGGCTTGCCCATGCGGCCGTAAGGCACGCTCTCGCCGACCAGCCGCTTCTTCTCGCCCTTCGGCCGGTTCTCATACTTGGCGAACAGCGCGTCGACCTCATCCCACATGTCGCTGTCGACGACGCCCGGCGCGATGCCATTGACGTTGATGCGGTGCTTGACCAGGTCGAGCCCTGCCGACTGGGTGAGCGAAATGACCGCGGCCTTGGTGGCGCAGTAGACGGCGACCAGCGGCTCGCCGCGCCGTCCGGCCTGGCTGGCGATGTTGATGATCCTGCCGCCCTTACCCCTTGCGATCATCGACCGGGCCGCGGCCTGCAGCATGAACAGCGTGCCGGCGACATTGACCGAAAACAATTTGTCGTAGCTCGCCTTGGTGATCTCGATGATCGGCGCCAGGTCGAACAAAGCGGCATTGTTGATCAGTATGTCGAGGCCGCCGGTTTTTGTCTCGACCGCCTTGACCGCCGCCTCGATCGAAGCGAGGTCGGAGACGTCGAGCCTGACCGCATAGGCCTTGGCGCCAATCTCGGAGGCTGTCTTTTCGGCAGCCGCCAGATTGATATCGGCAATAGCGACGGTCGCGCCCTCGCGCACATAGGCTTCGGCGAAGGCTCTGCCTATGCCCCGCGCGGATCCGGTGATCAGCGCCGATTTGCCTTTCAGCCTCACTGCGTCAGCGCCTTTCCGTCGGGGCCGAAGCGATGCATCCGAACTTTGTCGGGCGTGAGGTAGATGGTGTCACCGTGACGGACAGGCATTTCGCCGTCGGCGCGCACGGTCAGCGTGCCGACGCCATCGGCCTGGACGTGCAGGAAGGTGTCGGACCCCAAATGTTCGGCAACGCCAACAGTGGCTTTCCAGTCGCCCGCCGTGGTCGAGATGTTCATATGCTCGGGACGGATGCCGATGGTCTTGGCGTTGTATTTGGCGGCCGGCGCGCCTTCGATCAGGTTCATCTTCGGCGAACCGATGAAGCCGGCCACGAACAGGTTCTTCGGCGACTTGTAGAGCTCCATCGGCGAGCCGACCTGTTCGATGTTGCCGGCGTTGAGCACGACGATCTTGTCGGCCATGGTCATCGCTTCGATCTGGTCGTGGGTGACGTAGATCATCGTCGTCTTGAGCTGATGATGGAGTTCGCTGATTTCCAGCCGCATGGTGCCGCGCAGTGCGGCATCGAGGTTGGACAGCGGTTCGTCGAACAGGAAGGCCGAGGGCTGGCGCACGATGGCGCGGCCGATGGCGACGCGCTGGCGCTGGCCGCCGGAGAGCTGGCCGGGACGCCGTTCGAGATAGTTGGTGAGGTTGAGCACGCGGGCCGCGTCCTTCACCTTCTTGTCGATCGTCGCCACATCCTCGCCCGCCATCTTCAGCGGGAAGCCGATGTTCTTGGCGACCGTCATATGCGGGTAGAGCGCATAGGACTGGAACACCATGGCCAGCTTGCGCTTGGCCGGCGCCTCGCCGGTGACGTCACGGCCATCGATGTTGATGGTGCCGCCGCTGGTGTCCTCAAGGCCGGCGATGAGGCGCAGCAGCGTGGACTTGCCGCAGCCCGACGGGCCGACGAAGACGACGAACTCGCCATTCTCGATGACCAGGTCGAGACCCGGAATGATGACCGTCGATCCGAAATGCTTGGAGACGTTCTTGAGCGTGATGTTTCCCATGGTTTCCTCCCCGAGGGGTAACTATTTGGTTTACGCAATTCCGGACGGAAAACCGCTAAATACTTTTCCTGGAATTGCTTTAGCCGGTTGCTTCAGGCAGTTTCGGTTTACTTCACGGCTCCGAACGTCAGGCCGCGCACCAGCTGCTTCTGGCTGAACCAGCCCATGATCAGGATCGGGGCGATCGCCAGCGTCGAGGCCGCCGAAAGCTTGGCCCAAAACAGGCCTTGCGGGCTTGAGAACGAGCTGATGAAGGCCGTCAGCGGCGCGGCCTCGGTGGTGGTCAGACGGATGGTCCAGAACGCTTCGTTCCATGCCAGGATGATGTTGAGGAGCATGGTCGACGCTATGCCTGGTATCGCCATCGGGGTCAGCACATAGGCGATCTCGCCCCACAGGGTAGCGCCGTCCATGCGCGCCGCTTCGAGGATTTCGCCAGGGATTTCGCGGAAGTAGGTGTAGAGCATCCAGATCACGATCGGCAGGTTGATCAGCATCAGCATGACCATCAAGCCGATGCGGCTGTCGAGCAGGCCGGTGTCGCGGAAGATCAGGTAGATCGGGAACAGCACCGCGACCGCCGGCATCATCTTGGTCGAGAGCATCCACATCAGGATGTCCTTGGTCCGTTTGCCCGGCGAGAAGGCCATCGACCAGGCGGCCGGAACCGCGACGATCAGGGCCAGGATGGTCGAGCCGACCGAGAGCAGCACCGAGTTGAAGAAGAACTTGAAATAGCCGCTCTGCGCCTGAACCTCGGTATAGCTCTCGAACGTCCCCGACGGGATCAGGGCGAAGCCCTGGATGGCCTCCTGCTCCGACTTGAACGAGGTGATGATCGTATAGAGGATCGGGAAGAAGATCAGCAGCGCGACGATCCAGGCGGCGCCGGTCGCAATGACCTTGTGTTGGGTGGTGACTGCACGTGCCATCGTATCCTCCCTTACTTGTCCAGGTTCTTGCCGACCGCGCGCATGGCGAAGAAGGCGACGATGTTGGCGAGAATGACGGCGATGACACCGCCGGCGGATGCCTGGCCGATTTTGAACTCCAGCAGCGCCTTCTGGTAGACGAGGAAGGGCAGGTTGGTGGAGGCGTAGCCGGGGCCGCCATTGGTGGTGACCAGGATCTCGGCATAGACCGACAGCAGGAAGATGGTCTGGATCAGGATGACGACGGTGATGGCGCGCGACATGTGCGGCAGCGTCAGATAGATGAAGCGGCTGACGAAGCCGGCGCCGTCCATCTCGGCGGCTTCCTTCTGCTCACCGTCCAGCGACTGCAGAGCAGTCAAAAGGATCAGCGTGGCGAAGGGTAGCCATTGCCAGGCGACGATGATGATGATTGCCGTCATCGGATGCTGCCCGAACCAGTCGATCGGTTGAGCCCCGAAGAAGCGCGCAATGTCGGCAAAGACGCCGTATTGCGGGTGCATGATCATATTCTTCCAGACAAGCGCCGCCACCGGCGGCATGACGAAGAACGGTGAGATGACGAGGATGCGCACGATCCCCTGTCCCCACATCGGCTGATCGATCAAAAGCGCCAGCAGGATGCCGCCGATGACGGTGATCAGCAGCACGCTGCCCACCAGAACAAGCGTGTTGAGGATCGACTGCAGGAAGGCCGGGTTGGAATAGAACAGCGCGTAGTTGGAGAAGCCGACGAAGCCGTCGCGGATCGGATTGAGCGGATTGTACTGTTGGAAGGAGAACCACAGGGTGATGACCAGCGGCACGATCATCCAGACGAACAGCAGCACCACGGATGGCGCCATCATGAAGCGGGCAAGCGAACGGGTCTGCTGAGTAGCCATGACGGTCACCCTTCAAGGTCAGCCAAATTTTCAAGTGTGTGAAAGGGGCCGCCCGAACTGGGATTCGGGCGGCCGTTGCCGGCCAGGAAGGCGGCCGGCAGTCGGCACCGGGAGGAGCCTTACTTGATATAACCGCCTTCGGTCATCGTTGCCGTGGCGGCGTCCTGGGCTTGCTTGAGCGCATCGTCGACGCTCGACTGGCCGGCAAGTGCCGCCGAGAACAGCTGGCCGACGGTGGTGCCCAGCCCCTGGAACTCGGGGATGGCGACGAACTGGACGCCGACATAGGGCACCGGCTTGACGGTCGGGTGTGTCGGGTCGGCGGCGTTGATGGAGTCCAGCGTCATCTTGGCAAAGGGCGCCGCCTTCTGGTACTCGGCATTGGCGTAGAGCGAGGTGCGCGTTCCCGGAGGAGCGCTGGCCCAGCCTAGCTTGGAAGCGACGAGCTCGGAGTAGTGCTTGCTGGTTGCCCAGGAGACGAACTTCTGCGCCGCGTCAGCCTTCTGCGTACCGGCCGGAATGGCCAGCGACCATGCCCACAGCCAGTTGCCGCGCTTGCCGAGACCGGTGTCAGGCGCGAGCGCATAGGCAACTTTGTCGGCGACCTTCGAGCTCTTGGGGTCAGAGACCATGGATGCGGCGACCGTGGCATCGATCCACATGCCGCACTTGCCCTGCTGGAACAGCGCCAGGTTTTCGTTGAAGCCGTTGGACGAGGCGCCCTCGGGGCCGTCGGCCTTCATCAGGTCGACATAGAACTGCAGCGTGTTCTTCCATTCCGGCTGGTCGAACTGCGGCTTCCAGTTCTCGTCGAACCAGCGCGCGCCGAAGGAGTTCGACATGGCGGTGAGGAAGGCCATGTTCTCGCCCCAGCCGGCCTTGCCGCGCAGGCACACGCCGTTCACGCCATTGGCGCGGTCGGTCATCTTGTCGGCGGCCTGCTTGATGAAGTCCCAGGTCGGCGCGTCGGGCATGGTCAGCCCGGCCTTGTCCATCAGGTCCTTGCGGTACATGACGAAGGAGCTTTCGCCGTAGAAGGGCGCGGCGTAGAGCTTGCCGTCGACCGAAAGGCCGCCGGCAATGGCCGGCAGGATGTCCTTGGCGTCGTAGTCGTCGCCGAGCTTGTCGAGCGGCAGCAGCCAGCTCTGCTTGGCCCAGATCGGAACCTCGTAGGTGCCGATGGTCATGACGTCGTACTGGCCGCCCTTGGTGGCGATGTCAGTGGTGACGCGCTCGCGCAGCACATTCTCTTCGAGCGTGACCCAGTTGAGCTTGATGTCGGGGTTCGCCTTGGCGAAGTCGTCCGTCAGCGTCTGCATGCGGATCATGTCGGCGTTGTTGACGGTGGCGATGGTGATGGATTCGGCATGCGCGGCGAAAGCGAAAGCGCTGGCCGACAACAGGCCCAGAGTGAGCGTGCGAAGTTTCATCAAATTCCTCCCATGAACCAAGATGAGCATTTGCCTTGGTGCTGAGCAATTACTCACTTGGCATTAATTATGTCAAGCCGGATTCGATGCTGCAGCGCAGCAAGCAAGGCGCCGCGCGGTGTCGGGCGGGGAGAGAATATTGAATGGATTCGGGGTAGCCCGTCGGGGCGCGAACATCAGGGCGGCTTGCCATCGCAACCCCATCAATCATGGAGCTAGGGGCCAGCCCTCAGCCGTGGGCCGGATAGCTTCCGATGGAATATTCGAAAACCCGGCCGTCGCGAGTTTGATTGGCTCTGGTCAGCATTTCCGTCACCCGGATCCAGCTAGGTTCGTCCTTGCGCAGCCTAACTTCCCGGCCGATTGCCTTTACGGCAGCTTGAAATGGCGTGAATGCTTCGATCGCGTGCGTCACGCGCACGGTGTTGTTTTCGATTTCTTCAACGCGATAGACTTTCATCAGCCCGCTGATCGGTCCTGTTTTCAACTTGCACAGGATTGATCCCGTTGGATTGGCCGCCACAACCACGAGCCCAAGCCAGACAGGCGATATCGACAGTGTTTTTCTCAGGCTTGGTTAACCGGGCTGCCCGATAGCCTGCTTGTCCCCGAAAAGCGAAGCTTTCGTGGATCTGCGACTCGACCTTGCAGAGTTCATTCCCGGAACCATTCCGCGAATCGTTCGGGCCTCATGCGCAGGCGATCTCGGCCAGGATCCAGTCACGGAAGGCCTTTATCTTCGGCACGTTGCGGCGGGCCGTCGGGTAGACCAGCCAATAGGCGTGCCCGTCGTCGCCAACCAGGTCGAAGGGCTGGATCAGGCGGCCGGCGGCGAGCTCGGTCTTGAACAGCGCCGTGGTCAGGATCGCCACGCCATGGCCGGCGATCGCCGCATTCGCCTCATAAGCCTGCGCGCCCATGCTGGTGCCGGTGCGATTGGCAAGTTCGTCCGCCGGCACTCCGGCAAGGGCGAACCATTCCCGCCACCAGATGTCGCCGGGATCGAGAATGGGCAGTTTGAAAAGGTCGGCCGGTTCGTGGACGCCACCAATGCTGGCGGCGAGCGCCGGGCTGAGCACCGGGGTGAAATCGGCCTTGAACAGAAGGTGCGTTTCCACCCCCGGCCATTTTCCGCTGCCGGAGCGGATGGCGATGTCCATGTCCTCGCGGGTGAAATCGATGACCCTGTTCGAGGTATCGACGCGCACGGCCAGCGACGGGTGCGACAGTTGGAAGGAGCCGAGATGCTGCGCCAGCCAGTTCGAGGCGAAGGTCAGCAGCGTCGACACGCAAAGCACGCCATCGGCGCCGCCGCGTGCGGCCGAATACGCGCTGCTGATCAGACTGAACGCCTCGCTGACGGCGGGCGCCAGGCGCTGCCCGGGTTCGGTCAGCACGATCTGGCGCGGCTGGCGCAGGAACAGCGGCGAGCCGATGCGCTCTTCCAGCAGCTTGATCTGGTAGCTGGCGGCGGCCTGGGTCATGCCCAGCTCCTGCGCGGCCTTGGTGAAGGAGAGATGCCGCGCGACGGCTTCGAACACCCTGATGGCCTGCAGCGGCGGCAGTTGGGCAAGCTGTGGTGCCTTGAGTTCGGGCATAAGCCCTCCTTATGGGTCATGATCGACGTTTGATTGGAAGCCGGAGCCGATCAGACCGATATCTGGCGTGGACGATCAATCCAGTTCAAGCATAGCGGAGGCTGAAGATCATGACCACGGTACAGCAAAAGCTCCATTCAACCCCGGCGCAGAGCTGGTTTTCCGTGCTGGCGCACGAATTTTCGCTGCTGGTGAGCCGCAAGCGCGGCTATGTCGACGTCAGGGACCTGTCGCCGCATCTGCAGCGCGACATGGGTTTCCTCGATGGCAACGACGTTGGCGGGCGGCACAAATAGCCGTGCCGATTTTATCGCCAGCTCAGGCGCTGTCGAGCAGGGCCGTGGCGGTCCGCTCGTCGGTGATGAGGCCGTTGACCAGCCGCCGGTTCACCGCCGCCAGAATGCCCGGCAGCTTGCGCTCGCCCATGGCCAGCGCAATGACCAGCGACTTTTCGCGTGACGGCAAAGCGGCCGACGACACCCGGTCGTTGGTGATGCCCTCGATCATGCGGCCTTCCCGGTCGAACACCCAGCCGACGATCTCGGCGACGCCGCCGGCCTTTTGCAGCGCCTTCAATTCACTTTCCGAGATGAAGCCGTCCTCGTAGAGCGGCGCCTTCGGGCCGAGATCGCCAATGCCGACAAAGGTGACGTCGGCCTCGGCCGCCAGCGCCAGCGTCGGCTGGATCATCGGCTGGGCAAGCAGCATTTCACGCTCTTCGGGCGACGAGGCGATGACCGGCAGCGGCATCGGGAACGAGCGCGCCTTGACCCTGTCGGCCATGGTGAAGATGACGTTGTAGAAGGCGGCAGAACCGTCGGGCGAGATGTTGCCGGTCAACGACACCACCTTGTGCTGCGAGCACTCCATCGGCGGTAGCTGCTCGATCGCCGCCTTCAGAGTGCGGCCGGTGCCGATGGCCATAACAATCGGTGTCGGCGACCTAAGCCGCCGTTCGATCTCAGCCGCGGCCGCCTCGGCGATACCGATCGTGGTCGAGGACGAGGTCGGATCGCTCGGCACCACTTCGACCAGGTCGAGCGCGAAGCGCGACCTCAACCGCGCGGCCAGGTCGAGGCAATTTGCGATCGGGTGGTCGACGCGCACCTTGATCAGCCCTTCCGACACCGCCAGCGACACCAGCCGCTGCGCTGTCTGCCGGGAAATGCCGAGCGTGGTGGCGATCTGGTCCTGCGTGTTGCCGGCAACATAATATAGCCAGCCGGCGCGCGCCGCATCGTCCAGCCTATTGCTGCCGCCATCCTGCCGCGAATTCAAAGTCCGCCTCCCAAGCCCGCCCCTTCTGAGCGAAGCGCCATAGTCTTGCAGGGAATGCGTCGGCGCGCAATTGTCTATCGAGAGGGCAATTGCTTGCCGCGTTGACCCGATTGCGACGAGGCAATCGCCACGGCCAAAATCGCCTGCACATGGCTTCGGCGGTTTATCTCCCGGTACAAACGCTTTAAGGGGATCGGCAAAAGGAGCCTCGCGCATGACGCCGAAAGCGGTTTTCTGGGATATGGACGGCACGCTGGTCGACAGCGAGCCGCTGCATGAGGCCGCCCTGGTGGCGGCGCTGCGCAGCGTCGGTGTCGCGCCGCCGTCCAACCTGCATGAGCGCGTGCTGGGCATCGCCGCCGGACCGGTCTACGAGATGCTGCGCAGCGAGTTCGGCCTCGACCTGCCCTTCGACGACTGGATCGTACGCAAATATGACCACTATCTGCCGATGGCCGAGACGCTGAAGCCGCGCCCCGGCGCGATCGAAGTGTTCAACGCATTGCGCGCGCTCGGCGTGCAGCAGGCGGTTGTGTCCAATTCCGACCGGGTGATCGTCGACGCCAATCTGAGCGCCGTCGGCCTGATCTATCCCGGCATGCGCACGATCAGCCGCAACGACGTGCGCGAAGGCAAACCCCACCCCGAGCCCTTCCTGCGCGCCGCGTGGCTCGCCGGCGTCGATCCTGCGGATGCGGTGGCGGTCGACGACAGCGTGACCGGCGCCACATCCGGCCTGGCGGCGGGGATGCGCACGATCTTCTGGCCGGAAGCGCCGATGGAAGGACCGCCCGGGGCTGTGGTGATCAACAGCGCGGAAGAGTTGCGGGCTCAGTTGGGGCTCTAAGCGTCAGCATTGGGGGAAGGGCGGCGAGCCTGAAACCAGTCCCCTTCTCCCCGTCACTATACGGGGAGAAAGTTGCTGTGTTGATGGTTTCGCCAACTACCGGCGTTGCAAAATGATCGCTTAGCTCCGGTAAACCGGCTCCTCCTCGTCGAGGATCGCCTTGAGCTCGGCAAGATGACGCTCGGCCTGGCCTGGATAGTCGTCCATTTCGCTGGCGGCCTTTTCGGCAATCGCGTCGGAGAGCGTGCGCAGCGGACGGCCGGTCCACAGCGCCTTGATGTAGGTTTCGGCGGCGCGTTCGAAATAGAACATGCGGTTGAAGGCATCGGCGACGGTATCGCCGATGACCATCACGCCATGATTGCCCATCACCATCACCTTGACCTTGGGGTCGGTGAGCAGTTGCGAGCAGCGCTCGCCCTCTTCCTCGAAGGCCAGCCCGCCATAATAGGCGTCGACGACATGGCGGTTGAAGAACATTGCTGAGTTCTGGTCGATCGGCGGCAGGGTCGAATCGGCCAGCGATGCCAGCACGGTGGCGTGGATCGAATGCACATGCATGGCGCAGCGCGCATGCGGGACGTTGCGGTGGATGGCGCCGTGCAGGCCCCAGGCGGTCGGGTCCGGCGCATTCGGGCCGGACAACGTCTCGGGATCGTTGGCGTCGATCAGCAGAAGGTCGCTCGCCTTGATGCGTGAGAAATGCACCTGGTTGGGGTTCATCAGGAATTTGGTGCCGTCCTCGTTGACCGACAGCGAGAAATGATTGGCCACCGCCTCATGCATGTTGAGCCGCGCCGTCCAGCGGAAGGCAGCGGCGAGATCGACGCGCTCTTCGTAGTAGGGCAGGTTGGTCAGCGTTTCCTTCTGCAGGCGGGCGATGCTCATCTGAAAACCTCCGTTTTCGAGAGAATGCCGCGCCCGACCGTGGCCAGCAACGGCAAACTGCTGGGTCAGGCTGTCTTGCGTCAGGCCGCCGTGCGAGCCGACTGCAGCCCGCCATGCTCGACGATGAAGTCGATGACCTCCTGCAGGCCCTTGCCGCGCGACAGGTCGGTGAAGCCGAACGGGCGCTTGCCGCGCATGCGGGCGGCGTCGCTCTCCATCACATCAAGGTTGACGTTCACGTAGGGCGCGAGATCGCTCTTGTTGATGATGAGGAAATCGGAGCGGGTGATCGCCGGCCCGCCCTTCCTTGGGATCTCCTCGCCCTGGCAAACCGAGATGACGTAGAGGGTCAAGTCGGCAAGGTCGGGCGAGAAGGTGGCGGCAAGATTGTCGCCACCGGATTCGATGAAGACGATGTCGAGATCCGGAAATCTTTTGTTCAGCCCGGCGATCGCCTGCAAATTGATCGAGGCGTCCTCGCGGATGGCGGTGTGCGGGCAGCCGCCAGTCTCGACGCCGACGATGCGGTCTTCCGGCAGCGCCTGCAGGCGGGCCAGCATCATGGCGTCTTCCTTGGTGTAGATGTCGTTGGTGACCACGGCGATGGAAAACTCGTCGCGCAGCGCCTTGCAGAGCTTTTCCGTCAGCGTCGTCTTGCCGGAGCCGACGGGGCCGCCGATGCCGATGCGAAGGGGACCGTTGGCCTGGGTCATGCCGAAAACTCCGTTATGGCGAGAATTGCGAAGCTGAGCCCGATCAACAGGCACAGCGGCGAATAGAGACTGGTATCGAGCCGCGCAAAAGGCTGCTCCGGCGCCAGCCGGCGCCACCAGGGCGTGAAGCCCAAAATGCCGCGACCGAGGAAAACCAGCCCGATGAATAGCGCTGTGGCGGCGAGGCCTTCCCTTGGAAAGGGCGAAGCAAAGACGTCTTCAAGCGCCAGCGGCCACAGCGTTGCCAGACACAGGCACGCGGCAACGGCAAAACAGGCAAAGGGCGTCGGCATTTCGTCGACGCCGCGAAAGCCGACGACGGCGTGGGCACAGGAAGCACCGTCCCTGCCCGGCCAGATGCCGCCAAGGCCCCAATAGACATGCAGCGCGGTGATCAACAGCAGGACGGCCGAAAGGGCGAAGGCGAGCGTGGTCATGAGCGGAACAGCCTGGAGTATTGCGTCTCGTGCTTCATCGCCATCACGTCGGAGATGAAGGCGCAGCCGCCGAGATCGTCAGCCGCCGAGTCGGCGGCGCGTGCCGCGGTCGCCAGCGCCAGCGGCTCGAAGCCGGCGAGCAGGGCGGTGGCTCCACTCTGACCGACCACGCCGAGCCGGATAGCCGCCTGGACGAGGTTGGAGAAGAAGGCCTGCAGGAAGGCGGACAGCGCGTTCTGAAGCGCGATGCCATTGCCGCCGGCAATTGCGCCGACAGCGACACAGTAGGCGCATTCGGCCGGCAAACGCTCCAGCACCGGATTGGGCCATGCCGAGGCCGCTTTCAGGAAGGCGGCGCCTTGCAGCATGGTTTCGGTGTGGCGCTCCTGCGAGCCGGCCAGCGCTTCGGCGAGATCGGTGGTCTCGGCGAGATCGCCGCCGTCGCGGGCGCGGCGCCAGGCCTCTGTGAACAGCACGGCGTCGTTCCAGCCCGAGCCCATCTCGACCAGCGCTTCGAGCCAGGCGGCGAGACTTCCGCTGTCGGCCACCAATCCGTCATGCACGGCGCGCTCGAGACCGTGGCTGTAGGAGAAGCCGCCAACCGGAAAGGCCGGCGACAGCCAGGCCATCAGCCGCAGCAGAGCGATGCCGGAAGGCTGGTCAATCATGATCGTGATGATGCCCGTCATGGGAATGGCCGTGGGAATGGGAATGCGACTCGCTGTGTGAGTGAGAATGCGTCTCCGCGTGGCTGTGTGCATGCGCTTCGGCGTGCGCGTGACCATGATCATGCCCACCGGAGTAAGCGCCGCGCACCGGCTTGAACGGCTCGGAGACCTCGCGCACCGTTGCGCCGAGCCCTTCCAGCATCGCCTTGATGACATGGTCGCGCAGGATCAGGATACGGCCGGGCTCGATCGCCGCCGCCAGATGCCGGTTGCCGATATGCCAGGCAAGTTCGGTCAGGTGCACGCCATCGCGAGCGCGGATGTCGTAGACCTCTTCCGGCGCTGCGATAATCTCGATCTGGCCGCCGCCTTCCAGCACCAGCCGGTCGCCGTCGTTCAAGGTCACGGGTTCGGGCAGGTCGACCAGCACCTTGCTGCCGTCGGCAAGCTCGATGGCGCGTCGGCGCAGATGGCGCTCGTCATGGGGCAGAACGGCGCGGCCGGATGGTGCGGCGGTTCCGGCTTTGCCGGCAGGCAGCACCGATACGGCACGCGGGAATTTGGTGAAGTCGGCGTTGAGGTTGAGTTTCATCGTATAGCTCCACCATTAGCCTGCGCCCGCGCCCGGGCCGGCCGCGACAGCAGGCGGTCGAAATAGGCGTTGACGCGCTCGGACTCAATCGGGAATTTTCCTGCACGGGCCCAGTTGCCCATGTCGCCCAACAACACGTCGACGGCGGAGAACCGGTCGCCGAGCGCAAACGGCCGGTCGCCCAGCCGGCGATCCAACGCCTTGGTCTCGGAGGCGAAATCGTAGACGGCAGCGGGGCCGACATCGACCCGCACCTCTTTCGGCAGCAGGAAGCGGTGGCGCAGCTTGTTCCACAGCGGCGCCTCGAACTCGCTCTGGGCGAAATGCATCCAGGAATCCATCTCGGCGCGCCCGGCAACACCCGGATTGGCGCCCATGCCTTTGTCGGCGTGCTTGTCGGCGAGATAGACGCAGATCGCCGCCGAATCCGTCACCGTCAGTTCGCCGTCGATGAGGATCGGCACCTTACCCGACGGATTGAGCGCATAGGCTTCCGGCGAGCGCAATTTGACCTCGACGAATTCATAGAGCTGACCGAGTTCCTCGAGCATCCAGAGAACGCGGCTGACCCGGGATCCACGCGATCCGATGGCCTTGTACATGGTTGAACCCTCTTTCTCCTGGACCGTAGACCATCGCGCTCGCTCAGACGATGGTGTCGAAGAGCCGCAGGATGAACGAGACCTGGTAGATCAGCGTGCCGACGACGAAGGCGATGTGGAAACGGCGGTCGCGCACCAGGATGGCGGCAATGCACAGCAGGACGAAAACCGGCGTTCGGAACAGATATTCATTGCCGTAGCGGGCGAAATGCTCGGGTCCTTTCAGCAGCGTGTCGACGACATCGAGCAGATAGGTCGTCGCCAGCAGGCCGAAAAACCAGCCGCGGCGTGAATAGAAGAAATCTTCGTAGCTGGTGTAGTCGAGCATCGAATCCGGAAACAGCAGCGCGCACAGCAGGAACAGCGTGATGGCGTAGAAGATCAGGAACAGGTACTTGCCGAAGGTCCAGACCTCTATGGTGTAAAGGCCGAACTCCCACCACCAGAAATGCACCAGCAGCAACAGCATGGAGGCGACCCAGGCGAGGTGCACGGGGTAGAGCTTGTACTGGCCGGGATGCTGGACAATGCGCGCGAGCCCTGACAAAAGGCGAGTGACGCCGAGGCCGATCACCATGCCCATGACGATGCGGATATGCGGGAAGATGTCGTGGGCGGAGACGATCTGCTGTTCCATAGGTCGGCTCTAAGTCGGAGCGCACTAAACGAAGGTGCGGCTAATCCCGCAGGAAATCATCCATTGAAAGCGGACCGCCTGGCCAAAATCGCCCATCGAGGGCTTGCTTTGCCGTAAACGGAGGTTCGCTTGGGAAATGGGCTTTCCTCAGGCCCGTTTCCCTCGCTGCTGTCGGCAAAGCGTGCCCGTATGCCTCATCGAAAATCTGTGCCGGATAGCGACGCAGGCTCGGACTGTCCTTGATAATATTTCCGATCCAGACACGCTGTTCGGAGATTGACGCCTGCCAACTGTGGCACCGATGCCCCGGCTGAAATTCCCATTTCAGGAGATGCGCAATCAAAACCTCCATCCGGCTGCGGATCTCCCGCCTGTCGCTCCTCCCCAAGCTTTCGATCTCCTCGGCTACGTTCTCCCGATCAAGCTCGGAAAGGCGCCCATCGCGCAACAGGGCTGCCTGTTCGGCACTCCACTGCGCAAAGTCCGTTTCGTAGGGCGTAAGCGCCCTGAGGCGATCGATCCTGTTCATGGGGTGCATAATGCCCCAAACCGCGCTGCGTTCAAACGCCTTCGTGCGATGCGAACTGGGGTTACAACCCTCAAAACAGAAAATACCGCTGCGCCATCGGCAGCACGGTTGCCGGCTCGCAGGTGAGCAACTCCCCATCGGCGCGCACTTCGTAAGTCTCGGGGTCGACCTCGACATGCGGCGTAGCGTCGTTGAGCACCATCGAGTGCTTGCCTATACCGCCGCGGGTGTTTTCCACCGCAACGAACTGCTTGTCGACGCCGAGGCGGCCATGCAGGCCTGACTCCAGCGCTGCCTTTGAGACGAAAGTCACCGACGAATTGGTCCTGGCCTTGCCATAGGCGCCGAACATCGGGCGATAGTGCATGGGCTGCGGGGTCGGGATCGAGGCATTGGGATCACCCATCGGGGCCGCGGCGATCATGCCGCCGATCAACACCATGTCAGGCTTCACACCGAAGAAGGCCGGGTTCCACAGCACCAGATCGGCGCGTTTACCGACCGCGATCGAGCCGATGTCCTTGGACAGGCCATGCGCGATGGCCGGGTTGATGGTGTATTTGGCGATGTAGCGGCGGACGCGGAAATTGTCGTTGTTGCCGGTCTCCTGCGGCAGCGAACCGCGCTGGCGCTTCATCTTGTCGGCGGTCTGCCAGGTGCGGATCGCCACTTCGCCGACACGGCCCATGGCCTGGCTGTCGGACGAGATGATCGAGAAAGCGCCGATGTCGTGCAGGATGTCTTCGGCGGCGATGGTTTCCTTGCGGATGCGGCTTTCGGCGAAGGCGATGTCCTCGGGGATCGATGGCGACAGATGGTGGCAGACCATCAGCATGTCGAGATGCTCGGCCAGCGTATTGACGGTGTAGGGCCGGGTCGGGTTGGTCGAGGACGGGATGACGTTGGGCAGGCCGCAGACCTTGATGATATCAGGCGCATGGCCGCCGCCGGCGCCTTCGGTGTGGAAGGCGTGGATGGTGCGACCCTTGATCGCCGCGACGGTGTTTTCGACAAAGCCGGATTCGTTCAGCGTGTCGGTGTGGATCATCACCTGCACGTCGTAGTCGTCGGCGACCGACAGGCAGCAATCGATGGCCGCCGGCGTCGTGCCCCAGTCCTCATGCAGCTTCAGCGAACAGGCGCCGCCCAGCACCATTTCCTCAAGCGCCGCCGGCAACGAGGCATTGCCCTTGCCCGACAGGCCGATGTTCATCGGAAAAGCATCGAAGGACTGGATCATACGCGCCATGTGCCACGGCCCGGGCGTGCAGGTCGTGGCCAGCGTACCATGCGCCGGGCCGGTGCCGCCGCCAAGCATGGTGGTGATGCCCGACATCAGCGCCTCGTCGATCTGCTGCGGGCAGATGAAGTGGATATGCGCGTCGAATCCGCCGGCGGTGAGGATCTTGCCCTCGCCGGCGATGATCTCGGTGCCGGGGCCGATGATGATGGTGACGCCGTCCTGCGTGTCCGGATTGCCGGCCTTACCGATGGCCGCGATGCGCCCGTCGCGAAGGCCTATGTCGGCCTTGAAGATGCCGGCCGTGGCATCGATCACCAGCGCGTTGGTGATGACGGTGTCGACCGCGCCGCCGGCGCGCGACACCTGGCTCTGGCCCATGCCGTCGCGGATAACCTTGCCGCCGCCGAATTTCACCTCTTCGCCATGGATGGTGAGGTCCTTTTCGACCTCGATGAACAATTCGGTGTCGGCAAGCCTGACCTTGTCGCCGACGGTCGGACCGTACATCTGCGCATAGGCGGCGCGGGTGATTCTAGCCATCAGTCAATGCTCCTCAAAACAGTCTGGCTTCAGCCGAATTCCACATCGTCGCCATCCAATGGTCATGCAATGACCCGCTCGGCGACACCTTCTGATCCCATTTGGCCGTTGAGGTGGGCGTGCCACCCCAAACCAACCGTTTGCCAAATCCCTGGCCCATTCGATGGAAGGAAAATCCATGCGCAAAATCATCGTTCTTGCAGCCGCCGCCACGCTGGCGTCCGCGACAATTGCCGGCGCCCAGCAGCAGCCGACACCGCAACCGAAACCAACCGCACCTAGCGCTCAGTCGGCGGCGCCGGCGATCCAGAGCGTCAACATCGTCGATATCACCGAGCTGCCTGAGGCCACCCAGACGCAGGTCAACCAGGTGATCGCCAAGCGCGGCGACGCCGGGCTGCAAAAACTGCGCAGCTCGATCGATGCGACACCGCAGCTCAAGTCGGCGCTCGAAGCCAAGGGGCTCACCTCGGCACAGGTGGTCGCCGCCAGCATGACCACCAATGGCGCGCTGACCCTGGTCACCAAGAAGGCGAGCTGACGACAGCGCCTGGCGGGCCGATACCCGGCCCGCCGGCCCTATCGCGGAGGGAACCTTCGCCGGACGGGAGTCGTTTGGCTTCTTTGGCGCCGAACGGCGTTGCGCAGAAAAGTTCGCCAGGAGCGATCTATGCCGACCATTCCCTTTGCCGACGCCAGATGGCTCCAGACCATAGCCACTTGCGTGTTCCTCGCGGCCTACGGACCGCCCGCCGCGCAGGCCATTGAAAGCGCGGACACCGTCAACCGGATCGTCGGCTCCGATGTCCGCCAGGAAGAGGCGCGGACGACGACGGAGACCGGAAAGCTCATCGCCGCGATCGAGCGGACGCGTGAAAACATCGGCACAGTACGCAAGACATCCAAGCTCGACACGGTGGATATCATCTTCCTCACCGACGCGGCGCGCAGCGAAGGCGGCCCGCCGCCGGCCGTCGAGAGCAAGGTCAGGCAGCATCAGGACGACATTGCGGAATTGCGCAAGGAGATCGACGCCAACGCGCTGCTGTTCAATGCTATCGATTCCAGGCGCGTGCTTGCCGAGGACGTCCTCGCCGTCGAATTCGACGGCCCCGCAGGAATCGTCATCTATGCAGCGGCCAGGCCCTCGAACTGATCTCAGGGCGTTCGACCCTGTCGATCTCACAGCTTGCCCATGATTTTCTGCTGGAAACCGTAGACCTCGCGTTTTCCGCCGAGCGGCACCAGCGTGACGTCGCGCTGCTGGCCCGGCTCGAAGCGCATCGCCGTGCCGGCGGCGATATCGAGACGCATGCCGCGGGCTTTGTCGCGGTCGAATTTCAACCCCTCATTGGTTTCGAAGAAATGGTAGTGGCTGCCGACCTGGATCGGCCGGTCGCCGCTGTTGGCGACTTTGAGCGTCACCGTCGGCAGGCCCTTGTTGAGCTCGATGTCGCCGCTTGCGGTGATGATTTCGCCGGGGATCATCTCAGGCCTCACAGAACGCCGAAGACCAGGCCAACGCCGATCGCAGCACACGCCGCGCCGGCGGCACGGGCAAGGCCGCGAAAGCGCATGCCGAGACCGAGGCCGGCGGCGATGCCTGTGGCATGGAGAAGCACGGTGGCAGCGGCAAAGCCTGCCATATAGTCAAGCCCGCCGGCATTTTCCGGCACTTCGGTGCCGTGGGCATGGCCGTGGAACAGCGCGAACAGGCCGATGATGACGACGCCGGTGGAGACCGGCAATTCAACTGCCAGCGCGACCAAAAGGCCAAGCGCGACGACGGAGGCCAAAATGCCCGGTTCGACGAAAGGCAACGGCATGTGCAGCATGCCGAGCGCGCCGCCGACCAGCATGACGCCGACAAAGACCAGCGGCCAGGTCCAGATCGCCTTGCCACCCTTGAGCGCGGCCCACAGGCCGACGGCGACCATGACGGTCATATGGTCGAGGCCGGACAGCGGATGCGTGAAGCCGGCCGTGAAGGACGACGTGGTGCCGATGCCGACATGGGCATAGGCGGGCATGGCCGCCGCCAGCAGCAGGATTGCGGCGAGCGTGGTGCGTTTGGTTGAGCCAGATATCATCGGTCTTCCCTTCCAAGTCACGGTAACAATCACGCGGCCTTGCAGCCCTCGGCCTTGAGCACACGTTTGGTCGAGGCCGGATATTTCTTCAGCTTTTCTGCAGGCCGGATAGGACGCGCGGAAAAATTGCCGCCGCAGTTCGGGCAGACGCCGCCCAGCACATTTTCAGCGCAGTCGGCGCAAAAAGTGCATTCGAAGGTGCAGATCAGCGCATCCGTCGCTTCCGGTGGCAGGTCCTTGTCGCAGCATTCGCAGTTGGGCCTGAGTTCGAGCATCGTTTCCTCCTCACCTGATCGGTTCGTGCACGGTGACCAGCTTGGTGCCGTCGGGAAAGGTCGCTTCGACCTGGACGTCGTGGATCATCTCGGCGATGCCTTCCATCACCTGCGCGCGAGTGACGACATGGGCGCCGGCCTCCATCAGTTCGGCGACCGGGCGGCCGTCGCGGGCGCCCTCGACGACGAAATCGGTGATCAGCGCGATCGCTTCGGGGTGATTGAGCTTGACGCCGCGCTCCAGCCGCTTGCGCGCCACGATCGCCGCCATGGCGATGAGCAGCTTGTCTTTTTCACGCGGCGTAAGGTTCATGCGCTTTCCTGGATTTGGCCTGGATTTGGTTCAGAGTGACCATAATTTGGGCAGACCGGCCCGCCCGTTGAGCAGTTCGACAAGCGGAACCAGCCGCTTGCGCAGCTGGTAACCGTCCTCGGCAAACAGCCTCGCAAGAAGCTTGCCAGATTGTTTCACGCTCCAGACGCTGGCGTCGCCCTCGGCGCCGATGATGTCGCGGGCCGGCTCGAGCAAGGCTTCGGCTTGCGGCGAAACCATCAGCAGCGTCGCCACGGCAATGGCGCCGCCGGCGACCGCAGGGCGACCAAGGGCTGCCGCTATGGCCGGCCCGATGCGGAAATCCTCGGCATGAATGAGCGCGCCGTCCCGGCGGACCCGCCAACGGTCGTGGAAATGGCCGTGCGCGGCCTGTTCGCCCATGGCCAGGCGGCCAAAGACGGTGGCCTCGAGCAGCAATGCCTCGGCGCCTGCGGCAAGATCGACGTCCAGCGTGCGGGCAAAGGCCGAGCGGTCGAAGACGATGGTTTCCTGCGGCAGCCAGGCAATACGGCCACCCGCGCCGACTTCAAGGTTTACCCGCACTTCAGCACGGTCGCTTTCGGCGCGATAGATCTTTTCGCAGGCCTGGGTGGTGATCGAAGCGGAGGCACCTGGCCCGACATCGATCTCCCAGCCGAGCCGATCACCGCCAGTCAGCCCGCCCGCGGTGTTGATGAGCACGGCTTCGAGCGGATCGGCAGCGACGGCCGGCATGCGGATCTTGGCCGATCCGTCCTGATAGAGTCGCGAAAGCCTGGTACGGCCGGCACTGACGCCGCATGCAAGCCGGGCCGCACCAGCGACGCGCTGGGCCGGCAGCACCGCAGTCAAGCCATGTTGCAACGTATCCATCGCTCCAACGTTAAGCACTCCGGCTGCTTTGTCGATATGTAGCTTGTCGATATAGCTTGTTGCTTGACAGCGTTTCCGTTTCTATAGAGGGAGCCTCTTTGGAACGGTCATGCCGCGCCTGGCGGGGTTTTGAAGGCGACGGCGATTTTCAGTCCAGGCAACAGGGGCGCCAACCAATCGGCACCCGAAATGATAAAATTGGGGAAGGAATCGAATGGCTGACGAGCTGGCAACGGAAATCATCGCCAAGATCAGGGCACATGCGGAGCCCGGCGGCGAAGAGATCACCACCAATACGGAATTGACCGCGCTTGGCATTCATTCCCTGGAACTGACCGAGATCATCTTCGATCTTGAGGAGCAGTACGGCATCGAGATCGAGATGAACACGGTCGATGCCTGGAGCAATCTGAAGAATGTCGGCGATATGGTCGAGGCTGTTCGCGCGCTGATCGCGAAGAAAGCCTGAATGCACAAGCGAGTCGTCATTACCGGCATAGGCGGCATATGCGGGCTTGGCACCAATGCGCCTGCGATCTGGAACGAAATGCGCGCGGGACGATCGGCGATCGGCCAGATCGACAACCCGCTGCTGCATGATTTGAAGGTCAAGGTCGGCTGCGAGATCAAGGCGATGCCGGACCATGGCATCGGCCACAAGCAGACCGTGTCGATGGACCGCTTCAGCCTGCTGGCGGCGATTGCCGCGCGCGAAGCCATGCAGCAGGCCGGACTGACGTCGGATGAAGCCACCACGTATCGCATGGGCACCGTCGTCGGCGTCGGCGTTTGCGGATGGGAAGCGATCGAGGAGAACTATCGCGCCATCCTGATCGACGGAAAGAACCGTGCCGGCATCTTCACCGTACCGAAAGTGATGCCAAGCGCTGCGGCCGGCCAGGTCAGCATGGTGCTTGGCCTGCGCGGGCCGGTGTTCGGCGTCACCTCGGCCTGTTCGTCTTCGAATCACGCCTTCGCCTCGGCGGTCGATCAGATCCGGCTTGGCCGCGCCGACGTCATGGTCGCCGGCGGCACCGATGCGCCGCTGGTCTGGGGCATTCTGAAGGGTTGGGAAGCGCTGCGGGTGCTGGCGCCCGACACCTGCAGGCCATTCTCGGCCGACCGCCAGGGCCTGTCGCTGGGCGAAGGCGCCGGCATGGCGGTGCTGGAAACCTACGAACACGCCATGGCGCGCGGTGCCGACATTCTGGCCGAAATTGCCGGCGCCGGGCTTTCCGCCGACGCATCCGACATCGTCGCGCCGACTGTCGAAGGGCCTACGGCGGCGATGCGCGCCTGCCTGGCCGACGCCGGGCTCAACCTCGAGGACGTCGACTATCTCAACGCCCACGGCACCGGCACCAAGGCCAACGACCAGATCGAGACGGCGGCGATCAAGCGCGTGTTTGGCGACCACGCCTACAAGCTCTCGGTGTCGTCGACCAAGTCGATGCATGCGCATTGCCTCGGTGCCTCGGGCGGCCTGGAGATGATCGCCTGCGTGATGGCGATCCGCGAAGGCATCGTGCCGCCGACGGCCAATTTCCGGCAGGCCGACCCCGATTGCGATCTCGACGTCACGCCCAATGTGGCGCGCGAGCGCAAGGTGCGGGCGGCGATCAGCAATGGTTTTGCCTTTGGCGGCACCAATGCCGTGGTGGCGTTCAAGTCGATCTGACGGCGGGCGGCTGGCCGTGAACCGTTGGTAAACACGGTGTGTGCACCGCCGGCCGGTTGATCGGCAAACACGCGGCGGATAATCCTTCGCAACCCGCCAAACGGCGCGACGCCAGCGCCAAATTCCCGACCGGAGCTTTCGATGACCGACCTGTCCGCTTTTCCGATCACCAAGCGTTGGCCGGCCAACCATCCCGATCGCCTGCAACTCTATTCGGCGACGACGCCGAACGGGGTGAAAGTGTCGATCGCGCTGGAAGAACTCGGCCTGCCCTACGAGGCGCATCTGGTCGAGATCGGCAAGGACCAGAGCTGGACGCCGGAATTCCTGTCGCTGAACCCGAACGGCAAGATACCGGCCATCATCGATCCCGACGGCCCGGGCGGCAAGCCGTTCGGCCTGTTCGAATCCGGTGCCATCCTGCTCTACCTCACTGACAAGACCGGCAAGCTGATCCCGGCCGATCCGGCGCGGCGCTACGAGACCATCCAGTGGGTGTTCTTCCAGATGGCGGCGATCGGGCCGATCTTCGGACAGGTCGGGTTTTTCAACAAATTCGCCGGACGCGAGATCGCCGACAAGCGGCCGCTGGATCGCTACCGCAACGAGTCGCGGCGGCTGATCGGCGTGCTTGAGACAAGGCTGAAAGGCCGCAGCTGGATCATGGATGACGATTTTACCATCGCCGACATTTCGATGCTGGGCTGGGTGCGCAATCTGATCGGCTTCTACGAGGCGCGCGAACTCGTCGGTTTCGACGATTTCCCCACCGTCGCGGCATGGCTTGAGCGTGGCCTGGCACGGCCCGCGGTGCAACGCGGCCTGACCATTCCAGCCAAAGGCTGATGATCAAAGCCGCTTGAAAGCGGCTTTCCCCTTTTGTTTGACGCAATTCCCAAGGGAAAGCGCTACGCGCTTTTCCCGGGAAAACCGCTTCACACTTTTCCTGGAGTTGCTCTACTTTGCCTTGGCTTTGGCCTTGGAGCCGCCCTTGCCCATCACTGACGCGGCAAGCGATGCAGCGCCTCTGGCCGTGGCGACAACGGCGCCGGCGGCAACGTTGGCTACATTGCGCATGGTGCCCACCGAACTGCCGCTGGCTGCCGGCTTCTTGGCCTTGGCAGGCTTTGCCGCCACCTTGGCCGCTACGCCTGGCACCACCTTCTTCGGTGCCGCCTTGCCGAAAGCCGGCTTTGCATCCTTGGAGCGCTCGGCAATTGCCGGGCCGGCGCCTGCTTTTGCCTGGGTGGCCTTGGCTGGCGTTGCCCTGGATTTGGCGGCTGCGGGTTTTCTTGCTTTGGTTGCCATCGGACGAAATCCCTCTGTGGCTAAGTTGCCTCGTTAGCGATAACGACCTGAATGTCTTAAGGTTCCCGTTCGGAAATCCTGAGAATTAAGCGGGATCGCCCACAACAAGGTCGGCGGACCTTCGCCGGCCAAGCACGCGGTCGATGTTGGGCATGTCGTTGGAGGCGATCCAGGCGCGTGCGTCTTCGTCCGAACGGCCATGTTCGTGCCAGCGCTCCAGCAGGCGGCGCTCGAGTTCGGCGCGCGGCACATCGACAAAGATGGTGAAGTCGAACAAAGGCGCCAGCCGCGACCACGGCTCCTCGTCGAGCAGCAGGTAATTGCCCTCGACCAGGATGAACTTGGCCTCGGCGGCAATGATGGACGCCGCGGCGCGCGACAATTCCATGCTGCGGTCGAACACCGGAATGGCGATGTCGGGCTCGCCCGAGCGGATGCGCTTCAACAGCGTTTCGAAACCGGCGAAATCGAAGGTTTCGGGAGCGCCTTTTCTTGGCCGCAGGCCGAGCTGGTTGAGCACGATGTCGTCATAGTGAAACCCGTCCATCGGCACGACTTCCGAGGCGCCTTCCGGCAACAGATCATGCAGGCCGGCCGACAGCATCGACTTGCCGGCGCCGGGCGGGCCGGCAATGGCGACGATGAAGCGCTTCGCCTTGCCGGCGCGCTTGAAGATGGTGGCGGCGAGGTGGGCGATTTCGGACATGAGAGCCTCTTTTGCAGCCAGATGATTTCAGCCGCATCTTGGCGGCTGTTGGTGGAAATTTCAAACCGGGATTTGGGTCGTCTGGCCAACAGCCAACGGTCCAGGTCAGCGCCGCCCCTCATCCCCCTGCCGGGAGTTCGTCATTCGAAAAGCCAAGTAATTGGCTTTTCGTCCGCTTCGCGGACCACTCCTCGACTCCCCGTATAGTGACGGGGAGAAGGGGCTGGCCGCGACCTCGCGCATTTCTTGCAATGTCGAAGATTAGCGAAACCGTCGGCGACATCACCCCTCTCCCCGTCACTATACGGGGAGAGGATGCCGGCAGGCGGGTGAGGGGCAGCGCTAGCGTTCGAAAATCAGCCGTGCTTGCCGATGCGCAGGAAATCGCTGTCGAAGGCGACGTCGCGGGGCGAACCATCGGCTCCGGTGAGACGCATGTGACCTGATGTTGTCGCGATATCGCGCGGCGGCTCGCCGCTAGCCTGCGGCTGCGCGCCGATGACATGGCGAAAGGAGACTTCGCCGCCGAGCGCAAAGGCGGTCACCACGCCTTCGCGCTTCAGCCAGTTGTCGCCGATCGAGGCGGCATGGCCGACGGCGGCACGACCGTCCTCGATGCCGAGCACGCCGCGATGGCGGCCGCTCCACGGCGCGTAGTCGCGGCCGCCATTGCTGAACCACAGCATGGTGACCGGCAATTCGGCCGGGTTCTTCAGCACCAGCACCAGATCCTGTTCGGCCCGGCGCGCCAGCGCCGTCCAGCCTGGACCGCCATGATCGGCCTCAACCATGGTGATGAAATCCTCGCGCTGATCCTCCATGCGGTAGTCGGTGAGATCGAGCGTGCCGCCGCCGGTGGCCGGAAAGCGCGTCAGATCGGTGGTGCGCGCGGGATAGGCAAGCTTGAAGCGGCCGCGGGCCGGATCGGGCTCCAACGGTGTGTCCAGCGTTGCGGCAAAGCGCTTGGGCGAAAAGGCCAGCCGGCCGCCGTCGCGCATCGCCGTCATCGGATGGTGGGCGGCGGACACCGCACCGGTGCCGCCGGAAAAGACATGTTCCTGGTAGAGGAAAGGATGGCCGTCCCGAAGCGTGAAGATCTTGTCGACCGTGGCGCCCATGACCGTGCGGCGCAGCCGGAAGACGGCGCGCCAGCCATCGGATCTCGCCTCATTGGCGGTGACATCCCAGCCGCTGTTGGCCGGCCAGCCATGCAGTGGCGCGGCCTCGATATCGCTCGCCGAAAACGGCGCGCACAGGAAATCGCCGGAAAGCCGCACGGTGCCCTCGGGCAGGTCTGGTGGCAGCGTCTCGCCGGCATCGACCCATGGCGCACGGTGCAGCGGCTTCAGCTGGCGGCCATCGCTGTCGACGGTCATGTCGGCGATATGCCCGACCGTGAGGTCGAGCGTGACCGAAATGCCTTTTGCCTTGATCGTGACCGTATCCATCCATGCACCCGCTGATTCTGATGGCAGCGAACAAACCCGCTCCGCGCGGCTTGCGCAAGCGCAGCTTCCGGCATTTTGCATCAGACCAGTTCGCTGCCATCATCGAAGGTGGCCAACTTATCGAAGGTCAGCGCCGCCCCTCACCTGCCTACCGGCATCCTCTCCCCGTATAGTGACGGGGAGAGGGGCGCTTTCGTCGCGACTTTCGCCAATCACCAGCGCTGCAAGAAGGGCGCCGGCGTTGCGGCCAGCCCCTTTCTCCCCGTCACTATACGGGGAGAAATGCCCGGCAGGGCAATGAGGGGCGGCGCAAACGGTCGGAACGGCAAGACATACTGGACCAAGACCTGCCCTGCCCCTATTGCCGCTTGTATTCCCGCACCGGCGACTTGGTGCCGTCGGTGTAGGTGACCTGGACCGCCATAGACGTCACGCTGTCGGCGACCTTGAAGTAGGGCTGGTAGTCATAGGGGATGGCGTAAGGGTCCTTCTTGTCGCAAGGCGGCAGCTTGATCTCCTTGTCGAGCGCGGTGCCGTTCAGGCTGTAGCGCACCTCCTTGATGCCGCAGCGGAACGACAGCATCTGGGAGAAGTAGACCAGGCCGTGATTGCCGCTGGCGTCGAAGGCGATCCACGAGGTCCAGAACTGGTCGAGGATCTGCTTGTTGCCCTGCTGGAGGGCGGCTTCCGGATCGAAACTTATGTTGAACGGCCCGGTCTCGCGGCCCCTGAGATCGAGATATTTTACCCCGATGATGGTGGCCGCGGTGCTGTCGGGCAATTCGAAGCTCGGATTGGGCATCGGCTTGCCGGTGCGCTGGTCGTTCATCGCCATCAGCCCGGTGTCGGTGAACGGACCGGATTCACCCAGGCGCCAGGAAATGCCGGTCGCCGCCTCGGGTAGCGAGATTGAGATGGTCCAGCCGGCATTGGAGCGCATCGGCGTCAGCGACGGGGCAAAACGGGCGGGGTCGAGCACGTCGCCAAGGGCCGCCAGCCGTGTGCGGCTGCGGTCGAGCCAGTCGGCAAGCTGCGTCTGGTCGACGAAATATTTGAGCAGCCCGCCATCCTTTTCATAGGAGACGAACCTGGTCAGCGCCTCGGCTTCGCCGCGCTTGTCGGACAGCGACTGGACACCGAGGCGATCCTCGGAGAACTCCTGCGCGAGCAGATAATAGGCCGGCGCGAAATCCGGATTGGCCGCGATAAAAGCGTTGAGTTTGTCGACACGCTGGGCATCGTCGAACTGCAGGATATGGACCAGCTTGATCGACAGCGCCTTGCCCTTGTCGGCCAACTGGCCGAACACTTCGCGCGCACCTGCCTTGCCGTCCTGCACGCGCAGCAGCGTGGCAAAGCGGGTGTAGGGGTCGACGGCGTCGACGTCGAAGCCGGCAAAGGCGAGGTAGGAGCGGCGGGCGTTGAGCATGTCGCCGGAAAGCTCGTAGACGCGGGCATTGTGGTAGAATTCGTCCGGCCGCTTCGGCTCGGCAATCGCCCCGCCCTGCGCGGCCAATGCGGCAAAACCCTTGGCGATGGTGTCGATCGAGGCGGCGATCTGCTCGGTGGTCGCCTGCAGCTTGTCGGCCTGCTCGGCCTGTTTCTGCTGCCCGGCAGCGAGCGTTTCGGTGGTCTGCTTGACCTGATCGACGGTCTTTTGCGTCTGCGCGCCCTGCTCGGTCTGCTGCTGCTGGTTCGACGCAATCTCCTCGGTCTTTTTCGCCACGGCGTCGGTCGATTGCTTGACCTGGTCGACCGTCTGCTGGGTCTGCGTGACGGTCTGCTCGATTTTGGCCACCCTGGCCGAGACGATGCCCAGCTGCTGCTGCAGTTGCGCGATGGCCGGCACCAGGCCGGCGATGATCCCGTTCTGCGAATTGGTCTGCTGCTGCAGGCCGTAGACGCCGCCGGCGACGGCGGCAGCGCTGGTGGCAAAGATCAGCGCCGGCAGCGCCTTGGCGGCCAGCACCAGCCGCAGAACAATGGCGATGGCGATGATGGCGGCGGCAACCGAGGCGACCAGCGCGATGTAGGCGGCGAACGGCGCCAGCGGATTGAGAATGTCGGAGGCAGCCCCGCCGATGAAAGCGACGCTACCGGCCCATTTGCCGGTGCGGCTGAGCGAAGCCCTGATAAGAGATGGCGCAGCCGCGCCGATGTCACCGGTCATTGTCAAATCCCCCAAGCAATTGCCGCGCGCAGTGTAGCAGCGCAACCCCGCCGGCAAAACAGGACAGGAAACAGGCGATTTCGGGGCGGGGCGGACAGACGTCGAGGTCGCCACTTCAGCGCGGTGATTGGCGAAGCCCCGCGTGACATCCAATCTCCCCCCTTGCGGGGGAGATGTCCGGCAGGACAGAGGGGGGTGTGAAGGTTCGCCAACCTTCGAGTTACACTCAATCCCCCCAATCCGAGGAGATTGCGGCGCCCTGGCAAGAGGCCGGCGGGACAGCACCCCCCTCTGCCCTGCCGGGCATCTCCCCCGCAAGGGGGGAGATTGGCAGTTTCCCCGTTAACCAAATGGACGAAGGCAATGGGTTAGGCTAGGTTCCGGCCCTCTCAGCAACGCCGGACTTGCCTTGCCCGATTTCCATTTCCTCGCCCTCCTCCAGAGATTTGTCGCCGCCCTGGCGCTGCTGGTGTTCGTTGCCGGCTGCAGCACCACGGCGCCGCCCGACAGCGTGCTGGCGGTGCCGGCGCCGCAGGCGAAATATGCGGCCATCGTCGTCGATGCCAGCGGCAAGACGTTGTTCGAGGTCAGTTCGACGGCGCAGCGCTATCCGGCGTCGCTGACCAAGATGATGACGCTCTATCTGCTGTTCGAGGCGCTGGAGTCCGGCCGCGTCTCCAAGGAAACGCAGATTCCGGTGTCCGACAATGCGGCACGGCAGCCGCCGACCAAGCTGCGCTTCAGGCGCGGCGAAAGCATCGATGTCGATTCGGCGATCCGGGCGATCGTGGTCAAATCGGCCAACGACGTGGCGGTGGCGGTGGGCGAATGTCTCGGCGGCTCGGAGGACCAGTTCGCCGCCATGATGACGTCCAAGGCGCGCCAGATCGGCATGAGCAGCACCGTCTTCCGCAATGCGTCGGGCCTGCCCGACAGCGCTCAGCACACGACGGCGCGCGACATGGCGACGCTTGGCATGGCGCTGCGCGCGCGGTTCCCGCAGCAGTTCCACTATTTCTCCGAAAGCGATTTCATGTTCCGCGGACGGCTGGTGCGCGGCCACAATGACATGCTGGGACGGGTGCGCGGCGTCGACGGCATCAAGACCGGCTACATCAAGGCTTCCGGATTCAACATCGTCACCTCCTACAATGCCGACGGCCGCAGGCTGATCGTGGTGGTGATGGGCGCCGACAGCGCCCGCCAGCGCAACGACCATGTCGAAGCGCTGATCCAGCGCAGCCTCTCGCCAGCGATGGCCGATACGAAGACGCGGCTGATGTTTGCGGGCGACCAGCCGGCCGCGTCGCCGCCTCCCGGCCTGCCGCCACCGGGTTCGGCGCTGCCTGGTCTGGAGCCGCCTGAGTCGCAGTTGCCTGGTTTGCCGCCGCAGTAGAACCCCGTCGTTTTGGTGGAGAAACTCTGAAACGTCGGCGGGGCAGCACCCCCCTCTGGCCTGCCGGCCATCTCCCCCTCAAGTAGGGAGATTAGCAGCTTCGGCGTCGCGCCTCCTTTTCGTGGTTGGCGAAAGCCGTTGTGACATCTGATCTCCCCCCTTGAGGGGGAGATGTCCGGCAGGACAGAGGGGGGTCGTGAAGGATCGCTGCCTATCCGCAAGGGCCCTACCGCACCACCAGCACCGGGATTTCCGTCAGCGACACGACTTCCGCGGTCTGGCTGCCCAGCACCAGCCTGCCCAGTCCGCGGCGGCCGTGCGAGGCCATGACGATGAGGTCGCAGGCCTCGGAGCGGGAGACGTCGAGGATGGCCTCGGCCGGCGTCCTGTTCTCGACGTACAGGGTCTTTGCCCGCACGCCGAGCGCGTCGGCCTCAGCCTTGCACTTGTTCAGCACCTCGCGGCCATATTTGCGGGCGTTTTCCTCGTAGTTGACCAGCTCTTCGCCGGCGACATAGCCGGCCATTGCCCCACCCCAGGCCAGTGCCGGAAACGGCTCGGAGACGTTGACGAAGGTGACGGCGGAGCCAAGGCCCTTGGCCAGTTCGAGGCCGTGGGCGACGCCCTTGCCGGCGAGTTCCGAACCGTCGGTGGCGATCAGGATATGTTTGTACATGGCGACAACCCCTGTTGTGGGGCGATCCAATGCCCCTGATGGACTGGCGAAGCGCTTCATGGCGCAGCCTCTCCCATGGATATAAGCGCCCCGCCAGATTGGCCACAGGGCCGGGATGAGGCCAGCCGCCGATGACCATGGCGCCAGCCGGCGCGCGTGACGACCCTCGCGTCATCACAAGCGCTTGCACAAGCCCGCAAATCTCACCGCAACAGTGGCTATGCCGCGCCCGCTTGGCGTAACGTGACCGACAGCGCGACAGCAGGAGCCGGCATCATGAGCACCGTCCCAAAACCATCCGAGCAGGCCGACAGCGAAAACGACAGCGGCGGCGAGTATTTCGAGGCGCCGCCCGCCCACGAAGCCGAGCTGGTTGCCGACGAGGTGCTCGAAGCGCCCGAGGTGCCTGATACCGAACCCGCCGAACCTGGGCGCCTGAAGCCGAAGCGAAAACCGTCGGCGATATCAGGTAGAAAATTCCGCAAGCGCGACCTGGTGCGCATCGACGATCTCAGGCCGAGCCTGGCCGACCGCATCCGCTCCGACCATCCCGACCTGCCGCGCGGCGCCCGCATCAGCCGCGAGGAGCTCGGCCGCTACCGCATGCGCTACATGGAGGAGTTGCTGCAGCAGGAGCATGGCGAATTCTCCGAGCTCGACCGCCAGGTGGTCGAATCGATCGCCCGGCAGGACACGATTTCGGAAAACTCGGAAGAGGAGTTCGAGGAGCACAGGTCGTTCGCCGACCGCGTCTCCGACAATATGGCGGCCTTCGGCGGCAGCTGGTGGTTCCTCATCTCGTTCGGCAGCGTGCTTGCCATCTGGATCGGCATCAACCTGGTCGCGGGCATGAGCAGCGCCTTCGACCCCTACCCGTTCATCCTGCTCAACCTTCTGCTCTCCTGCATCGCCGCCATACAGGCGCCGATCATCATGATGAGCCAGAGACGGACGGAGGCCAAGGACCGCCTGCGCTCCTTCAACGACTACCGGGTGAACCTGAAAGCCGAACTGGAAGTTCGCCATCTGCACGAAAAGCTCGACTATCTGATCTCGCGCCAATGGACGCGGCTGGCCGAAATGCAGCAGATGCAGCTGGACGCTATGCACGAGCTAACGGGTGCGAAGAAGGCGAAGCGGGCGGTACGCAGTGTAAGGAAGAGGGCGGTGAAGGGTGAGGTGGCGGGGTGAGGTCCGCGCAGCGGACAAAAAGCCAATTGCTTGGCTTTTTGAATGGCGAACGCCCTGAGCCTGCGAAGGGCCGGATGCGGCACAATGCGGCCAAACCCTTGCCAAGTTCGCGTCGCCCCTCCAATTGCCCGTTGAAGCCCGCCACGGCTTCCGCTAAGAAGCCGTTGCTGGCCGGCCTATCGGCCGGTTCGTTTTCAAGATCACCGATCCTGAAAGCACCCGTAGCTCAGCTGGATAGAGCGCTGCCCTCCGAAGGCAGAGGTCACAGGTTCGAATCCTGTCGGGTGCGCCACTTTTATATTGCAAAAACATGCGGTTAGCAAGACCATTTCTTGATGGGAAGAGGTCGAGAAAGACGTCGCGGAAGCACCACGGAAGCAGTCCGCAGGATATTCGGATCAGCTATAGGCCAGACGCTGTCCAGTCAGACGCCCGTTTCCCGTCAAGCAAACTACCGATTGCGGCAATAGCTACGTTCATGGCCGTGACGATGCTTTTGGACAACGGCCAGTTTCAACATGCCACGTTAGGAAACCTGCCACCCGGCAAGCCTTGGCCAGTCTAGCGAGATCTACAAAGTGGTTGCGTTCAGCAGAGCATCTTCCTCCGCAAGCGCCCTGACAAGCTTACAAGCATCCTGCCAATAGCGCGCTGCATCCGCGCGTGTCGAGGCGCGGTCCGGCCGATAAGGAGGCAATTCGCCCGCAACGGCTTTGAGGTCGCGTAGCACCGAAGCAATATGTGGCCACGGGAAGTCAGTAGGGTCACCGATATCTCGATCTGCGCCGACGATCATCTCCAACTTGGCTATGACCCCCGTGAGCGACGAAGCCGCCACCTCGGGGATTATATCTTGAAGCTTTAGAGTTTTGGTCATCGCTAAGACCTCGGCCTCTCGCGCAACCGCATATGCCCCCGAATCACGGCCAGTGTGCCCTGCTTGGCTTTCAGCCTGGTTTCGTAAATCTGCGGTCAATCCCCAATTTCCGGTATTGACCATCATTCGGCTCTCCAAACGCTGCTGCACGCGACATAGTAGCAGGGAGACGTATCGAGCCATCTGCCAATCGTTCACTAACTGCAACGCGGGGTCATGCACGCCAGCCAGTTGCGGCTCCACCTCGTTCCGGCTTGCGGCAAAGACATTCGGGTTTGTCGTCGACACGGTTTGGGCTCCAGGCGAGTTTCGGGCTCAGTGAATACATATTATAGTTGATAAACTTAAAGTGTGTAAACCTCGATTGTCCGACGCATGGACATGCGTCAGTTGGTTGGAAAAAACTTCGCGCGGATTCGGCGAGAGAAAGGCCTGACGCAGGAGGATGTGGAAGCACGCTCCGGATTCAGTCAGCAGTATCTAAGCAGCCTCGAACGCGGTCGGCGGAACCCCACCGTAATCACTCTTTACGAGCTTGCCCAAGCATTAGGGGTAAGTCATCTGGAGTTGGTCAAACCCAACGACTCCTAGTACTGGCATAAGGAACGAGCCCCTCGCGAGCACGCTTCGAGCGGACATGTAGCCAGCGACCGGCAGCTTCGCGCCTCATATCGGCCGTAGGGGTGCAATATTTTAGAGGATGAACTACAGGCTGAACGGGTTGCCGCCGTCGTCCGACGGCCTATGGCCCTTTTTTGTTGTCCCTGCTTTGGCTAGCCTAGTGAGGGGGAACAAATTGTGAGTGTACTGAAAGCCCGGATAATCCGGAAGAAGCTTCTGACGATGCTGTCCGAGGCTGACGACGCAGGGTTCCTGCAATTGATGTGGGCAACCCTCATCATTCAGTCCGGTACGCCGGAACCAGCAAAACCTTACCTGAAGTACCCACCCGAGGCCGCAACCAGTGACTTCACGTCGAAAATGGCGATCCGCAAGTGGGAGCTCGATACGCTAATACTCCTGTTGCTGACCACGCAGAAGGCGCCCGTCCACCGCTATGCCAGACACGACCTGCGCCGATACAAGCAGCGGGTTACGCTGATAGATACCTTCGACGCGACGACCACGGTCGTAAATCTCCTGCGAGACTTGGAAAATCAGGAAGCCGAGGCGCGTATCAGCGACAAGAACATTTTCAGTGAGCTTAGCCGTATTCCGCATCGTCAATTCCACTGGCAGCAGGGATTTTTCCATCCTGAAACGATCAGGCGAACGCTGTATGTTTACGGTCACGAAGACGCTAAGGCCTATTTCCTGGCACGGCACGGCTTCAGCATCGATGACTTCACCCTGGTCTGCTCTACCCTGGCCTTCGAGTTTCTTCTCAAGCCTTGGCTGGCATCGCCGCATTACAAACCGCTAGCGGGCAAGAAGGACCTCTTGGACAATGTTTTGAAGGTGGTATCCCGCCCGGTTCCCGAAGTAAGGAACGAGGCCATCCAGTTGAGGCGGGATATGATCGTTGCCACAGGCGGCAGCCTGTCTGCTTCTCACCTCCCGAGCATCCTGCGAAAATACCCAGTGATACAGAATCCGGAAAATGGCGCCTACATCTCACCAATCCCGGAGCTGTTGGTGCAGCGTGCAACGAGCGGGCTCTATTACGATTTCATCGATGACGATGCGCAGACGATCCGGAACCAGTCGGCAAAGCGCTTCGAAAGCTACGTTCAGGGGTTGATCCCGGCCTACATGCCAGACATCGAGACTTTTGGCGAGGCCAAGATCGGCCCGAAGAAGACCAGGTTCGATACACCCGATGTTCTTGTACGCTCCGGCGGAAGGATCACGGTTGTCATAGAGTGCAAGGCCACAAAGAATACGTTCTCTGCCCAGTTTGCAGCTGACCTGATTGTGGGAGCCCGACGCGGCATCAATGAGCTTTCCCGAGGCGTTGTGCAGTTGTGGAGGTTCTTTGCTGCTGCGAGGACCGGCGTATACGCAATCAACCCTGTTGCCGCGGATGCCCGGGGCCTGGTCGTCACAATGGATGACTGGCTACGGCTCGACAGCGTCGTCCGGAACGCCGTGATGGATGAGGCGGTGAAGGTCTCAGCGAAACATCCTGAAATCACTGAGGCTGACCGCAAGCCGGTAGTCTTCTGCTCAGCGCACGAACTTTCGCTAACGCTGTCGATGGCTGACGAGGCAGGTTGGTACGAAGCAATCGACGCCTCCAGCACTGAAAAATACAAGGCCTGGGATCTGAGTGGAGTGCTGGAGGATGTGGGGAGGAAATTGGAAATGAAACCGTTTCCCTTCGACATGAACGAGGTCATACCGTGGCGCAAAGACCTGCCAGAAAAATGACGGTCGCTCGGGCATCCGGCAAGTGCGTCTGAAGCTCTTGACTGAGGGGGATGGCGAGCCCATATGCGGTTTGGCGCACTGCGCGCCGAAATGAGCAAAACAGCAAAAAACAGATCCGCAAATCATCAAATTCAGCCAAACGCAAAAGCCAACAGAACCGATCAGCAAATCAAAAATCGCAAAACAAACAGAACCAGCTAAAACCAGATAAGCAAAACAGATTCAGCAAGCGCAAAACAAACAGAACCAATCAGCAAAATCATCAGATAAGCAAAACAGATTCAAATTTAAAAGCGAGAGTGAAGTGACTGATAGTGGCGTGGCCACGCCCAACAGTCACAGGAATACAAGAACTGGATTTCGAAGTCTCGACATCAACCCCATTTGGGTTCTGTCGGCGCCTGCAGACCCGGAAATGCCACGAGAATGGTCATCCGAGTCAACATTGAACTGAAGCTGGAACTTAAGACGGTCCTCAAGATCGTCGTTTTCCTGATCGGCTATTTCGGTAGCTAGCAAACTGACAGCGAGGGGCACCACAAGGTGCCCCTTTCTGTTTATAACCTCCGCGCTTGACTGATCGGCGATCGAAGCCAGCCGGAAGCTTCCCCGTCCACTGATAGACTTTGTGCCTGTCCGCCAACGTTCGGTGCCGTACGAAAACTCTTAGGGTCTTTGGCATCAGCGAACAGCACACCGTCCTGACGCATCCGCATGATAGTCCTGCCGGTAAAGCAGTCGCCATTTTCGCCAGCTCTATCTGTGTGATGTTGCCTTGGCAGATAAGCGGCCAGATTCCGCGCGTCTTACGGCAGTTCTGGTGCAAAGCCGGTGCCGACGGGCCTCTCGGTATGCCGGGCAATGGTGCAAGCAGCTCCTTCATCCCGCGGCCGAGGCTTTTTCCGGCCTTTCTCGCGGTGGGAGTGCCAAGATTATGCTCAGGCGTGCGAGGGCGCTTGCCCCATATGTGGAGGGGTAGGGTGGAGAGGAATGGCCAGTGGTTCATGACTCGAACCCTCATCGGCATCATGACGATGGTCGGGATCGACTGGCGCCGCTGGCAGCAATTCCAGACCAACCAGCTTAAACCCGACTACCGCGAGCTTCAGGCCACTAGGCGTTACGTGCGGGTATCTTTTTGGTGAGGGTTATGACGTTCAGCTTTCGCTTTTCATGTATTCCGCTCGTATTGGCCGGAGGCTTACTTCAACTTCTGGAAATACAGCGCTAGACTGCCCCCGGAACGTAATTCCGTCATTCGGCGATTTGGGGGAGCATGATGGCCGGAGGGGGATTGACTGCTCTTGAGAAGAGCATCGTCAAGGCATTGCTGGCCAAAGGGGAGCGCAACCAGGATATCCATGCGCTCATTAACTACCAGCGCACGCCCACCGTCAATTTTGGCCGCATTTCAGGAGTCAAGAAAGACAAAAAGATTGTGCCTGCTACCGGCGAGCAGGTTGAATTTTACAAAAAACGGAAAGAGTCCTTTGATCCCGTCACCGGCCTGAATCTCTACGACGACGAGCGGTTGATAAGGGCGCGCGAGGCAATGATCCTTGCCGTTACCATCTTCAACAGCAGCACCTACAAATTCAAAACCGGCATGTTTGCCATTCTTGCGAACATCGCATGGACGTACCTTCTTCACGAGCACCACCAGCGCAAGGATGGCTCGATACTGAACACTGACGGAACCACCTTTGCCCTGAGCCACATGCTAAGTAAGATCGACTGCCCGCTCTCCAAAGGCATCAAAAACAATCTGGCCACCATCAAGGCCATTCGAGACGAAGTCGAACACAAGCTGCTGGGGCGCAGCGATCCGCGTTGGCTATCGGTATTCCAGGCCTGCTGCCTCAATTTCGATAAAACAATCGTTGAGTGGCACGGTCCGCGGTTGAGCCTTCAGAACGAGATCTCCGTCGCCCTGCAGTTCGGCAAGCTCCAGATCGACCAAGCCGCTCAATTGCATCAGTACGATGTGCCTCAACACATTGCCGCACTGGATGCACTACTGACCGCAAATCTTACAGAAGAAGAGTTGGCCGACCTCGAATATCAGTTCCGGGTGGTCTACACGTTCGACAGTGCATCGAAGGGAAGCGCGCACATTCAGTTCCTTACGCCGGAATCCGAAGAGGGGAAGAGCGTTCACAACGTCCTGCAGAAGTACAAAATCTCTGATGAGCTTTATCCCCATAGGCCCGGAGAAGTGGCGGCGCTGGTAAGCAAGAAAACTTCCAAACGTTTCACACTTAGCGACCACACCGACGCCTGGAGGAGGCACAAGGTGCGGCCTGCCAGGGGGGACAAGACCAACCGGACCTACTGCATCTTTCACAAGGCCTATGATAGCTACACGTACAACGATGCGTGGGTGGACCTGCTCGTCAGCGAGCTCACAGAGCCGACCAAACCAGTGGAACCCGGCAACAATGGCGATCTGTTTCCGGTGAAAAAGGCGGCCGAGGTACCGAAGGCTGCAATCGGTATTCCGCCAGTTCCAGCCGCCGTCATGGCGCCGGGCAAAGGTAAACCCTGATGATGGTCGAGTCGCTGGCAGCGTCCGGATTGTATGTCTCGTACCGACTTGCGATAGTCTTTGAGTCATTCCAGAACTGAACCCGTCTACTAACCGCACCCGATGGCTACGCCATCCCCCCGATGCCTGACGACCGATTGCTAGTCGCTGTTGTTTTGCCGCGCTCTACTCGCCATGCAACTGGATCGTCAACCCATCGATTAACATCGGATTCCCGCCAGCCAGCCCCGTTGACACTGATCTTGATCTGAGCCGGGAACGTGCCTTCGGCGATCTTCCGATAGATCGTCGAGCGGGACAGGCCGGTCCGGAAAAGGACAGTTCTGAGGCGTATGATGCGATCCGGCTCGGACATAACGCGGCCCTCCGGGCGTTGCTGGTATCTGCTGAGACAGAAAGGGCGAACCTGTGCTGGACACAATCGGCTTTGTTGCGTTACCCGCCTGTAGCGTGGAAACGGCGGCAAATCAGAGGGTTTAGATTCCTATACCGCGCCCCCTGCCAATGCCGTGGTTGAAGGCGAGCTCCACACCTAGGCGTCGGCCGGACTCGACCTGGATGCCAAGCGCCTTTTTATGATTGGCCAGTAGGGATTCAAGTTGAGGGTCGCGTTCGAGGCTCTTGGCCATGTCGGACATTGCCGAGCGCGTTGCCTTGTAGCCGGACATGTCGCCGGCCTGATATTGGCCCTGGCTCGTCCGATCGAGCTTTTGCCAACGCTCCACGAAACGGTCTGCGCGGCGGCCCGGATCGATAGCCAGTCCGGTGCGGATTTCCGTTTCAAGCTGGAGAGCTAGGACTATGCGGTTGACCCGACCGGCCCCCGCTTCACGGACAAGCTCGGGGTTTTTCACATAGGCCGCTTCGGCATCGCGCCAGCCATGCGGCCGGACCTTTTCGAACGCGCTGCGGGCTTCCCTCAATTCGCGCATCTGCTCGGAACTGCTCTGCCCGTCCGCGTTTCCAGTGCTGAGGATCGCGTTGAGGGCGCGCGCATGGCGTACAAGCGCCTTCGTGCGAGCGCCGCGCAACGCCGCTTCCGCGTCCATCGGCATATCCGTGTCGCGCGACACTCCAGTGGCGGGAGTTTTTCTTTCGGGCCTGGAACCAGTATCTCCGATTTGCGCCCCATCATTTTCTCTTGCCGGCCGCCCACGTTCTTGACCGGCCTCGACGTCTCCGGGCGAGCGCAACCCGTCCAGCAGCTCGCCAATCCTGTCGCGGAGCTTTTCCGGAACGATCCGGCGTACGATCTCGACCACACGCTCGCGGAAGGTAATACCGCGCCGCTCGGCATAGCTCTGCGCCGGGTCAATCTGCTCGTAATCCGACGCCATGTCCTTGGCGCGGTCGCGCGACAACGTGCGAACGAGCCGGTCTCGTGTCGCGAAGTCGTCGTTTGCGTAATGGAGGTCCGTGCCTCCACGATGCCGGGACAGAGCGACGTAGCTGCCATGTGCGTCCATGCCCGGCGTCGCCAGCACGTGGGTGCGGTCGGCCGTCACCCCCTGTGCCTTGTGGATGGTCGCGGCATAGCCGTGGTCAAGGTGTGCGTAGTCTTTCAGGTCAAAGCGGACCGACCTGCCATCATCGGTGCGCACGGCCATGCTTTGTGTGCTGACCTTTTCGATCACACCGAGCGTACCGTTCTTGACGTCGAGGCCGCGCTCGTTGCGCAGGAACATGACACGGTCGCCGCTGGCGAAGTTTCTTGCACCTCGTTCCACATCAACCTGAACATCGTCGCAGAGATCGCCGGCAGCCCGCATGCGCTCGCGCGCCGCCTGGTTCAGCGCGCGCACCTCGTCGTTGGTGTGGGTGAGAATGATCCGACTTGCCTCGGGCTGCTCCTGCCTGTCGAGGTCCCAGCGCTCGACCAGATCGCGGCGCGCCTCGTTCCGCGTCACAGCCTGGTGCACCATGCCTCTGTCGTCATAGGCGCTGATCGCAGCGCCGATCCTGCCGGTTGCCAGATCGCGCGTGGCATCGCGCTGCCAGTCCTCGCGCTGCCGACGCACCTGGCCGATTTCGACGCCGACGTGGCGTTCGTGAATGGAGCGGAATGCAGCGCCGGCCTCGATTGCCTGCAGCTGCTGCGGATCGCCGACGAGGACGACTTTTGCGCCAACGTCCGCCGCATGGGAAAGCACGCGCTCCAACTGGCGCGTGCCGACCATGCCGGCCTCGTCGATCACCAGGACATCACGGGCGGTGAGCAGATCGCGGCCCTGTCCCCAACCATGTTCCAGGCTGGCGATGGTGCGCGACGAGATGCCTGATCCACCTTCAAGATTCTCGGCGGCAATGCCGGAAAGTGCCGCGCCTCGGACCTCATAACCTGCGGCTGCCCATGCCTGGCGCGCAACGCCCAGCATGGCGCTCTTGCCCGTTCCGGCAAAGCCGACAACGATACCAAGACCGCGGCCATTGGTGATGTGCGCAAGCGCATCGGTCTGCTCGCCTGAGAGGACAAGACCATGTTGCGCAGCCCGCGCCAGTGCTGCCTCGCGATGTGCGTCACTCACCGCGTGTCGCTCGTCCCCGGCCATGCGTTCCGCCGCGCGATGCAGGCGCTGTTCGGTCTCGATCATTTGCCTTGTGGTGAAGCGATCTTCGCCGCGTCCGTCCTTGCCGAGTTCAACCAGGTCGTGCGCGCTGGTGATGGCTGCCATAACCGCGTTGAACTGCTCCATTCCGTCGCTGTGCCGATGCGAGAACTTCGCAATGTCTTTTCGGGTAAAGGTCGATTGCTGATGCGTGATGGCATCGAGCGCCACGGATGGATCGGCAATGATGCGCGCACCATTGTTGCGCGCGATCTCGCGATGCAGTTCGGCGCGATCGGCTTCAATGTCGCCAGCAGCAAGGCCGCTGCGCTCGATGCGTTGCGCCGGTGCACCGATCTGGGTTTGCGGCTCCAGGGCAATGCCCTGCGCTTCCAGGCTGCGATGATCGATGCGGGCGTCGATGTCGAGTTCGGCCAGACGTTCATTGGCCAGTTCCGCCCATCGCTCGCGCCAGCGTTCGACCAGCTGGGTAGCATTCCAGTCTCGAACCTTGGCACCAAAACCGTTCTCGTCGACGGCCCGCATGGTGAGCATGACATGAGCATGCGGCTTGGGACTGCCATCCTCCGCTCTGTCCCAATGTACATTGAGATCAGCGACCATGCCCTTGCTGACAAACTCAGCCTGAACGAAGTCGCGCGCCAGTTCGATGCCTTGCCCCTGGGACAATTCACGCGGGAGCGCAAACTCCACCTCGCGGGCAAGCTGCGCGTCCTTGCGGACCTCGAACGCCTCGACATCGTTCCACAGCCTCTCGCGGTCGCGCCAGGCCTCCGGCGCATCCTCCGGCAGCAAGACCTCGGAATGGACGACGCCGCGTTTGGCCGAGAAGTCATGGCTTCGATCAATCCGCTCGTCACGCAATCGCGATGCCGAACGGTAGGCAGCCGACGCGACAGCGCTTGAGCCTGCCTTGCGGCCAATGACCTTGACGTGAAGATGATAGATCGCCATCGCGACAGGATCATTTGCACGGCAAAGCGCACGTCGGCACGACGTATAAGCGCGCCCTCCCTCGAAAAAATCTCGGGATGGACCAGCCCGTCCCGGGCTGTCTCGGCAACCCTGAAGCCTTCCGGCTAACGCTCCCCTATCATCCTGGCATCGACAATCGACGGAGACAGCCATGCGCAAACCACGCGATTACGACGCCGAACTGAAGGCGCTGGAAGACAAAGCGCGAGAACTCAAAGCGCGAAAGGTGCATCAACTTGGCGAGCTGGTGATCGCCACCGGCGCCGATCAGTTCAGCAGCGACGAACTGGCCGGCGCACTGGTCGCAATCGCTGAAACGAAAGACACCGCAAAGCGCGAGGCATGGGCCAAGCGTGGAGTGATGTTTTTCGAGAGCAGGCCCCGGCGAGCTGCTTCGGCATCTCAGCGCAACCCTCGCGGCGCTCAAGCGCAATCAGGCAGCCCACAATCGCCGGCAAGCGGCTCTGGCTCGCAATGACATGCGCACCTGGCAGGTCGAGCGACGCAGGCGCACCCGACATCTGATCGAACTCGGCGGTCTCGTCGTCAAGGCAGGCATTGTTGATCTGACCGCTGATGACCGCGCCATCATCTACGGCGCGCTGCTTTGGATCGCCAACAAGCTGCAGAGCCCAGAAGGCGATCATGCGCGCGACCTGTGGATCGTGAACGGAAAGCAGGCGTTTGACGCGGAACGGTATGAAAAACGAAAGGATCAGTAAGCGACGGTACGCGCGAGTGGCGGGCGGCGCGAAGCCTCCAAACAGCGTAGCTCCGCCCGCGTTGCGCCAGCCGTCGACGCTGCGTTTAAGGATGCCGCATGTTTCTATTGGGGACAGAGGCAGACCGGCAGCTTTTGCGGACCAATGCCGGGAAAGCAGACATATGTTTGCGTTGGAAGCAGCCAGTAGGTTCGGACCTCGTCAGGCGCCGTTCGTTCCCCGGTTTGAGAGAAAGCTGCCGCCTGCGGTAGACGTTTTCTAGAACGTGCGGGGGCGCGTCATTTTTTGATCGAGGACGCACGGTATCTCGCTTATCATCTATGCCATGGACATAATCACACCCGCAGCACGGTCGGCCATGATGGGCCGCATCAAAGGCAAGGACACGAAGCCCGAGATGACCGTTCGCAGGCTGGCCCATGCGATGGGCTATCGCTTCCGGCTCCACCGCCGCGATCTGCCGGGAAGGCCCGACGTCGTCTTTCCGTCACGAAATACAGTCGTCTTCGTCCACGGTTGCTTCTGGCATCGCCACGAAGGCTGTAAGTGCTGCTATACTCCCAAGTCAAACATTGAATTCTGGCAAGGAAAGTTTAATGCTAACGTCGCCCGCGATGAACGCGTGCAAGGGGAGCTTCAGGACTTGGGGTGGAAGGTAGCAATCGTATGGGAATGCGAGGTCCATGATCTGCCTGGCTTGAAGTCGAAGCTCCAGGCATATTTGGAATCATGACCGCATCCGACCACCAGCTGATTCGCCGAAACAAGCTCGTTCGCCTGCAGACCGGGGCGACCCCGCGCGCACTCGAAATCTGCTCGGGTTGCGGGGGGCTATCACTCGGACTGAAGACTGCCGGCTTCGAACTTTCCGCGCACATCGAACTCGATGTTGAAGCCGCGCGAAGCTATGCGTTTAATTTCGGCGGCGACCGCAAGCCGGATGACGCTTGGTCGAAGCCGCGCGATATGGAAGATGTAACGGCCGCGAAGCTGGTCAAGGATCTGGGGTTCGAAACATCAGCTTCAGAGTCCTTTGACGTTCTTGCCGCCGGCCTGCCGTGCCAAGCGTTCGCGCGAATTGGGCGCTCCAAGCTACGCTCGATTGCCGGCCACGAAGACGCGTTCCAGAAAGACCCGCGCGCTTCGCTCTACCGCCGCTTCCTCAAATTCGTCGAAGACACGCAGCCGCTGATCATTCTCATCGAAAATGTGCCGGACATTCTGAATTTCGGTGGTCACAACGTGCCCGAGGAAATCTGCGAGACCCTCGAATTGTCGGGATATCGCACCGGTTACACAATCCTCAACGCGGCGTACTACGGCGTACCCCAGGTCCGGGAGCGTCTCTTCATCGTCGCACTCGCCGATGTCCTGGGCAAAGCACCGAAATTTCCGGAACCGCTGCACTTCCTCGATCTGCCGCGCGGGTACGAAGGCTCTCGTCGTGTAGCCCTTAAGCATGTTGACCCCGGAAGCCACCGCTTCCACGAAATTCATATCCCCTCGGCGGACTTGGCCGACGCCGTCGGCGCGAAAGCCGCGCTCGATGACCTGCCGAGGATCAAGGAACACGCCAGCAATCCTGCGGTCATAAGACGCCGCAAGCTCTCGGAAGTTCTGCCCTATCGGGAGCTGGCTACCGGCCCGTCGGCGTATGCACTGAAAATGCGGAACTGGCCCGGCTTCGAAACCGCCGATGGCGCTAACGGCCACCTCATTCGCCTGACCCCGCGGGACTTCCCGATCTTCGCGGGCATGAAGCACGGTGCCGACTATCCGCAGGCACGCGCGCTTGCTGAACAGATGTTCCAGGACGCACTGATCGCCCAGGGGCTGACGCACATCAGCAAGGAGTCGACCGCCTACAGGGATCTGCGCGCGCAGGTGGTTCCGCCGTATGATCCGGAGAAGTTTCCGAACAAGTGGTGGAAGCTTGATCCGTCGAAGCCCTCCCGCACATTGACCGCGCACATGGGGAAGGACACCTACTCGCATATTCACTACGACAGCACGCAGAGGCGGACTGTCTCAGTGCGCGAAGCAGCACGGCTCCAGTCGTTTCCAGACGGTTTCGTCTTTGCCGGCGCGATGAATGCTGCTTTCCGTCAGATCGGCAATGCCGTCCCGCCGCTACTCGGCCTCGCAGTTGCCCGCGTCCTCAAAGAGCAGCTGACCAGTCGAACCGGCAAGAATAAAGAGGCTTCTGACCGGCAGGCGGCGTGACATGTCGCCTGAACGCATCATCGAGATTACCCCGGAAGCACCGGCCCTCATCACGTCGCTGAGAGGCCTGGGTTACTCGCCTGAAACGGCGCTCGCCGATCTGATCGACAACAGCATCACCGCGCAGGCTCGCTCCGTCGAGATTGACCTCCAATGGAATGACGGAACCCCAGTCGTCGCAATTCTCGACGACGGCAAAGGCATAGATGAAAAGCGCCTCGCTCAGGCACTGAAACTCGGCGGACAGGGACCCGACAGTCCCCGTGAGGCATCCGACCTCGGCCGGTTCGGCATGGGGCTCAAGACCGCCTCCCTCTCGCAGTGTCGTCGAATGACCGTCATCACCAAGGCCGACGCGACCCTTAGTGCCATCACACTTGATGTCGACACGATCGCCACGCGTGGCTGGATCGCGATCGTACCCGATCCGCTTCCGACACGTCCGTTCGTGGCGGAACTCGCGCGGCGCCCGTCCGGCACCCTCATCATCTGGGACCGGGTCGACGAACTGAGCGGTCTCGCGGGCCTCCAGAAAGAAGCCTTCTATCTGCGCATCGAAGAAATCCGCGCGCATCTCGGCATGGTCTTTCACCGCTTCATCAGCGGTGATGCGTCGCGCCTTTCAATCACGCTCAACGGACGCGCAATCAAGGCGTGGGACCCCTTCCAGACAACACACCCCTCAACGCAGGAGATGCCCTCCGAACGCATTCGCCACGCGGGGGCGTCGTTCACTGTCAAGCCCTATGTGCTTCCGCACCGTGACCGTTTCGAAAACGATCGGGACTATGAACTCGCAGGCGGCCCTGGTGGCTGGGGCGCACGGCAGGGCTTTTACGTTTATCGCGGCAAGCGCCTGCTTGTCGCAGGCAGCTGGCTCGGTCTCGGCGGCGTTCGAACCTGGACGCGCGACGAAGCGAGCCGCCTCGCTCGCATCGAAGTCGACCTGCCCACCGGGCTTGATCGCGACTGGCGAATTGATGTGCGCAAGTCCCAGGCGCGTCCGCCCGGCGCACTACGTGCCCGCTTGACTGCCATCGCAGGACGCTCCCGCGAAGAAGCTCGAGAAGTGTTCGCTTTCCGCGGCCGGGGTCCCCACCACCACGGCGCGCGCCACGATGTACCCGCAGTCTGGCTGGCTGTGCCGAGCGCCAAAGGCATTCAGTACCGCATCAATCGGGATCATCCCGTTGTTGTCGCATGCCGTGCGGCCGCGACCGGTGGATTGCGCCCGCTTAACGCCGTACTGTCGATCATCGAGCGCAGCGTTCCCGTGGAACGCATCTGGCTCGACGTGTCGGAATCTGAAGGCGCCGAAGTCCCTGCCCTTGACGCCGACGATATTGCACAGCTGACGGAACAACTCGTCGAACTCGGCAAGGCTCTGCCTGCCAGCATGACGACAGACCAGCGCATCGATGCACTTCTACTCAATCTTCCGGGAGACCTGACACAGCTGCGAACGGAACTGACAAGAAGACTGTGGGCTACGCATGGCTGATGTTGTCGAGGCTCTCGCTCTGAGAGCGCGAAAAATTCTGCAGATTCAAAAGGACGTTGGCGACGAGATCACGCGCGAAAGCATCGCGAAGATCATCGGCCTGGATGCGCCCATCTTCAGCCTGACCACGAAGCAGATCATCTCCCCCGAACAGCTTGAGGCGGCAACGCGCTTGCTCTGGACTATCTTTGTCACCGAACAAGGGCCAGCGCTCTCGCTGATCGACACATTACGACCGGCCGCCTGGTATGTCGGCGAGCGACGCCAGCCGGGAGATTTCATGCGGCGCTACCTCAACAAGCTTGAGGAAGACGGATGGCCAGAAGAATCCATTCTGCAGCTGCAGGACAGCACTGCGAGAATCCTTGAAGTAATGGACGATCCCAAGCGGCCCGGCAGCTGGGACTGGCGCGGTCTTGTCGTGGGCGACGTGCAATCAGGAAAGACCGCCAGCTATGCCGGCGTCGTCAACCGCGCTGCAGACGCCGGCTACCGGATCATCATCGTCCTCGCCGGCATGCATAAGATTCTGCGCCTGCAGACGCAGAAGCGCTTCGACAACGACTTCCTGGGTTACGATACCAATCCGAAGACCCGACAGCCCAACCAGCCGATGCGCATCATCGGCGTCGGTAATTTCAACGCGCAGCTGACAGTCGACAGCCTGACGATGGCTGACCCGAACGGAGACTTCAATCAACGCATCGCCGACCAGCTCAGCTTCTCTCCCGTCAACCAGCCTTGTGTGTTCGTCGTCAAGAAGAACGCGAAGGTGCTGGAAAACCTCAACGGCTGGATTTCGCGCCTGCCGGGGCCTGCGAAGGCCGCCCCAGTTCTCGTGATCGACGATGAATCCGACCAGGCGTCAGTTGATACGGGCGACCAGCCGCTCCTGGAAGACGGGACGTTCAAGGAAGAATATGAGCCCAAACGGGTCAATGGTGAAATCCGTCGCCTGCTGATGTCCTTCGAGCGCCGGGTATACGTAGGTTACACGGCAACGCCGTTTGCAAACATTTTCATCCATGACGAACGATCGGCGAAGAATTTCGGCCCCGACCTCTTCCCCTCGACCTTCATCCTTTCGCTCACGCCGCCCGATGACTATTTCGGCCCAGCCGCGGTTTTCGGGACAAACGATGATGCGGACAACCCTGGCCTGCCTCTTGTCCGGCCGCTTGAGCAGACCGAAGAAAACTGGATACCGGAAAAGCACGACAAGACGCTCAAGCCCCTGTTCAAGGGCCAGGATGTCATTCCGAAAAGCCTGGAGCGGGCAATCGACGCCTTCCTGCTCACCTGCGCGGCACGCGCAGCCAGAGGGCAGGAAACCGAACACAACTCGATGCTTGTGCATGTGTCGCGATACGTCGACGTTCATTCCGAGGTTCACCGACAGGTCGAAAAGTACCTGTTCGAAACGCGCGCCATGATTTCCAACGGCGACCGCGAAACACTCCAGCGCCTCAGGTCGGTGTGGGAACGCGACTACCTGCCGACGACCGAAAAAGTCAGAACAACGGTCTATGGGCGTAATACATTGCCCGTCACCTGGGAACAGGTTCTGACCGAGCTTCCGGAAAGCTCGGACAAGATCCAGGTCATCACCGCCAACGGCAAGACGAAGGCCGACATTGACTACGACGCCTACAAGAAGACTGGCTACTCCGTCATCGCCGTGGGCGGTGACAAGCTTTCTCGGGGACTCACGCTCGAAGGGCTCTCAGTCAGCTATTTCCTGCGCATTTCGCGCCAGTATGACAGTCTTCTGCAGATGGGACGCTGGTTCGGCTATCGCCGCGGGTTCGCCGATCTGTGCCGGCTCTTCACGACTTCAGACATGGAAGACTGGTTCCGGTACGTAGCGACCGCGCAGAAGGAACTGCGGGGCCAGTTCTATGAGATGTCCATCACGAACGCGACGCCGAAGCAATTCGGCCTAAAGGTCGCGGTGCATGACATTCTCGAAGTCACCGCGAAGAACAAACAGCGTCACGCCGAACTTCACCAGAGCAGCTACGCCGGTGAGGGCAAAGTCCAGACGATCATGTTCCAGGACGCAACGACTATTGAGCGCAACGCCTCGGTGACCGATGACTTCCTCGTCGCACTCGGGACCGGAACGGACAATCCACGCCGTCCGGGACCGGGTGACAAGAGGGCCTCGGGCACACTGTGGTCGGGCATTTCGGGCCAGGACATTGCTGCTTACCTGAGAAACCTGACCTTCCCCCCCGAAAGCCAGCAAGTCGATGGCAAAAAGCTGGGGACCTACATCAGCGATCAGCTGGCGATGAACCCCGCTGAGCTTACAGACTGGACTGTCTACCTCGCCACCGGTGATGAAGAGCCCGTTGATCTCGGTAACCGCCGCATCAAGTGCATCCTGCGGTCACCCCGGGAATCCAGAAACGACAAGCCCATGCCGGGCGACCGTTTTATTATCGGCACCGCCCTCAGCCCGCTTGATCAGGCCATCGATCTTACCGATGAGGAATTCGAATCTGCGCTGACCATGACCAACAACGAACGGCTGACACGCAACAGGCTGCCGACGGATGTCCCCTCAGGTGAATTTATCCGCAAAGCCCGCGGTGCGCGCCCCCAGAATGGCTTGCTGATCATCTATCCCATCGATCCCGTAAAGGCACAGGTCGAAAAGACTGACCGCCCCGTAATCAGCATCGTTGTCAGCTTCCCGGACAGTGATGCGGCCGACAACCGCGTGTATCTGATCAACAGCGTCCGTCAGCGCGAGGTCTCATGACCGGCTGGCTTGTCTCACTGAACGAAGCCTGGAATACGCTCGCCAAAAGCGCGCCAGTTTCGCGTCAGTATCGTTCCAAATTGATTTCGACTGAGGTTCCTCTCGATGTCCTGGCCGCAATGCGAGCCACGGACAATGCACCGTGTCTGATGCTGCAGGCGGAACTTAATCCGGATGCGCTCTTCGAACTCGGCGGCATGCGCCTAAGCCTCGTGCCCGACACGGCTGGCATATTCCTGGTGCTTTCGCTCGAAGACAGCTCCAGACGCGATCTCTTCGCAACAATCTGTGCCGACGTGGTCAGTGCTGCAGCACTGGCAAACCGCGCTGACGCACTGGATCAATTTCTCGCACGCCTGGACGCCTGGCGACAGTTCCTCCGAGATCGACGCGACGGTCTCTCAAGATCCGAAACCGTTGGCCTGATCGGAGAGCTCATCATTCTCGGTCGGATGCTCACATCTCATGCTAACGGCCTCTCGACCTGGCAGGCACCCAGTGACGGATTGCATGACTTCGTGGACGGAGGCCATGCTCTGGAAATCAAGACGGGGCTCGGACCTTCATCGACGATTACAATTTCTGCTCTGGACCAGCTTGATGTCTCCGGCCTCAGCCGCCTCGATCTCATGCATGTCAGGCTGATTGAGACCCCGGAAGGAAAGCCCCTCCGGGATTTCATCTCCGATGTCTCAGCCCGTCTGCCGAATGATACAGGGCGCCGTGCCTTCGAAAATGCGCTTCTCCGTCGTGGCCTGATGCCCGATGACAATGTTGCACGCGCCGTGCCCAGGGTTCAGCTTCGCGCTATCGAAAGTTACCAGGTCCAGGAGAACTTCCCACGCTTGGTCCGTGCAAATCTTCCGGTCGCCATTACCGACGCCACCTACTCGCTCGAAGTGCGAGCCATCGCAGGCTTTGCCACCGATACGGCCCTCGTCCTTGAAGCGTTCGTTCAAGGAGACCCGTCATGACAGATGACGTAGTAGCGGCATTCTCACAAGAAATCGCCGCCGAGGTCGAAGAAGGCCTCACGACCGACGCACCCTTCTCCCAGGAGGTGTTCACTCGTCTCGTCCTTGAACGACTGGAAGATGCCGGACACTTGGAATCGACGTTTCCGCTCTACCAGGAAGGCCGCGTTAGAAACGCGCTCTATCGGATCGATGGCTACGCCTTTGACGAAGAGCGTTCGCGCCTTGACCTGTTCACGACCATTTACAGTGGTGAGCTTCCGGCAGCGAAGCTGCCGACTGCCGATGTGACAAAGGCCATCGAGCGCGCGCTTCGTTTCGCCAATGCGTGCGTTAACGGCTTGGCAAAGGACTTGGAGCCGTCAAACACAGACGCAAGCGATCTGGCCCGCCTGATCGAAACGCAGGCTAAGGACTTGGCCGTCATTCGCGTGGTCCTGCTCACCGATGGCATCGTCGGCAGTCTGGCCGGCTCAACGCAGTGGCGGGATCGCGAAGTCCTGTTCGAGGCATATGATATCGTCAGGCTTCAGCGCGTCCTCGGTGAAGGCGAAACGCGGGCCGATATCACGGTAGACCTTGTGGCACTTACCGGCGACGGCGTTTCCTGTCTCCATGTGCCCAGCCATGACGGCGGCTATGACGCGTACCTTGCAGTTCTACCCGGTGAGGCCCTTTCAAAAATCTACGAGCGCTACGGTGTGCGCCTGCTCGAACTCAACGTCCGGGCATTTCTCGGCCTTCAGGGCAGGAAGAGCGTCAACGCCGAGCTGCGCCGCACGATCGTTGAACAGCCGTCCATGTTCCTCGCCTTCAATAACGGAATCGTGGCAACAGTCGATGATCTCGAACTCGCCGACAACGGCGCTGGCGGAACAGAAATCACATCTTTAAGGGGACTTCAGATCGTGAATGGCGGCCAGACAACGGCGTCCCTTCACCGCGCGCGCCGCAAGGAAAGTCTCAGCCTCGACAACGTCTCGGTTCCCATCAAGATCATTAAGGTGGGCGGTGCCGACCTCGGCGAAATGGTATCCTCCATTTCCCGGGCCGCCAACCGCCAGAACACAGTGCAACTCGCCGATTTCTCGGCAAACGATCCTTTTCACCAGAACATCGAGACGATGGCCAACAATACGTGGCTCGATGATGGCAAAGGCCGCTGGTTCTACGAGAGGGCTCGCGGCTCCTACATCGCAGCCGAACAGAAAGCGGCCTACCGCAAAACGGAACAGCAGGCCTTCCGCATGCAGACGCCCAAGAACAGGCGTCTCAGCAAGCTGGACGTCGCCCGCTATCTCGCCGCCTGGGATGGACTTCCATACCGGGTCTGCCTTGGTGGCCAGAAGAACTTCCAGCACTTCATGCAGCTACTCAAAGATGAGCCTCAGAGGCCTATCGGCGACGCATGGTTCAAAAGGCTGGTTGCACTGGCGGTACTCTATCGCGCTACCGAGAAGAAGGTCCGAAGCATGAAGTTTCCGGCCTACGGAGCGCAGATCACAGCCTATGTCGTGGCCGGTCTCTCCCACAGAGCCGGGGGCAGGGTCGACTTCAACCGCCTCTGGTCTCGCCAAGCCATCAGCCCGGAGTTGGAACAGCTCATTGAAACCTGGGCCCCGCAAATGGATATCGCCATGCGCGCGTCCGCCGGTCAGAAGAACCCCAGCGAGTGGTACAAGAAGGACGAATGCTGGCAGGAAATTCAGAACCAGCTTCCGCCTCTCGGCGACCCGCTTCCTCCAGAGCTGTCCTATGCCGCGGGGAGCGCTGAAGATGGCTCTATGGTCGCGCCCGTGGGCACGACGCATTCGGTCGCGGACTATGACCGCATAGCTCTGTGCATGAAGCTCAACGGTGCGATCTGGCTCGACGTGGCGGAGAAAGGTCAGAAGGCCGGTGTGGTACACTACCGCGTGGCCGCGATCTGCCGCACACTTGCCAGCTATGCGGCTGGCGGCTGGGGACAGAAGCCATCACCGAAGCAGGCAAAGCCGGCACTTGAAGCTGCGTTCGCTGTCGACCGCGCGGGGGTCGTAGCAACCGGTCTTATCGAGCGGGCCGCTGAAGCCAGTTAGGCTTCTTTCGGAAATTCCTCTTCGAGCCATGCCTTGACGGCGGGCAGGCTGCCTCGGCCATTCCTTCGCAACAACTCCACGATGTCCTTGGCAGATAGGATCAGGATCGGGTGCTGATCTTCCTTGATCTCCTTGTAAGCCTGGAGATCAACGCATGACGTGGTGACCAGAACACCGAACTGCCGGTGCCTCAGACGGGAGATCAGCCGGGACATGTCCTTTACCCCCACAGCGGTCGGCGGCGAGTAACACTTCGCCTCAAGGGCGAAGTCCATAAGGATACCGCTCGGACCGGTACCGACACGCAGCTGGCCTACAGCATCGCGACCTCCGTCACGCGATGGTCGCGTTACGTCTAGGCCCGCGATGTCTGGAATCATCAGTCGCGCAAGTGCAGCGGCACAATGCTCGAAGGCGTGGGGACGGTCCTTGAAATGCTCGCGGACAGCGCCGATCAACGCTTGGCCGTCCTTGTCGTCAGGCAGTTGCTCCGCCCGCGAACGGTACTCCATGGTACGACCTGCGATCAGTGCCTTGCGCTTGCCTGTCTTGCGCCATGTCTTCCAGGCATCGGGAGCAAGCCCGTGATTCGGCTGTTTCGCAACTATGCTGTCGATCCATGCGCGCGACATCTGTGCCGCATCGAGAACCGTGAAACGCGCTCGATAATTTTGGAATCTACTGCCCTTGACGTTGCGCCAGATCGCGACCAGTTCCTCAGAGGCATCAAGATCGCTGGCGCCGGGCACCGCCAATCCGAGAAATCTGACATCGCGCGATACGCCTACGCTTGAAAAAAGGAAGATAGGCGGGACAACGCCTCGTCCTTCGGCGCCCGAGCGAGAATCTTCGAAGATCGTCTTCAGGATCAGGTTGCCGTCGCGCCCGGTGTCGTGCAGGTCGCGCCCCGGCTTCTTATTATCGCCGTAGTAGGTAAAGATGCCCGTCTCGGCATCAAGATCGTCAGGCCAGTCCGCATCGTTCATGCTCGTCATCAGCACGAGCATCTCCAGCTTGCCCTTCACCTTGCCGCGGTAGCGAAAACCGCCCTGACTGTCGACGCGCATGAGCGTAGGTAGCGGATCATCGCCCGCATTGCCTTTGCGGCCGCCCTGGTAGATTGCGTCTACATGCAGATCGGAACTGGATAGCTGATCAACTGGAACGACTTTCACGATTCCCCCTGAAGCGATTTTGGGGGCATTTGCTGATGAAGTCGAGACGAAGGCCTTATTGTATTTTCATAACCACCAATGGCGTTTGCTTCGGACGGGCTCTCGTGAACGGAGGCCTTCGGTATCCGCCATCCGGCGTCCATCCCTGGCGTTTTGGCGGCGCAGACTTGAACATTGCCTGAAAGCGTCGTTGGACAACGGAGGACTGCGTGGCCGCAGCGCTCAACGGTCTGGATCAGCAAGAGCCAGTTAGAACTCCATCGCTCCACAATGAAGCGCTCTTGCGCGAACACGAAGCTGCCTACCATTGAGGGGCAGCTCTAGGCAGCAGCACTGCCAGCCAGGTCTGAAATAGGCGCGTTGCCGATCGGCAGTTTGGGGGCCGCTTGCGGTCTGATCGCTCTCGATCCTAATTCGCGGAAATCTGTTATTCGGTCCTCGATCACTTAGGACCCCAGTGGTCTCTTGCTCGCCTCCTTAGCGGCTGTTGCCGGAGCGCGGCGACTCGGTCCGACCGGTCACTGATTGTCACCTCCTAGGACTAAGCCGTGACGCGGTTTCGGTGCGCGCTAGCGCAGGGAGCCTCTACCTTAGCCTAATCGGCGCGCTCAACTCCTTCATCAGGACTCTGCGTGTTTTCAGCGCGTACCATGGATCAGGCAACGATTTTCAAGAAGTGCCGCTCTGCCAGCCTCCAACAAAATTCTCTTCGCGGAGTCATCTCGCGCGTCTCGGCTTGTGGTAAGAGGGGTCAATTCTTCTGCAAACTGTCCTCGCTAATGTCCCGCATGCCATTTCCCGAACTTCCGCCGTCTCGAAAAACAGCCGAGTCTGAGCGATATCTGCTCTCGAAGCACAATGTTTTGAGATCATTCGACGTCGTGGAGCAGCTTGCGACGGACGAGAGAAAGTTCAGCAAAAAAGATCGTGAGGCTGTCCTCTATCACTTCCTTCAGCTTCGGTCGACGCTCGCGCGCACCCTTTGGAAAGCTGGCCTCTACATCGGCGTCTCAGTGCTCGACGAGTTCGTACTTGAGGCGGTGAAGACCGGCCAAACGGACATCTGTCGCCGGGTTCTCGATGATCTCCAGAGCGCGGGTATCGATCGCCCTGGCTTTGTGCTCTATCCGCTCACCGAGTTTGGGATGGAAGTCCCGTTCCTCCGATCCTCACCTGATCTGCGTGACATGGCAGTGTTCAAGGAAGCCAATTTTGCGGTGACGGCTCAGACCGGGACCGTGGAGACCGCCTACGCCAGAATGAACGAGATGGCTGCAGCGCTCGACATAACTGCCGTCCCCGACCGATCGAGTTTCGAGCATCATGTTCAGGCCGGGAACATGAATTGGATAACGCGCAATCCTCTTCTACTGGTCCGTCTCTCCTCTCACACGGGGGCCTACTATGAGAACCAGTTTATTTACATGCTAAAAATTCGGATCGCGGCTGCGATGGTTGTTATGTTGCACGCCCTAAGCGTCGATGCAGGCATTACGGTCAATAAATTCAATTCAACCGCCGAACTCAACAACTTCGAGACCCTTGATATCCGGCACTATCTCGTTGGCGAGGCGACCCAAGCGGAACGACCGCTTAACCTCCGTCGCGTGCCGATGAACGTCGCGGCCCTGGAGCTGGCCCGATTGTCGGATTTGGCGGTGACGCTAAGCACTCGCACGTTGGCGTCCCCAGAGCTCGTCGCGCTGGAGCGGCGGCTGACGCCCGCTCTCCAGACCGTCGAGGACGGTTACCTACGATATGTCAACCTGACATCGGGCGAACGGGTACACAGCCGGGTCTTCCGCCGGCTGGTGACTGCGATCGAGTGGTACAGACAGTCATTCGGGTCTCGAACAAACGAGGCCGAGGCGATCGTTGCTCTGGCCGTCGCCTTTGAGACCCTGCTGACCGACTTTTACGCGCCTGGAAGCGTCGCACGCCTTGAGCGTCGCGTAGGAATTTGCCTAAATCAGCAACCAGATGTGCGGCAGTACCAAGACAGCGTCGTCACGGTTCACAAGGCCCGCAGTGAGATTGTCCACACGGGCGACGGTGGTCGCGAAACGGACATCCGCCGCGCGCAAGCCGCATTCACGCTCTGCTTCCTCGAGGTTGCGGCGCGACTTGACCGTCTAAATAGGACGATGTCCGATCCCATTCGCGAGCTTCTCGGCGACAGCCTAACGCGAGAGGAGATCGAGGCAAGAGTCGGCGGGACGGCATAGCGTAGGCGCTTTCACAGTTCGCGCAAAGGAGGCGGCGATGGAGGAGGAAATTGCAGGGTTCATGCTGAAAGCGTCGAAGTTTGAGTTCTTCGTAGTCAATCGGGATATAGAACTCGCTGTGACAAAATCAGTGAGGTCCCTTACCGTGATTTCGGGCATCAACTGGACAAAGCTCGCACAGCGCGTTGAGGCGAGGTTTCCATTTGCTTCTTTCGATTTTTCTAAGTCAGCATTCGAGATTTTTGCGCAAACCGCGCCACAATATCTGGTGGTGAAGGAGAAAAGTCGGGTCGATTGGGACAGCGACAACGAACCAATCGATTCCTGGGATCGTCTCTTGTCACGAGGTTACTCACAACTACGCAACAACGTTGCCCACGGCAACAAGAAACAGAAGGCAGCGCCGTTCACTTATGAACGTACGGCTCAATTTTTGCCTGCCGGTCTGGCACTGATGGAGTTCGTTGCGAAAGAGGTTCTTGGCGAGTCCGACTGGGACACCCCCATCTTTAGCTAGGGCCTCAGCATATCCTTAACGGTGCGTCGGTGCAGAGGTGCCGAGCCTGTCGGCTTTCAATGGAAGACTTCTGACCCTGCGGAAAACAGAGACGGGCGAACGGAGCGGGTGTCTCCGACGGGTTCGGACTGCTTGGTTTCGATGAGCAAAGTGATGAATCGACCTCGTAGCTGCCGGTTCCGCACGACCGTCATATGTCACCGCACAGGTTGCGGAAGCCGTCAGGGCGTAGGATAAAAGTCGCAAGCCGCAGAGTACCGATGGTGCGGCGAGAGGCAATGTCCGCAAGACTTGTCTCGCCGCGAGTTATACTTGTGGATGGAGAATTTCATGAAGCGCTACCCACAAACCTTCCTCCAGGCGCTCGCGGCTTGGCAGAACGGCTGGGGTGAAGATCCCCTTAGAAGACGAAAGGTGATCCTGACCTTGCAAGAGGCCCTAGCGCACGCTCGCATGATTCCGCTCGAAGCTTTCCAAGTCTCCGAGGTCTGCTATCGGAAGAGGTTTCTGGTCCCTCACAATCCGCAAAATGGGGGCGACCTATTACCGTTGTTCTGGGACGGATCGATTATTGAGGGGGTTGCCAGCTGGTCAACCGACATCAAATACGTGACTGTGTCATTCAAGAAGGGTCAACGCCCCGGAGCAATCGCGACGCTTTTCGCCACAACACCGTCTCAGGAGGACGTCGTGTTGAACATCAAGGCGCTTTGGAACGACAACGAGTTCCGAGAGGCTGTCCACGAGTATCAATCGAGTGCAGACCCCCTCGCCGGCGCGTTGCTCAATTTTGGAGCGAAACAATCCGAGATCTTGCTGAAATCGACGTTGCGTGTTGATGAGATAAATGGATTTTGCGGAGCAGTGCCGTCACTTGAAGAAGTGTGCCAAGCAGCTGGGATTTCTGACGCCGACGAAGAAGATACGATATGGCAGAAAATGGTTGATTTGGATTACTTGCCGACGAAGGATTTCTGGATTTTCGATGACGCGGCCAATCGCGCGATAAATGCTGTCGCCCACCGCTTCCACGAGCGCCTGAAGGAACGGCTGGCGGCAGGGCTGGCTCAAAGCCCAGCAGGTTGAAGGATCAGGTGACTTCGCATGATTGAGCGAACCATACTGCGTCGGCAGCACTCGAACGTCCGCTATTGAGTTGCCTTTGGGAGAGCAACGTGGTCGAATCGAGCAGAGGTAAAGCCTCGGCGAGGCGATCTCTGGCCCCCTGTCACTAAATGCATATACGCAAACGCGACGACCAACTCGAAAGATGTGTTGCATCATCGCGAGATCTGGGCACCGGTAAACTCCTACATCCGTGTCAAAAATTTCCGCATAGCATCCTTACGCGCGCTGTGATCGAGCGCATAATTTGCGCGCTCGAACGTCACTCCATCGAGCAAAGCCTGAATATAGCTGGCTACTGTGTCACCCGCCATTACGAGTGCGGTGTCTACGGTGTGAATGTAGCGGCTCGTGATCGTCCCGCGAGAATGTCCCACCAAGGCGGCTATCGTCGACTCTGTAAAGCCGAGATCGTTCGCCACGCTTGCGAAGCTGTGACGAAGCACGTGAGGTGTAACACTTTCAAGTGGTGTGTCTTTGACGAGCTTTTCCCACAGCTTTGGGAAGCCGACTAATGGCTTACCGTCCTCCGTGCCGTGGAACACGAAATCAGCCTCATTGTCGGACAATAGTGGTTGGAGCAACTCGACCACGGGCAAGCCGATGGCCCTGGTCGATGCGCCTTCCTTGGAATCTTCAAGCCTTATGCAACTGCGCTGAATATCAATCTCGCCCATTCTCAAATTGATGATCTCGCCACGTCGGCATCCCGTCATAGCGAGGGTCCGCACCATTTTGGTAGCCGTTGAAAACTGCGGGTCGAGAGCGGCATCCGCGAGAATCTTGCCTAACGCTCGATACTCGCGCTCGGTCAGGCGACGGTCACGGACGCGATCTTTTGGCTTACGAAAGCCGTGAACCGGATTCTTTTCGATGATCCCTTCTCTAATTGCATAAGAGAAGATGCTACCGAGAAGACCTACGCCGCGCGAGCCGGTGCCAATGCCTCCGCGAACGATCGCTCGCCCTCGCTTCTTCGTTTTGATGTCGGCCCGGGTTTTGCCATTGGCAACATCGCGCAGAAATTTGGCGATGTCTGCCATAGTGATCTCGGTCACTCTGCGGTTCCCGAGAAGCGGTAGGATGTGGCGCTTTATACGGCTGCGGTCGATCTCCATAGTCGACGGCTTCTTAGGGTGACCGCCTTTGCCAGGTACAAGGCCAGCTTCACAATCAGCCAAATATCGGGTGCAGAGTTCTTTGACGGTGATCGTTTTGGCGTCGAGAAGTTTCGTCTCCGCAGGATTGTCGCCTTGCGCGATCCGACCGATCAGTATGCGGGCCTCTTTTCGGGCCGCTTCTGGGGCCCAGACCCCGTGTGGACCGATTGTGAATCGGCGGGTCCGACCTTTAGCTCGATACTGCACGAGATAGCTGCGCTTACCGGATGAAAACACGCGCAGCCCAAAGCCAGGCAACTCATCATCCCAAAGGAAGTAGTCCGACTTGCCCGGTCCAGCTTGATCCACGGTTCGTTTGTTCAGCTTAGCCATCGCACACCTCAGGGTTCTGTCGAAGTGATTCCGCGGAAGCACCACGGAAGCACCCGGACGGAAACTCCGGACTGCGGTAGGATACTGGCTTCGGTTTTCGGGTCGACAAAAAGTCAGTCGTCGTAGTAGCTTAGCGAACGATATCGGAGAGACGGAAGCTATTGAAAAGACTGGCTAAATCAGCCTCCGAAGGCAGAGGTCACAGGTTCGAATCCTGTCGGGTGCGCCAAACAACCTCTGTATTTGCGGGCGTTTTTGTTGGTAGAGCTACGCCTTACCCCTCCCCTGACCTACTTTGCTTAAGAAACCAAAAAGTCGGTGAGGGACCGGCCGCATGCCTTTTTTTTCCTGCGAACCGAGATAAGACTAACCGGTTAGTTCCGATTGGAGATTGGCGCCGGTTCGGGAGCGCAGGAAATAGCCGACAGCAGACATGACCCTTAGAAGGAAACAACCAACACGATCCGATCCTGAAAATCGAAAATAGCCGACAGGGCAGTTCGAAACTTGGAATAGGGGCCAGAGCAGATAATATTTCTGCTCTGTTGAGTCTGCACATTTTCCAGGCGTTTACGGCCACGATGAAAATTCGCGTGAGCTAGGTGACGAAACAACTCGCGGCCAATTTTTCCAAAAAAGCGCGACGTACCCCAACATTTCTAGGGCGAAGTGGGACGTCTGTCAGACAACTATTCCAACACGGGGGGTTAAAATGCGACCATATTCCAAATCAATCATAGATCTTTTCGACGGCAAAAAGCGGTATCTTGTTCCGCTCTATCAAAGGCAGTACGCGTGGAAAGTCAGCCCGCAGCTTGAATTGCTGTGGGAGGACATTGAGCGCGCTGTTGAGAAACTCGCGTCCGGGAGAACGTCGATTGCTCCCCACTTCATGGGCGCCATCGTCATTGCGGAAATAAAAACTTTCGACAAGCAGGTCCGCGCGTACGAGGTGATCGACGGACAGCAGCGCCTCACCACTTTTCAATTGTTGCTAGCAGCACTTCGTGACGTGGCCCCGGCGAACAAGTCGAACTATGCAAGCGAAGTGAGCAAGTACCTTTTGAATGATGGCGTCATGGAGACTCCTCAGGTCGAGCGATACAAACTATGGCCCACTCTGACAGATCGTCGTGCGTACGTGGCTTTAATGGACCCGAAAGCGGACCTGACGAAAATCGGCGTTGTGGCAGCGGATGAAGATGGTGTGGTCCGCTTGGCCGTGGCTGCCCAGTCATGGTTTCGAAGCCGGATTGAACAACACGTTGGAACCGGAGATGCCTTCGACGAGTTCCGCCTTGAAAAGCTTTTTGAAGCACTGAAGAACGGTTTAGCGACCGTCTCGATCGAACTCGAAGGGGGTGATGACCCCCAGACCATTTTTGAGACGCTGAACAGCCGGGGGGTCGACCTGTCCGCAGGTGACCTCATGAGGAATTTCATATTCCAACGGGCAAAGGGGATGGGCCAGAAGGACGGCTCCCTTACCATCGACGACCTGTACAGCCGGTATTGGCTTCCTCTTGATCACTGGTTCTGGCGCGAGGGCGAAACTCGCGGGAGGCAGTCCAGGGAAAGATTGGACTGGCTTCTTGTAGACCATCTATCAATGAAAAGAGCGGATTTGATATCCGTCGAAAATCTCTTCGAAAGCTACCGGAGGTGGATCCTCAACGATGAGCCATTCGAAAGCGTCAACGCTGAGCTTCAATCCATCGCGAGCAGCGCTTCAATTCATCGTCAAATTACCGACGGGCGCTCGGACAACGTGCTCGGTCGGTTCGGAATGTTCTCTCGAGCGTTCGACGTTTCAACAACAATGCCGCTGGTCCTCTATTTGGCGACTGAAGCGAAGCTCGACGATAGCGGGCTATCCGAGGCGTTAGGAATGCTTGAATCTCTCATTCTACGCCGGGATATCTGCGGGCTTCCCACAGCTGGGTACAATCGACTGTTTGTTTCTACGATCGATCGACTTCGAGCCTCGGAGTCCGACACGATAAGTGAGCTTCGGCAGCAGCTCTCGTCGGCCACGGTTGACACTTTTCGATGGCCCAGGGATCAAGAGTGGCGAACGGGGTGGCTGGGTAGAGACCAATACAAAAGCAACAGGCAGCCGCGTCTTCGCTACATTTTCGAAGCCCTTGAAAAGCGCAAGCGAACGGTTCTTTCCGAAGAGATAGAAATTCGCTCGCCCCTGAGCATTGAGCACATTTTGCCTCAAAAGTGGCGCGACCATTGGCCGGTGCCAGGTTTTGATCACATGTCCGTTGGAGAAGGCGACTTGGATAAAACGATCCGAGAATTGGATCGCGAACACTGCGTGAACAAACTCGGGAACCTAACGCTACTCACAAGTCCGCTGAATTCTAAAAATTCGAACGCAGAATTTGCGGTGAAGCTGCCGTTGATCCGCGCTCATGCTAGCTTAGCTCTAAACCGCGAACTCAACGGTTACCAGCATTGGGACGAGACAACTGTGACAACCCGAGGAACCGCGCTTTTTGAAACAGCGCGGCAGATATGGTTATCCCCTGACACGGCAAACGACGTGGAAATCGATCTTGATCTTTAGTGAAATTGTTTCCAGCGAGTGATGGCTCATGAACGCCGTCGAAATTGAAGAAGCCATATCGGCGCTTGCCGACCACCCGTTCGACGGTGGCGAGTTCCCGTTCGCCTTCCTGCAAGCCTTCGGGAACAAGGAAACGACGATCCGGAAGCTGCGGGCGGGCGCGTCGAACAAGTCCGACCTTGCCGGCGGCGTGCTTCAGACCAGCAACATCCATATCGCCGTGGCCGCTCCTGGCGAAGTCACGGCGACGCTTGGCATGCTGAAAGCCAGCCCGGCGACGGCGAAGGCCAAGGCGAAATTCGTGCTGGCGACAGACGGAGACACCTTTGAGGCCGAAGACCTAGCGAGCGGCGAAACCGTTGCCTGTGCCTATGCCGACTTCCCGAACCATTTCGGATTCTTTCTCCAGCTTGCCGGCATCACGACCGTCAAGCAGGTGCGGGAAAGTTCCTTCGATATCCGGGCCACCGGTCGCCTGAACCGGCTGTATCGAACGCTGCTCGAAGAAAACCCGGATTGGGATGCCGCCGAGCGGCGTCCCGAAATGAATCATTTCATGGCGCGGCTGATCTTCTGCTTTTTCGCCGAGGACACCGATATCTTCAACGGTGTAGGTCTGTTCACAGACACTATCGAGCAGATGAGCGCGCGGGACTCGTCCAACACGCACGAGGTCATCGCCACTTTGTTTCGGGCGATGAATACGAAGATCGCCGAGCGGAAAGCGGCCAACCTGCCGCGATGGGCAGACGCCTTTCCGTATGTGAACGGCGAGCTTTTTTCCGGCAGCGTTGAGGTGCCGCGCTTCAGCAAGATTGCGCGCTCATACCTCATTCATATCGGCAATCTCGACTGGACGAAGATCAATCCCGATATCTTCGGATCGATGATTCAGGCGGTTGCTGACGACGAGGAGCGCGGCGCGCTTGGCATGCACTACACGTCCGTGCCGAACATCCTGAAGGTGCTCAACCCGCTGTTCCTCGACGACCTGCGGGAGCGGCTTGAGGAAGCTGGCGACAATGCCCGCAAACTACTGAATCTCCGCAATCGCATGTCGAAGATCAGAGTCTTCGATCCGGCCTGCGGCTCGGGTAACTTCCTCGTCATTGCCTACAAGGAAATGCGCGAGATCGAGGCAGAGATTAACAAGCGGCGCGGCGAGGCCGATAGGCGTACCGAAATTCCGTTGACTAACTTCAGGGGCATTGAGCTGCGCGACTTTCCGGCGGAGATCGCGCGCCTAGCGCTCATCATCGCGGAGTTTCAGTGTGACGTACTCTATCGGGGACAGAAGGAGGCACTGGCCGAGTTCCTGCCGCTCGACAAGGAAAACTGGATCACCTGCGGCAATGCACTGAGGCTCGACTGGTTGAGCATCTGCCCGCCGACCGGCACCGGCGTAAAGTTCCAGGCCGATGATTTGTTTCATACCCCTCTCAATCAGGCGCAGATCGACTTCGACAACGAAGGTGGCGAAACGTATATTTGTGGAAACCCCCCATATCTCGGAAACAAACTTCAGTCAGAAGAGCAAAAGTCCGATCTGGGTAACGTCTTTGACGGGCGAGTCGCAGGATGGAAGTCCCTCGACTACGTAGCTGCATGGTTCATGAGGGCGGCAGATTACGGCACTAAGACCAACGCGGCATCCGCCTTTGTTACCACAAATTCGCTGTGTCAGGGGCAGCAAGTTCCACTCTTGTGGCCTGCAATATATGCAAAAACTCACGAAATTATCTTTGCTCACACGTCTTTCAAGTGGGCGAATCTCGCGAGCTATAATGCCGGCGTAACCGTAATTATTGTTGGCATTTCGAATTCCGAAGGGAAGAGGCGGAGGCTTTACTCAATCGATCAAGACGGTTCGACCCAAGAGAAGACATGCAACAACATTAATCCGTACCTCGTTGATGGTCCGAACCTCGTCATTGAGAGCAGGCGCGACGCGGGACAAGGCCGTGCGGCTATGCTGTTCGGAAACATGCCCCGTGACGGCGGAAATTTAATTGTGACGCAAGAGGAACTCACTGCAACAGGACACCGCAACGATGACGTATTTACAAAGTATCTGAGGCGCTTTGTAGGATCGGAGGACTTCATCCAGGGCAAAGCAAGATATTGTCTTTGGATCGAAAAAGCTCAGCACCAGGACGCTTTGCGTTCTACGCAAATTGCGAAGAGACTGGATGCCGTAAAGGAGATGCGACTTGCGAGCAAAGCCGGATCAACGCGCGACTATGCAAAGGCTCCTTACCGATTCGTCCAAATACAAGGCACAGCCAACGTCAACACCCTTATAGTCCCCCGTCACAGTTCGGAGCGTCGACCATATCTTCCAATCGGCTTGCTGGACGCATCCGCAATCATCGCCGACAGCGCATTCGCAATTTACGACGCGCCATTGTGGACGCTCTCGCTAATCGCTTCTCGCCTCCACCTTGTCTGGATCGCAGCAGTCTGCGGAAAGCTCAAAACGGACTACCGTTACTCGAACACATTGGGCTGGAACACGTTCCCCCTGCCCCGCCTTACCGCGAAAAACGAGTCGGATTTGAACGACTCGGCGACCAATATTCTGTTGACGCGAGAAAGCTACTTTCCAGCGTCAATTAGCGAAATGTACGATCCTGACGAGATGGGAGGTGCATTCCCGTCTTTGCAGCAAGCGCACGACCGCAACGATGAGATCGTCGAGCGCATCTACATTGGGCGTAAATTTAGGAATGACACTGAGCGACTCGAAAAGCTCTTCGCAATGTACGCGGACGATCAGAAAGGTGGTCGACGCAGGGAGCAAATGGCGGCTGGTACGGGAGGCCGCGCATGACTCAAGTCGATTACATCGCGCAACCAACCTCCCGAACAACGCTCGAAGCAATTGACGGCATCCTGTCGCAGGCCGGAATCGAGGCGATGGATGTAGCCGCCGCATACATCACGTCAGGAGGGCTTAACGATTTGGTCGTTCGCAGCACCGCGACATTGGGGGCTGGGTGGGCTGGCTTAGAGAAGAGATGGCTTACGTCATTTGACTATTGCCGAACAGAGCCTGTCGCGCTCGGTGCCATGCTTGCAATGCCGGCTTCATCTGTCCGCGTGTACGACGCCCAATTCTGCTTGGCTCATGGGGGTATTCCGAGGGTGCCCTTTCACCCGAAGGCCTATTTGATGCGCAGTGACCAACGAGATTACGCCCTTACAGGGTCTGGCAATCTCTCACGGTCTGGGTTGTCGAGGGGCATTGAGGCCGGGCTTGCAATCAGTGTGGATCGATTGGTCCCGGATGAGCCAACGTCGGTTGCCGCCCTGCAGGCGCTGCGCGATTGGTACGCAGCGACGTGGGCTGCCGCAACACCTTTGAATGCAGCGTTGCTGACAGACTACGCCAAAGTTTTCGAAAGCGCGGAAAATCTCAAAAAGCCCACCCCAACGGAAGATGACGTTGCAACCAGCGACACCAGTGCAGGTGCGATTTCCAGCGCAAACCTGCAGAAACTTAGAGTTTGCCGAAATTTTTGGATCGAAGCAGGCAACATAACAAAAAATCGAGGCCCGCTGCTGCCCGGAAGTCAGTTGATGATGAAGCGACTTTCGCGAGTATTCTTTGGTTTTCTACCAACAGACGTCCCCAAGAATACTCATATTGGAAACGTCCTGATAAGCTACAATGCAGGGAACTTGGAACAATACTCGCTGACCTACAGCGACAACAAGATGGACAAGCTGAATCTCCCCATTCCGGGCGCAGGTGGACCGGTTGCCTACGATGGCCGACTCTTAATTTTCAGACAGGTGGGTCCAAGGGCATTTGACTTGTCCTTGGGGACGCCGGCGGACAAAGCAAATTGGTTGAAGAGAAGCCGCGCGATTGATGGCGCATTCAAAATGACAAGCGGCCGAGAGTGGGGGGTATTCTGATGGCAGGCAATAAGAACGACGAAAAAGGCATGCTGGCGGTTCCATCAGTTTCGGTTTCCTATGCCCGCAACGGCAACTCGACCAATGCCAACGCGCTTGGCATGCGCCCCATGCAGGAGCGCGCCTATGAGCGGCGCGGGGAGCAGTACCTGCTTATCAAGTCGCCTCCTGCGTCGGGCAAAAGTCGAGCGCTCATGTTCGTCGCCCTCGACAAGCTGCACAATCAAGGTCTGAAACAGGCCATCATCGTCGTTCCGGAAAAGTCCATCGGCGCGAGCTTCAATGACGAGCCGCTGACCAAATATGGGTTTTGGGCGGACTGGACCGTCAAGCCGAAATGGAATCTTTGTAACGCGCCGGGCGAAGACGGCGGCAAGGTCAATTCAGTAGGGGCGTTTCTCGACAGCGCCGACAAGGTGCTGGTCTGCACCCATGCGACCTTCCGCTTTGCCGTGGAGAGGTTCGGCATAGAGAGATTCGACGACCGGCTGATTGCCGTCGACGAATTCCACCACGTTTCGGCCGATCCCGACAGTAAGCTCGGGCAGCATCTCGGTCAGATCATTGCCCGCGAGAGCGCTCATATCGTCGCCATGACCGGTTCCTATTTTCGGGGCGACGCCGTTCCAGTTCTCAGCCCCCAGGATGAGGCGAAGTTCGACACTGTCACCTACACCTACTATGAGCAGCTCAACGGCTATGAATATCTGAAGCAGCTCGACATCGGATATTTCTTCTATTCCGGGCCATATTCCGATGACATCCTGAAGGTGTTGGACCCTGCCGAGAAAACTATCGTCCATATCCCGAGCGTCAACTCGCGCGAAAGCACGAAGGACAAGATCAGGGAAGTTGAACACATAATCGAGGAGCTGGGCGAATGGCAGGGGATTGACCCCGCCACCGGATTCCAACTGGTCAAGGTGCCAGATAACAGCAAGGGTGGCGGCCGCATTCTCAGGATTGCCGATCTGGTCGATGATGACGCGGCCAGACGCGACCGCGTTTCGGCTGCGCTGAAAGACCCGGCGCAAAAGAACAACCGGGACCATGTGGACATCATCATCGCGCTCGGCATGGCGAAGGAAGGTTTCGACTGGATTTGGTGCGAACACGCGCTGACGGTCGGCTATCGGTCGAGCCTGACCGAGATCGTGCAGATCATTGGCCGCGCCACCCGCGACGCGCCGGGCAAGACACGCGCCCGCTTCACCAATCTTATTGCCGAGCCGGATGCCTCGGAAGAGTCTGTCACCGAAGCTGTGAACGATACGCTGAAAGCCATCGCTGCCAGCCTTCTCATGGAGCAGGTGCTAGCCCCGCGCTTTAACTTCACCCCGAAGAATCCGAACAGTGGGCCGGTCGAAGGCTTCAACTATGGCGAGGGCGGTTACGACCCCAAAAAGACCAATGTCGGGTTCAATGAGCAAACGGGCCAGTTCCAGATCGAGATCAAGGGCCTTGCCGAACCCAAGAGTAAGGAAGCCGCTCGCATCTGCACTGAGGACCTGAACGAGGTGATCGCCGCCTTCGTTCAGGACAAGACGACTATCGAGCGCGGCATCTTTGACGAGGAACTGATCCCCGAGGAACTTACCCAGGTCCGCCTCGGGAAGATCATCAAGGACAAGTATCCCGAACTCGACGAGGAAGATCAGGAGGCGGTGCGTCAGCACGCCATTGCCGCCCTTACGCTGACACAACAGGCCAAGCAGATTGCGCTTGGCGGCGGGGGAGCTGGCGACGGCGAGCAGAGCGGCAATACGGCTTTGATCGACGGCGTCCGCAAATTCGCAATGGACGTCCGTGAACTCGACATCGACCTCATCGACCGCATCAATCCGTTCGGCGAAGCCTACGCCATCCTCGCCAAGACCATGAGCGAGGAGAGCCTAAAACAGGTGGCGGCGGCGATTGCCGCCAAACGTACGAGCCTGACGCCCGAGGAAGCCAAGGACTTGGCCGTGCGAGCAGTCAGGTTCAAGAAGGAGCGCGGACGGTTGCCGTCGATCAGCTCGACTGACGCCTGGGAGAAGCGGATGGCCGAGGGTGCCGCCGCCTTTGTTCGCTTCAAGGACGAGGGCCGCTATGAGTGATCTTGACCTCGACGAACTGCGTTCCGAACTAGACGACTTCGCGCAGCCGGAGAAGAAGGGCGGGCGGTCCGCACGCGAGGAACGCATCATCGCCGGCTTCGAAGAGATCCAGCGATTTGTCGACCAGCACGGCCATCCGCCAATCCATGGCGAAGACAGAGATATTTTCGAGCGGCTCTATGCAGTGCGACTGGACCGGCTTTCAGCGCTCGAAGAATGCAGATCGCTGCTATTGCCCATGGACCACCAGGGCCTTCTCCAATCGGCAAGCAGCGTCGCAGGCGGCTTCGCGGAACCGGTCAATGATGACGAGTTGCTCGCCGAACTGGCCGGGGCGGCTGGTTCGGCCGACATAACCGAGCTTCGGAACGTCCGCACCAGCGCCGAGAAGCGCGCGGCCGAGGAAATTGCTAACCGTACGAAGTGCGAAGACTTCGATAGGTTCAAGCCGTTGTTTGCGAGGGTACAGGAGGAGATCGAAAGCGGTATCCGGCAGACTCGCGAGTTTGAACTGAAGGCAGAAATCACAACAGGAAGCTGGTTCATAGTCGGCGGACAGAAGGCGTATGTCGCGGACGTTGGAAATGTGTTCACAAACGCCCAGGGTCGAACCGATGCACGGCTGCGCGTGATTTTTGACAATGGCACCGAAAGCAACATGCTCATGCGCTCGCTTCAGCGTTCCCTCAATAAGGATGAAGCTGGGCGACGAATTACCGATCCTGTTGCTGGTCCCCTTTTTGCTGGCGAGCACGCCGAAGACGATCAAGCAAGTGGGACGATTTATGTGCTGCGGAGCAAATCGGACCATCCCCTTGTGGCAGCGAATCGAGACCTCGTTCATAAGATTGGGGTGACCAACCTAAACATCGCACAGCGTATAGCTGGCGCCAGGCTTCAGCCCACATTCCTGATGGCCGATGTCGAGATCGTTGCAACCTACGAGCTTTTCAACGTCAATCGGACGAGACTTGAGAATGTAATCCACCGGGTTTTCGGACCGGCCCGATTGGACATTGAAATCAAAGACCGATTCGGAAATCCGGTCGTCCCACGCGAGTGGTTCCTTGTGCCGCTATTCGTGATCGATGAAGCGGTTGAACGCATCAAGGACGGCACGATCACCGACTATAGATACGACCCTGGGAAAGCATCCCTAGTGCACTGAGCCAAGCGTATCGCCAAGGCTAACCTCAACCCATTCGGCGTCTTCGCAGAATTTTTCGTGGCGCGGCGTTAGAGCGTTCCGCCCTTGAACCACCCCGGCTTTGACGGCCCCGCTCGCGCAGGCATCTCGGAGGTGACGCGCTTTCGCATGCCCGCCTACCGGGCCGGAAGCCAGCCTGCGGCTTCGAACAACCCGGGCACGTCATCCAGCCCGTGCGCGATCGCGTCCGGCTGGTAGTCGGGCGGTGGGCGCCGGCCGGTGCCGCGGTCGACCCAGACGGCGCGGAAGTCGAGATCGCGCGCGGCGGCCAGGTCGAGATGCGGGCTGGCGCAGATGTGCACCAGCTCGTCCCTGGTCACGCCGAGGGTTCGCCATGCATGTTCGAAGATCTGCCGCGACGGCTTGTAGGCCTGCGCCTGCTCGGCGGTGATGACCCGGTCGATCGATCCGCCGAGCTGCGCGACGTTGCCTGCGATGATGGCGTCATCGGTGTTGGAGATGATCGCCAGCCTGAAGCCGGCATCCTTTAGCCGGCGCAGCGTCGCGACAATCTCGGGAAAAGGCGGCATCTTGCCTATCGACGCGGTCAGCAGCTCCGCGTCGTCGGCCGCCGCCTCCAGCGAGAAATCCCGCAGCGCCAGCTGCAAGGCCCTGGCCGTGACGTCGGCGAAGGACAGATGCGGCCTGGAATGCTCCAGCTCATGCTCATGCCGGTCATAGACGGGGATGAAGTCTTCCGCCGCGATCTTGCGGCCCTTGCGCGCGAGAATCGTTTCCATCGCCGCCATCAGGCCTTCGTCCCATTGGATCAGCGTTCCGTAGCAATCGAATGTAAGCCAGGTCGGGCGCGGCCCGTTCAATGCCATTTGGAGAAACCTCAGGGAAAGTTGGCTGGACAGTGGCAGCGATCTCAGTCATTTGAAAATTAAATGTTGCGATAGGATCAAGTGGAAATTCGAATGGATCTCAATCTGTTGCGCAGCTTCGTCGCGGTTGTCGAAACCGGCGGTTTTACGCGCGCGGCGGAGCGCGTTCACCTGACGCAGTCGACCATCAGCCAGCAGATCAAGCGGCTGGAAGACAGCGTCGGCCACAGCCTGCTTGTGCGCGAGCGCGCGCCGGGCGGCGTGCAGGTCACCGAAGAGGGCGAAGTGCTGCTCGGCTACGCACGCCGGCTGCTGTCGATCTCGGCCGAGGCGGAAGCGGCCCTGCGGCAGCCCGCGGCGCCAAAGACGGTGCGGCTCGGCGTGCCGGAAGACTTTGCCGGCCGGCGGCTGATCGATTTGCTGTCGGGATTTTCCCGGGCGTCGCCGCATCTGCGGCTCGACACCGTCAGCGGCTGGAGTTTTGAGCTGCGGCGCCTGCTCGACAATGGCGAGATCGATCTGGCGCTGATCAAGCGCGAGCCTGGCGACGCGCCTTGCCTGGGGCGCTGGGAGGAGACGCTTGCCTGGGTGGCCGGCCCGTCCGGTGCGCTCGACGCCGACCCCGTGCCGCTCGCCATGTTTCCGCAAGGCTGCATTTACCGGCAAAGGGCGACGCGCGCGATCGAGGCGACGGGGCGGATGTGGCGCATCGCCTATACAAGCCAGGGGCTGATCGGCGTGCAGGCGGCGGTGGCGTCGGGGCTGGGCATCAGCCTGCTGCCGGTGGATGCGGTGCTTCCCGAGCACCGCCTGCTGACCGCTGCCGACGGTTTTGCCGAACAGCCGCCGTCGGAGCTGGCGTTGATCGCGCCCTCGCAAAGGCTGGATGCGCCGGCGCGCGATCTGGCCGCGTTTCTGGTCGCAAACATCGGCGGCATTCTGCATGGCTCTGTCGCCCAGCCGAAGGAAGCGCGGCGCCCGGTTGCAGCCTTGCGCTAACTGCCGCCTGGTTGGCTGCCATCTGCCTGATTAACCCCTTTTATACCAGCCCCCAAAGTCCTCTGGCCTTTTGTCTCAGCCGCTCTATCTGGCTGATGTTAGCCTTATCCTCTGATGGAGGTTTTGATGGATCGGCGATCATTCTTGACAGCATTGTTCGGCGTTGCGGGGGCCGCGGCGCTTGCTACGACGGTTCGGCCGCTCGAGGCTATGGCCGGGGTTCCCAATGTCGGGAACGGCATTCTCGATGAGCTCGACAAGCAGGATGCCAATGCATTCGATGACGACGAAGGCCCGGGCGATGTCGAGCAGATCTACCATCGGCGATGGCACTATCGTCACCGGCGGCGGCGCGTGTGGAGACGGCACTGCCGCAGGTTCTGGCGCTATGGCCGGTGGCACAGGCGCTGCTATCGCAGGCGCTCCTATGTCATCTTGCGATTCTAGCCGCAGGCTGATCCCAGGGTTTGGATAAATCCTGCCCAGCGGCGCAAATATTGAAACAGACCCATCCCGATTTGCTTCGGGATGGGCAGATCAGGCTGGCCCCGCCACTGCCGCCACCGAGTCGCGCTCGACCAACGGGCATTCCAGCTTGGTGATGGGATAGCGGCCGCGGCCGGGAGGCGGCGGCACTTCGAGCTGCTCGATCGCCCATTGGCCCATGGCCATGTGCGGCAGGATGGATGTCGTCAGCGGCGGGAACAGATGCCGGGCGATCTCCTCATCGTCATAGCCGACGACGGAGATGTCCTGCGGTATGTGCAGGCCGGCCTCCTTCAGCGCTTCGTAGCAGCCGATGGCCGTGCGGTCGTTCTGGCAGAAGATGGCGGTCGGGCGGTCCTTCAGCGCAAGAAGCTTGACGGTCGCGGCATAGCCCGCACTTGCCGACCAGTCGCCTTCGACCACCAGCTCCGGATCGAACGGAATGTCGGCGGTGGCGAGCGCCCTGCGGTAGCCTTTCAGGCGGTCTTGGGCTGCCTGCATCCAGGGTTCGCCGGTGATGGTGGCGATGCGGCGGTGGCCGTGGCCGATCAGATGCCGGGTCGAGCTCTGGCCGCCGGCGATCTCCGAGGGAACCACGGCGGGGAAGGCATAGTCGGATGTGTAGCAATTGAGCAGGATGACCGGGATGTCGAGGCTATAGAGGAAGTCGGGCGCCGTGATCTCGCGGGTAAAGATGGTCATGTAGATCAGCGCCGAGATGCCGCGCTTGGTGAGGGCCGCAATGGCGCGCGGCTCCATGACGGCGTCGCCCATGGTCTGCGCCACCAGCAAGACATTGCCGGCGTTCCACGACGCCTGGCGCGCGCCCTCGATGGCGACGACGGCTTCCGGACTGGTCGCCAGCTGGTCGACGGCGAAGCCGATGACGCCATCAAGCCCTTCGAAAGCGGGAACCGGTTTGCGCAGCGCCGAGAAGGCGGGCGCGGAATAGCCGAGCGCACGCGCGGCGTCGATCACCCGCTCGCGCGTCTGCTGCGACAGCCTGATGCCGGGCGAATTGTTGAGCACGAAAGAGACGGTCGCCTGCGAGCAGCCGGCAGCCCTGGCAATATCCGTCATGGTGACGCGGCCGCCTTTTGCGGTTCTCGCCGGCGCCTTGCGCCGCCGCGCCGCGTCGCTGGCCGGGCCGTCCGGGTCAATCGTATCGCTCATGGCATTCGTGTCCCAATCCACGGCCTGTCTAGCGGCAGCCAGTCAGGGCGACAAGATGGTTCGGCGCCATCCACTAATAGAAGTCGCCGGATATGATTATGTTTATTAGCAGCTTCAGCTCGCTGCCGCTACGCCTCTCCGTTCGGTCGTAACTCAACAACTGCAAGGCATCCGCTTGGACGCTGCCGAGGCGGCGCACCTTGGGAGAACGAGCCCCGCCGCCTTGCCAGCGCCCTCGCATGGGACCCCTTACTAATACCGTTTACTAATACAAAAATGCGCTGTAACGTCAATCCGCCGCGTCCGGTCCGGCTGGGACCCGCGCGGCGAGAAGTGCGCGTGAATGGCCTGATGGCGAGCGGGGATTGCCTCCGCAAGCTCTGCCTCGGACATGTGATATGTCAGACAAATCAGACTATTTACGAGCACGGGATGAGTCTCTAAAGTCCGTAATCGCGACTGGAACGACGCCATTCTTTCAGTGCCGGGAACCCTGAGGAGGAGGGCGTCCAAATCGCAAGTGGCAATTCAGTGAATGCAAGATCGGTTCAGTCCGACGACTGAGCCAAAACGGGAGGTTGAACATGAAATCCTTGATACGACATGCATCCGTAGCCACGGCAGCCCTGCTGCTTGGCCTGACGGCGACAGCCATTGCGCGCGCCGACGACAAGCCGACGCTGGCCTTCGTCGTCAACGGCGCGTCCGACTTCTGGAAGGCGGCGGAAGCCGGCGTCAAGAAGGCGCAGGGCGAGCTGCCCGACTACAATCTCGAACTCAAATATCCCGAGCAGTCCTCGGTCGCCATCCAGCAGCGGCTGATGGACGATCTGGTGACTGCCGGCGTCAAGGGGATCATGGTCTCGGCCGTCGACCCCAAGACCTCGACCGACGGTCTGAACAAGATCGCCTCTGAGACGGCGCTGTTCACCACCGACTCCGATGCCCCGCAGACCAAGCGCGTCGCCTATATCGGCTCGTCCAATGTCGACGCCGGCAAGCAGGCGGCCGAGATCGCCAAGAAGGCGATGCCCGACGGCGGCAAATGCCTCGGCTTCGTCGGCCTGCTCGGCGCCGACAATGCCAAGGAACGCATCCAAGGCATGAAGGACGGTCTCGCCGGCAGCAAGATCGAACTGGTCGACGTGCGCGGCGACGACATCGACCAGGCGCGCGCCAAGAAGAATGTCGAGGACGCGCTGGTCGCCAGCCCCGACATCACGTGCATGGTCGGTTTCTACTCCTACAACACGCCGCGCATCTATGAAGCGCTGCGCGACGCGGGCAAGCTCGGCTCGATCACCGTCGTCGGTTTCGATGACGATCCGATCACGCTGGGCGGCGTCAAGGAAGGCACGGTGGCGGCGACCGTCGTGCAGCAGCCCTTCGAATGGGCCTACCAGGGCATGAAGCTGATGGCCGCCTATCTCAAGGGCGACAAATCCGGCATTCCGGAAGGCGGCCTGATCATCATCCCGACCAAGATCATCGGCAAGGACGATGTCGACGCCTATGCGGCCAATCTGAAGGCGATGTCCGGAAACTGAGGCCACGAGCGGTTACGCCGGCTCAAGGTTCGCCTTGGGCCGGCGATCGTGTTGACGGGCGGGCGAAGGCCCGTCAGTCTGCTGAAGGGGCCATTTTGGCCCAGCGGCTGCTGGCAAGCGCGATCAATTGTGGCTTGATGAACTATTCCGACACATCCATTGCAGCGACTACCCCGTTCCTCGGCCTCGAGAACGTGCGCAAGACCTATCCAGGCGTTGTCGCGCTGGACGGCTTTTCCATGGACGTCAGGCCGGGTGAGGTCATCGGCCTGGTCGGCGAAAACGGCGCCGGCAAATCGACCTTGATGAAGATCCTCGGCGGCGTCACCCGGCCGGACAGCGGCACCATTACCGTCGACGGCGTTGCGCATGACGGGCTTAGCGTCGAAGGCAGCCTGGGGTCGGGCATCGCCTTCGTCCACCAGGAACTCAACCTGTTCGAAAACCTCGACGTCGCCGCCAATATCTTTTTTGGCCGCGAGCCGTTGCGTGGCGGGCCGCTGCGGCTGGTCGACCGCGCCAGGCTGCGCGAGATGGTGGCGCCATTGTTGAAGCGCGTCGGCGCCAATTTCTCCGCCGATACGCCGGTCGCCGACCTGTCGCTGGCGCAGCAGCAGATGGTCGAGATCGCCAAGGCGCTGTCGATCAAGGCGCGGCTGGTCATCCTCGACGAGCCGACCTCAAGCCTGCCGATCGCCGAAACCGACAAGCTGCTCGACGTCATCAAGGCGCTGAAGGCCGATGGTATCAGCGTCATCTTCATCTCGCACCGGCTGCACGAGGTCGAACGCGTCGCCGACCGGGTGGTGGTGTTGCGCGACGGCATGCTGGCCGGCACTTTGCCGAAGAGCGCCATCAACCACGACCAGATGGTCAAGCTGATGATCGGCCGCATGCTGAAGGAACGCGAGAAAGCGTCCGAAGCGGCGCGGGCACCGGGCACAACGGCGCTATCGGCCAAAGCTGTACGCACCCCCGCCTACCCTGCCCGGCCGGTCGATCTCGATGTCAGGCGTGGCGAGATCCTCGGCCTTGCCGGCCTTGTCGGCTCTGGCCGGACCGAACTGGCGCGGGTGTTCTTCGGCATCGACAGCACACTTGGCGGCGCGCTCGAACTCGACGGCAAGCCGCTTGTCCTGGGCTCGGCGGCCGATGCCGTCGCGCACGGCATTTTTCTCGTCCCGGAAGACCGCAAGCTGACCGGGATACTGCTCGATTTGTCGATCGCGCAAAACATTTCGCTGCCCAATCTGCCGGCCCATGCGAAGCGCCAGCTGGTGTCGGCAAAAGCGGAGACCGTCACAGCCGAGAAGCAGAAGAAGGATCTCGGCATCAAGGCGCCATCGGTGCAGACGCGCACCGGCACGCTGTCGGGCGGCAACCAGCAGAAGGTGGTGCTGGGCAAGTGGCTGGCGATGAACCCCAAGGTGATGATTCTCGACGAGCCGACGCGCGGCATCGACATCGGCGCCAAGGCCGAGATTTACGGGCTGATGCGGGCGCTGGCCGATGCCGGCGTCGCCGTGCTGATGATCTCCAGCGACATGGAAGAGGTGATCGGCGTGTCTGACCGCATCGCCGTCATGCATGAGGGCCAGATTTCCGGCATTCTCGACAAGGAAAAATTCAGCCAGGAAAACGTGCTGTTGCTGGCGGTCGGCAAGAAGCCAAAATAGCATTTTGCTTTGCCGCAGGTTCTGGTCGCAAAACTGCGGAACACTTTTGCGGTACCTGCTTGGGGGAGAAAACATGAGCAAGAAAGATCTCGGCCTGCTGATCCTGATCCTGGTGGTCGGAGCGGTGGTGGCGATCATCAACCCTCGCTTCCTGCTGCCGATCAATCTTGCCAATACGTCGAACCTGATCGGCCTGTTCGGCATCCTGTCGATCGGCCAGGCCTTCGTCATCATCACCGGCGGCATCGAATTGTCGGTCGGCTCGGTGGTTGCCCTGCTCGGTACGCTGTTCATCGACTTCATCGCCGTACGCGGTTTGGGATGGCCGATTGCGCTGCCGCTGATCCTGGTGCTCGGCGGCATCATCGGGTTGGTGCATGGCTGGCTGATCACCCGGCTCAAATTGCAGCCCTTCGTGGTGACGCTCTGCGGCCTGCTGATCTATCGCGGCGTGGCGCGCTTCTACACCGCCGACGGCACGGCGGGCTTCGGCTTCGGGCAGAATTTTCCGGAGCTGGAATTCCTCACCGCGGGTCGGTCATGGGGCGTGCCCAACAGCTTCATCGCGCTGATCGTCATCGCCATCGTCATGTGGGTGGTGCTGCACCGCTCGGTGTTCGGCCGCTATCTCTATGCAATCGGCAAGAACGAGGAAGCCGCGAAATATTCCGGGATCCGCACCGGCCGCGTCGTCATGGCCGCCTATGTCATCTGCGGCGTGCTGACGGCGCTGTCGGCGATCTATTTCGCCATGTATACGCGCTCGATTTCGCCGGCCAGCCATGGCCAGTTCTATGAACTCTACGCCATCGCGGCGGCGGTGCTCGGCGGCTTCTCGCTGCGCGGCGGCGAAGGCTCGCTGGTCGGCGTCATCCTCGGCACCGTGCTGCTGCAGGAGTTGCAGAACCTGGTCAATCTGCTCGGCATCCCGTCTTCGCTCAACTTCGCGGTGATGGGCGGCGTGATCCTCATCGGCGTGCTGGTCGACCAGCAATGGGGCGTGTTCCGCGCAAGACGGCTGATGCTCGACGCCAGCCGCAAGGGCGCCGTGGCAGCGGAGTAGTGCTAAATTACCCCCGACATGTCGGAGAACGCCATCGCCTTGCGCAGCACTTCGGCGAAGCGTTCGCCGGCGGCTTCGCGCGGGCCGCCATTGTCGATGGAGGTGACGCCGGGTCCGGACAAAGCGACATTGGCGCTGCGGGCGAGGCGGGCGAGCACTTCGCCGCGCGATTCGCGGCCGCGCCGGGCGAGCCGTTCGGCGAGGATTTCCGGGGCAGCGGTGATCTCGACTACAGCCAGATTGGCATAGCGCTCACGCAGAACCGGGATGACCGCGCGCGACACATTGGCGACCGCCACGTGGCCGTTGGCAATCGACCAGTCGACATCGGCCGGGATGCCGTAGCGCAGACCGTGCGCCTCCCAGGAAATGGCGAAGGCGCCATCAGCCTCGGCCTCGACAAAGGCAGCGTCGGCCAGCGTGTCGTGGTCCTCGCTTGCCGCGTCGCTCGGCCTGGTGATGACCCGGCGCACGAACTCCAGCCTTGTCTCATCGGCAAACAGCGCCTTGGCGTAGCCGATCACCGTATCCTTGCCGGCGCCGCTCGGGCCGACGACGGCGACAAAGACGCCGTTGCGGACCGGAAAGGCCTCGGCGGTGAGTTCGCGCTCGATCGACGCCGAGACCATCAGGCCACCCGGCGTCCCTGGCGCCAGACGGTGCGCACGACCGGCACATGGTCGTCGACGCGCACGCGCACCAAATCGGCACGGCGGCCCGGTTCGATGACGCCGCGATCGCTGAGGCCGATGGCCTCGGCCGGGTTCTTCGACACCATGGCGACCGCCTGCGGCAGGGAAATGCCTTCGACGACGTCGCCTAGAAAGAAGGCCGACTGGATCAGGCTGAAGGGAATGTAGTCGGACGACAAGATGTCGAGCAGTCCGTCGGCGGCCAGCGTGCGGGCCGAAACATTGCCGGAGTGCGAGGCGCCGCGCATGACGTTGGGCGCGCCCATCAGCACTCCGAGTCCAGCCTCCTTTGAAGCCTTGGCCGCTTCCTGCGTGGTCGGGAATTCGGCAACGCGCACGCCTTGCTCAATTGCCTCGTCGACATGGCCTGATGTGGCGTCGTCATGGCTTGCCAGCACAATGCCGCGCTCGTTGCAGGCGGCCGATATCGCTACCCGGTTCGGTCCCGAATTCTTCGCCGATTCCGACATGCGCTTTTCGCAGAACAGCTTGAAGTCGCGATCGGTCAGCTTCAGCTTGCGCTGATAGTAATAGGCGTAAGTCTCGAGGTTGACGAACTGGCGCTGTCCCGGCGCATGGTCCATCAGCGACGCCAGTTTGACCCGCTCATCGCCGTCGAAATTGGCGAAGGCCTGCAGACAGTCCGGCGCCGAGACCTCGCAGCGCAGGTGCAGGAAATGGTCGGCCCGCAGGCGATCCTGCGCCACGCTGTCCTCGATGGCATCGGCCAGCTTGCGGATGTCGTCGGAGGTGAGATCCGCATCCTCGTCCATGCCGACGCGCAAGGCGTCGAGCACCGTGGTGATGCCGGCGGTGGCGACCTGCGCGTCATGGGCGAGCACGGCGGCGATCGGGTTCCAGCGCACTTTCGGCCGCGGCGCATAATGGCCTTCGAGATGATCGGTGTGGAGCTCGACCAGGCCGGGGATGATGTAGTCGCCGCCCATATCCTCGCCGGTCCGCCCGGTGCCGGCGTCGATGCCGGCGATAAAACCGTCGCGCAGTACGAGCGAGCCCTCGACGATCTCGTCGGCAAGCACGATGCGGGCATTGGTCAAAACGGTCTCGGCAGTCATCTCAGGCAGTCCTTGGGTTTCAGGCGAAGTGGTCAGGCGGTTTTTCTGGCCGCGCGGCGGCCGAGCGCATGATGGGAGAGCACCATGAACGGGGCGCCCGGTTCGGTTTCGACAAACAGCGTCAGCGCATCGACCAGCACCGGCTGCTGCAGCACCTCGACGAACAGGCTGTCGATTGCTGCGCGCAGACGTAGGCTTTCCTGTGGCCCGGCCCGGCCGGACAGGGTCATGTGGAAGCGAAACGTCTCGAAGACATAGGGGTAGCCCCACTGGCAGAGATTGCGGAACTCGGCCGGCTTCAGCGAATCCGGGCTGCGGCGCTCGATCTCGGCTTCGGTCAGCGGAGCGCGAAAGCGGTCGAAGCCAAGCACGACATCATCGGCAAAACGATTGAGCGGCGGCAGCGGGCCTTGCGGCACCAAAGCGAAGAAGCCGTCGATCTGGCTGACGATGAGGCGCGGGATGGTGACGGTCGGCGTCGCTTCGGCAAAGACGTCGAGGGCGGCACGCAGGGAGCTTTCGGTCTCGTTGGCGGCCAGCCGGAAGGGCGCCTTCAGCGTCGCGTGGAAACCGTAGCGGCGCGCCGATGCGGTGTGGAAGGCGACTTCCGCCGCCGACAGGTCGCCCACCGCTTCGACCGGCTTTGTGGCGGCGCCGAAGGGGTCACGTCCCAGCCAGTTGGCGGCGATCCGCGCCAGTGGCTCGTCCTGCCTTGGGGTGAAATAGATGGCGTAGCGCATCGAAAATCCTCGTTAAAGCGCGCCGCCTCTTGAGGACTCGATGCGGCGCGCTTTAAGTCTATTTGCTTCGGCATGTCGTTATCCCAAAACCGCTGCGCACTTTTGGGCGACATGCACCGTCCCCGCTGCCATAGGTGATTTCCATGACGGATTGACGAAGCTTGAAGGGTTTTCGATGGCAAATCGACCCCATCGGTCGTTAGCCGACGATTTTTCCGAACTGGGCCAACAGCTTCCCCCTGAAAGACAGGGGTGGTCAGGCCTTCATCAGCCATTCGTGCTCGGGCGCGTTGTGGAATTTCCACGTCCGCTTCGGGCCGGCCATGACGTTGAGGTAATAGAGGTCGTAGCCATGGCAGGCGGCGCAGGGGTGGTAGCCCTTGGGCACCAGCACGACATCGCCGTCCTCGATCGCCATCGCCTCGTCCAGTTCGCGGGCGCCCGACTTGTCGGCATCGGTATAGACGCGCTGGAAGGCGAAGCCCTGCGGCGGGTTGAGGCGATGATAGTAGGTTTCCTCGAGATAGGATTCGGCCGGCAGATTGTCCTGGTCGTGCTTGTGTGGCGGATAGCTCGATGTATGGCCGCCGGGCGTGATGACCTCGACCACCAGCAGCGAGTCGGCCGGCTTGCCCTCCGGCAATATGTTGGTGACGTAACGCGTGTTGGTGCCCTTGCCGCGCACTTCCTGGCCGAGATCGTCAGGTGCGATGACGCGCACCGGCAGGCCGCCGCCCAGGCCCGGCGCCGAGCAAACCGCGAGTTCGAGATCGGTGTCCGCAGTCACCGACCAGTCCGATCCCTGCGGGACGTAGACCGACCATGGCTTGCCCTCGAAGGGCGACATGCGCTCGCCCAGCAGGCCGAGTTCCTGGCCGCCGGCTGTTCCCGTGCCCTTGCCGGTGACGAACACCAGGCAGACTTCGCGATCGCCCGTCTTTCCCGAGGCGTTTTCGCCCGGCTTCAGCCGGTGCAGGTCGAAGCCGACATAGGTCCAGCCGGCGCTTTTGGGCGTGACATGGGCGACGCGGCCATGGCCCTTGTCGGCTTTGACGAGCAGTTTCGACATTGCGGTCATTCCTTCGGTTCGGCGCCAGTCTTCGGCTCGACCGGAGGCTTCGCCTCGTCGACCGGCTTGTAGAGATAGAAGAACTGCCAGACGGCGTAGCCGGCGAAGCCGAGCGCGATGACGCCCCAGAACGGCGTGCCGGAGGCGAATTCGATGATCGCCCAGATCACGCAGACGGCGACGACGGCAACGCGCCGCCACAGCGGCCGGAAGAATGGGTGTTCGTAATCTTTCATCGGGCCAATCTACAGCAAGCTGGCTCGGCGGAAACCCGTCGCATCAGACATTGGGGAACCCTTGCGTCTCGACGGTGTAGCCGGCAGCCGTCATCACCCGCATCAGCTCCTTATGGCCGACCCGCGCCATCTTCAGCGGCGGGTTCTTCTTCGGGTCCTGCTCGGCCTCGACGACGAACCAGCCTTCATAGCCATGGTCGGCGAAGCGCTGCACGATGGCGCCGAAATCCAGCGAGCCATCGCCCGGCACAGTGAAGGCACCGAGCGCCACGGCATCGAGGAAGGACTGTTTCGTGCGGTCGAGCCCGTCGATGACAGCCATACGCACATCCTTCACATGGACATGACTGATGCGCTTGTGGTGGTTGTCGATGGCGCGCAGCACGTCGCCGCCGGCAAAGGCGAGATGGCCGGCATCGAGCAGCAGCGGAATGCCGTCGCCGGAATGGCGCATGAAGGCATCGAGTTCCGGCTCGGTCTCGACCACCGCCGCCATGTGGTGATGATAGGACAGTGGCATGCCCTGCTCGGCGCACCATTCGCCGAACTCGGTCAGTCGCCGGCCATAGGCCTTCATCTCGTCGCCCGACAATTTCGGCTTGGTGGCAAGCGGTTTGGAACGGTCGCCCTGGATCGAGCGGCCGACCTCGCCATAGACGATGCAAGGCGCGTTGACCGCCTTGAACAGGTCGATCATCGGCTGGATGCGATCCTTGTTCTTGCCTATGTCCTCGTCGACCAGCGTGCCGGAGAACCAGCCGCCGCACAGCGTGACGTCGGCCTTCTTCAGGATCGGCAGCATGACAGCGGGATCGTTGGGAAAACGCCGGCCCATTTCCATGCCGGTAAAGCCCGCCGAGCGTGACTGGCGCAGACATTCTTCCAGCGAGACGTCGTCGCTGAGTTCGGCAAGATCGTCGTTCCACCACGCGATGGGGGACATGCCCAGTTTGGCTTTCAAGTCGTCACTCCGGATTGAAACAGTTCATTCTTTTGCCGCCGGCGCTGCCCCTCATCCGCCTGCCGGCACCTTCTCCCCGTATAGTGACGGGGAGAAGGGGTCTAGCCGCGACCTCGGCGTCTTTCTTGCGACGACGGTGATTGGCGAAACCGGTGATGACTGCGTGCCTCTCCCCGTCCCTATACGGGGAGAGGATGCCGGCAGGCAGGTGAGGGGCAGCGCCCACTTCAGTCACCCACGCTCTGCATCTGCCGCTTTTCGTCATAGGCCTTGCGCGCCGCGTTGACCTGGCTGCGCGCGGAGACTTCCGGCACCGCCACATCCCACCAATGGCCGCCGGCGTCGGTTGAGACAAGCGGATCGGTGTCGATGACCAGAACGGTGGTGCGGTCGTTCTTTTTCGACTTCTGCAGCGCGTTTTCCAGGCCGGCGATCGACGGCACTTTTTCGGCGATTGCGCCCATGCTGGCGGCATGTGCGGCGAAGTCAATGTCGGGCAGGATTTCGTGGCGCGAGTCCTTCAGGAGGTTGTTGAAGTTGGCGCCACCGGTGGCCGTCTGCAGCCGGTTGATGCAGCCATAGCCGCGGTTGTCGAGCAGCACGATGGTGAGCTTGAGGCCGAGCATCACCGAGGTGGCGATCTCGGAATTCAGCATGAGATAGGAGCCGTCGCCGATCATGACGACGACCTCTTCATCGGGCTTGGCCATCTTCGCCCCGAGGCCGCCGGCAATCTCATAGCCCATGGTCGAGAAGCCGTATTCGGCGTGGTAGGAGCCGGGCGCGCCGGCCTGCCAGAGCTTATGCAACTCGCCGGGCAGACCGCCGGCGGCATGCAGCAAGGTCACGCCGGAGCCCAGGGCGCGCTGCACGGCGCCGATCACCTGAGCATCCGAGGGATAGGCGGCATTAGTCGAGGCCGTTACCTTGCCGGCATCGGCCTGCCAGGCTTTCTTGCCGGTGGCCGAATTGTCGGTCCAGGCGGAAGGCGCCTTCCAGCCCTTGAGCCCGGCACCGAGTTCGGCGAGCCCTTCGGCCGCATCGGCGACCAGCGGCAAAGCCCGGTGCTTGCCGGCATCGAAAGGCTGCACATTCAGCCCGATGATGGTCTTGCCGGAATTCTTGAACAGCGCCCACGAGCCGGTGGTGAAATCCTGCAGGCGCGTGCCAACGGCCAGCACGACATCGGCCTCTTCCGCCAGCCGGTTGGCGGCCGAGGTGCCGGTGACGCCGACTGCCGCCATGTTGAGCGGATGCGTGTCCGGCAGCGAGGATTTGCCGCCTTGCGTCTCGCAGACCGGAATGCCGGCGCCCTCGGCGAATGTCGCCAGTTCGCCGGAGGCCTGCGAATAGAGCACGCCGCCGCCGGCTATGATCAACGGCTTCTTTGCGCCCTTGAGTGCCGCCACCGCCGCCGCCAGTTCGCCGCGGTCCGGGCGCGGCCGGCGCTGGTGCCAGACGCGCTCGGCAAAGAAGCTTTCGGGATAGTCATAGGCTTCGGCCTGCACGTCCTGACACAGCGACAGCGTTACCGGGCCGCAATCGGCTGGATCGGTCAGCACCTGCATGGTGCGCGCCAGCGCCGGAATGATCTGCTCGGGCCGGGTGATGCGGTCGAAATAGCGCGACACCGGACGGAAGCAGTCATTGACCGTCGCCGTGCCGTCGGAAAAATCTTCGGCCTGCTGCAGCACCGGATCGGGGATGCGGTTGGCGAAGACATCGCCCGGCAAAAACAGGACGGGCAACCTGTTTACATGCGCAAGCGCTGCCGCCGTCACCATGTTGAGCGCGCCGGGGCCGATCGACGAGGTCGCGGCGATGAAGCGGCGGCGGAAATTAGCCTTGCCGTAGGCGATCGCCGCATGCGCCATTGCCTGTTCATTGTGAGCGCGGAAGGTCGGCAGTTCATCGCGCACCTGATAGAGCGCCTCGCCGATGCCTGCGACATTGCCGTGGCCGAAAATCGCCCAGACGCCGCCGAAGATCGGCACTTTTTTGCCGTCGATCTCGGTCATCTGCTTGCTGAGAAAGCGGGTCAGCGCCTGCGCCATCGTCAGGCGGATTGTCTTCGTCATAGTGTTTTCCTCCGCAGTCCTGTGCCGCGCCTTTATGCTGCTTTACGGCCACGCGCGGCAAGCCACGCTTCGGTCAACTGTTCGAAGCGCGCGGCCATGTCGGCGATCGCCTCGTCATCCGACATCTTGCCGGCCAGCCATTGTTCGGCGGCGTGGACGAAGATGGTGCGGCCGACGGCGAAGCCCTTGACGATCGGCGCCTTGGCGGTCGCGGCGAAGGCAGCTTCCAGCTCGTCCTGCGGCGCTTCCAGCCCAAGCAACACGACGCCACGGCACCACGGATCGTGCTTGAGGATGACGGCCTCGATCTTGGCCCAGGCGCCGGCCGAGGCCTGCGGCTCGAGCTTCCACCAGTCCGGCTTGATGCCAAGCGCATAGAGTTCTTCCAGCGCGCGCGGGATCGTGGTGTCGTCGAGCTTGCCGTGCTTGCCGGCGATGATTTCGACCAGCAATTCCCGCCCGACCTTCCGCGCCGCCTCGAACAGGGCGCGCAGTTTCTGCTGCTGTTCTTCCTTGAGCGCCGCCGGATCGTCGGGATGGTAGAAGCAAAGACATTTGATGCAGTGGTCGACCGGCCATTCCACCAGCTGCGAGCCGATGTCCTGCGAGAATTCGAAGCGCAGCGGCCGTGAGCCCGGCAGTTCGACGGGACGGCCGAGCCAGGCAAAAGGATGGCGGGCGAATTCGAACATCGCCTCGCGGCCGTGCTTCTCGTCGATCAGCATGCCGTAGCCGTCACGGCCGGCGGCGACCTTGGCCGCAGCCTTGACCGCAAGCACCTTGAAGTCGCGGATGCGGGCCGGATCGGCGCCGGTCTTGGCCGCCACGTCCTCGAGCTGGACGCGATGGTCGCAGGCAAGCGCCATCATCGAGGGGATGTCGCGCCGGCGTGTCGTTGCCCAATGGATGTGGTTGATCGCCTCGTCCTTACGCAGGGCGAGATGCTTGCTGCCGTTCTTGAGGAAGAACTGCAGCTCCTCGAAGGTCGGATATTCCGGCGCGCAGAGCAGCCGCGACACGGCAAAGGCGCCGCAGGCATTGGCCCAGGTCGCCGCCGTCGCATGGTCTTCGCCACCCAGCCAGCCGCGCAGGAAGCCGGACATGAAGGCATCGCCGGCGCCGAGCACATTGTAGATCTCGATCGGAAAACCCTTGCCGACGACGCCGTCTTCCAGATCGTCGCTGATCGGCCCGTCATAGACGATGCAGCCCATGGCGCCGCGCTTCAAAACGATGGTGGCCGACGACAGCGCGCGGATGGTCTTGAGCGCGCTCAGGCAATCATCGGTGCCCGAGGCGATCATGATCTCTTCCTCGGTACCGACGATGAGGTCGCAATCGGGCAGCACGGTCTTCAGCTGCGCCGAGACGCGGTCGGATTTGACATAGCGCTCGAAACCTTCGGCATGGCCGGCGAGACCCCAGAGATTGGGGCGATAGTCGATGTCGAACACCACCTTGCCGCCCTTGGCCTTGATGATGCGGATCGCCTTGCGCTGGGCGGCGTCGCTGTTGGGGCGGGAAAAATGCGTGCCGGTGACGACGATGGAACGCGCCGAGGCGATGAAGGCCTCGTCTATGTCTTCCTCGGCCAGCGCCATGTCGGCACAATCCGAGCGGTAGAAGATCATCGGCGAGACGCCTTCGCTCTCGACCGAAAGCAGCACCAGCGCGGTCAGTCGCTCCTTGTCAGTCTTGAGACCGTCGACATTGACGCCTTCGCGCCTCAGCTGTTCGCGGATGAAGCGGCCCATCTGCTCGTCGCCGACGCGGGTGAGCAGGGCCGAGCGCAGGCCGAGCCTCGCCGTACCCACAGAAATGTTGGCCGGGCAGCCGCCGACCGACTTGGCGAAGGAGGTGATATCCTCCAGCCGCGAGCCGATCTGCTGGCCGTAAAGGTCGACGGAAGCGCGACCGATGGTGATGACATCGAGCGGAGCGTATTTCGCGTCCACGGCTTCGCTCATTGGAACCTCCCGTCAGTCTTGTTGTCTTGAGCAACCTAGTTGGGGGACACGCGCGAGCGGCAGCGTGACGCCACCAATATGAAATAATAATTCCAATCCATAGTCAATATGGAATGAGCGTTCCTTTTACGAAAAGTGTAGACAGAGGATGGCGGCGTGAGCCTTAGGTCGTAGGCTCATCACCGCGTAGCCAGATGTGGATCGAGACGAGTTTGAGGGGAAAGCCGCCAGCCGACAAAGCGACCCATTGCAGGCATTCGGCTATGAAAATGCTGGCCAAACCACAGTCTCAAGGTCGGGAGAGTAGCGGGCGATGATAGCCTCCTGATCATTTTCCTGCGTCAGAATTACCTGCTTCCCAGTAGCGTCACCGAGCAATCGCATAAAGCGGTCAAGCTGCTCAATCTCGGTTTCTCCGCTGACTTGCCTTGGATCGAAGTCGAACTCAATTTCGACAGCGCTGAAGAAGTGACATGCAAGCTGGATTGGCCCGACGTAAAAAGAAAGTAGGCTGTCTGTTTCGCTTTCCAGGGCGGCTTCGACCCCCAATGGCATCGATTCGATCTTGCCGGAGACACTGAAACTGGCAGGCGGGGTCCATTCGAGGAGGATGTCCCAGACGGCCTGCCAATCTGCCTCAGACGTGTTCAGAACGTAGATATCTCGCCATGAGCCGTCCCAAGCGAAATCCGATGCGATCTGTTCCCAACTCATGCATGAACCATTCTCGATGAACTTCGGTTCTAGCATGGCATACGACATGAGCGCTTTCCACAGATCCCAAGTCCATTTCCGCCTATCCCGGCCATTCCGCATTTATGAGTTCACGACTTTGCGTCCGGCCCCTTTTACCAGGGGAGCGGACCGTCGTCGTTGAAATAGCCGGCGTTCGGACCATCGGCATCCAGGGTCGCCAAGTGTATGACGATCTCGGCCGCCTGCTGCACAGTACGATGCCCCTTATAACCATTCAGGTCGGTTGCGGTATAGCCCGGCGCCGCCGCGTTTACCTTGATCCCTTGCGTCGCCAGTTCCCGGGCGAAGGCAACAGTGACGGCATTCAAGGCCGTCTTGGAGCTGCCATAGCCCAGCAGGTTGACGGCATGATTGGCGGTGGCGGGGTCAAGCGCGCGTCCGATGGACCCGGTGGAACTGCTCACCATGACGATGCGCGCGGCCGGCGCTGCAAGCAGTAGCGGCAGGAAGGCCTGGGTGACGCGGATCGGCCCGAACACATTGACCTCATAGGTAGCCTGGATGTCGGCAACACGCTGCTGGCTTGGCGGCGGGTCGTAGTTGATAGCGACACCGGCATTGTTCACCAGCACGTCAAGGCTGGCGCTTTCCGCACTGACGGTTTTGGCGGCGGCCGCCACGCTGTCGTCCTGTGTGACATCCAGCTCAAGCCATTGAACGTCCAGGCCTTCGGCGCGCAATTCCTGCGCTGCTGCCATGCCGCGTTCGGCATCCCTGGCGCCGAGCCACACCTTGAAGCCCATCGTCGCCAATCGTCGGGCAATTTCGCGGCCGATGCCCTTGTTGGCGCCGGTAACCACAGCACTTTTCGATGTCGTCATTTTAGAGCTCTCCTTCTGTGCATGTCGAAGACCCTGAGATGGCGTATCCTTGGCAACGTCGCGCGCCGAAACCTCTCCCGCTCTTGCCTGATCCTCTCACGACGGTTGCGCGGCGCGTGTGGATGCGCGATGCTCGTGCCATGAGCGAGGCGCTGCGGGAGCTGATCGATATCGCCGGCCGCCATGCGCGCGGGCGACGAACGGCTACGGCTATTCCTCGCGTTTCCATCGGCCGCAGCGAAGTCACTACGGCACCAGTGGCGGGCGTGTGGGGTTCGGGGATCCTGTTCGTGCTGCAGGGCGCCAAGACGGTTCTGATCGGCGACCGGGCTCTTCGTTACAATCCAGCCAGCTATTTCATCTACACTGTCGAGACGCCGACCATCAGCCAGTTGGTCGAAGCGAGCGTCGCGCGTCCCTACCTCGCCATCGGCTTCACCCTTGACCTGCAGGCTGTTGCGGCGCTTCTCGTCGAGCACGAGCCGGCGCTTGGCGGCGACGGTTTCTCCACCTCGCCCGTCAATGACGATTTGCTCGACGCATTGCGTCGCATCATGCGGCAGCTCGACCGGCCGGCCGAGATACCCGTGCTTGCGGCAGCGCTTGAACGCGAGTTGCTGTTTCGGCTCTTACAAGGACCGCAGGGCGGGAAGCTTCGCCAGCTTGCGCGTGCCGATGGCCATCTGTCCCGCATCGGCCAGGCGATCGCCTGGATCCGGACGCATTGCCATCAGCCGATCCGGGTCAGTAACCTCGCCCAGATCGCCCATATGAGCGACGCTGCCTTTTACCGTCACTTCAAGGCGGCGACCGCGATGAGCCCGATCCAGTATCAAAAACAGATAAGGCTGCTGGAGGCCCGCCATCTGCTGCTTGCCCAGCCAGGCAATGTGGCCAGCGTCGCTTTTGCCGTCGGCTATGAGAGCGCTTCCCAGTTCAGCCGGGAATATGCCCGCCAGTTCGGAGCGCCGCCGGGGCGTGACGCGGCGCGGCTTTCGGCGGCAGGCGAGGCGGCCGTAGAGGTGATCTAACCTTTGCGCTTGCGGCTTGTGCTTCGCCGCTTCTCGCCGACGCCGACGGTCAACGCCATGGCCAGCGCCATGGTTGCCGACAGCGAGCGGAAGCCGGCGAAATCGGCCTCGGCAACCTCGAACCAGACGCTAGCGAACTGCGCCAGCGGCGAAAACGAGCTGTCGGTGATGGCGACGATCGGCACGCCCTGTTCGGAAATGGTGCGGGCTTCCTCGATGGTGGCCGGCGCGTAGGGCGAGAAGCTGATGGCGATGACGGCGTCCGCCGGCGTGGCAAAGGCGACCATTTCGGCGTTGAGGCCGGCGGCGGATTCGATCAGCTGGTTGCGGATCTTCAATTTGCCCAAAGCATAGGCGATGTAGCTCGCCACCGGATAGGAGCGGCGCTTGGCGAGCACGTAGATGGTCTCCGCCTTGGCCAGCAGCGAGATCGCGTCTTCGAGATGCGCCTCGTCCAGAGTGCGCGAAATGTCGTTGAGCGAGGTGCTGGCGGCGGCGACGAAGCCGTCGAAGATGGCGCGGTGGCCCGCACCCGCATCGGCCTTGGCGCGCAGCGCCTGCAAGCGCTCGTCATAGGAGGAGTTGCGCTCGCGCAGCCGCTCGCGAAACACCTGCTGCAGGCTGGTGAAGCCGTCGAAGCCAAGCTGCTGGGCAAAGCGGATCAGGGTCGAGGGTTGCACACCGGCCGAAGCGGCGATGCTGGCGGCGGTGCCGAAGGCGATGTCATCAGGATTGTCGAGCGCGTAGGCGGCGATCTGGGCGATGCGTTTGGGCAAGGTTTCACGCCGATCGAGGATCGTGGCGCGCAGCGTCTCGAAATCGCGAGGTACCCGTTCGTCCATCGTCGGCCCGTCCAAGCTCATCCGTGAAACGTCCTCTGTGCCCCATCATAGCGAGCCTGCGCAAGAACGCCATAAAAAATGAGGCAGACATTCCATTTCAGAACAAAATGGACTAATTCATCCACCGAGGATTTTATCCAGTGGAGAAGAAGATGGTCGGCGTCGGTCTTATCGGCACGGGTTTCATGGGCAAGTGCCACGCCATAGCGTGGAGCGCCGTCGGTGCCGTCTTTCCGGATGTCGCCAAGCCAAAACTGGTTCATCTTGGCGAGGTCAATGAGGAGCTTGCCGAACGGAAGGCGGGCGAGTTCGGCTTTGCCAAGGCCTCCGGCGACTGGCGCGCGGTGGTCAACGATCCCGAGGTTGATATCGTCTCCTTGACCACACCCAACCAGTTCCATCCGGAAATGGCCATCGCCATCCTCGAAGCCGGCAAGCATTTGTGGTGCGAAAAGCCGATGGCGCCGAGCTTTGCCGACGCCGAGGCGATGGCGGCCGCGGCGAAGAAGTCCAGCAAGGTGGCGGCGCTGGGCTACAACTACATACAGAGTCCGGCCATCCGCCACATCGGCGCGCTGCTCGATGAGAAGATCATCGGCGAGGTCAACCATCTGCGCATCGAGATGGATGAGGATTTCATGGCCGACCCGGAAGCGCGGTTCTTCTGGAAGCATGAAGCCGCGTCGGGCTATGGCGCGCTCGACGATTTCGCTGTGCATCCGCTGTCGCTGGTCAGCACCCTGTTCGGCCGTGTTGCCCGCGTCATGTGTGACATGTCCAAACCCTATGCCGACCGCCGGGTCGACGCCGGCGGCCGCCGTGCAGTCGAAACCTACGACATCGCCAGCGTGCTGATGCATCTGGAAAACGGTGTGGCCGGCACGCTGCTGGTCAACCGCTCGGCCTGGGGTCGCAAGGGCCGCATCGCCATCCAGATCTTCGGCTCGAAGGGATCGATCCTGTTCGACCAGGAGCGGATGAACGAAATCCAGCTCTATGTCACCGCCGATCGCCCGACGGAACAGGGCTATCGCACCATATTGGTGGCGCCGCACCACAAGCCCTACGACGCCTTCCTGCCGGCGCCCGGCCACGGCCTCGGCTTCAACGATCTCAAGATCATCGAATGCCACGAACTGCTGACACGGCTTGCCGGCAAGCCGGCGCGGGTGATCGAATTTGCGGAAGGGCTGGAGATCGAGCGCACCGTGCACGCCATGGCAAGGTCGTTCGAGGAGAAGCGCTGGGTGGATGTGCGGTAGAACCGTTCACTTCACCCGGAAGCAGCCACGACGTTCGTCTCCCAGCCGTCGACCCAGACCTGCCGCAAACGATCGCCTTCGCCCTTGAAGCGCAGGCCGGTCGGCTGGCAAGCCTCGATGCGGTCGCTGCGGAAATTGCGAATCGCCTGGCGCAGTTCGCACCAGGCGACGATGTTGGCGGTTTCGGCGTAGTAGATCAGCGCGATCGGACGAATCAGGCGTTCGGAGGCGCGGCCCATTTCGTCGCGATAGGAGAGGTCGAGCTTTTCCTCGTCGCGGATGGCGCGCCGCACCAGCGCCAGGTCGACCGCGCCGATTGCGGGCGCGGCGAACCCCCAGACATGCAACGCATTGGCGTCGAACGCCTGACGCAAGGGCGGTGGCACCGCGCCGGCGATCTTGGCGCTGACGCGCTTGGCCGCCTGCTTGAGTTCGCTGTCGCCCGTGCGCTCCAGCAGCGCCAGCGACAGCACGATCGCCTCCATTTCCTCGATCGAAAACATCAGCGGCGGCAGATCGAAGCCGGGGCGCAGTATGTAACCGATGCCGCGCCCACCCTCGATCGGCACGCGCATCGCCTGCAGTGCGGCGATGTCGCGATAGATCGAGCGGACCGTCACTTCCAGCTGCTCGGCGATCATTGCCGCCGTCACCGGCTGCCTTGCCAGCCGCAGGATCTGGATGATCTCGAACAGACGCGACGCCTTGCGCATTTCCTCGCCCGATCAAAATGCTACTGACACATCCCCGTCAGTTGGGATGATCTATTGGACTGCCTATCGGGTTGAAAATCAACAAACTCCCCAACGGCACACTGACAGGAAGCGACAGGCAACTGACATGAGTTATGCAGAGAATCTCTGGCTTTTCTTTATCCTGCTGTTCGGCATCATCATCGTGCCCGGCATGGATATGCTGTTCGTGCTTGCCAATGCACTGACCGGCGGCGGCAACAGAGGGCTTGCCGCCACCGGCGGCATCATGACGGGCGGCATGGTGCATACGCTGAACGGCGCGGTCGGCGTCGGCCTGCTGATGCATTTCGTGCCGATCCTCTACAACCCGCTGCTGATCGCCGGCGCCGTCTACATGGCCTATATCGGCCTGACGCTGATACGCAGCTCGATCAAGGTCGGCCAAGACGGGCCGGCCGGCAGCCGCTCCGCATGGAAGGCGTTTCGCCAGGGGCTGGTGATCTGCCTGATCAATCCCAAAGCCTATCTCTTCGTCTTCGCGGTCTATCCGCAGTTCCTGAAGCCGGCCTATGGCCCGATCTGGATGCAGGCGGCCATCATGGGATTGATGACGGTCGCCACGCAATTTGCCGTCTATGGCGGGCTCGCAGTGTCAGCCGGGCGCAGCCGCAATCTGTTGGTCGCCAATCCGCGGGCGACCATATTTGCCGGCCGGGCCGCCGGACTGCTTCTGGTTGTGGTTTCGGTGCTGACCGCCTGGCACGGTTTGAAGGCGGCGTGATTGCTGCTACCCGCCGCAGTGCAATCGCCGCCTATGGCCTGGGCCCTTGCGCTTTACGAATACCCCCACCCTTAATCCTGCCGGGGCGAGCCACGGGTCTCGCCCGTCCTTCGAACCCCCACAAGGGGGAGGGAGACTGCGTAGGCGCTGAAACCCAGCAAACCAGCAGAAGTTCGGTTTCGATGATGGCACGCGGCAGCGTTCCCTCCCCCTTGTGGGGAGGGTGGGGGTGCGTGCCGAGCAAACGCCGGCAAGCGTCAAGCCGCGCCCTGCCGGCTCTCCAGCATGGCGCGGCGGGTTGAGCGGCGCCATTCGACGGCGCCGGCGAGGCCGTGCAGCACGGTCTCGGTGGTCGCCCAGTCGATGCAGCCATCGGTGATGCTCTGGCCATAGACCAGCGGCTTGCCGGGCACCACATCCTGCCGGCCGGCGACGAGATTGCTCTCGATCATGACGCCGATGATGCGCTCGTCGCCCGCCGCGACCTGGCCGGCGACGTCGGCCGCCACCCTGGGCTGGTTCTCCGGCTTCTTGGCCGAGTTGGCATGGCTGATATCGATCATCAGACGAGGGGTGACGCCGATGCGGGCGAGTTCGGCCGAGGCCGCCTCGACGCTAGCCGCGTCATAGTTGGGCTGAACGCCGCCGCGCAGGATGACATGGCAGTCCTCATTGCCGGTCGTTGCAGCAATGGCGCTGCGCCCGCCCTTGGTCACCGCCATGAAATGATGCGGCTGGGCAGCTGATTTCACCGCCTCGGCGGCGATCCTGAGATTGCCATCGGTGCCGTTCTTGAAGCCGACGGGGCAGGACAGGCCCGATGCCAGCTCGCGGTGGATCTGGCTTTCGGTGGTGCGCGCGCCGATAGCACCCCAGGCAACGAGGTCGGCAATGTATTGCGGGATGGTCATATCGAGGAACTCGGTCGCTGCCGGCAGGCCGAGATTGTTGACGGCCGACAAGACGTTGCGCGCCATGCGTAACCCTTTCTCGATGTTGAAACTGCCGTCCAGGTCGGGATCGTTGATCAGGCCCTTCCAGCCGACCGTGGTGCGCGGCTTCTCGAAATAGACGCGCATGACGATCTCGAGCCGGTCGGACAGGGTCTCGCGCAGCGCCGCCAGACGGCTGGCATAGTCAACGGCCGCGACCGGATCGTGGATGGAACAAGGGCCGACGATGACAACAAGTCGATCGTCGGCCCCTGTGAGGATTGAATGGATGGCGTTGCGTGACGCGGCGACGGTGCGCGTCGCCGTCAGCGTGCGCGGGATTTCTCGCGTCACCTGTTCCGGCGAGCTCAGTTCTCGGATTTCCTTGACCCGAAGGTCGTCTGTGGTGGTCAACACGGCTTTCTGCTCCTGTTTTTTAGGAGACCTGCCGGCTGAAACAAAAAAGCCGCCAGGTCTGGCGGCTGTTCGGACTTGTTGCTGCAATCTTCAGATCGAGCGCAATCCTCCCGCCGCCAGCGAGCTGCTAAAGTACCAATACGTGGCGGACAGGTTGATCATGAGGCTCATATAATCGATGCCGGGGTGTTTGTCACGTGCCGTAAATGAGTTGGCGAAATCGCCGGCGAGAGCGCCCCTCTCCCCGTCACTATACGGTAGAGGATGCCGGCAGGCAGGTGAGGGGCGGCGCTTGCGTCGGAGGATAGGACGGGGGCGAAAAGCGCTATTCAATCGACCCTGTAACTGTCAAAGTCGGTGCTGCCCCTCATTGCCCTGCCGGGCATTTCTCCCCGTATAGTGACGGGGAGAAAGGGGCCGGCCGGGGCGCCGGCCTTACTCCGGTGACGACCCCGCAACATTCTGGTCGTAGTCGACCAATGACCCGGTCATGACGCCGGATTGCGGGCTTATCATGTAGCTGATCAGCCGTGCCAGTTGATCCGGCTTCACCAGCTGGCCCATCGGCTGGCCGGCCTCGGCCTTGGCCAGCCAGTCGTCGGAGGCGCCGTGCCATTTCTTCTGCACGATGTCCTCGCCTTCGGTGTCCATCCAGCCAGGCAGCACGGCGTTGCAGCGGATGCGGTTGAAGCGGTAGGCGTTGGCGACATTCTTGGTCAGCGTCGCCAGCGCGCCCTTGCTCGAGGAATAGGGCGCCAGGAAGGACTGGCCGCAATGCGCCGACATTGACAGCACGTTGACGATCGATCCGGGCGCTTTCTTGTCCAGCAGATGCGCAACCACGCCCTGCATCAGGAAGAACGGGCCACGCACATTGGTCTGGAAAATCTGATCGAAGACCTCTTCGGAGGTCTCGACCAATGAACCGCGTGCGGAGGTGGCGGCGGCGTTGACCAGCGCGTTGATGGTGCCGAAATGCGAGATCGCGGTTGCGACAGCGCGCTTGCAGTCGGCTACTTTCGAAACGTCGGCGCTGATGAAGATGGCGTCGACACCGGCTTTCTTGAAGTGGGCGACCGCCTTGTCGCCCTTCTCCTGCGAACGGCCGATGAGCGCCAGCGCCCGGCAGCCCTCGTCGGCCAGTGCTGTGGCGACGGCAAAGCCGATGCCTTGCGCGCCGCCAGTGACGATGGCGCGCGTCTTCGAATTGCGATCGGCTGATGTGCTCATCGCTCTGCTCCTGTGGGTTCTTACTTGTCGAGACGGACGGTCTTGCCTGACGTCGCCGACTTCAGCGCCGCATCGGCCAGCTTCAGCGCCACGAGGCCATCGGCGCCGCTCGGCGATGCCTTCTTGCCCGAGGTTGCGGCGGCGATGAAGGCGGCGATCTCGATGGCGTAGGCGTCGAGATAGCGGGTCATGAAGAAATCGTGCAGCGGCGGGCGCGTATAGCCCTTCTCATTGGCCAGTTCGATCGACACCGGCCGCTGATTTTCGGCAGCGACCATGCCCTTGGAGCCATGCACCTCGATGCGCTGGTCGTAGCCATAGGTGGCGCGGCGCGAGTTGGAGATGACGGCCTGTTTGCCGGACGCGGTCTCGAGGATGACGCTGACGCTATCGAAATCGCCGGCTTCGCCGATCTTCTTGTCCACCAGCACCGAGGCATGGGCGCTGACCGCTACAACCTCCTCGCCGAGGAGGAAGCGTGCCATGTCGAAATCGTGGATGGTCATGTCGCGAAAAATGCCGCCCGAGCGCTTGATATAGTCGACCGGCGGCGCGCCCGGATCGCGCGAGGTGATGGTGACCATCTCGACGGTGCCGATGGCGCCGTCGTCGATCGCCTTGCGCACGGCGGCGAAATGCGGATCGAAACGCCTGTTGAAGCCGACCATCAGCGTCGCCTTGGCCTTGTCGACCACGGCCAGGCATTTTTCCACGCGCTTGACGTTAAGGTCGATCGGCTTCTCGCAGAAGATCGCCTTGCCGGCCTTGGCGAAGCGCTCGATCAGATCGGCATGGGTGTCGGTCGGCGTACAGATGACGACGGCGTCGATATCCTTTGATTTTTCAATCGCGTCGATGGTGCGCACCTCGGCGCCATAGGCAGTCGCCAGCTCGGTCGCCGCCTTCTCGAAGGCATCGGCCACCGCTACCAGCTTTGCGTCGGGGTTGGAGCCGACGGCGCGGGCGTGGACCTTGCCGATGCGGCCGGCACCGAGGAGGGCGAAACGAACAGTCATGGAGTATTTCCTCTAGGGGGATGGGTTCGAGAGAGTTGTGTCTCCACCTTCCCCTGAGGGGAAGGTGGCAAGGGTACTTCTTGTTTTGGCGCAATTCCGGACGGAAAACCGTTTCACACTTTCCCGGAATTGCTCAGCGCGTCAGATCGTCCGGAAACCGGTTGATCATCCTGTTTAGGCCGCGAGTTCCGCCTCCCCGGTCTTGGCGCCGGTGATGTAGGAGACGATGTCGTTGCCGTCGGTGTTTTCCTTGCGCAGATTGGCGACGATGCGGCCGCGCCGGAACACGACGATGCGGTCGCACAGGTCGAACACCTGGCGCATATTGTGGCTGATCAGGATCAGCGGCTCGCCATTGTCCTTCAGTGTGCGGATGATGTTTTCGACCTGCGCCGTCTCCTGCACGCCAAGCGCCGCCGTCGGCTCGTCCATGATGATCAGCTTGGAGGCGAAGGTTGCGGTCCGGGCGATCGCCACGCATTGCCGCTGGCCGCCCGACATGTGGCGGATGGTGTTGGACAGATTGGGGATTTTCACCGCGGTGCGGATAAGCGCCGCCTCGGTCGCCTTGCGCATGTATTTGCGATCGAGGATCGAGAACGGGCCGAGATTGAACAGCACCTTTTCGCGGCCGAGGAACAGGTTCGACGGTACATCGAGATCGTCGGCGAGCGCCAGGTTCTGGAACACCGTCTCGATGCCCGCGGTGCGGGCCTCGATCGGGCCGGCAAAATTCACTTCCTTGCCGTCGAACCAGATCTGGCCGCTGGTGCGCTGTTCGACAGCGGTGATCTGGCGCACGAAGGTTGATTTGCCGGCGCCATTGTCGCCCATGATGGCGACATGCTCGCCCTTGCGCAGCTCGAAATTGGCGCCTTCCAGCGCATGCACGCCGCCATAGCGCTTGGTGAGGTTTTCGGTCTTCAGGACGATGTCTGACATGGTCAAGCCCTCAATGCCCGCATGCGTTGACGCCACTGGTCGAGCACGACCGCGCCGACGATGATCACGCCCTTGACCATCTCCTGATAGTAGGCGTCGAGGCGCAGGAAGGTGAAGCCGGAAATGATGACGCCGAAGATCAGCGCACCGATCACCGTGCCTATGATCGAGCCGCGGCCGCCCGACAGCGAGACGCCGCCGATGACCGCCATGGCGATGGCGTCGAGCTCGTACATCACACCCATGCCAGACTGTGCGGTCAGGTTCTTGGAGCACAGTACGACCGCGGCGAGCGAGGCAAGAATGCCGGCGATCGTGTAAACGAGGATCTTGTGATTGGGGATCTTGATGCCGGACATGCGCGCGGCATCCTCATTGGACCCGATGGCATAACAATGCTTGCCGTAGCGCGTATAGGTCAGGATCAGCTGGAACAGCACCGCCAGCGCCAGGAAGATGATGACCGGCCTGGAGCCGGTGCTGATGGCGGCAAAACTGTCGGTGGGAAACGAGATCGGCTGGCCTTTGGACCACCATTTGGCGATGCCGCGCGCGGTGATCATCATGCCGAGGGTGGCGATGAATGGCGGGATGCGCGTGTAGGCGATCAACGAGCCGTTGATCAGGCCGGCGAGCATGCCGCAGCCGACCGCAACCAGCACCGGCACGATGACCGGCAGGTCGGTCCAGCCTTGCGCCAGGAACATCGCCTTGGGGTTGGGGTTGCCATTGACCGTCGCCACCTGGGCGAAGCTCATGGCGATCATGGCGGTGGCGCCGACAATCGAACCCGAGGACAGGTCGATGCCGCCGCAGATGATCACTTGCGTGACGCCAATGGCGATGATGCCGACGATCGACACTTGCAGGATGATGATCTGCAGGCGGGCCTCGTTGAAGATGCCGGCGACGTTGTCGCGGGTGTTGAACAGGAAGGAGTCGCCGAGAAAGATTCGACCTATCAGTTCGAAGACGACAACGAGAATGATGAGCGCCAGGAAGACGTTGAATTCGGCCGGCCATGTCCGCTTCTTCGCGTCATAACTGACCCCGCCGACGCCATGCGATGTCTGTGACAATCTTCGATCCTCCGTCAGCCACGGTCGTTCCTCGCCGCCTTGCCGGCAACGAGGGAAGAAGGAGCGGCGCTGTCTTTCGTGTGAGAGCGCCGCCCCGTATGCGTACGGCTCAGTTCTTCTTCAGGAACTTGTCGATGTTAGCCGGCGTCACGAGCTGGAAGGGCACATAGACCTTGTGCTCGACCTTTTCGCCCTTGGCGAGCTTCAGGGCTGCATCGAGTGCGCCAGCGCCCTGGCCGGCCGCGTCCTGGAAGACGGTGGCGTCGAGGTCGCCCGCCTGCATGGCGGCAAGCGCGTCCTGCGTGGCGTCGACGCCACCGACGACAACCGACTTCATGTCGACATTGGCGGCCTTCATCGCCTGGATGGCGCCGATGGCGCTTTCATCATTGTTGGCGATGACGCCGTCGAACGGCTTGCCGGTCGAGAGCCAGTTGGTCATCAGGTTCTGCGCTTCGTCGCGGTTCCAGTTCGAGGTCTGCTTGTCGATGATCTTGATGAAGCTGCACTCCGGCGTGGCGATCACCTCTTCGATGTCCTTGGTGCGCTGCACGGCGGCCTGGTTGGAAAGCTCGCCCATGATGACATAGACATTGGCTTCCTTCTTGCCGGCCTCGGTGAACAGGCGGCAGACTTCCTTGGTCTCGAGCGTGCCGGAATCGGCCTCGTTCGAAGCGACGAAAGCCTGGTTGTCGGGCAACGTGTCGACATTGACCGGCTCGCGGTTGACATAGACGAGCGGGATCTTGGCGGCGGCAGCAGCATCCGACATCGCCTGCGTGGCCGAAGTGTCGACCGGGTTGACGATGATGGCGTCGACGCCCGAGGCGGCGAAGTTCTTGATCTGGTCGAGCTGCTTGGCGACGTCGTTCTGCGCGTCTTCGACCTGCAGCTCAACGCCGCTCATGCCCTTGGCCTGCTCGATCATGCCGTTGCGCAGCACGGTCAGGAAGTTGTCGTCGAACTTGGCCATCGACACGCCGATCTTGGCGGCAAAAGCGGACGAACTCATCAGCGCCGCAAAGGCGACGCCCAAAATCAGTTTCTTCATTGTGTTTCTCCTCCACATTTGGTGTCCGGCTGCACCGATCTACCCGGAATCCCCGATCGCCCGAGGAATCTCTCCCTGATGTCGTCTCCGTTCCGGACGGCGTTTTCCCAAGGATAGGAACGCCAGGCTCCCCTGTTTGAAACAGATGTTCCGGAACGAAAGAACCAAAATACCCAGTTGGTGAAATTTTTATTCCATTTTCCGCCGCGACGTCAAGGGTGATTCCGCGGTCGGATGGCGGATTTTCGGCTCGCTCTGATAGATTCTATCATTTCCGGGCCGACTCTCGCCGGCGAGGGTCAAATGTTTTCCGGCACGTAGATGTCGAAGGGCAGAAAGGTCTGGCCCGGCGCATTGGCGGCGCCGGCCTCGATGGCATGCGCCATCAGCCCGACGAGCTCGCGGCACAGAGCGGCGAGCGGTGTCGAGATCACCATGGTCAGGATGTTGTCGGCGAGTGCTGCGCGCGATTCGGCGTTGATCTCGTTGCAGACGACCACCGGCATGTTTGCCGGCTTCGCCGCCCGCAGCGCCGAGACCGCGCCTTCCATGCCGCCGCCGGCGACGTAGCAGCCGGCAAGATCCGGATAGCGCGCCAGGAGATCGATCATCGCATCGTGGGTCACCTGGTTGGCTTCCAGATTGACCAGCGTTTCCATCACGGTAAACTCCGGCGCGTGTTCGCGGAAGAAAGAGCGAAAGCCGATCTCGCGCAGTTCATGGCCGTGGAAGCGATGGCTGCCGACGAAAAGGGCGACCTTGCCGGGCTTCGGCGCCGCCTTGGCGATCATCCAGGCCGCGGTGCGACCGACCTTGCGGTTGTCGAGGCCGACATAGCCCTCTCGGATGCCGGCGGCAAAGTCCGACAGCAGCGAGAAGACCGGTTGCCCCCTCGCCTTCAGCGCCTCCACCGCCGCCGTCAACGTCGGATGGTCCGGGCCGACAACGGCGATGGCCCGGGATTTCGCCGCCAGTCTGCGCATCTGGGCGGCGATCTCGTCGGCGGCGAGCGAACTGGCGAAGTCGATGGTGGCGACGCCGCGAAAGCGCTGCGATTGCGAGACCGCCACTTCCAGTTCCCGCGCGAAATCGCCGTAGAAGACATCATTGCCGCGCAGCAGCAGAAAGCCGAGTCGGTATTCCGGCAATTCCTGGCGCATGCGCTGCTTGATCAGCCCGGCGGCGTGATAGCCGATACCGGTCGCGGCCTCATAGACACGGCGCGCGGTTTCCTCGCGCACCGGCAGCCGGTTGTTCAGCACCCGGTCGACGGTGGCGACGCTGACGCCGGAGATGCGCGCCAGATCGGTGATGGTTGGCCGCTTTGCCATGGATCCTCCGCTGCTTGCGAATTGAGATTACCTCATTCTGATATGAAATGATAGAAACTATCTTTGTGATATTGAGACTATCATGGCTTGGCGCTATTTTGAATTCCCAGCTATTGCGCCCGAGCTTCCATTGTGGGCTGATCGCAAGGCGCTGATGGAGGAACCTCGATGACGGCAGTGATGGACGCAGCACCGTCCCGGCGCGACTACAGCCTGATCGGCCGCGACGCCAAGCTCGCCGTCGAGACTGGACTGTCGGCGGCCGATTGGTATCACACCGATATTCCGCGCAAGCAGATGAAGGAGCTGATGCAGCGCTCCGATGGGCCGGCGATCCGCGACACCGCGATCTGGCTCGCCGCGCTGATCCTGAGTGCCGCCGGCGGCGCCTGGTTCTGGGGCAGCTGGTGGTGCGTGCCGTTCTTCTTCGTCTATGGCGTGCTCTACGGCTCCTCGACCGACTCCCGTTGGCACGAATGCGGCCATGGCACGGCTTTCCGCACGCAGTGGATGAACGATGCCGTCTACCAGCTCGCCTGCTTCATGATCATGCGCAACCCGGTGACCTGGCGCTGGAGCCACACGCGTCACCACACCGACACCATCATCGTCGGCCGCGATCCCGAAATCGCCGTCATGCGGCCGCCGGACCTTTTGCGCGTGGTGCTCAACTTCTTCGGCATTCTCGACGCCTGGCATGCGATGACCGACATGGTGCGCAATGCCGCCGGCGTCATCAGCGCCGCCGAAAAAACCTTCATTCCCGAGCAGGAGCAGCCTAAGGCGATCCGTGTGGCCCGCATATGGCTCGCCATCTACATCGCGACCATCGGCTTGGCCCTCTACCTGCATTCCTGGCTGCCGCTGATGCTGATCGGCCTGCCCCGCCTCTATGGCGCCTGGCATCACGTCATGACCGGCCTACTGCAGCATGGCGGCCTCGCCGACAATGTCATCGACCACCGCCTGAACAGCCGCACGGTGCTGATGAACCCGGTCAGCCGTTTCATCTACTGGAACATGAATTACCATGTCGAACACCACATGTTCCCGATGGTGCCCTATCACGCGCTGCCGAGGCTGCATGCGCTGATCAAGCACGATCTGCCGGCGCCGACGCCGTCGATCCTGGCCGGCTATCGCGAGATGATCCCGGCCTTCCTGCGCCAGCTGCGCAACGAGGATTATTTCATCAAGCGCGAGCTGCCGCCAACGGCGCGGCCATACCGCGAGGAATTCCACAACGATGCTGTCGCCACCGCGGCGGAATGATCGCGGCGATCCGATTTTCGGGGAGGTACAAATGAGCGACTGGGTCGAGGCCTGCGCGGCCGGCGACATCGACGAAGAGGATGTGATGCGCTTCGATCATGGCGGGCGCACCTTCGCCATCTATCGCAGCCCGGACGATGATTATTTCGCCACCGATGGCCTGTGCACACACGAAAAGGTGCATCTGGCCGACGGGCTGGTGATGGACGACATCATCGAATGCCCCAAGCACAATGGCCGCTTCAACTACAAGACGGGTGCTGCGCGCGGCGCGCCGGTCTGCGTCAACCTCGCGACTTATCCGGTCAAGGTCGAGGCGGGCAAAGTGCTGATCCAGATCGGATGATGGCGATGCAAGCTGGGATGGTCATCATCGGCGCCGGCGAATGCGGAGGGCGGGCAGCGCTGGCGCTGCGCGAGCTTGGCTATGACGGCCCGGTGACGCTGGTCGGTGACGAACCGCATCTGCCCTATGAGCGGCCCCCTTTGTCGAAGGACGCGATGACGAGCGATGCGCCCGAGATCAAGGCGATCGCCAGTGATGCGCTTCTGGCCGAACGCGCGATCCGGCATATCCATTCCGTTCAAGCGGTGGCGATCGACCGCACGGCACATACGGTCCGACTGACCGACGGCTCGGTCCTGCTCTATGACAAGCTGCTGCTGGCGACGGGCTCGACACCGCGCAAACTGCCGATGCCAGGTTTGGGGTCGCGCTGCGTCTACCTTCGCACATTTGCCGACGCACTCGCCATTCGCAGTCACCTCACCCCCGCAAACCGTATCGCCATCATTGGTGGCGGCTTTATCGGCCTCGAACTCGCCGCGGCGGCGCGCAAGCTCGGGGCTGCGGTCACCGTCATCGAGGCGCAGCCGCGCATCCTGATGCGCGGTGTGCCAGCGGAGATCGCCGAGATCATCCATCAGGCGCATGAGGCCGAAGGCGTGACCATTCTCGCCGGTCTGGGTATCGCAGCCATCGCCGATGACGGCACCGAGGTGTGCATTGCGCTCGCCGACGGACAAGAGATCGTTGCCGATCTGGCCGTCATCGGCATCGGCGCCGTGCCGGTCACCGGGCTTGCCGTCGAAGCGGGTCTGACCATCGACAATGGCATCGCCGTCGACGCCACGCTGCGCACTGGTGACCCGGACATCTTTGCCGCCGGCGACTGTTGTTCGTTTCCGCTCGCTGTCTATGCTGGCCGCCGCGTGCGGCTGGAGGCCTGGCGCAACGCCCAGGAACAGGGTGCGCTGGCAGCGAGGAACATGCTGGGCGACGGCGAGGCGCATGCCGCGGTGCCGTGGTTCTGGTCGGATCAGTATGGGCTCAGCCTGCAGATCGCCGGACTTTCCGACGAGGGCAAAAGCACGGTGCGCCGCGACCTCAGCGACGGCGCCTTCATTCTTTTCCACCTGGCCGAGGACGGCAGGCTGGTGGCGGCCAGCGGCATCGGCCCCGGCAATGCGGTGGCACGCGACATCAGGCTGGCCGAGATGCTGATCGCCAAGCGGGCAAAGCCGGCGCCCGAAGCGCTGGGATCGCAGGATGTGAAGCTCAAGTCGTTGCTGGCGGCTTGATTGACTAGTCGTCAAGGGTTGCGCCGCCCCTCATCCGCCTGCCGGCACCTTCTCCCGTATGTGACGGGGAGAAGGGAGCTGTTGCGGCCCTCGGCGCCTCGTTGAAAATTGGCGAAGCATCGACGAAAGCGTCTTTCTCCCCGTCACTATACGGGGAGAAATGCCCGGCAGGGCATGAGGGGCGGCGCAGACCTATTGAAAAGGTTCAACTTCCACGCAACAGGTCACGAACCCTGGGCGCCCCTAAAACAGCGCCTTCAGCTCGTCCAGCTTGTCGTTGACCAGCCAGCCGTAATAGTTCTCTTCCGGCAGCTTTTCCGGCTCGCCGGTGGCGCGGCGCTTGTCGTTCTCGGCCTTCAGCGCATAGGCGCGCTGCTCGGGATTGCCGACATTGTAGAGCGTGGCGGTGAGCCCCGGATTGCCCGAAATGTCGAAGCCGGCAATGCTTTTATAGGCGTCGATCGACTTGCGGATCGTCGCAGCCACATAGGGCAGAGTCAGATCTGGATCCATGATCGTCTTGTAGACCCCATTCGGATCGCCGACATCGAGCTCGGGCAACCCCGAAACCTTGTGGACGAGATCGCTCATCTGCAGCGCGGTCAGCGGGTTGAGCTGGCCGAGGCCAAAGGTCTGGCCGGCATAATAGGGCTGGAAGAAGGTGGCGCCGAAGCGGTCGTTGGGGAAGCTTGTGCCGCCGACGGTCTTGCCGCGGAAAGAGTGGTTCCACACCTGCTCGCGACATTCCCACAGATCGTAGCTGTCTGGCATCGTGCATTTCTTGAATTCCGGCCGCTGCACGAAGTCGGTGATGTCCTCGCCGTCATAGGCGAAGGACAGCTTGCTGGAGAGGTAGGAGATCGCCTTGACGTAATAGGTCTGCAGCCGGTCGTAGGCGTCGACATTGTAGGTGTGCTCGCCGACGATGGCGCCGACGATATGCAAGGGGTTGATGCCGTAAGCGGCGGCCGCCTTCTTGATCTTGGCGCGCAGTTCGGCGTCACTCTGCAGCAGCGCGTACACCTTGCGGTATTTGGCCTGGAACGTGGTGTTGGTGGCCTGGGTGCGACGGCTCGATGCCCCGGGTATGTCGGGCTGCACGGCGTTGCGGTTGCCTGCCGGCACCAATGTTGCCGCGTCGGCGGCGAACAGCGTCGCCGCCAGCGTCAAGCCGAGAATGATCAGGATCAGTTTTTTCATGCGCCGCCGCCTGCAATAATGCCGCGCAAACTAGGGTAGTGCTCCGGGTTGAGTCGAGAGCGCCCCGTCACACGGCAAGACGAAAGGTGGCCGCATGATACCATCCGGCCACACATAATGTTGTTTGCCGGAAATTGTTGCCGAAGCATCGGCCCAAAAATCGGAACCGATTTTTGGAAAGTCCGACGCGTCGATTCAATACTGTTAGAGCGACCTTTGCGCGCCCGAAGGACGCGCGGCGCTCTACCGGCGCCGGACTGATCCGGCGCCCTCGTTTAAAGGATGAATCGCGACAAATCTGTGTTTCTGGAGAGGTCGCCGACATGCTTTTCCACATAGGCGGCGTCGATGGTGACGCTGGTGCCGTTGCGGTCCGGCGCATCGTAGGAGATCTCGTCCAGCACGCGCTCCATCACCGTCTGCAGCCGCCTTGCGCCGATGTTTTCGACGCTGGCGTTGAGGTCGACGGCGATGCCGGCCAGCGAATCGATGGCGTCGTCGGTGAAGGTCAGGTCGACGCCCTCGGTCTTCATCAGCGCGATATACTGCTTGATCAGGCTGGCCTCGGTCTCGGTGAGGATGCGGACGAAATCGTCCTTTTCCAGCGCTCGCAGTTCGACGCGGATCGGCAGGCGGCCCTGCAGTTCCGGCAACAGGTCGGACGGCTTCGAGACGTGGAACGCGCCCGAGGCGATGAACAATATGTGGTCGGTCTTCAACGGCCCGTATTTTGTCGCCACAGTCGTGCCCTCGATCAGCGGCAGCAGGTCGCGCTGCACGCCTTCGCGCGAAACGCCGGCGCCCATGCCGCCTTCGCGCGAGGCGATCTTGTCGATCTCGTCGAGGAAGACGATGCCGTCGTTTTCCGTCGCGTCCAGCGCCCGGCGCACCACCTCGTCCTGGTCGAGCAGCTTGTCGGACTCGTCGTTGACCAGCAGCGCGTAGGACTCCTTCACCGTCGTCTTGCGCGCCTTGGTCTTTTTGCCGCCCATCGCCTTCGACAGCATGTCGTTGATGTTGAGCACGCCAACGCTGCCGCCCGGCATGCCGGGGATCTCGAAGCCGGGCATGCCGCCAGTGCCGGTGTCGGCAACTTCGATCTCGATCTCCTTGTCGTCGAGCTCGCCGTCGCGCAGCTTCTTGCGGAAGCTGTCGCGGGTCGCCGGGCTTGCCGTCTTGCCAACAAGGGCTTCCAGCACGCGTTCCTCGGCATTGATGTGGGCGCGCGCCTTGACGTCCTCGCGCATCTTTTCGCGCACCAGGCCAATGGCGATCTCGACGAGGTCGCGGATAATCTGTTCGACATCGCGGCCGACATAGCCGACTTCGGTGAACTTCGTCGCTTCGACCTTGACGAAAGGTGCGCCGGCGAGCCGCGCCAGGCGGCGCGAGATCTCGGTCTTGCCGACGCCGGTCGGGCCGATCATCAGGATGTTCTTCGGCATCACCTCTTCGCGCATCTGGCCTTCGAGCTGCTGGCGGCGCCAGCGGTTGCGCAAGGCGATGGCCACAGCGCGCTTGGCGTCTTTCTGGCCGATGATGAAGCGATCGAGTTCCGAAACGATTTCGCGGGGAGAAAAGGTGGTCATATCACTAAATTCCACTTTGCCACTGCTTGATGGACTCAAACGGATGCAGCAGCATGATCACGTTGAGCGTCAGATTGTCCCGGATGAGGTAGCCGACACCCAGTTCGAAGATGAGGGCGAGGCCGACGACGACTGATATAGGTAGCTTTCGCGCCATCACAAATCCCAGCACCATGGCCAGTGTGTCGAACACCGAATTGATGATCGAGTCGCCATAGTAATCCAGCGAAATGGTGCCGGCGCGGTAGCGCTCGATGATGAACGGGCTGTTTTCCAGGAGCTCCCAGCCGCCCTCGATGACAACCGCAAAAGCCAGGCGCAGACCGATCGGCGAGCGCGGAAACAGGAACCAGGCCAAGGCGTAGAACAGGAAGCCGTGGATGATATGCGAGAAGGTGTACCAGTCGGAAATATGCTGGGAATTCTCCGAACTGTTGACCACGCCGTGCCAGAGTTTGACGTAGCCGCAGGTGCAGATCGGCGTGCGGCCCATGCCGTACAGCGCGCCTGCCTGGAAGATGAGCAGAGCGAGCACGAGCAGAAGCCCCATCCGCCAGCTGTCTTCGTAGGCCGAGTAATTTTTGTCGGCGCCCGGTGTCGTCATCAGTCTATTCCCCCTCTTGCGCGTCGCCTTCGGCATCGACGGCCATCAGCACGACGTCCCCGTATTCCGAGTGCCTGTGATCGATGGTTCTGAACCCGGCCTTTTCATAGGCGCGAATGGCGCGTCCATTAGCCGGGTCCGGATCGATGATGACGCGCGGCGCGCCTTCCTCGAACAATTGCTCGACGAACTGGCGGACAATGGCCGAGCCATGGCCTTTGCCGATAAGGTCCGGCACGCCGATCGACAGATCGATGCCAAGCGTGCCGAAAGGCTGGTCGGCATAGGGATGACCGTCCTCCAGATGCGGGTCATAGCTCTGCAGATAGGCGATCGGCTTGCCGTCGACCTCGACGATCAGCGGTTCGACAGAAATCGAGTCAATGCTTTCCCTGATACTGGCGATTTCCGTCTCCGGATCGCCCCACCACTGCGCGACATGCGGCGCGGCCAGCCAGCCGGCGATCATCGGCAGGTCTTTTTCCGTCACCGGCCGAAAATCGTAGAGCACCGGCGGCTCAGGCGGCATCGAGCGTTTCGATGACGAAATTGTTGTTGGTGTAGACGCAGATGTCGGAGGCGATCTGCATCGCCTTTCGGGCGATCTCCTCGGCATCCTTGTCGGTGTCCATCAGCGCACGGGCAGCCGCCAGCGCATAATTGCCGCCGGAACCGATGGCCATCACGCCGAATTCGGGTTCGAGCACGTCGCCGGTGCCGGTCAGCGCCAGCGAGACCGACTTGTCGGCCACCAGCATCATGGCTTCCAGCCGGCGCAGATAGCGGTCGGTGCGCCAGTCCTTGGCGAGCTCGACGCAGGCGCGCGTCAGCTGGTCGGGATATTGTTCGAGCTTGGCTTCCAGCCGCTCCAGCAAGGTGAAGGCATCCGCCGTGGCGCCGGCGAAACCGGCAATGACATTGCCGCCCTTGCCGATGCGGCGCACCTTTTTGGCGTTGCCTTTCATGATGGTCTGGCCAAGGCTGACCTGGCCGTCGCCGGCGATCACCACCTTGTTGCCCTTGCGCACCGTCACGATGGTCGTGGCGTGCATGGTCAGATTATCAGACATTTGTTGCTCCGATTCGCGCGATCCCGATAAGGCGATTGGCGCGGTACGAGTGATTTCGATCGGCCATATGTATGCATGGGGCGGGTGATTGCAAACCGCCTCCGCTACCGGCGATAGCGATCCGCATCGCAACTGGCAATCGCCGGATCATGCTGCTAGAAGGCTTTCGTTTTCAAGCTAATGAGCGCTTGGAGGCATTGTCTTTCCGTTTCGCCCCCAGTCGTTTGCCCAAAGACAAGGACAAGGTCATGGCGTCCCGTTCCGCCGAAGTCAGCCGCAAGACCAAGGAAACCGAGATCGCGGTTTCGGTCCATCTCGACGGCACCGGTATCTCCGACATGTCGACGGGCGTCGGTTTCTTCGACCATATGCTCGACCAGCTGTCGCGCCATTCGCTGATCGACATCACGGTCAAGGCCAAGGGCGACCTGCACATAGACGACCACCACACGGTCGAGGACACCGGCATTGCGATCGGCCAAGCGCTGGCCAAGGCGCTGGGCGAGCGGCGCGGCATCATGCGCTATGCCTCGATCGACCTTGCCATGGATGAAACGCTGACGCGTGCGGCAATCGACGTCTCCGGCCGGCCGTTCCTGGTCTGGAATGTCGCCTTCTCCTCGCCGAAGATCGGCACGTTCGACACCGAACTGGTGCGTGAATTCTTCCAGGCGCTGGCGCAGAATGCCGGCATCACGCTGCATGTGACCAACCATTATGGCGCCAACAACCACCATATAGCCGAGACCTGCTTCAAGGCGGTGGCACGCGCCCTGCGTTTCGCACTGGAGCGCGACCTGCGCCAGCCGGACGCGGTTCCCTCCACCAAGGGATCTCTGAAAGGGTAGACTGATGGCCATCTATGTCGTGATGGAACCGCCGGGCCGCACCGGGGCGGCCGACGCAACCATTTTTGTCCGCGACGGCTTTTCCTGGCTGGCTTTCCTTGTGGCGCCGCTATGGCTCGCCTGGCACCGGCTGTGGGTCGAGGCCGCGCTCGCCTTCGTCGCCATGGGCCTCATCTCGCTGCTCGGCCAAAGGCTGGGACTGGATTGGGCAGGCTCGGCACTGTCGCTGCTGGTCTCGTTCTATATCGGCCTGGAGGGCCAGGGGCTGCGCATCGTGGTCCTTCGGCGCCGGGGCTGGCATGAATGGGGCGTGATCGAAGCCGACAATCCTGACGGTGCCGACATCCGCCAGGCGCTGGACGCGGAGGCGCAGGCGGAGGAACAGGCGCCGCTGCCACGCATCGTGCCCGATGCCAGTCTTGCCCGGCCGGCGCAGACCGGCCTGACGCTCGGGCTGACCCATACGCCGGGAAAAGGCTGACATGCGGGTTGCGATCATCGATTACGGGTCGGGCAATCTGCGCTCGGCCACCAAGGCCTTCGAGCGCGCCGCGCATGAAGCCGGCATTGCGGCTGCCATCGAGCTTACCGCCGATGCCGAGCGGGTGCGCAGCGCCGACCGCATCGTGCTGCCCGGCGTCGGCGCCTATGCCGACTGCGCGGCGGGCCTGCGCGGCGTGGCCGGCATGTGGGAAGCGGTGGAGGAGGTGGCGATCGCCAAGGCGCGGCCGTTCCTCGGCATCTGCGTCGGCATGCAGCTGATGTCGCAGCGCGGCCTGGAAAAGACCGTGACCAAGGGGTTTGGCTGGATTGCCGGCGACGTCAAGGAGATCGCGCCGACCGATCCGGCGCTGAAAATCCCCCAGATCGGCTGGAACACGATCGATCTGGAGCGCAAGCACCCGCTGTTTTCCGGCATTGCGACCGGGCCAAAGGGCCTGCACGCCTATTTCGTCCATTCCTATCATCTTGACGCGACAAAGCCGGACGAGGTGCTGGCCGTTGCAGACTATGGCGGCCCGGTGACGGCTGCGGTCGCCCGCGGCAACCTCGTTGGCACGCAGTTCCATCCCGAAAAGAGCCAGGCGCTCGGTCTGGCATTGATCACCAATTTCCTGCGCTGGAGGCCCTAGACGATGAGCAAGAAGGGCTACTGGTTGGTCATGCTTACGGTCACCGATCCGGAAGGCTACCAGCGCTACCGCGACGCCATCGGCGATGCTATCTCAAGCTTCGGCGGCAATTATCTTGTACGTGGCGGACAGGTCACGAACCCGGAGGGATCGGAGTTCGGCCGACACGTGGTGGTCGAGTTCGACAGCTACGAGACGGCGCTGAACTGTTATCGGTCGCAGGCGTACCAGGCCGCGCTCAAGCACCGGCAGGCGGCATCGACCGGACATTTTGCCATCGTCGAGGGGGCTTGAGCGTGATCCTGTTTCCCGCCATCGACCTCAAGGACGGCAAATGCGTGCGTCTGAAGCACGGCGATATGGCGACCGCGACGATCTACAATGACGATCCTGCCGCGCAAGCCAAGGCCTTCGAGGACCAGGGTTTCGAGTGGCTGCACGTCGTCGACCTCAACGGCGCCTTCAAGGGCCAAAGCGTCAACAGCGCGGCGGTCGGCGCCATCCTCAAGGCGACGAAGAACCCGGTGCAGCTCGGCGGCGGCATTCGCACGCTGGCGCAGATCGAGGACTGGCTCGACCGCGGCCTGGCGCGCGTCATTCTCGGCACCGTGGCGGTGCGCGATCCCGACCTGGTCAGAGAAGCCTGCAAGACCTTTCCCGGCAAAATCGCCGTCGGCATCGACGCCAAGGGCGGCAAGGTGGCGGTCGAAGGCTGGGCCGAGGCCTCCAGCCTCGGCGTCATCGAGCTGGCGCAGAAATTCGAAGGCGCCGGCGTCGCCGCCATCATCTACACCGACATCGACCGCGACGGGGTTCTGACCGGCATCAACTGGGACGCCACGATCGACCTCGCCGAGGCCGTGTCGATTCCGGTCATCGCCTCGGGCGGGCTCGCTTCGATCGCCGACATCGTGCGCATGACCATGCCCGACGCAAAAAAGCTCGAAGGCGCCATCTCCGGCCGCGCGCTCTATGACGGGCGCATCGACCCGGCTGAGGCGCTGGCGGTGCTGCAAGGCAGGACTATGGAGACCCGCACGTGAAAATCTCCATCATCCTGGCCTCCTATGATAGCGGCCACTATCACGGCGGCATGGGCCAGGGACCGGACGCTATCGTCGCCGGCGGACTCGTCGATGCGCTGACGCTGGCCGGCCATGACGTCGTCGTTACCGACATCGGCAGGGTTGGCGACGAGCAGGAGCGCGAGATCGCAACCGGCTTTGCGGTCTGCAATGCCGTCTGCGGCGAGGTCCGCATCGCCCTGGACCGCGGCCGCTTTCCGATCGTGCTCGCCGGCAACTGCCTGACATCGGCCGGTGCGGTCGCCGGCGAAGATGCCGATGCGATCATCTGGGCCGACCAGCATGGCGACCTCAACACGCCCGAAACCTCCGTCTACGGCTTTCTCGACGGCATGGCGCTGGCGACGGTCCTGGGCCTGTGCTGGAAGCCGATGGCCTCTTCCATCCCCGGCTTCAAACCGATCGATCCGGCACGCTGCGTGCTGGTCAATGCCCGCGACCTCGATCCGGCCGAACAGGAGCTGTTGAAGACGCTGCCGGTCATCCGCGCCGAATGCCCGGACTGGGCAACCGCTTGCAGCAGGCTGAAGGCACCGGACGCAAAGCGGGTGCACCTGCATCTCGATCTCGACGTGCACGATCCCGAGGCGTTGCAGGCCAACCGTTACACCACGCCGGGTGGCCCGGAGCCGAAACAGCTGCGCCAGGCGGTCTGCGGCATGGCCGGGCTGCTGCCGATTTCCGGCATCACCATCTCGGCCTACGATCCGGCCTTCGACGCGCAGGCCGAGGTTCCGCCGCTGGTCGGCGAGTTGCTCAGCGAGTTGCTGGCGACGATGGAGGAGCGCTGATGCTGAAAGCCCGCGTCATCCCTTGCCTCGATGTCAAGAACGGCCGCGTCGTCAAGGGCGTCAATTTCGTCGATCTGGTCGATGCCGGCGACCCGGTCGAGGCGGCAAAAGCCTATGACGCGGCCGGCGCCGACGAGCTCTGCTTTCTCGACATCACCGCGTCGTCCGACAACCGGGAAACCATCTTCGATGTCGTCGCCCGCACCGCCGAACAGTGCTTCATGCCGCTGACGGTCGGCGGCGGCGTGCGCCAGGTCGCCGATATCAGAAAACTGCTGCTGGCCGGCGCCGACAAGGTGTCGATCAACACGGCGGCGGTGAAGAACCCGGATTTTGTCGCCGAGGCAGCGGACAAATTCGGCAATCAGTGCATCGTCGTGGCCATCGACGCCAAGAAGGTTTCCGCCGCTGGCGAGAGCGACCGCTGGGAGATCTTCACCCATGGCGGCCGCGAAAAGACCGGCATCGATGCGATCGAGTTTGCGCGAAAAATGGTCGATCGTGGCGCCGGCGAGATCCTGTTGACCTCGATGGACCGTGACGGCACCAAGGCCGGCTACGACATTGCGCTGACCCGCGCGATCGCGGATGCGGTGCGCGCGCCGGTGATCGCGTCGGGCGGCGTCGGTACGCTTGATCACCTGGTCGAGGGCATTCGCGACGGCCACGCCGGAGCCGTGCTGGCGGCATCGATCTTCCATTTCGGCACCTACACGATTGCAGAAGCCAAGGCGCATATGGCCAAGGCCGGCCTGCCGATGCGGCTGGACTCATCCGTCGATCGGCCCTAGAGCGTTTCCGGCTAAGAAAGGCTTGCTACCGCGCCATGGCTGAATTCTCGCTCTCCGAGCTGGAGACAATCATCGCCCAACGTGCCCAGTCCGGCGACCCGGACTCGTGGACGGCGAAACTGTTTGCCAAGGGCATGGACAAGGCCGCGCAGAAGCTTGGCGAGGAGGCGGTAGAGACCGTCATTGCCGCCGTCAAAGGCGACAAGAAAGCCCTCGTTTCCGAAAGTGCCGATCTTATATATCATTGGCTTGTCGTGCTTGGGATCGCGGGGGTCCCGCTGGACGACGTTCTGAGGGAGCTCGAGGGCCGTACCGGCCGCTCGGGCGTCGCAGAAAAGGCTTCGCGGTCGAAGGGTTGACCGCTAGGGCCGGATGATTTCAGGCCAAGGCCTGAAATCTGAATCCGTCTCTAAAATTAAAGAAGGAGCATGATGTCGTCCGAAAACCGCTTCACACTTTTCGGCATCATGCTCTAGAGGGCAGGAAACTCGATGGACCAGCTCGCTCCGACCGAGAAATATTCCCCCTATCGTTTCTTCTCGGCCGAGCAATGGTCGAACTTCCGCGCCGACACGCCGATGACGCTGAGCGAAGACGAGATCAACCGTCTGCGCTCGCTCAACGACCCGGTCGACCTCGAAGAGGTCAAGCGCATCTATCTGTCGCTGTCGCGCCTGCTGTCGGCCCATGTCGAGGCCAGCCAGCTGCTGTTTCGGCAACGCCAGGCCTTTTTCAACGCGCTGGATGTGGTCAAGACGCCGTTCATCATCGGCATTGCCGGTTCGGTCGCGGTCGGCAAGTCGACTACGGCGCGCGTGCTGAAGGAGCTTCTAGCGCGCTGGCCGTCGAGCCCCAAGGTCGACCTCATCACCACCGACGGTTTTCTCTTACCCAACAAGGTGTTGCGGCGCGACAATCTGATGGAGCGCAAGGGCTTTCCCGACAGCTACGATGTCGGTGCGCTGCTGCGTTTCCTCTCGGGCATCAAATCGGCGCAGCGCAATGTCCGCGCGCCGGTCTATTCGCATTTGACCTATGACGTCATTCCCGGCGAGTTCGTCACCATCGACCGGCCCGACATATTGATCTTCGAAGGCATCAACGTGCTGCAGCCCGGCAAATTGCCGAAGGACGGCAAGATCGTGCCGTTCCTGTCGGATTTCTTCGATTTCGCCATCTACATCGACGCCGACGAAAAGCTGATCCATCACTGGTACATCGCCCGCTTCATGCGGCTGCGCGAGACCGCCTTCCGCAATCCGGACTCCTTCTTCCACCGCTATTCGCAGCTTTCCGAAGACGCCGCGCGCGCCATTGCGGAAGGCTTGTGGACCAACATCAACCTGAAAAACCTGCGCGAGAACATCGTGCCGACACGGGCGCGCGCCGACCTCATCCTGCGCAAGGGCGCCAATCACCTGGTCGAGGAAGTGGCACTCAGGAAACTGTGAGATCCCACCCTATTGGTTGAAATCAAAGACTATAACTTAAAGTCATCTTAACCCAGACTTGCCTATTGTTGCGCCTGATCCGCGGGCTTGGGCAGGCAGTAGACGCGCTATTACCGTAACGTTCAGGAGTGGTTACGGTCACAAGCCTATGGTTTGGCGGGCAGGGATGCCCCTTTCAAAGGTGGCGGGCGATGTTTGCTGCGAACAATCGGGCAATTCTCATTCTGGCGACGATAACACTGGCTACTGTGTCGCTGATGCTCGTGGTGCTGCTGGCGACACGTACCGAGATAAACCTCGCCAGCATCAAGCCCCTGGGTTTTCTGCTTAGCGTACAATTCCTACTCGTCATCTATTGTCGACTTCGTCGTCTCAAGGGATTGCAGCCGATCGTTGAGACGATCTTCCTTTTCATAGCCCTCAATTTCGGCCTGCTGCCGATCTCATATGCGGGCATGCGATTCAATCTTCCGATTGCCGACGGCTGGCTGTCGGCAATGGATCAGGCGGTAGGTTTTCACTGGCGGTCCTTCATCGCCTCCATCGACAACCGACCGCTGCTGGCAGGCTTTTTGTTTGGCGCCTACACCTCTTTTGGGCCTCAGCTATTCTTGATACCGGCCTATTTTGCCCTTGCGGGCCGTGTCAACAGAGCGTGCGCCATGGTTTCCGCCTACGCGGCGATCGTTATTGTATCGAGCGTCATCAGCATCTGGTTCCCATCGGAGGGAGCTTTCCATTTTTATGGTCTCCACCAGTCAGACCTAAAGAACATAAATATTCATTTTGGCGTTGCATATCTTTCGGAATTCGCAGCAGTGCGCACCCAACCTGTGTTCGAAATGGGCCTGGATCGTATTCAGGGATTGCTGACGTTTCCATCAGTTCATGTCGCCGGCGCCGTGCTTTGTACCTGGGCGGCATGGGGATCACGCTATCTTTGGCGCCCGGTGGCGTTACTGAATATGGCCATGGCAGTATCGGCGATCAGCCACGGGGGACATTTCGCCATCGATGTCGTTGCCGGTGCTTTCGTGGCTCTCGCCTGCATCTTTCTCTCGCGTCTATCCTTTCAAGATGCCGATGCTGGCGCCACACGCGCCGCTGAAGCAAGGTTTTGGCGGGAAATTTTTCAGGCAAAATGGCGGTCGCGCAACGCTTCTGCGGTGCCGTACTCCGCCAAGTGATGGCTTTTTTCAGCCCGGCCGATTGGCTCGCCGCAGCGTCAGATTGATGCGGCCGCCATTCTTCAGCAGCGCCGAGGTCGACGGGTAGATGCGGTCGACGCCGTGGAAGCAGAGCCGGCCTTCACCGCCGAGCACGACGACATCGCCGCTTTTCAGTCTGAACGATTTGGTGCCGCCGTCGCGCGTCGTCTGGCCGACCCGGAACAGACAATCGTCGCCGAGCGAAACGGAAACCACGGGCGCCGAGAAATCGGCTTCGTCGCGATCCTGGTGCAGGCCCATCTTGGCATCCTGCGTATAGAAATTGACCAGGCACGCCTCCGGCGGATGCGGATGGGCGGAAACCTCCTGCCATAATTGCATCAACGCGTCGGGGATCGGCGGCCATGGCTCACCGGTCAGCGGATGCATCGGCTGGTAGCGATATCCCAGTTCCTTGTCGGTGACCCAGCCGAGCGAGCCGCAATTGGTCATGCGCACGCTCATCTCCTTGCCGGTGCGCGGCATCGCCGGCACGAACAGCGGCGCCTGCTGCACCACCTTGCGTACGTCTTCGACCAGCGCTTCCTGCGCCGCGCGGGGCAGGTAGCCAGGCATATGGCGGACGCCTTTGGGCAGAACGAGCATGAGTGGACCCAGGTTGATCCTGTCAACAATGCCACCGCCAAACAAAAACGGCGACCCGAAAGCCGCCAACACGTTTCAACCTAGTCGTTCTCTACCCGGCCGCGCAGCTTCTTGATCGTGCCGCGCCCGGCCTTGCTTTTCAGCCGCCGCTCCACCGCGCCCTTCGACGGCCGCGTCTTCTTGCGCGGCGGCGGCGGTGGTTCGGCGGCCTTGGCGACCAGTGCCGTCAGCCTTGCCCGGGCATCGGCCCGGTTCTGCTCCTGGGTGCGGAAGCGCCCGGCCTCGATGACGATGACGCCGTCCTTGGTGGCGCGCTGGCCGGCAAGCTTGATGGTGCGTGCGCGTACGCGCTCCGACAGGCCGGCCGCATTGGCCGCGTCGAAGCGCAACTGCACGGCGGTGGCCACCTTGTTGACGTTCTGGCCGCCGGGACCGGACGAGCGGATGAAATCCTCGTGCAGGTCGCCCGGATGGATCACGGCCTCGTCTGATATGATGATGTCGTCGATCGGCATGCCGCAGTCATGGCGCGGCGGACCGAAAAAGAAAAGGCCCGATCGGGACCGGGCCTTCAACGATATACCGAGAGCGACGTCGCGATTACTCCGCAGCCTCCTGCAGGCGCGGCGCGGCGCCGAGTACGACGGCATCGACATGGCTTTCGAATTTCTCGAAGTTGACGGCGAACATGCCGACCAGCCTTGCTGCCTGGCGGTCATAGGCAGCCTTGTCGGCCCAGGTCGAACGCGGGTCGAGAATGGCGCTGTCGACGCCCAGAACGGCCACCGGCACCTCGAAGCCGAAATTGGCATCGGTGCGGAAGCCGGCCACCTTCAGCGAACCGTCGAGCGCGGCAGCCAGCAAGGCGCGCGTCGCCTTGATCGGCATGCGCTTGCCGGTGCCGTAGGCGCCGCCGGTCCAGCCGGTGTTGACCAGCCAGCAATCGGCGTCGTGACGGGCGATCAGCTCGCGCAGCAGATTGCCGTATTCCTTGGGATGGCGCGGCATGAACGGCGCGCCGAAACAGGTCGAGAACGTTGCTTCAGGCTCGGTCACGCCCTTTTCGGTGCCGGCCACCTTGGCCGTGTAGCCGGAGAGGAAATGATACATCGCCTGCGCCGGGGTCAGCCGTGCGATCGGCGGCATGACGCCGAAAGCATCTGCGGTCAGCATGATGATGTTCCTGGGGTGGCTGGCGCGCCCGGTCTTCGAGGCGTTGGGGATGAAGTCGAGCGGATAGGCGCAGCGCGTGTTTTCGGTCAGGCTTCCGTCGTTGAAGTCCGGCACGCGGTTTGCGTCGAGCACGACATTTTCCAGCACCGTGCCGAAACGCTGCGTGGTGGCGAAGATCTCCGGCTCGGCTTCGGCCGACAGCCGGATCGTCTTGGCGTAGCAGCCGCCTTCGAAATTGAAGATGCCGTGCGGCCCCCAGCCATGCTCGTCGTCGCCGATGAGCGTACGCGACGGATCGGCCGACAGCGTCGTCTTGCCGGTGCCCGAAAGCCCGAAGAAGATCGCCGCGTCGCCGGCCGGTCCCTCATTGGCCGAACAGTGCATCGGCATGACGCCCTTGGCTGGCAAGAGGTAGTTCAGCATGGTGAACACCGACTTCTTCATTTCGCCGGCATAGGAGGTGCCGCCGATCAGCACGATCTTGCGGATCAGGTCGACCGCAATCACCGTTTCGGTGCGGCTGCCGTGGCGGGCCGGATCGGCGCGGAAGGACGGCAGGTCAATGATCGTCATCTCCGGCTCGAACTGCTCGAGCTCGGACGCGTCGGGGCGAATGAGCAGGTTGCGGATGAACAGCGAGTGCCAGGCGAATTCGGTGATGACCCGCGTCGGCAGCTTCAGATCGGCATCGGCGCCGCCGACGAGATCCTGCACATACAGATCCTTGTCCGCGGCGTGGACAAGGAAATCGGCAAACAGCGTTTCGAACTGGGCGGGCGAAATCGCCCTGTTGTTGTCCCACCAGATATGGGCCTCGGTGGCGCCGTCGCGGACGACAAACTTGTCCTTGGGCGAGCGGCCGGTGTGCTGGCCGGTCTCGGCAAGCAGCGCACCGCCGGCGGTCAACCTGGCCTCGCCACGGCGGATCGCGTCCTCGTAAAGGGCGGCCGCACCAAAATTATAATGAACCGTGCCGGTGGTTTTCAGGCCGATACGATCGATCGCGCAGGCGGAATTGCGTTTGCCGACTTCCGACATCAAGGGTCCCTTCTTCTGGATTCGCCGCAGTTTGCCGACGTATTTCCGGCATGCCCGCGAGATGGCTGAGACGGTCAGAACCAGAAAACCCGAATGATATCAAATCATTAATCGATTTAAAAAATTTGAAAGTTGTTTAAATCGTTTATATGTGCAAAAAATCACAGTGGTTGCCCAAAGGATTGGCACACAGTGTTCGTCCAATCCGTGTAGAGGTGCGATTGGGACCGCCGGCAAGCCGTCCGCGACAGCGGATGGAGCCTGTGCCACATTTTGTACCTAATTTGTCCTGCAAAAGCCCCTTCTCTAAGACAGAAGGGACAGCTCATGAGGGAGCCGCTTGAAATGGCAACAATCGCGCTTGTCGATGACGATCGCAACATTCTGACGTCGGTCTCGATCGCCCTCGAATCCGAGGGGTATCGCGTCGAGACCTACACGGATGGGGCGTCGGCGCTGGAAGGCCTGGCGGCGCGGCCGCCGAATCTCGCCATCCTCGACATCAAGATGCCACGCATGGACGGCATGGAGCTGCTGCGCCGGATGCGGCAGAAGTCCGACCTGCCGGTGATCTTCCTGACCTCGAAGGACGACGAGATCGATGAGCTTTTCGGCCTCAAGATGGGCGCCGACGATTTCATCCGCAAACCGTTCTCGCAGCGCCTGCTGGTCGAGCGGGTGCGCGCCGTGCTGCGCCGTGCCAGTGCCCGCGAGGCTGCGGCAAAGGCGCCCAGCCAGCAGGCCCGTTCGCTCGAGCGCGGCCAGCTCGTCATGGACCAGGAACGCCACACCTGCACCTGGAAGGGCGAGCCGGTGACGCTGACGGTCACCGAATTTCTCATCCTGCACTCGTTGGCGCAGCGCCCCGGCGTGGTAAAAAGCCGTGATGCGTTGATGGATTCGGCCTATGATGAGCAGGTCTATGTCGACGACCGCACCATTGACAGCCACATCAAGCGGCTGCGCAAGAAGTTCAAGGCCGTCGACGATGACTTCGAAATGATCGAAACGCTTTACGGAGTCGGGTACCGGTTCCGCGAAGCTTAAGACCGGACCGGGAGCTGCTATTCAATGGCAGTTGACGTAGAGCGAGGCAGACGGGCGGGCGCCGGCAGGCGACCGTCCAGGATTATGCCCGCATTCCTGTCGAGGATCACGGTGCCGATGCGCCGCTTCCTCGGCCATCACATCTTTTCCAGCCTGACCCGGCGCATCCTGTTCCTCAACCTGGCCGGCCTGGCCGTGCTGGTCACCGGCATCCTCTATCTCAACACTTTCCGCGACGGGCTGATCGACGCCCGCGTCGAAAGCCTGATGACGCAGGGCGAGATCATCGCCGGCGCGATCGCGGCGTCGGCGACGGTCGAGACGGATTCGATCAGCATCGATCCGGAAAAACTGCTCGAACTGCAGGCCGGCGAGAGCCTGGGGCCGGGTTCCGACCAGCTCGACAATCTCGATTTCCCGATCAATCCCGAGCGCGTCGCGCCGGTCTTGCGGCGGCTGATCTCGCCGACGCGCACGCGCGCCCGCATCTATGACCGCGACGCCAATTTGCTGCTCGATTCACGCCATCTCTACTCGCGCGGCCAGATCCTGCGTTACGACCTGCCGCCGGTCGAGGACGAGCAGCCGGATATGCTGGAGCGGGTGCAAAAATTCGTCTTCGATTTCTTCCGCAACAAGGATCTGCCTGTCTATCACGAGCAGCCCGGCGGCAACGGCGCCGCCTTCCCCGAGGTGGTCAAGGCGCTGACCGGCAGCCCGTCGACGATCGTGCGGGTGAGCGAACAGGGCGAGCAGATCGTCTCGGTGGCGGTGCCGATCCAGCGCTTCCGCGCCGTGCTCGGCGTGCTGATGCTGTCGACCGAAGGCGGCGACATCGACAAGATCGTCGCCGCCGAGCGCAAGGCGATCCTGCGCGTGTTCGGCATTGCGGCACTGGTCACCGCCATCCTGTCGATGCTGCTGGCGTCCACCATCGCCAATCCGCTGCGGCGGCTGTCGGCGGCGGCGGTGCGCGTGCGGCGCGGCGTCAAGAGCCGCGAGGAAATCCCCGACTTTTCCGACCGCCAGGACGAGATCGGCAATCTGTCGATCGCGGTGCGCGACATGACCAATGCGCTCTATGCCCGCATCGAGGCGATCGAAAGCTTTGCCGCCGACGTCTCGCACGAGTTGAAGAACCCGCTGACCTCGCTGCGCAGCGCGGTCGAAACGCTGCCGCTGGCCAAGAACGACAATTCACGCGCGCGTCTGATGGAGATCATCCAGCACGATGTCCGGCGGCTGGACCGGCTGATCACCGACATTTCCGATGCCTCGCGCCTCGACGCCGAGCTGGCGCGCGAAGACGCGGCAATCGTCGATTTGAAGAAATTCATCACGGACCTCGTCGCCGTGTCGCGCGAGGCGACGCGCAACAAGAAGGCGGTCGAGATCGAATTCAAGGCCGCCAAGCTGCCGCAAGGCGTCAAAGGCTATTTCGTCACCGGCCATGATCTGAGGATCGGCCAGGTCATCACCAACCTGATCGAGAATGCCCGCTCATTCGTGCCGGAGGACCACGGCCATATCGCCATTTCCCTGGCACGCTCGGGCAAGGTCAACATCGTGACCGTCGACGACAACGGCCCCGGCATCCGCGCAGACGCAATCGACCGCATCTTCGAGCGCTTCTACACCGACCGCCCGGCCGGCGAGGCGTTCGGCCAGAATTCAGGGCTTGGCCTGTCGATATCTAGGCAGATCGTTGAAGCCCATGGCGGCACGCTGACGGCCGAGAACATCCCCGGTACCAAGCCGGGCGACATCAAGGGCGCGCGCTTCGTCGTGACGCTGCCGGCCGAAGGCTGATTAGAGCATGATCCCGAACCGAAGGACCGCGTCAGCGAAAAGTGGGAACCGGTTTTCGGTAAAGATCATGCTCCAACAAAGAGCTAGACCAGGATGACGATTCAACCAAACGTCATACCGATCTAGTAGCCGCGTATGCCTGACCCCGTGAAGCCCGAAAATATCCACGCCACCGCGATCCTGATCGGCGAGCGCGGCATTCTCATCACCGGGCCGTCCGGCTCGGGCAAGACGACGCTGGCGCTGGCGCTGATCGATCATTTTGGCCGGCGCGGACTGTTTGCGCGGCTGATCGGCGACGACCAGCTGTTTGTCGCGGCGCATTTCGGGCGGCTGGTCTGCCGCGCGCCGGCCAGCATCGCCGGCCTCACCGAGGTGCCCGGGCTTGGGCCGAAGCTGCTTTTGTTCGAACCCGGCGCGGTGATCGACCTCGCGATCCAACTGGTTGCCGCCGAGCAAATGGTGCGTTTCCAGGACGAGTTGAGCGAGATGATCGCGGGCTGCAATGTGCCGCGCATCGACCTTGCCGAGCGCAACGTCAGTGCGGCTTTGCCGGCGGTCATGGCGCGGCTGGCGATTGCGCCTTTCGTATGATCCGCCCCCGGTTTTTTGCTGCAATGCGTCAAAATGGCCAAGGCAGGCGCAATTTTGGGCTTGTCAACGCGCCGCGCGTCGACAAGATAGCGCTCCCGCCGCCTGGGATGGCCGGCGAGCATAAAAAGCGCCTGTGAAGCGGCGATGACGGGAGCCACTATAGAATGATCGGACTCGTGCTTGTAACGCACGGTCAACTGGCCGCCGAGTTCCGCCATGCCGTGGAACATGTCGTGGGGCCACAAGACAATTTCGAAACCGTGGCGATCGGCGCCGATGACGATATGGAGCAGCGGCGGAGCGATATCGTCGACGCTGTCGGCCGCGTCGACACCGGGACCGGCGTCATTGTCCTGACCGACATGTTCGGCGGCACGCCGTCCAACCTTGCCATTTCGGTGATGGAATCCGGCCGTACCGAGGTCATCGCCGGCATGAACCTGCCGATGCTGATCAAGCTGTCGTCGATCCGCAAGGGTGACAACATGGCGGCGGCGCTCGACGAGGCACAGGCCGCGGGGCGCAAATACATCAATGTCGCCAGCCAGCTCCTGAGCAGCAAATGAGCATGGCATCGGAAAAGGACCAGATAGCCAAAGATTCGATCACTAGGGAGTTTCCGATCATCAACCAGCGTGGCCTGCATGCGCGCGCCTCGGCCAAGTTCGTCCAGGTCGCCAGCGGCTTCGACGCCACCGTCCATGTCGAGAAGGACGGCCTCAAGGTCGGCGGCACCTCGATCATGGGCCTGATGATGCTGGCGGCGAGCCCCGGCTATTCGATCCGCGTCACCGCCAGCGGCGCTGAGGCCGTCGCGGTGATGGACGCGCTGGAGCAGTTGGTCGCCTCGCGTTTCGGCGAAGAGTGCTGAAAACACATACGCGCATAAAGATTTCTTTATATCCCATTGTCGTCTGAGTGGCGATCTGCTAGTCAGGCCGGCATTCCCGCGCCCTTCGACGCGCCGTGTGGCGCAGGCGCATCTGAAGACAAATCACACCGGAGCACTGCCATGACAGGTAGCAAGGACTATGTGGTCGCCGACATCTCGCTTGCCGGCTGGGGCCGCAAGGAACTCGATATCGCCGAAACCGAAATGCCGGGCCTGATGGCCTGCCGCGAGGAATTCGGCGCCAAGAAGCCGCTGAAGGGTGCGCGCATCACCGGCTCGCTGCACATGACCATCCAGACGGCCGTGCTGATCGAGACGCTGAAGGCGCTCGGCGCCGACATCCGCTGGGCCTCGTGCAACATCTTCTCGACCCAGGACCATGCCGCCGCAGCCATCGCCGAGGCCGGCATCCCGGTTTTCGCCGTCAAGGGTGAGAGCCTCGAAGAGTACTGGGACTACACCGACAAGATCTTCCAGTGGGCCGATGGTGGCCTCTCTAACATGATCCTCGACGATGGCGGCGACGCCACCATGTACATCCTGGTCGGCGCCCGCGCCGAAGCCGGCGAGGACGTTCTGTCCAACCCGCACAGCGAGGAAGAGGAGTACTTCTACGCCCAGGTGAAGAAGCGTCTGAAGGCGTCGCCCGGCTTCTTCACCAAGCAGAAGGAAGCGATCCGCGGCGTCACCGAAGAGACGACGACGGGCGTCAACCGCCTCTACCAGTTGCAGAAGAAGGGCCTGCTGCCCTTCCCGGCGATCAACGTCAACGACTCGGTCACCAAGTCGAAGTTCGACAACAAATATGGCTGCAAGGAATCGCTCGTCGACGGCATTCGCCGCGGCACCGACACCATGATGGCCGGCAAAGTCGCAGTCGTCTGCGGTTATGGCGACGTCGGCAAGGGGTCGTCGGCCTCGCTCAAGGGCGCCGGCGCCCGCGTCAAGGTCACCGAGGTCGATCCGATCTGCGCGCTGCAGGCGGCAATGGATGGCTTTGAAGTGGTCACGCTGGAAGATGCGGCCCCGACCGCCGACATCGTCATCACCACGACCGGCAACAAGGATGTCGTCACCCTCGACCACATGCGCTCGATGAAGGACATGGTGATCGTTGGCAATATCGGCCACTTCGACAATGAGATTCAGGTGGCGTCGCTGCGCAACCTGAAATGGACCAACGTCAAGCCGCAGGTCGACATGATCACTTTCCCGGACGGCAAGCGGATGATCCTTTTGTCCGAGGGACGCCTGCTCAACCTCGGCAACGCCACCGGCCATCCGAGCTTCGTGATGTCGGCTTCATTCACCAACCAGGTGCTGGCGCAGATCGAACTCTACACAAAGCCCGGCCAGTACCAGAACCAGGTCTATGTGCTGCCCAAGCATCTCGACGAGAAGGTAGCGCGCCTGCATCTCGACAAGCTTGGCGCCCGCCTGACCGAACTGTCCGGCGAACAGGCCGCCTATATCGGCGTGACCCCGCAGGGTCCGTTCAAGCCGGAACACTACCGCTATTAAGCATAGCGCAAATTACCACTAGATATTGAAGCCGGGCGATTGACATTTCGCCCGGCTTCTTTTTTGCGCGGAATGATTCTTCACGCCGATTCCAGCACGCGCTATTGTGGTGATTCGCGGGCCGGGGACGAGGGCCGGCTCACGCATAGAGAGCATGATCCCGAAAAGTGGGAACCGGTTTTCGGAAAAGATCATGCTCTTCAAAAAAGGAGTTAGATCGGGAGGGCGTTCCACCAACGTCATCCTGATCTAGGCGGTCTTGCATTCAGGCGGCGAAGAGGACCAAGACATGCCGGGGGAAAACCCGCCTCGCGCGGGATGGGCCGTTTCCGGCGGCCATGACGATTCCGATATCACTGGCTCCGCCACGACAGGCGGCGGCCTGAAGAAGCGCGTCGGCGCCCGCGTCGCGGGCTTTCTCGCCACATCCGCGCTTGCTGGTCCGCTTACTTTGTTTGCCGCGCATGCCGAGCCATCCATTGCGCAGAAGGCCGGGCTGTCGGTCAGCGCAGTCGAGGTCATCCAGCTCGCCATGTTCGTCGGCGTCATGGGCGCCGCTCTGGTCTCGGCCATCTTCCTGATCCGCGAAAGAGCCCGCACCTCGGCGCAGAATGTCGAACTCAGGGCCCGCATCGCCGACGTCAACGCGGCGCTGCAGCGTTCGGAAGCGCTGCTCAATCTACGCGACCAGCGCATCATCGTCTGGGCTTCGGAGAACAAGAAGCCCGAGCTGATCGGAACTTTGCCGCTCGAAAGCGGCGCGCCGGAAGACCGTGCGGCGTTCCTCGCCTTCGGGCGCTGGCTGATGCCGCGCTCGGCGGCAGCGCTCGAAAATGCCGTCGCGGGCCTGCGCGAGAAAGCCAAGCCGTTCGATCTGGTCATCGAATCGCAGGCCGGGGCGCCGCTCGAAGTGCATGGCCGCAAGAGTGCCGCCCATGTGCTGGTGCGCTTCGTCTCGCTGTCGGAAACGCAGCGCAGCCAGGCCAGGCTGAAGATCGAGAACCAGCGGCTGGCCGCCGACTACGACACCATGATCGGCCTGCTTGACGCCTTGCCGATGCCGGCATGGCTGCGCGCCACCGATGGCCGGTTGAAATGGGTCAACCGCGCCTATGCCGGCGCGGTCGAGGCCTCGAGCGCCGAAACGGCGGTGCGCGAAGCCAAGGAATTCCTTGGCGGCCAGGCGCGCGAACAGATCGCCGAACAACACAAATCGCGGCCGGTCTTCGAACAGACGCTGTCGACGGTGATCGAGGGCGACCGCCGCGTCTTCGCCGTCACCGACTTCGCCGGTAGCGACGGCTCGGCGGGCCTTGCCTGCGACACCAGCGCCACCGAAACCATACGCGGCGAATATGAGCGCACGGTGCGCAGCCATGCCGACACACTCGACCAGCTCAACACGGCGGTGGCGATCTTCGATACCGACGAGAAGCTGCGCTTCTTCAACCAGGCATTCCAGAAACTGTGGGGGCTGGACTCTGGCTTCCTGCACAGCGCGCCGGACAATGCGCTTTTGCTCGACCGGCTGCGCAGCGAAGGCAAGATCGCCGAGCAGCCGGAATGGCGGCGCTGGAAGGAAGGCCTGCTTAACGCCTACCGCGCGGTCGAATCACAGGAGCACTGGTGGCATCTGCCCGACGGCAAGACCATCCGGGTGGTCGCCAACCCGCAGCCCAAGGGCGGCGTGACCTGGGTGTTCGAGAACCTGACCGAGAAGATGGACCTGGAAAGCCGTTACCAGACCGCCGTGCGGGTCCAGGGCGAGACGCTCGACAATCTGGCCGAGGGCGTCGCGGTGTTCGGCCCCGATGGGCGGCTGCGTCTGTCCAACCCGGCCTTTGTCGCGCTGTGGGGGCTGAGCCAGGATGTGGTCAAGCCCAACGTCCATGTCTCGGCGATCCGAGACCTCAGCGACCAGCGCGCCGTCGACAGCCCGTGGGGCGGGTTCGTCGCCGCCATCACCGGTTTCGACGACGAGCGCCGCGAGCGCCACGGCCAGACCGAGCTGAAGAACGGCACCGTGCTCAGCTACGCCGTCATCCCGCTGCCCAACGGGCAGGTGATGATGACCTTCGTCGACGTCACCGACAGCGTCAATGTCGAGCGTGCGCTGAAGGACAAGAACGAGGCGCTGCAGAAATCCGACCAGCTGAAGAACGAGTTCGTGCAGCACGTTTCCTATGAGCTGCGCTCGCCGCTGACCAACATCATCGGCTTCACCGAGCTGTTGTCGCTGCCGACGACCGGGCCGCTGAGCCCCAAGCAGCGCGAATATGTCGAGCATGTCGGCTCGTCGTCGTCGGTGCTGCTGACCATCGTCAACGACATACTCGACCTCGCCACCGTCGACGCCGGCATCATGCAGCTCGACATTTCGGAGGTGAGCGTCGAGCGCACCATTGCGGCGGCCGCAGAACTGGTCGCCGACCGGCTGGAAGAGCATGCGATCAAGCTCAGGATAGAAGCGGCGGAAGCGTCGACAAGTTTCCATGGCGACGAGACCCGGGTCCGCCAGATCCTCTACAATCTGTTGAGCAACGCGGCCAATTACGCGCCGGAAGCGAGCACGATCACGCTGGCCTGCCGCCATTTGGAACAAGGTGTCGAATTCTCTGTCCATGATGACGGTCCCGGCATGCCGCCGGACCTGCTCGATTCGGTGTTCCGCCGCTTCGAGCCGCGTACCAATGGCGGACGCCGGCGCGGCGCCGGGCTCGGCTTGTCGATCGTCAAGAGCTTTGTCGAGCTGCATGGCGGCAGCGTGCGCATCGAGACTGGCAAGGACCAGGGCACCACCGTCATCTGCACCTTCCCCGATGCACCGTCGGGCGTCCGCGCCGCGGCCGAGTAGCGCGATCGATGACTGTTGCTGTGCTGGAGCGTTTTCTCGCCGACGAGGCTGCGACCGCAAGGCTCGGCGAAGACCTGGCCATGGCGCTGCGGCCGGGCGATGTGCTGGCGCTCAAGGGCGATCTCGGCGCCGGCAAGTCGACGCTGGCGCGTGCTCTGATCCGGGCGCTGGCCGACGATGCCGGCCTCGACGTGCCGAGCCCGACCTTCACTTTGGTGCAAAGCTACGACACGCGCATCCCCGTCCATCATTTCGATCTCTATCGGCTGTCCTCAGCCGGCGAGATCGACGAACTGGGTTTCGACGAAGCGCTGCTGCAAGGCGCTGCCCTGGTTGAATGGCCGGAGCGGGCCGAGGCCGCCTTACCCAAGACGTCGATCTGGATCGAACTCGTCCATCATGGAGAAGGCCGATTAGCGAACTTGTCGGGCGAAGGTGCAGCCTTCGAACGCATGGCGCGATCGCTGGCGATGCGCGACTTCCTCGAAACGGCCGGCTGGGGTGAGGCCGCGCGGCGCCATTTCGTCGGCGACGCCTCGGCGCGCTCTTACGAGATCGTCTCGCTCGCGGGCCTCGAGCCCCGCGTGCTGATGAACTCGCCGCGGCTGGTGCTCGGACCGCCGGTGCGCGACGGCAAACCCTACGCGGTGATCGCCCACACCGCGCAATCGGTGACGGCCTTTGTCGCCATCGACAAGGCACTGCTGGCGCAAGGTGTCAGCGTCCCCCAGATTCACGCCGAGGATCTCGATCAGGGCTTTCTGCTGCTGGAGCATCTGGGCTCGGAAGGCTTTCTCGGCGGCGATGGCGAGCCGGTGGCGGAGCGCTATGCGGCGGCGGCCGAATTGCTGGCGATGATGCATGGTAAGGCGTGGCCGCAGCGCATGGAGGCCGTGCCGGGCATTTATCACGACGTGCCCCCCTTCGATCGCGATGCCATGCTGATCGAAGCCGACCTCTTGGTCGACTGGTATGTGCCGATGGTGACCGGCAGCGCCGCAAGCGAAGCCTTGCGCGCCGGCTATCACAAGGAATGGAACGCGGTTCTCGATCGGTTGGACACCCGCGCATGCACGCTGATGCTGCGCGACTTCCACTCGCCCAACATCATCTGGCGCGGTGACCGTACCGGCCACGATCGTCTCGGCATCGTCGACGTCCAGGATGCGCTGCTCGGCCCTGCCGCCTACGACGTCGCGTCGCTGGCCATGGATGCCCGCGTCACCGTCTCGCCCGACATCGAGCAACACACCGTCGATGCCTATGTCGCGGCGCGTCAAGCCGCCGGCGGCTTCGACGAGTCCGCTTTCCGCGAGGCCTATGCAATCATGGCGGCGCAGCGCAATTCGAAAATCCTCGGCATTTTCGTGCGGCTCGAAAAGCGCGACGGCAAGCCCTATTATCTGAAACACCTGCCGCGCATCCGAGACTATCTCAGGCGGGCGCTGGCGCACCCGGCGCTGGCCGGGCTGAAGGAGTTCTATATGGCGCATGGCCTGCTGGAGGAACGCGCACCGTGACCTTGACCACCGCGATGGTGCTGGCAGCTGGTCTCGGCAAACGCATGCGGCCGATCACCGACACCATGCCTAAGCCGCTGGTGAGGATCGCCGGCAAGACCTTGCTCGACTGGGGGCTGGACAGCCTGGCGGCGGCTGGGGTCGAGAAAGCCGTCGTCAACGTGCACTATCTGCCGGACCAGATCGTCGCTCATGTCGTTGGGAGGCGGGTACCCGACATCGTTATTTCCGACGAGCGCGACGCGCTGCTGAATTCGGCCGGCGGCATCGTCAAGGCGCTGCCCCTGCTGGGTACCGAACCCTTCTACATCATCAATGCCGACACGTTCTGGATCGATAGCGGCCAGCCCAGCCTGGAGCGCCTTTCCCTTGCATGGGACAGCGCGAAAATGGATATTCTGCTGATGCTTACCGATCTCGACTCGGCGACCGGACACTGCGTCGGCACGGATTTCCTGATGGCGCCGGATGGCGGCCTGCGGCGCTCGAAAGGCGACCCGGCCGGGCTGATCTATGCGGGGGCGGCGATCGTTGATCCCGCCATCTTCAAGGACGCGCCAGCCGGGGCGCATTCGCTCAACGCCTATTTCGACAAGGCCATCGCCGCTGGCCGTCTGTTCGGCATGCAGATGCGCGGCCGCTGGATCACCGTCGGTACGCCCGATGCCATTCCGCAGGCGGAAGCGGCGGTCGCCCTCGCGAAGGTGGTATGAGCGGCGCGCGCCGCGTTCTCTCGATCCCGCCCGGAGCGCCATTCCTGCCGACTCTGGCCGAGGCCTTGCTGGCCGGACGGCTGGTGCCCGGCTTCCGCTTCGACGGCGATCCGCTGGCGCTGGCCGACGTCACCATCTATGTGCCGACACGGCGTGCAGCGCGTGCGCTGCGCGGTGCCTTTGTCGACGCGCTTTCCGGACCTGGCGTGAGCCGCCGTTCGGCGATCCTGCCGGTCATCCGCCCGCTCGGCGAGTTCGACGAGGACGAGGCCGCCTTCGACACCGGCACGCCGGCCGAGCTTGAGATGGCGCCGCCGATCACCGCGATCGAACGCCTGCTGCTTTTGGCGCCGCTGGTGCGGGCGTGGAAGCGCACCTTGCCGGCGCATGTCCTGGCCATGTTCGACGAAGAGATCGTCGTGCCGGCCTCCGCCGCCGATGCGATCTGGCTGGCGCGCGACCTCGCCCGATTGATGGACGAGATCGAAACCGAAGGCACGGACTGGACCAGGCTTGCCGACCTGGTGACCGGCAATCTTGCCGGCTGGTGGCTGGTGACGCTCGATTTCCTTCGCATCGTTACCGACGCCTGGCCAAAATTACTGGAGGAGCGCGACCGCTCCAACCCGGCCGCGCACCGCAATGCACTGATCCGGCGCGAGGCGAAGCGGCTCGAACGCAATCCGCCGAAAAGCCCGGTGATAGCCGCTGGCTCGACGGGCTCCATTCCCGCCACGGCCGAACTGCTTGCCGCGGTCGCCGGTCTGCCCAACGGCGCCGTCGTGCTGCCCGGCCTCGATGGAATGCTGGACGAGGCGTCCTTTGCCGCCATTGCAGCGCCCGGCGCTCGGCCCGCTTTGCTTGGCCACCCGCAATACGGCATGGCAAAACTGATCGGCAAGATCGGCGTGCTGCGCGGCGATGTCGAGGAGGTGGTTGCAGCAGAGAGGCCGCTTGCCATCCGCGCGGCCCTCGTCGGTGAGGCGTTGCGGCCGGCGGAGACCACGGAATTGTGGGCGGAGACGCGCATCACCTTCAATGCCGGCGACATCACTGACGCCCTCGCCGACGTGACGCTGGTGGAAGCTGCCAGCGAACGCGACGAGGCGGTGGCAATCGCCATCGCGCTGAAGACAGCCGTCGAGCAGCCGGGACAGCGAGCGGCCCTTGTCACCGGCGACCGGGCGCTGGCGCGACGCGTCTCGGCCGAGCTTCTGCGCTTTGGCGTCATCGCCGACGATTCCGGCGGCACGCCGCTCGCTAACACGCCGGCTACCAGCCTGCTGCGGCTAACGCTGCAAGCCCTGTTCCGGCCCGGCGACCCCGTCGGCCTGCTGTCGCTGCTCAAGCATCCGCTGCTTGGGCTCGGCCTGGAGCGGGCCGTCGTGCGCCATGCCGCCGAGCTCATCGAACTGGTGGCGCTGCGCGGCGGCACCGGCCGTCCCGACATCGCCTCGCTGCCGGCGCTGTTCGAGGACCGCCTTGCCGGCCTGAGCAGCGACAGGCGCCAGCCCTTCTGGTTTTCGCGCCTGACCGTGCGCGGTGTCGAGGAGGCTCGCGATCTGTTGGGCCGGCTTGCGACGGCGCTGGCGCCGCTGACCACTTTTCGCGGCGAAGAGAATGCCGATCTCGTCGCGCTGACCAAGGCGAGCGTCGCCGCGCTGGAAAATCTCGGCCGCACGGCGGACGGCAGCCTTGCCGAACTCTACGCTGGTGATGCCGGCGAGAAGCTTGCCGACCTGCTGCGCGGCGTGGTCGCGGCCTCGGCGTCGTTCGACTTCGCTGCCGACGAATGGCCCGATGTGATGGACGCGCTGATAGCACCGGAAACAGTCAAGCCGGGGCAAGGCACCGACCGCAACATCGCCATCTGGGGCGCGCTTGAAGCAAGGCTGCAAAGCGTCGACACGCTGGTCATTGGCGGGTTGAACGAGGGCGTGTGGCCGCGCAAGCCGGAGAGCGACCGCTTCATGTCGAGGCTGATGAAGACCGGCATCGACCTCGAGCCGCCCGAGCGGCGCATTGGCCTTGCCGCCCACGATTTCCAGATGGCGATGGGGGCGAAAAAGGTGGTGCTGACGCGCTCCGCGCGTGCCGGCGATGCGCCAGCGGTGCCGTCGCGCTGGCTGCAGCGCATCCTCACCTTCATCGGCAAGGATCCTGCGACCGCACTGCGCAGTCGCGGCGACGAATTGCTCGGCTGGGCCCGCGCGCTGGACGCCGGCGAGCGGCAACATTTCGCGCCACGGCCGCAGCCGAAGCCGCCGCTGGCAATGCGGCCGCAGCACTTCTCGGTGACCGAGATCGAGACGCTGCGCCGCGATCCCTATGCGATCTATGCCCGACGCATTCTCGGCCTCCTGCCGCTCGAACCGGTGATCCGCGATCCAGGTGCGGCCGAGCGCGGCACGCTGTTTCACGACATACTGCACCTGTTCTCGACAGAGGTTGCCGATCCGCGCGCGCCTGAAGCCCTGGAGAGGCTTATCTCGGCGGGCCGCAGATGCTTTGCAGAAGTAGCCCTTCCCGCCGATGTCGAGGCCGTGTGGTGGCCGCGTTTCGAAAAACTCGCCGCCAACATCATCGAATGGGAGCGTGGCCGGGCTCCCGCCGTCGCGCGGCGGCATGCCGAGGAGCGGGCAGAAAAAACCGCTGTCGGCCGTACCGGGGTGACGCTGTCAGGCTATGCCGACCGTGTCGATTTGCTGGCCGGCGGCATGGCCGACATTTTGGACTACAAGACCGGCTCTTCGCCATCCAAGGCGCAAGCGCACACGCTGCTGGCGCCGCAACTGGCGCTGGAAGGCGCCCTGCTGCGGCGCGGCGCCTTCAAGGGGCTTGGCGCGCGCGAACCCTCGCAACTTGCCTTTGTGCGGCTGAAACCGAATGGCGAAGTGTTCGAGGAATCCATCCTCGACTACAACCGCCAGCCGAGGACCGCCGAAGACCTCGCCGAAGAAGCCTGGGCGCGGCTGGAAAAGCTGCTTGTCCATTATGCCGACCCAACGACCGGCTACTTGTCGCGGGCGCTGCCGTTTCGCGAGGGCGAGAGCGACGGCGACTACGACCATCTGGCGCGCGTGCTCGAATGGTCGGCCGGCGGCGACAGCGACGACGAGGCGGGGGAGGCATGAAGAAGGCCTATCCCATCCCGACCGAGACCGCCGCCAGTCAGGCGCGCGCCTCCGACCCGAAGAATTCGGCCTGGGTATCGGCCAATGCCGGCTCCGGCAAAACGCATGTGCTGGCCCAGCGCGTCATCCGGCTGCTGCTCAACGGCACCGATCCGTCGAAGATCCTGTGCCTGACCTATACGCGGGCCGCCGCCGCCAATATGTCGAACCGGGTGTTCTCGACGCTCTCGGAATGGACGGCGCTTGGTGATGTCGAGCTTGCCGCCAAGATAACCGCGCTGGACGATCGCCGACCCGACCGCGACACCATGCGCCGGGCGCGCCGGCTGTTTGCCGAAGCACTGGAGACGCCGGGCGGACTGAAGATCCAGACCATCCACGCCTTTTGCGAATCGGTGCTGCACCAGTTCCCGCTGGAGGCCAACATCCCGGCGCATTTCGAAATGCTCGATCCGCAAATGGAGGCCTCGCTGTTCGCCGCCGCGCGCCGCGACATGATTTCCGGCACGTCTGCCGGCGACGCCGGGCTGGCCGAGGCCTTCGCCACCGTGCTGGAACGCGGCGGCGAACACGGGCTCGACGCGCTGCTTTCCGAAATCGTGCGCAAGCGCGACGGCCTGCGCGGCTTCATCGACGCGGTCGGGCGCGACGGCGCCGGCTTTCAGGCTCTGTTCGAGGAATTCCATTTCCGTCCCGGACAAAGCGCCGAAGACATAGCGGCATCGGTGTGGCCGCTGCCGGGTTTCCTGCCTGATTTCTTTGCCGTGTTCGCCAACGCAGCCGAAGCCGTCGATGCCCGCACTGTTCTCAACAATCTTCTGCCCTATGCCCGTCAGGCCTTCGTGGAGACCGATCCGATCCGCCGGTTGCAGATGCTGGGCAAAGCCTTCCTCAAGGCGGATGGCGACCCCTATGATCCCGCCAAGGCATTCAAGAAGGCGCTGCTTGACCGGCTGCCCGACCTACCCGAGCGCTATCTCGCCGCCGTCAAGGCGATCACAGAGGTTTCCGACCGGCTGGCGCTGTTCCGGATGCTGGAAGGCACTGTTGCGGCGCTGACCATCGCCGACTGGCTGATCGTGCGATACGAGCGCCTGAAGCGCGGCCGCAGCTTCCTCGACTTCAACGATCTCATCACCCGCACCGTCAATCTTCTGGCGCGGCCGGACGCTGGGCCGTGGGTGCAGTACAAGCTCGACCAGGGAATCGACCATATCCTGCTCGACGAGGCGCAGGACACCAGCCCCGACCAGTGGGAGGTGGTGAAGCGGCTGGCGGAAGAGTTTTTCGCCGGCCATGGCCAGCGCGGTACGGCCAATCGCACGGTGTTTGCCGTCGGTGACGAAAAGCAATCGATCTATTCGTTCCAGGGCGCCGCGCCGGATTCCTTTGCCGACAGCCGGCTGTTGTTTGCCGGGCGCGTGCGCGATGCCGAGGCTTCGTTTGCCGACCTCAAGCTGACCTGGTCGTTCCGTTCGACCGACGATGTGCTGGCCGCCGTCGACCGTGTCTTTGCCGATCCGGGTGTACGGCGCGGCATCAGCCACGACCCCGATCCGCTCGACCACAAGGCGATCCGCAACGATGCGCCGGGCTATGTCGAGGTCTGGCCATCGCTTGGCGCCGATGCGGTCGAGGAACCCGACGACTGGACACTGCCGGTCAACCACGCCAGCGCACCGGCGGTGCGCGTTGCCGAACATGTGGCGGCGACGATCCAGGCCTGGCTGAAGGACCGCGAAATCATCGAAGGCAAGGGCCGCAGGCTGCGGGCCGGCGACATTCTGGTGCTGGTGCGCAAGCGCGACCGCTTCGTGCATGCGCTGTCACGGGCGCTGAAGGACCGTGACATTCCTGTCGCCGGCGCCGACCGGCTGAGCCTGCCCGGCCATATTGCGGTGAAGGATCTGGTCGCGCTCGGCCATTTCCTCATCCAGCCGCAGGATGATCTTTCGCTCGCCGCCGTGCTGCGCAGCCCGATCTTCGACGTGTCGGAGGAGACGCTGTTTGCACTTGGCGCGGGAAGGCTGGCCGCGACATCGCTGATAACGTCACTGCGACAGCATGCCGGCGACAGTGCCGCGCTGGCCGCTATCGTCACCCGGCTCGACGGCTGGGCCAATGAGGCGGCGTTCCGGCCGGTGTTCGAATTCTACGCCGGCGTGCTGGCGCGCGACAGCCTGCGCAAGAAGATGATTGCCCGGCTCGGCCCGGAGGCCGGCGACATCCTCGATGAGTTCCTGAGCTTCTGCCTCGCCGAGGAACGCACCGGCTTGCCGGGACTGGAAGCCTTTCTGGCGACGTTGGAAAACACCGGCCCCGAAATCAAGCGCGAGATGGACCAGACGCGCGACGAGGTCCGCGTCATGACCGTGCACGCCGCCAAGGGGCTGGAGGCGCCTGTTGTCTTCCTCGTCGACGGCGGCTCGGCGCCGTTCAGCGACCAGCATTTGCCGCGGCTGATGCCGTTCGATGGTTCGGGTCGCAACTTTGACGGCAAGGGCTATCTCTGGCGCTCGGCTGCAGACGTCGCCAACGGTTTCTCCAAGACGGCTTCGGCGCGGGCGCGCGAGCTTGCCGACGACGAATACCGCCGCCTGCTCTATGTCGGCATGACACGCGCCGAGGACCGGCTGATTGTCTGCGGCTATCACGGCAAGCGCTCACCCAGCACTGGCACCTGGCATTCGATCGTCAGCCGCGCGCTGACCGGCGCACCGGAAAGCACGGAGCGCCGCCACCCCGCCAGCGGCGAGCCGGTGCACCGCTTTGTCATGACCAAGCTGCCGCCGGTGGCGCAGGCGGCGGCCGATGAAACGCGGCTGCCGCAACAGGTCCTGCCGCTGCCGGAAAGCCTCTACCGGGCCTTGCCGCCTTATGAGGAGCTGCCGCGCCCGCTGTCGCCGTCCGGCGCCTCGGCCCTGATCGACGAGGGCAAGGAGGCTGTTGTCGACACGCGCTCGCCGGTGCTGGACAGCAAGGCGGAGCCCGGCTTTGCGGTGATGCGCGGGCTGACGATGCACAAGCTACTGCAGATGCTGCCCGGCTTCCCCGAGGACGAACGGCAAGGCGCGGCGGGGCAATATCTGAGACGTGCCGGCGCCGACTGGACTGAAGCCGAACGCAGCAAGGCGCTGGCCTCGGTGATGGCGATCCTCGGGGATTCGCGTTTTGCCGAGCTGTTCTCGCCCTCGTCTCGCGCCGAAGTGGCCGTCATGGGCAGCCTCGAGGTCAAGGGCAGATTGCGTTCGATCTCCGGCAAGATCGACCGGCTGGCGGTGACGCCGGAGCGCGTTTCGATCGTCGATTACAAGACCAATCGGCCGGCGCCGGCTACACTCGCCCAGGTGCCATCGGCCTATATCCTGCAGCTGGCGCTCTACCGAGCGCTGCTCAAGCCGCTTTATCCCGGCCGCGAAGTGACCGCAGCACTGTTGTTTACCGAGGCGCCGAGGCTGATCGAACTGCCGGCCGAGGCAATGGACCACGCCCTTGCCCGACTCACGGGAGCGTGACACAAGTTCTGCTTGAAGAAGGGCTGCTCAACCACCACATTTGGTGCGAGATAAATTTCGAAAGGATTTTCGCATGGCCACCGTCAAGGTCGACAAGAGCAATTTCCAGGCCGATGTGCTCAACGCCTCGCAGCCCGTCGTGGTAGATTTCTGGGCGGAATGGTGCGGCCCGTGCAAGATGATCGGTCCGTCGCTGGAAGAAATCGCCAATGAGCTCGGCGACAAGATCAAGATCGCCAAGCTGAACATCGACGAGAACCCCGAGCTTGCCGCGCAGTTCGGCGTGCGCTCGATCCCGACGCTGATGATCTTCAAGGGCGGCGAAGTGGCCGACATGAAGGTCGGTGCGGCGCCGAAGACCGCGCTGTCGCACTGGATCAACGGCAGCCTCGCCTGACCTGACAGAACTCTCGATATCGAAGCCCGGCCCTCGCGCCGGGCTTTTTCTTTGGCGTCATCGCCCAACCGCCTCTGGCCCTCGCATAGGCGCACTCCATGTCATCTGCTTGAGGCAGGACAGGAGAGACAGAATGACCGGATCCGCCAAGGCCACCGTCTTCATCGACAATGAGCGCGTCATCGTCACCGAATACCGCTTCCAGCCGGGCGACAACACCGGCTGGCATCGCCATGGCCACGACTACGTCGTGGTGCCGCTGATGGACGGCAAGGTGAAGCTGGTGACCAAAGATGGCGAGTCCTTCGCCGAGATGAAAAAGGGCGCCCCCTATTTCCGCAAGGAAGGCGTCGAACACGACGTCATCAGCGCCAATGACGGCGAATACGCCTTTATCGAGATCGAACTGAAATGATGGCATGCCATCGCCTGCCATCTTGATGGCAGGCGCCCTGATGAGGCTATATCTTTCCTCAAAAGGGAGTTTGAAATGGCCGAACCCCAGCTTTCAGTCCGCAGCGCAAAAGCACGTGATCTTGCGCATGGACTCGCTCGTCGCGAAAACCGCTCAATAGCTGATATCGTCGAACGCGCTCTCGAATCCTACGAGATTCGCGAAGCCGGGCGAGAACCGGCATCCGCCTTCTACTCCCGTCTGACGGCAAGCATTGGCGTCGACATCGATCTGGAAGAAATCATCCGGGAAAGCCGCAAGGTCCATACAGGGCCGGAGCTTTGATTTTCGTCGGCACCAATGTGATTTCGGAGACCCTTAGAATGACGCCTGACGCGGCTGTCATGGCTTGGCTGGTCCGCAACGATGCTGAACTGGCTCTTCCCACGGTGGCGATTGCCGAAATCGCTTTCGGCATCCAAAAGATACGACCTGATGAGCGCGCCGACCGCCTGGAGCAAGGTCTCTCTCAATGGCGCCATCGCTTTGCCGACCGTATTTTTGGGCTGACTGAGGAGGCGGCTCTGGCTTATGGCGAGATTATGGGAACCGCCACCCGCCAAGGCCGAAGCATGTCGGCACCCGACGGCATGATTGCAGCGATAGCACGCGTGAATGGCGGTCGGCTGGCAACGCGCAGTCTGAACGACTTCGGCCCGGCCAAGCTCGAGCTGATCTCGCCTTGGGATTTCTAGAGCACTACCAGTCGGCGATGCGGTCGCCACGGGTGAATTGTGCGCTTTTTTCGGTGTATTCGAACAACTCGATCTTCACGCCGTTTGGGTCGCGGATCCAGGCCTGAAAGGTGTCGTCGCAGGCGTGTTTTTTGGCCGTAACGTCGACGCCGTTCGACTTGATGTGGGTAATCGCAGCGTCGATGTTTTCCACCTCAAGGCAAAAGTGGTTGATCTGGTTCTGCTCGCTGTATGCCGTGCCGTTCTTCTGGAACACCTCGACATGGCTGCGGCCGCCGCAATTGAGGTAGAAGCCGAAGACCTTGCCGTCGCGCAGGAAATTGAACTGCGTATCGAGGCCGAGCACGTCGCGGTAGAAGGCTCGCGTCGCCTCCAGATCATGCGCGAAGATACAGACGTGAGCGAGCTGCTTCACCTTGATCATACGCGACTCCTTGCTGTCATCGACTTCAGGTTGGCGGCGTGCCGTTCTCGGCCAGAACCGCGCCGGCGAGATACAGTGAACCGCCGATCAGGATGCGTGGCGCCGGCCCGTCCCAGGTGTCGCGCAGCAGCATCAGCGCGCTGGCGACGGAGCTGACCGGCTCGGCGGTGAGACCGGCTTCCGTCGCGCGGACCGCCAGCTCGTCATTCGGCACGCCGGCGTCGCTGAGGCTAACCGGCACGGTGTAGACGTGACGGACCAGACCCTTGAAGGCGTGAAAATAGCCGCTCTGGTCCTTGGTGTTGATCATGCCGGCAATCAGGAACAGCGGCCGCGGGTTCTTTTCCTCCTGCTCGGCCAGCGCCTCTGCAATGACCATGCCGGCGCCCGGATTGTGGCCGCCGTCGAGCCAGATGTCGGCGCCCTGGGGCGCCAACTCCGCCAGTCTGCCCTGCGCCAGCTTCTGCATGCGGCCCGGCCAGGCGACTTTGGCCATAGCCTTCTCCGTGGCGCGGTGGCTGATCTCGAAGCCGGCGGCCTTGACCGCAGCAATCGCTGCCGCCGCATTGGCGAACTGGTGGCGCCCGGGCAGCCGCGGCGGTGGCAGGTCCATCAGGCCGTCCTCGTCCTGGTAGACCATGCGGCCGTTTTCCTCGAAAGCGAGGAAATCCTGGCCGTAGACGAAGGTCGGGCAATCCAGCCGCTCGGCGGTTTCGATCAGCACCTGCAGCGCCGTCTCGCTCTCCTGCGCGCCGATCACCACCGGGCAGCCGCGCTTCATGATGCCGGCTTTTTCGGCAGCGATCAGTTCGACGCGGTCGCCGAGATAGGCTTCGTGGTCCATCGACACCGGCATGATCACAGACACGGCCGGCCGGGCGACGACATTGGTGGCGTCGAAGCGGCCGCCAAGGCCGACCTCGATGATGGCCGCAGCGGCCGGGTGCTCGGAAAACAGGATGAAGGTGACAGCGGTGAGGATCTCGAAGACGGTGATCTTCTGGCCCTCATTGGCCCGGGCGACGCGGGCAATGGCTTCGGCGAAGGTCTCGTCATCGACCAGCCTGCCGCCGCCTTCGGCCGCCAGCCGGTAGCGCTCGGCCCAGTTCACCAGATGCGGCGAAGTGTGGACATGGACGAGATGGCCGCCGGCTTCGAGCAGCGCGCGCGAAAAGGCCGCGCACGAACCCTTGCCGTTGGTTCCGGCGATGTGGATGACCGGCGGCAGCCGGTCCTGCGGATTGCCGACGCGTTCGAGCAGCCTGGTGATGCGGTCGAGCGAAAGGTCGAAGCCTTTCGGATGGAGCGCCATCAGGGCTTCGATTTCGCGGTCGGCGGCAAGTGTGGTCATAGGGGAATCCTACCGCATGGCCCCGAAAACACGAATCGGCTTTCGGAAAGGATCATGCGTAACAAGAGGATACCGCGCGAAACATCGCGCGCAATCGCTGATAACGGCCGGGAATGTCGCGTCAGACCTGCGGCCGGGCTTCCGTCGGGATGACCGCCGGCGGCAGGATTTCCGGCTCCAGCGGCTTCTGGTCGGGAACCTTGAGCAGCATCTTCAACAGCCGCGCAATCGTCCCGCGCAGTTCCAGCCGCGACACCACCATGTCGACCATGCCGTGCTCCATCAGATATTCGGAGCGCTGAAAACCGTCCGGCAGCTTTTCCCGGATGGTCTGCTCGATGACGCGCGGGCCGGCAAAGCCGATCAGCGCACCGGGCTCGGCGATATGGACGTCGCCCAGCATGGCGTAGGAGGCGGTGACGCCGCCAGTGGTCGGGTTGGTCAAGACGACGATGTAGGGCAGGCCGGCTTCCTTCAGCCGGTCGAGGCCGACCGTGGTGCGCGGCAATTGCATGAGAGACAGGATGCCTTCCTGCATGCGGGCGCCACCGGAGGCGGCGAACAGGATCAGCGGCCGCTTGCGCTGCAGGGCGACCTCGAAAGCGTGCACGATGGCGTCGCCCGCAGCCATGCCGAGCGAACCGCCCATGAAGGCGAAATCCTGAACGGTCACCACCACAGGCAGGCCTTCGACCGTGCCCAGCGCGTTGACGATGGCGTCTTCCAGGCCGGTCTTGGCCTTGGCGTCCTTCAGACGCTCGGTGTAGCGCTTCTCGTCGCGGAACTTGAGCGGGTCCTGCATGACCTTGGGGTTCTCAAGCTGCTCGTATTTGCCGTCGTCGAAGAAGAATTTCAGCCGCTCCTTGGCCGAAATCTTCATGTGATGGCCCGATGACGGGATGACGAACTGGTTGGATTCCAGATCCTTGTGGAACACCATCTCGCCGGTCTCGGGATCCTTGATCCAGAGATTCTCCGGCATGTCGGTGCGCCGGCCGAGCATCGAATTGATCCTCGGGCGAACGTAATTGGTGATCCAGTTCATCGCTTCGGCTCCTGTCCTGACGAAGAGTTGGCTAAGAAGGTAAGAAGACTATTCGGCAGCAGCAAGGCGGGCTGAGCGCACGCCTTGCGACAGGCCGCTGACCAAAGTGGCGACGGCCTCGGCCGGGTCGGCGGTCTTTTCGCCCTTCGGCCCCAGCACATTGGCGACCGCATTGACGATGGCGGTGCCGACAACGACGCCGTCGGCATTGGCGCCGATGATGCGCGCCTGTTCGGCGGTCTTGACGCCGAAGCCGACACAGACCGGCAGGTCGGTGTGACCCTTGATGCGCTTGACCGCGGCCGCGACCTTGCCGGTGTCGGCCAGAGCCGAGCCGGTGATGCCGGTCATCGAGACGTAGTAGACGAAGCCGGAGGTGTTCTGCAGCACCTTGGGCAGGCGCTTGTCGTCGGTGGTCGGCGTCGCCAGGCGGATGAAGTTGATGCCGGCCTTCAGCGCCGGAATGCAGAGTTCCTCGTCCATTTCCGGCGGCAGGTCGACGACGATCAGCCCATCGATGCCGCTGGCAATCGCGTCCTTTAGGAAACGGTCGACGCCGTAGATGTAGATCGGGTTGTAATAGCCCATCAGCACGATCGGCGTCTCGTTGTCGCCAGCGCGGAAGTCGGCCGCCATCTTCAGCGTCTTGACCAGCGTCTGGCCGCCTTTCAGCGCCCGCAAGCCTGCCGCCTGAATTGCCGGGCCATCGGCCATCGGATCGGAAAACGGCATTCCCATTTCGATGATATCGGCGCCGGCCTTCGGCAGCGCCTTCATGATCGACAAAGCGGTGTCATAGTCCGGGTCGCCGCTCATGAAATAGGTGACGAGCGCCGGGCGGCCCTCGGCTTTCAGTTTTGCCATGCGGCGGTCGATGCGGGTCACCATGATCAGATCTCCATGCCCAGCATCGAGGCCACCGTGTGTACGTCCTTGTCGCCACGTCCCGACAGATTGACGATGACGATCTGGTCCTTGTCCATGGCAGGCACGATCTTTACCGCATGGGCGATGGCGTGGGCGGATTCCAGCGCCGGGATGATGCCTTCGACGCGCGTCGTCAGCTTGAAGGCTTCCAGAGCCTCGTCATCGAGGATCGGCACATATTCGACGCGGCCGGAATCGCGCAGCCAGGAGTGCTCGGGGCCGACGCCGGGATAATCGAGCCCGGCCGAGATCGAATGGCCGTCCATGATCTGGCCGTCGGCATTCTGCAGAAGATAGGTACGGTTGCCGTGCAGAACGCCTGGCGCGCCGGCATTCATCGACGCGCAATGCTCGATGCCGTCAAGGCCGCGGCCGCCGGCCTCGATGCCGATGATGCGGACTTCCTTGTCGTCGAGGAACGGGTGGAACAGGCCGATGGCGTTGGAGCCGCCGCCGACGGCGGCAATGATGGTGTCCGGTAGCCGGCCTTCCTGTTCGAGAATCTGGGCGCGTGCCTCGATGCCGATCACCGACTGGAAGTCGCGCACCAGCTCCGGATAGGGATGCGGGCCGGCGGCGGTGCCGATGAGATAATAGGTGTCCTCGACATTGGTGACCCAGTCACGCAAGGCCTCGTTCATGGCGTCCTTCAGCGTGCCGTGGCCGGCGGTGACCGGGCGCACTTCGGCGCCGAGCAGCTTCATGCGGAAGACATTGGGGCTTTGGCGGGCGACGTCGGTGGCGCCCATATAGACGACGCAGGGAAAGCCGAAGCGCGCCGCAACCGTGGCTGCCGCCACGCCGTGCTGGCCGGCGCCGGTCTCGGCGATAATGCGCTTCTTGCCCATGCGCTTGGCCAGCAGGATCTGGCCGAGGCAGTTGTTGATCTTGTGCGAACCGGTGTGGTTCAGGTCCTCGCGCTTGAAATAGACTTTCGCGCCGCCCCCGAGGCCCTTCGCCGAGGAAACCTCACGAAGATGTTTGGTCAGCCCTTCGGCGAAATAGAGTTTTGACGGCCGCCCGGCATAGTGGGTCGACAGGTCGGTCAGTTCGGCCTTGAAGTCCGGATCGTTCTTGACCTCGTTCCAGTGCCGTTCGAGGTCGAGGATCAGCGGCATCAGCGTCTCGGCGACGAAGCGGCCGCCAAAAATGCCGAACATGCCCTGCTCGTCGGGTCCGGTGCGGAAGGAATTGGGTGTCGCCGGCTGGTCCATCGCCGATCGCTCCTTGATTTAGTGAGCATGTCCTTATCGGAAAACCGGATACCACTTTTCCGGGACATGCTCTGGTTCGAAAAAACTGTTCAGGCGGCGCGGTCGTCGCGCGCGGCCCTGACGGCCCGGAAAAACTGCTCGATCAGCGCCGGATCCTTGACGCCCGGAGCGCTTTCCACGCCTGACGAAATGTCTATTGCGGGCGGATTGGCTGACCTCAAGGCGTCACCGATATTGGCGGCGTTGAGCCCACCGGAAAGCATGTAATCGAGCCCGGCGTCAAGGCCGGCCAGAATGCGCCAGTCGAAGGCGACGCCATTGCCGCCCGGCAGTTGCGAGCCTTTTGGCGGCTTGGCGTCGAACATGAACCGGTCGGCAATGCCGATGAAAGGCTTTAGCCTGTCGAGATCGGCGGCCCCGCTGACGGAAAAAACCTTCATCACCGGCAGGCCGTAGCGGGCTTTCACCTCGGCCACTCGCGCAGGCGTTTCAGCGCCATGCAACTGAAGCATATCGGGCCGCATTTTCTCGACGATCTCGTCCAGAAACGCGTCGTCTGCATCGACCGTCACGGCGACCGCCTTGGCCTTGCCGATCGCCGCCTGGCGCAGGCGGCCGGCTTCCGCAGGCTCAACATAGCGCGGGCTTTTGGCGAAGAAGATGAAGCCGACATGGCTGGCGCCGCCGGCCAATGCCGCAGCCATTGCCTCATCGGTCTTCAACCCGCAGATCTTGATGTCGAGCGCCATGGCCCGGGGATTGGCACGAAACGGCAGAAGAGTCGAGAAAAAGCATGCTGTTTGCCGCCCGGGCGGAACGCGCTACTTTCTCCTGGAGGCATAACAGGCGGGAGCAAGATCATGGCAGACGAAACCGTCGCCCAACTCAGGCAGAAGATGGCGCAGGCGCGTGAAGTGATCGCCCTTCTGATGGACAAGGCCGCCTTCGACGGGGCGGAGGCTCATCGGGCGCTGAATTATTTCGGCAGCGATGAATTCGAGCAGAATTTTTTGCCATGGCCGCGCCATGGCGATGAAGGACTGCGGCCGGAGGAACTTAACGCGGCGAATGATGATTGAGAGGCGCCTACTCGGAAAAGGCTGGCGGGACAGCACCCCCCTCTGGCCTGCCGGCCATCTCCCCCGCAAGGAGGGAGATTAGGCGCTCAGCCGCTTTCGCAAATCTCCGACATCAAAAAAGACAAGCGACACCTCAAAACAGCCCATCTCCCCCCGCCATCAGGCTCAATCAAACACGATCGCCTGGAGCGCGCCGCCGTTGCGCTTCAGCCAGTCCTTGCAGCGGTCGGTGTCGGGGCAGAGCTGTTCGCACAGTTTCCAGAATTTCGGGCCGTGGTTCATCTCCTTGAGATGCGCCACCTCATGCGCGACGAGGTAGTTTATGACAGGCGTCGGCGCCATCATGATGCGCCAGGAGAAGGACAGGTTGCCGTCGGAGGTGCAGGAGCCCCAGCGGCTCGACGTGTCCTTGAAGCGGATTGCCTTCGCGCGCTTGCCGAGCGCCTCGGTGTGTCTGATCACCAGCTTCTCGATCTCCTTTTTGGCCTCGCGCTTGAGGAAATCGGCGATGCGGCGCGGCAGATGGATGCGCTCGCCATGGACGATCAGCAGCGGGCCGCGCTCGTCACGCGATACGGTGACCGTGCCGCGCTTTGACGGTTCATGGACGATGCGATGCGCCACGCCGCGGATCGGGATCTTGATGCCGGGGCGCACCTGTGGGCGGGTCGGCACCTTCGCCAGCCGCTGCTCCAGCCAGTCCTGGTGGCGGTGCAGGAACTTTTCCACCTCGCCGCGGCGCAGGCCCGGCGGCACAGTGATGCGCAGGCCCTGGCCACCGGAATCGATGCGCAGCGTCAACCGCCGTGCCCGGGCGCTCTCGACGATCCTGAGCGGCAGCGTGCGGCCGGCAACGACGTGCTCCCGCTCTTCGACAGGCGAGGGCTTTGGTTTGGTCAGGTTGCGAAAGAAGCCGAAGGACATGGCTGAACGATACGCGATTCGAGGAAAACGACCAGTGGAGCGAACGCGAAAAGAGAACAAAAAAGAAACGGCGCCGCTCGCGCGACGCCGTCAGTCATGCCAAAGCCTGTCGCGCGGCCTTAGTCGTCAAGCAGGTTCGGGCCCTTGCGCTTGGGGGTCGCGGGCTTGCCCGCTTCGGTCGAGCCCGAAGTCGTCGGTGCCGTCGACTTGTTGCGGTTGGCCATGAAGCGGTCAAACTCGTCCTGGTCCTTGGCGCGGCGCAATTCGCGGGCATAGTCGTCGAACTCACTCAGCATCTCGTCGAGCTTGCGGCGCTCTTCGGCGAGGCGCTCGAGTTCCTTCTCGCGCCAATCGTCGAAAGCGACGTTGCCGGTGCGAGCCGAACCATGGCCCCAGCGCGCGGCCTTGTCGGAACCGCGGCGGCAGCCGGCAAAAATGCCGTCGGTGGCGCGGTTGACGTCGCGCTTGAAGCCGTCAAGCCGGTCGCCCCAGATGATGTAGGCGAGCATGGCGAAGCCAAGCGGCCAGAACACCATGAAGCCGATCACCATCAGCGCGATGGTCGCCGGCGTCCAGGCCGGGCGGATCAATGCGGATGTGTTCATTTTCTCCCATTCCTTCGGTTGGAGACAGCCAAACCCGGCTGCGTGGAATCGAAATGGGAAGACAAAAACGGCGATTCAAGACAATGCCGGCCAAAACCGGACAAGGGTCTGAAATGATTATCGCTTTTTGAGTGCTTCGAGGAAAAGCACGACCAGCCCGGCGACCAGGCCCCAGAACGCAGCGCCAACACCGAACAGCGTCAGCCCTGAAGCGGTGACGACGAAGGTGACCGTGGCGGGCATGCGCTGGTCCTCGTCCTTGAGCGCGATCGACAACGCGTTGGTGAGCGCCCCCATCAGCGCAAGGCCGGCGACCAGCACGATCAGGCTCTGCGGCAGCACCGCGAAGATCGCCACCAGCGAGGCGCCGAAAGTGGCGAAGACGAGATAGGCGAGCGCGTAGAACGGGCCGGTCTTCCAGCGCTCCGCAGGGTCAGGGTGGACATCCGGCCCGGTGCAGATCGCCGCCGAGATGGCCGCCAGATTGGTGGTCGAGCCGCCAAACGGCGCCGACAGCAGCGAGAACAGGCCGGTGACGCCGATCAGCGGGCCAGGTTCGGGGTGATAGCCGGCGGCGCGCAAGACAGCCAGGCCCGACAGGTTTTGCGAGGCCATGGTGACGAGGTATAGCGGCAGCGCCAGGCCGATGATGGCGGCGGCGCTGAAATGCGGCGCAATCAGCGTCAGCGTCGACAGTTCCGGCGCCGGCAGGCCGCCGACACGGCCGGTAAGGAAGGCGGCAATGCCGCCGCCGATCAGCACCGCCAGCACCGACAGCGCCGGATTGAACAGGCGAATGACGAAGAAGGCCGCGATCAGCGGCAGGATCAGCCAGGGGTCGACGGGAATGGCCTTGACGGCATTGAGTGCGAAGGTGACGACGATGCCGGCCAGCATGCCGGACGCCACCGAGGCCGGTATCCTCGATATCAGCTGGGTCAGCGGCTTGAACAGGCCGGTGGCTATCAACAGGATGCCGGTGACGATGAAGGCGCCGACCGCATCGGCCATGGTAAAGCCGCTCGATGCCGCCATCAGTGCCAGACCCGGTGTCGACCACGCGGTGATAACAGGCATCTTCGTGCGCCAGGACAGCCACAGGCACTCGATCGCCATCGCCAGGCACAGCGCCGTCACCCAGCTCGCGGTCTCGGCCTGGGTGGCGCCAACCGCCTTGGCGGCGGCTATGACGACGGCCAGCGTGCCGCCGAAGCCGACGATTGCCGCGACAAAGGCGGATATCGGGATGGAAATGCGCATTCTTGCCTAACCCGCCCGCTGGACCATGTCGCCCACGGCCCTGAGCAGCATGTCGAGATCCTGCGGCCGTGACAGGCGGTGGTCGCCATCGGGAATGAGCGACAAAGTGACGTCGTCGGCCGGCAGCAGGGAGACCAGCTTCAGCGCATGGCTTGCCGGCACGTCCGCATCGGCCAGACCCTGCAGGATGTGGACAGGGCAATGGGTGTCGATCGGCCCGGTCATCACCCGGTTGTTGCGGCCGTCCTCGATCAGGGCGCGCGTGTAGATGTAAGGCTCGGCGGAATAGTCCGATGGCTCCTCGAAAAAGCCCTTCTTCTTGAGGTCGCGCTTCTGTGCCGCGGTTAGCGCCGGCTCGACCAGTTCGTTGGTGAAATCCGGCGCCGGGGCGAGCAGTACCAGGCCGACGACACTGGTGTCGCCAGCCCTGCGCAGCTCCTGCACCATGCGCAGCGCAATCCAGGCGCCCATCGAGGAGCCGACCAGCACCTGCTTGCCCTTGGTGAACCGCCGGAAAACCGCGAGGCTCTCGCCGAGCCATTTCGAGATGGTGCCGTCGGCAAAGGCGCCACCGGACTCGCCATGGCCGGAATAGTCGTGGCGGAGGTATGCGCGGCCTTCTTTGGTCGCCCAGTCCGACAGCGTCTCGGCCTTCGTGCCCAGCATGTCGGATTTGTAGCCGCCGAGCCAGACGATGCCGGGCGTGGCGCCTGCCGCATGGCGCACCGCGATGCTGATTCCCTGGATATTCAGCGGGGTCGGGGTGGTCGCGGTCATGGCGATCTGTCGGTCCTGATTTTCCTCGCCGGTCTTTTGGCACAGGCAAAGGCGAAGCGGAAAGTGCCCGCTATATCCTTTGTTTGGTGCAGGCCAGCGTTCAGGGTGATTTTCCGTCAGCGCTGTGCTATTGACTCCGCCCGCGCGCTCACCACATTGGCGCGTCCTGAATATTTCTAGATTTGAACCCTGAACGAAACGGCCAAGGAGACCACGACCATTCGCAGACCTTTCAAAGCAGCGGCGCCCACCAAGGATGGCCCGCGCTCCAACCGTGATATCCGGGTTCCCCGGGTCCAGCTCATCGACGCCGAAGGCCAGAACCGAGGCGATGTCTCCATCAACGACGCATTGCTGCTCGCCGAAGAGGCCGGGCTCGATCTGGTCGAGATATCGCCCAATGCGGTGCCGCCTGTCGTAAAAATCCTCGATCTCGGCAAACTGAAATACGCCAACCAGAAGAAGGCGGCCGAGGCGCGCAAGAACCAGAAGGTCATCGAGATCAAAGAGATCAAGATGCGCCCGAACATCGACAGCCATGACTACGAGACCAAGATGAAGGCCGTGCGGCGCTTCTTCGAGGAAGGCGACAAGGTCAAGCTGACGCTGCGCTTTCGCGGCCGCGAAATGGCGCATATGGAACTCGGCATGCAGCTCCTGAACAAGGTGCGCGAGGAAGTGTCGACCATCGCCAAGGTCGAAGCCGAACCGAAGCTCGAAGGCCGCCAGATGATGATGGTGCTGGCGCCGCGCTAGAATCTCTTTGTTTCGAAGCAATTCCGGACGGAAGCCGTTTCACACTTTTCCTGGAATTGCTTTGGATCATGTTGTGTTTAGGCGTGGCGTCGCGCTCTAAATCCGCCTGAATCATGGCCCACGGCGTCCCGGCGATCGGCGGGACGCCTGTTTTCTTGGCAGACGCCGCGATCGCCGGCAAAGCTTTTCGACGATCGGATTCCGCCATGGTCAATGAAATCAAGCCTGCGCCCGTCGAGGAACTGGGCGGCTATCAGCACATGCGCAGGATGGTGCTTGCGGTGCTGGTGGTGGTGCTGTTCGCCGCACTGCTGTTCGGCCAGTCGACCTTTCCACCGGAAACCCCGGTGCACGAGACGATCGAGATGTTCGGCGTGCTGTTGATTTTCCTCGGCGTCGTCGGGCGCTTGTGGTCGACACTTTACATCGGTGGCCGCAAATCCTCTGAAGTGGTGACCGGCGGACCCTATTCGATTACCCGCAACCCGCTCTATGTGTTCTCGACCATTGCCGCCGCCGGCGTCGGGGCGCAGATCGGCTCGTTCTCCGGCATCATCCTGTTTGCGCTTCTGTGCGCAGGCGCCTTCCACATCGTCATCCTGCGCGAAGAGAAGTACCTCAAGGAACTGCTGGGCGCTCCTTACCGGGCTTATCTGGCCCGGGTGCCGCGCTTCTTCCCCAAGCTGTCGCTCTATCAGGAAGGCGATACCGGCAGCTTCAAGCCACGGCTTTTGTTGACCACCTTGCTCGACGGGCTGGTGTTCCTGGTGGCGCTGCCGGTGTTCGAGACCATCGACGGCGCCCAGCAGTCGGGTATTCTCCCGGTCTTGTTCAGGCTCCCTTGATCGCGGACAGAGCGTCGCAGCCCTTCGGGTGTTGCGCGCGCGCCTGCTTTGACGTATAGGACCGCGTTCCAAAAAACCGCCCGGCAGGGCATGCCGTGGCGGTTTCATTTGCTTTTCGGGCTTTTGGTCCGCCCGAAGCGAACAAGAAGCGCGATTGTGCGCCACCAATACGGAGTAGCAAAATGCCCAAGATGAAGACCAAATCGGCCGCCAAGAAGCGGTTCAAGATCACAGGTACGGGTAAAGTCCTGTCGGCTGCGGCCGGCAAGCGTCACGGCATGATCAAGCGTTCCAACAAGTTCATTCGAAATGCCCGCGGCACGATGGTTCTGGCTGAACCGGACGGCAAGAAGGTCATCAAGAATTTTCTGCCGAACGGCCTCTAAGGCATTCGGTCCGGACACGTTTTAAGGAGATCATGACATGGCACGCGTAAAAAGAGGCGTCACCTCGCACGCCAAGCACAAGAAGGTCCTGAAAGCCGCCAAAGGCTTCTATGGCCGCCGCAAGAACACCATCCGCATCGCCAAGCAGGCGGTGGAAAAGTCGCTGCAGTACGCTTACCGCGACCGCAAGAACCGCAAGCGCTCGTTCCGCGCGCTGTGGATCCAGCGCATCAACGCCGCGACCCACGAGCATGGCCTGACCTATGGCCGCTTCATCGACGGCCTCAACAAGGCCGGCATCGAGATCGATCGCAAGATCCTGTCCGACATGGCCATCCATGAGCCGCAGGCTTTCGCCGCGCTGGTCGCCAAGGCCAAGGTCGCGCTCGAATATCTGAAGAACACCACGCCGAATGCTTTTGAAAGCGCTGTCGCCTAAGACCAGCGCTTCCCAAGCTATTCAACACTTGATTTGGGGAACCCGCGCTGGCACGGCTGGCGCGGGTTTTTCTATGCCTCTAATCGGATCCGGAACATGAGTGACATGGATACTCTCGAAAACTCCCTGATGGCCGATATCGCCTCGGCTGGCGACGAGGCGTCGATCGAAGCGGTGCGCGTTGCAGCCCTCGGCAAGAAGGGCTCGGTCTCCGAAATGCTGAAGACGCTGGGCGCGATGAGCGCCGAGGAGCGGCAGGTCAAGGGGCCGGCGATCAACGGCCTGAAGAACCGCGTCACCGAGGCGCTGACGGCCCGCAAGGCCGAGCTGAAGGACGTGGCGGTCACTGCCAGGCTCGCCGCGGAGACAGTCGACGTGACGCTGCCGGTGCGGCAGTCGCCGGCCGAGCGCGGCCGCATCCATCCGATCAGTCAGGTCATCGACGAGATCGCGGCGATCTTCGGCGATCTCGGCTTCGCCATCGCCGAGGGCCCTGACGTCGAGAGCGACTACTACAATTTCACCGCGCTGAATTTCCCCGAAGGGCATCCGGCGCGCGAGATGCACGACACCTTCTTCTTCCAGCCGGACGAGAAGGGCGAGCGCAAGCTGTTGCGCACGCACACCTCGCCCGTGCAGATCCGCACCATGGAGAAGCAGAAGCCGCCGATCCGCATCGTCATTCCGGGCAAGACCTACCGGCAGGATTCGGACGCCACCCACTCGCCGATGTTCCATCAGGTCGAGGGGCTGGTGATCGACAAGTCGGCCAACGTCGCCAACATGAAGTGGGTGCTGGAAGAGTTCTGCAAGGCCTTCTTCGAGGTGCCGCAGGTGAAGATGCGCTTCCGGCCGTCCTTCTTCCCGTTCACCGAGCCAAGCCTCGAGGTCGACATCCAGTGCGACCGCTCGCGGCCCGGCGAAGTGCGCTTCGGCGAAGGCTCCGACTGGATGGAGATCCTCGGCTGCGGCATGGTGCACCCCAATGTGCTGCGCGCCGGCGGGCTCGATCCAGACGAGTATCAAGGCTTTGCCTGGGGCATGGGCATCGACCGCATCGCCATGCTGAAATACGGCATGCCGGATTTGCGCGCCTTCTTCGATGCCGATGTGCGCTGGCTGTCGCATTACGGTTTCAGACCGCTCGACATGCCGACGCTGTTCGGAGGTCTCTCCGCATGACGGCGCCGCACACCGGTGGCTGCCGCTGCGGCGCGGTGCGGTTCGAGGCCTCGGCCGAACCGCACCACATCAGCTATTGCCATTGCGGCGATTGCCGGCGGGCCAGCGGCGCACCGGTGTCGGCCTTTGTCGGCTTTCTGACCGAGCAGGTGGCTTTCACCGGCAAGGCGCTGAAAATGTACGAGAACGGCCCGGTGACGCGCTCATTCTGCGGCATTTGCGGTTCGCCGATCGCCTATGTCGACGAGCGGCTGGAGGACCACATTTATTTCATGCTCGGCGCCATGGACATGCCGGCCTATTTCCGGCCGACGCACCATGCCCATGTGCGCGAGCAGCTGCCTTTCCTGCACATGCCCGACGATTTGCCGCGCCATTTGAAGACAAGCGTGCCCAGACCTGACGGGCACAGACAAAACGGAACACAGTGATGAAACTCACCCTTTCCTGGCTCAAGGATCATGTGGAGACCGACGCCACGCTCGCCGAAATCGTCGAGCGGCTGACCTCGATCGGTCTCGAAGTCGAGCATGTCGACGACAAGGCCAGCCTGAAGCCGTTCGTCATCGCCAAGGTGCTGACCGCTGTGCAGCATCCCGACGCCGACCGGCTGCGGGTGCTGACCGTCGACACCGGTGACGGCAAGCCGCCTGTCCAGGTGGTGTGCGGCGCTCCGAATGCGCGCGCCGGCCTGATCGGCGCCTTCGCTGCGCCTGGCACCTATGTGCCCGGCATCGACGTGACGCTGACCGTCGGCAAGATCCGCGGCGTCGAAAGCCATGGCATGATGTGCTCTGAGCGCGAGCTGGAGCTGTCGGATGAGCATAATGGCATCATCGACCTGCCGGCCGATGCGCCGGTCGGCACAAGCTTCGCGGCTTACGCGCATCTCGACGATCCGGTGATCGAAATCAATCTGACGCCGAACCGGCCGGATGCGACCAGCATTTACGGCGTTGCCCGGGATCTGGCGGCAAGCGGGCTTGGCCGGCTCAAGACCACGCCGGTCGAGGCGATCAAGGGAAAGGGCGCGACGCCGGTCAAGGTGACGATCGAGGCGCCGGAGCTTTGCCCCGGCTTCGCGCTGCGGCTGGTGCGCGGCGTCAAGAACGGACCCTCGCCGAAATGGCTGCAGCAAAGGCTGATCGCCATTGGCTTACGCCCGATCAGCGCGCTGGTCGACATCACCAATTACGTCACCTTCGACCGCGGCCGGCCGCTGCATGTGTTCGATGCGAAGAAGGTCGCCGGCAACCTCGTCGTGCGCCGTGCGCGCGATGGCGAAAAGGTGATGGCGCTCGATGGGCGCGAATACACGCTGACGCCGGATATGTGCGCCATCGCCGACGACAATGGCGTCGAATCGATTGCCGGCGTGATGGGCGGCGAGCATTCCGGCTGCGACGAGAACACCACCGAGGTGCTGATCGAATCCGCGCTTTGGGACCCGATCACCACGGCCCGCACCGGCCGCACGCTTGGCATCATCACCGATGCGCGCTACCGCTTCGAGCGCGGCGTCGACCCGGAATTCATGGTGCCGGGCGTCGAACTGGCAACCAAGCTGGTGCTCGAATTCTGCGGCGGCGAGCCGACGGAAACCGAGGTTTTCGGCTATGCCGGACACAAACCGAAGATCGTTGCCTTCCCGCTGTCGGAAGTGAAGCGGCTGACCGGCATCGAGGTGCCCAGGGCGGAAAGCCTCGACATCCTGTCGCGCCTCGGCTTCAAGCCACAGGGCTCCGGCGACGTCGTCGATGTGGCGGTGCCATCCTGGCGGCCGGATGTCGATGGCAAGGCCGACCTGGTCGAGGAAGTCATGCGCATCCACGGTGTCGACAACATCGCTCCGCAGCCGATTGGCGCCCACGATGCCGTCAATTCAAAGATTCTGACGACGCTGCAGGTGCGCACCCGCACGGCCAAGCGCTCGCTGGCCGTGCGCGGCATGATGGAGGCCGTCACCTGGTCGTTCATCCCGGCCAGGCATGCCGAACTGTTCGGCGGCGGCCAGACGGCGCTGAAACTCGCCAACCCGATCGCCGCCGACATGTCGGACATGCGGCCCTCGCTGCTGCCGGGGCTGATGTCGGCCGCACAGCGCAACGCCGACAAGGGCATTGGCGATGTGGCGCTGTTCGAGGTCTCCGGCACCTATGAGGGCGACGGCCCCGACCAGCAGCGGCGCGTTGCCGCCGGCGTGCGGCGCGGCACGGCCAAGCTCGACGGCTCCGGCCGCAGCTGGGCCGGCAATTCGGGCACCGTCGGCGTGTTCGACGCCAAGGCCGACGCGATCGCGGCGCTTGAAGCCTGCGGCGCGCCGGTCGACCGGCTGCAGATCGAGCCCGGCGGTCCGGCCTGGTATCATCCCGGCCGTTCCGGCACGATCAAGCTCGGCCCGAAGACGGTGCTCGGCACGTTCGGCGAATTCCACCCGAAGACGCTGGAAGGCCTCGACGTTTCCGGACCGATCTGCGGCTTCGAGGTGTATATCGACGCCGTGCCGGAGCCGAAGGCCAAGCCGACGAAAACCAAGCCGAAGCTGGAGCTCTCCGCCTTCCAGGCGGTGAAGCGCGACTTTGCCTTCGTCGTCGACAAGGCCGTCGAGGCCGGCACCCTGGTGCGCGCAGCGCTCGCCGCCGACAAGAAGCTGGTCACCGGCGTTTCGGTGTTCGACGTCTTCGAAGGTGCTTCGCTTGGCGGCGCCAAGAAGTCGATCGCCATCGAAGTCTCGATCCAGCCGGTCGAAAAGACCCTGACCGACGAGGATTTCGAGGCGCTGGCCAAGCGCATCGTCGACAATGTCGGCAAACAGACGGGCGGCGTGCTGAGGACGTAAGGGGATTGCCGACAGGTGGCGAATCGCTCTCCAAAGGGCGATGGACCATCTGCGTTATTCCGGTCTCCCGTTCGAAGCACAACAGGAAACGTTTTTCGCAATCGTGTCGGCCGAGCCGCTGGTCCGCGAGGCGCTGGCGCGGGCACGCTCGCTCAACCTGCCGGACTGGCTGGTGGTTTCAGGGGTGCTCTACAACAGCGTCTGGAACCATCTGACCGGCAAGCCGTCGGGCTATGGCATCAAGGATGTAGACCTCTTCTATTTCGATGACGGCGACCTGTCCTATGAGGCCGAGGACGCGATCATTCGCCGGGCAGCGCAGCATTTCGACGGGCTTGCACTGCCGGTCGAGGTCCGCAACCAGGCGCGGGTGCATTTGTGGTATCCGCAGAAGTTTGGCCGGTCCTGCCCGCGCTATACGAGCGCCAGTGAACCCATCAGCCATTTTGCTTTGCCTCGAAGACGCATGCGGTCGGGGTGCGGTTCGATGCTCACGGGCAGCTCGAGCTGGTGGCGCCGTTTGGGCTGGATGACATGTTTTCGTTTCGGATTACGCCGAACCGGGTGACGGATAACCGGCGCACGCATGAGGCCAAGGGGGCAAGGGCGCGGGCGTGCTGGCCGGAGATTACGGTGGTGGCGTGGTAGGGACGTTGGCGCGATGCGCCCCTCTCTGCCCTGCCGGGCATCTCCCCCACTTGGGGGAGATCAGCGGCTTCGGCGCCCCTCCCATTTCTCCAACGTCGGCGATTAGCGAAAGCCGGGGCGACATCCAATCTCCCCCCTCGTGGGGGAGATGTCCGGCAGGACAGAGGGGGGCGCTGTCCCGCCAGCATCTCAAAACAAGCTAATGCTGAAGGTTTACCCATTCACCAGCGCCAGCAATTCCTCCGTATAGCGCTTGCCCATCACCTTGTCCGGTGACAACGCATCGCCAATCGCCGCCACTTCGGCCGCACTCAGCTCAATCCCGGCCGCCGTCGTGTTCTGCTCGAGATGGCGTATCTTGCGCGCACCCGGGATCGGCACGATGAAGTCGCCCTGGTGCAGCACCCAGGCGAGCGCCAGCTGAGCTGAGGTCACGCCCTTTTGCGCCGCCAGCTTTTCCAGCGTCGCGATCACCTTGGCGTTGGCCGCCATGGCATCGGCCTGGAAGCGGGGCAAGGTGCGGCGCCAGTCGTCGTCGCCCAGGGCATCCGGCTTGGCGATGGTGCCGGTGAGCAGCCCGCGGCCGAGCGGGCTGTAGGGGACGAAGCCGATGCCGAGTTCGCGGCAGACGGCCAACACCTCGTCTTCGGGATCGCGGGTCCACAGCGAATATTCGCTCTGCACGGCAGCGATCGGATGCACGGCATGCGCCCGGCGGATGGTGGCGGCACTGACCTCCGACAGGCCCAGCGCCCGCACCTTGCCCTCGCGCACCAGCTCGGCCATGGCGCCGACCGTGTCCTCGATCGGCACGTTGGGGTCGACACGGTGTTGGTAGTAGAGATCGATGACATCGGTATCGAGCCGCTTCAGCGAGGCTTCCGCCACCGCCTTGACGTGCTCGGGGCGGCTGTCGACACCGACCATGCGCGCCATGCCTGAACCTTCCTCGGAAATCTTGAAGCCGAATTTGGTGGCGATGGTCACGTTATCACGCACCGGCTTCAAAGCCTTGCCGAGCAGGATTTCATTCTCAAAGGGGCCGTAGACTTCGGCCGTGTCGAAGAAGGTCACGCCGATCTCGACGGCGCGGCGCAAGGTGGCGATCGCTTCGGCTTCCGGCTGGCCGCCATAGCCGAAGCTCATGCCCATGCAGCCGAGGCCGACGGGGAAGACTTCGAGTTCGGTGCCTAGTTTGCGGGTTTTCATGGCGCATCTCCTTGTTGCGATGGACAGGAGATAGCGCCTTGCCTTGCGTTCGATAATTATCCGTCTTTTGCACAGCTTGTGCTATAAAATAGATCAATGAACCGAACGAACCTCTCCCAACTCGTCGTGCTCGCGACCGTCGCCCAATGCGCCAGCTTCCGCGGCGCGGCCCGCGAGCTCGGCATCGCGCCTTCGGCGGTCAGCCACGCCGTGTCGAGCCTGGAGGCGCGGCTTGGCGTGCGGCTGCTGGCGCGCAGTACCCGCAGTGTCGCCCCGACGGAGGAAGGCGCCCAGCTTCTCGAGCGGCTACGGCCGGCGCTGTCGGAGATCGATCTGGCGCTGGAAACGGCGGTCGAGGCGCGCGACCGGCCGGCCGGCAACCTTCGGCTGACCGTGCCGCGCACGGCCGCGCATCTGACGCTGACGCCGCGGCTCGGCGGCTTTGCCGCGGCCTATCCCGACATCGTGCTGGAGATCATTATCGAGGACCGCTTCACCGATGTGGTCGAGGGCGGCTTCGACGCCGGCGTGCGGCTTGGCGAGAGCCTGCAACGCGACATGATCGCGGTGCGCATCGGGCCGGACATTCGCGGCGCCGTCGTCGGTGCACCGTCCTATTTCGAAAAAATGCCGAAGCCGCGTCACCCGCGCGATCTCGCCGACCACCGCTGCATCCGCTTCCGCTTCTCCAGCGGCATCCTCTACCGCTGGGAGTTCGAAAAGGACGGCGAGGAGATCGAGTTTGCCGCACAAGGACCGCTGATCCTCGACGAGGACCATCTGATCGCCCAGGCGGCCATCGACGGCGCCGGCCTCGCTTTCGTCTTCGAGCCTTATGTGCGGGGCCCGCTCGCCGACGGAAGGCTGATCCGGGTGCTGGAGGACTGGTGCCCGCCCTTCGAGGGCTTCTTCGTCTACTATCCCAGCCGCAGGCAAATGCGCCCGGCGCTCAGGGCGTTTGTGGATTTCTTCAAGGTTGGTGGTTAGCCCGCCCTCCCCCTTGTGGGGAGGGTAAGGCGCGCCGGAAGAAAGCCCATCCGGCATTCGTTCACCAACCATGCAGTCCATCACAAACAGCACAACCCGCTACGGCTGGGTGGCAATCATCCTCCACTGGCTGATCGGCATCATCTTCATCGGCCAGTTCGCACTTGGCTTCGTCATGGTGCGATTGACCAGCCAGCGCACCGCCTTCGAGCTCATCCAGCTGCACAAATCCTTCGGCTTTCTGCTGCTCGGCCTCATCATCCTGCGCATCGGCTGGCGGCTCGGCAATGCGGCGCCGGCGCTGCCAGCATCGACCGGGGCGCTGGAACGTCGCACCGCGCCGCTGGCGCATCTGGCGCTTTATGCCTTCCAGCTCGCGTTGCCGCTGTCCGGCTGGGCGCTGGTTTCGGTGTCGATGCTAGAGATCCCCAGCATGCCGTTCACCCTGTTCGTGATGCCGAACCTGCCGCTCGGCCTGTCCGACACGGCGGAAAACTTCTGGGCAGCCGTACACTGGTATCTTGCCTATGCCGGCATTGCGCTGGTCGTGCTGCATGCGCTGGCGGCGCTGCGCCATCATTTCTGGCTGCGCGACAACGTGCTCACGCGCATGATCACGCCTTCGTCAGCGCCCGACATGGAATAGGGCGCGCCGCGTATTCGTTCATGGAGGAAAGACGCAGGACTTTGCCTGCCCAGAAGGACAAAACCCATGTATGCGCGCATCTTCGGATTGGCGGCTATGGCCGCTTGCCTTGCCATGCCTGTCTTGGCCGCGGTCGACCTTAACGACGCAGCCGGCAGCTATACGGTCAACCCGGCCAGCTCCAGCATCCGCTTTTCCATCGGCAAGGTCGGCGGCGGCGGGCTCAACGGCGCCTTCGGCCGGTTCAAGGGCTCGATCCGTATCGACAACAGCGATGTCGGGCGTTCGCAGGTCAACTTCACCATCTATCCCGAAAGCGTCGGCACAGGCCAGGGCCGCATCGATGCCTTCCTGCGCTCCGACGCGGTGTTCGATGCCGCCAACAATCCGGAAATCCAGTTCCGCTCGACCAGCGTCACCCGCACCAGCGACACCACCGCGCTGGTCAGCGGCCGGTTGACGGCGCGTGGCAAGACGTTTGCGGAAAAGTTCAACGCCGAGCTCGGCGGGCTCAAGGGTGGCACAATCAAATTCCACGTCACCGGCAAGGTGCTGCGCTCACGCTACGGCATGGATGTCGGCACGCCGATCTATTCCAACATCGTCAACTTCGACATGACGCTGACTGGGAAGAAGGGCTAGTCTTAAGCCCCGCCTCGTCGGGTTCGTCATCGTAGGGCGAAGCAAGGAGCGAAGCGACGCGCGCAGACCCTAGGATCCATTCCGTGACGCTAAGGCGTTGCAACGGTTACAGAATTCTGCACCGTTGCACTTTACGTCATCGGTCACGGAATGGATCCTCGGGTCAAGCCCGAGGATGACGAAGGCCCTGGTGACCCGCGTCTGCAATTGGCTTTTCTCCGGAATTGGGGCACACCTCCATCAATGTAATCCAAATGGAGAGGCCTGATGTTCCGATGGGGTGTTTTGTCGACGGCCAAGATCGGCCGCGAGCAGTTACTGCCGGCAATCGTCGAGGCAGAAAATGGCGTGCTGTCAGCGATCGCCAGCCGCGACCTGTCGAAGGCCAAGGCCCTGGGCGAGCGTTTCGGCGCCCGCCACGCTTTCGGCTCCTATGAGGAACTGCTGGCTTCCAAAGAGGTCGACGGCGTCTACATTCCACTGCCAACCTCGCAGCATGTGGAATGGACGGCCAAGGCGATCGAAGCGGGAAAGCATGTGCTGGTGGAAAAGCCGCTGGCGCTCGACGCCAAGGATATCCTGCCGCTGATCAAGCTGCGCGACCAGAAGAAGGTGCTGGTCTGCGAAGCCTTCATGGTCATCTACCACCCGCAATGGATCAAGGTGCGCGACCTCATCGCCGACGGTGCCATCGGCCGGCTGCGCCATGTGCAGGGCGCGTTCTCCTACTACAATGTCGACCCCACCAACATGCGCAACCAGCTCGATCTCGGCGGCGGCGCGCTGCCCGATATCGGCGTCTACCCGACGGTCTCGACACGCTTTTGCACCGACAAGGAGCCGTTGCGCGTGCAGGCGACGATCGAGCGCGACAAGAAATTCGGCACCGACATCTATTCCTCGATCCGCGCCGATTTCGGCGATTTCGAATTGTCCTTCTATCTGTCGACACAGATGGCGGCGCGACAGGTGATGGTGTTCCACGGCGACAAGGGTTTCATCGAAGTGTTCTCGCCGTTCAATGCCGGGCTCTACGACCATCACAGGATCGAACTGCACAACCAGAACCACACCGAGGCGCAGGTGTTCCGCTTTCCAGGCACGCAGCAATACCGGCGCGAGGTCGAGACCTTTGCCAGGGCGGCCGAGGGCGGCAAGGAGCGCGTCTTCACGCTGGAGGAATCCGTGCTCAACCAGAAGGTCATCGACGCCATCTTCCGCGCCGGCGGCAAGGACGGCTGGGAGGCGATCTGATCATTCATACAAGCTTGGGGAGGAAAAAAGGCTGACGATGCGGACGTGATCATTGTCGGCGCCAGCGGCAATGCCTCGGGACACGGCAATTCAGTGCCGCGCTTCCACGTCACCTGGGGCACCGGCCCCGGCGTGCTCGAGCCGTTCGTCCAGCGCGTGCGCGAGGCGCAAAAGCAGGGACTGATCCGCTTCAAATTCCGCCACCGGGTCAACGAGCTGATCCGCACCGGCGCTGTCGTCACTGGGGTGCGCGGCGACATCTTGCAACCGAGCTCTATCGAGCGCGGCCAAAAAAGTTCGCGCGATATCGCCGGCGATTTTGAACTGAAGGCGCAAGCGGTGATCGTCGCTTCCGGCGGCATCGGCGCCAATCACGAGCTGGTGCGGAAAAACTGGCGGCAAAGGCTGGGAACGCCGCCAAAACACATGATCACCGGCGTTCCCGACCATGTCGACGGCCGCATGCTGGCGATCACTGAGGCTGCCGGCGGTTCGATCATCAACCGCGACCGCATGTGGCACTATGTCGAGGGCATCAAGAACTGGGCGCCGATCTGGACCGACCATGCGATCCGCATCCTGCCCGGCCCGTCATCGCTGTGGCTCGATGCGCGCGGCAAGCGCCTGCCGGTGCCACTCTATCACGCTGGGCACGCTCAGCCACATCATGGCGACAGGTTTTGACTATTCCTGGTTCATCCTGACCAAAAAGATCATCCAGAAGGAGTTTGCGCTGTCGGGCTCCGAGCAGAACCCCGATTTGACCGGCAAGAGCTGGCGCCAGGTGATCGGCCGCGCCACATCAGGCATTCCCGGCCCGGTCAAGGCGTTCATGGAGAAGGGCGAAGACTTTATCGTCGAAGCCCAATTGCCGGCGCTGGTCGAGCGCATGAGCAGACTGGCCGGCGGCACGCCGCTGCTCGATCTGGCCCAGGTCGAGCGCGAAATCCGCGCCCGCGACCGGCAGCTCGACAATCCATTTTCCAAGGACATGCAGATCACCGCGCTGCGCGGCGCACGCGCCTATCTCGGCGACCGGCTGATCCGCACGGCCAAGCCGCACAAGATGCTCGATCCCGCGAACGGCCCGCTGATCGCGGTCCGTCTCAACATCCTGACCCGCAAGACGCTGGGCGGCTTGCAGACCGATCTCGACAGCCGCGTGCTGGGTGCCGATGGCCAGCCGGTGGAGGAGCTCGATGCCGTTGGCGAGGGTCGCCGGCTTCGGCGGCGGCGGCGTGCATGGCTATGCCGCACTGGAAGGCACGTTCCTTGGCGGCTGTATTTTCTCGGGCCGTAGCGCCGGCCGGGCGGCGGCCGCGGTGGCCTGAAGGATAGAACGGTGTTGCTGCAAGCTCGCGAAGTCGGTGGCACCTCCCTGCTGCATCATCCCAACGATTCATTATTCCTCGACGACGTCGATACCCGAAAAAGAATTGCGACGCTCGGAGACCCACAACGAGCCGCTTCCGGCAAGTTTGGTTACTTTCCTAAGCAAGACCGTCTCATACGGTGGGTATCCACACGCTTTAACAGATGCTAATATTCTTGGTTACTCGGAAACGTCGCAATGTCCAAGATTTGCTTGTTGTGCGCGTGCCTTCTTTTCCTGGCAGGCTTGTCAACACCGGCATCGTCTGAGGTCGAAGTCGGCCAGCACAGCCACAGATATGCACTTGTTATCGGCAACTCTGCCTACCGCTATGCGCCATCGCTCACCAACGGGGTGAATGACGCGAATGCGATCGCTCGAGTTTTGGAGGAGATGGGTTTTGAGGTTACCCTTGGGCTGGATGCTGACGCGTCAACGTTTAGGCAGCTCATCGGAAAATTCAGGCGAAACTTGCAGCCGGGTGACGTCTCCCTTTTCTACTATGCAGGACACGGGCTCCAAGCGAACGGAGAAAACTACCTATTGCCTGTTGATGCCGCCCTTCAACGTCCGGCGGACTTGGCTCTAGAGGCGGAGCGCTTGCAAGATATTATTTCAGCCATGACGGCCGAGGAAAATACCGCCATCGTCCTTCTCGATGCCTGTCGGGACAATCCTTTCGTCAAGCAACTAAGTGGACAGAGTCAGAGTCGCGGTCTTGCAATAGGAAAGGGGCTGGGAGCGTTGGATGCTGGCAGGGGAGTCTTTATCGGCTTTGCAACGCAGCCCGGCAATGTCGCTCTCGATGGAGCCGCCAATCATAGCCCTTTTGCAGACTCTCTCGTGAAGCGCATAAAGACTCCTTCAATCGACATTGAAATTCTTATGCGTCGTGTCCGGTTGGACGTCATGAACGCGACTTCTGGGAGGCAGGTCCCCTGGAGCAACTCGTCCTTGGTGGAGCCGGGGTTCTCATTCAACCCAGATGCCGCATCGAACCACTCTCCATCAGAACTCCATCAGCCAGACATCAATACTGAGACAGAACTCGAATTTTGGAAATCGATCAAGGATACATCCGATGTCTCGATGTATCGTGCTTATCTGGCGGCATTTCCGAATGGTGCATTCATCCAAATTGCCAAGAGCCGAATTGCCAAGCTCGAGGCGCCCGCGCCGCCACGCAAGAAAATCCTGCCAAAGAAAGTCAGTCGTAAGCCGCAAGCCTCGCCGCCTATCAACGAGCCTTCTGCCAATCGTTCAGCGGAAACGACCGCACCTGCCAAACCGGAAGCCGTTGGACGATGCAGGGACGGCAACAAGGAGAAATGTCGCCAAAACTGCCGAGAAGGCAGGAGGCGTGCCTGTCGTAAGCTGCAGCAGCTTGGGGGTTAACAACGCGGATGACTCCCTTGCGTAGCGACTTCGGGCGCGTCGCGGCGGGCGTGGTTGACTCGAGATCCGACGACACGATGCGAGGGCATGCCGCCGCCAGATTATCGGCTCGCCAGCACCATGCGGTTGCCTTCGCTGTCGCGGAACTCGGCGACGGTCCGGCCCGGCTGCCACGGCGCTTCCTTCGGCTCGGTGATGATTTCCACGCCGCGCGCCTTCAGCGCGGCGACCGTTTCCTCGACATTGTCGTCGACCAGAACCATTACGGGTTCAGCGCCAGGCGCGTCATCGGCGCGCCTGATGAAATGCAAATTGGTGACGGCGAAGGGGAACGCCAGTTCGATCCAGCGCCAGCCACTGTCGCCCATCGGCTGGTCGGCTATGAGCTGGCAAGCAAGGTGTTCGGTGTAGAAGGCCTTGGCGCGGTCCTGGTGGAACACCGGCAACTCGGCAAACTGGATGTGCATGATTGGGTCTCTCCTGTTCCTGCGGGCGGCCGCGCAGCCGTCCACGCGGGAAAGACGATCCGCGCGGTCAAAAAGATTCGCGGCGGCGGAGAATCTTTTCGACATCGCGAAACGTCTTCTCCGTGCAGACTGGAAAAACAGGAGACGACAATGGGCTACAATCTCATCCGTTACGGCGTGAAGGATGAAAGCATCGCGCAGAACCGTATGCTGGTTGCAAAGGTGTTCGAGGCGCTCGACGAAACCAAGCCGCAATCCTTGCGCTACCTCGTCCTGGAGCTGGAGAATGGCGAGTTCGTCCATCTTGTCAGCCAGGACGGCGACGGCCTGACCGGGCTCGCCGCCTTCAACGCTTTCAGCGCCGATCATGCCGGGCGACGCTCGACGCCGCTTGCCAGATCGCCGGTAAAGATCGTCGGCAATTATCGTATGCTGGCCGGCGAGGTCGTGCCGGCTTGACGGCAAAGGCTCGCTCTTGGGAATGGACAGGATGAACACGGCAAAACTCGACCGCGTGGCCCTGGAGGCGATGCTCGGCGAATTGCGGCCGAAGCTGCACCGCTATTGCGCCCGCATGGCCGGCTCGGTGATCGATGGCGAGGACATCGTCCAGGAGACCCTGATCAAGGCGCTGCAGGCCATTGACGGCGACGCCTCTGTCGAGCGTCCCGAGCAATGGCTGTTCCGCATCGCCCACAATGCCGCGCAGGATCATCTGCGCCGGCGCCAGCGGGAGCAGGCGCGCATGAGCGAGACCGACATGACGACGATCGAAGACCCCTCCGCAAGCGCCGATGCCAGGCTCGCCACCGCTGCCAGCCTGCGCAGCTTCATGCAGCTTGCGACGGCGCGGCGCAGCGCCGTGATCCTGGTCGACGTGCTTGGCCTCAGCCTGCACGAAACCTGCGAGGTCTCCGGCGCGACGCTGGCGGCGACCAAGGCGGCGCTGCATCGCGGCCGCGCACAGTTGCGGCTGCTGGCGGCGCAGGACGAACAGACGCCCGCCCCAAAACTCGACGCCGACGACGAGCTGCGCCTGCGCCGCTATGTCGACCTGTTCAACGCGCGTGACTTCGACGCCGTGCGCGCTTTGATCGCCGAGGATATCCAGCTTGAAGTCGTCAACCGCACCCGGATGCGCGGCAAGGCGCAGGTTTCCAACTATTTCGGCAATTACGACCGCGTCAGCGACTGGGCGCTGTCGCTGGGCTTCGTCGACGGCAGGCCGGCGATCCTGATCCGCAACCCGCAAGCGGGAGATGACGCCGTGCGCGGCTTCATGCTGGTCGACTGGCAGGACGGAAAGGTCAGCCATATCCGAGATTTCCGCTATGCGCCCTATTGCCTCGCCGACGCGGACATCCGCTTCATTGACGAGTGAGTGCCACCGGTGAGCGCAGGCCTCGCCGCCTCAGGCGAAGCTTTGCAAATTGGCGTCCTGCAGTTTGGAGCCGGCAAGCAGGGCCTCGAGCACCTGCTTCTTGAGCGACAGGCACTGCGAACGGGCAAGCTTTGCGATGGCGGAAACTTCGGCCACCTCGCAGGCAAGCACCAGCTCCTTTTGCTGGCCGATGATCACTTGCGTGAAGTCGCGTGACTTGAAGCCGAGATGGAGAACGCGCTCCGATTGGTCGAGGATCTGGTCGAGCAGGCGCGCCAGCCGCAGATTGCCCGAGAGCTCGGCCAGCGCAAGGCGAAAGGCGCGGTCGGCGGCGAGGAAGGCGACATGGCTGCGCAGCGTCTCAGGCTTCAGCACCTTTTGCGCCGCCAGCCTGATGTCGTCGAGCCCGCGCTCGGTGATGTTGGCGGCCGCCACCCGGAACACTTCCGGCTCGATCAGGCCGCGGACATCGAAAATCTCGTTGACGTCGCGCAGGCTGAGCGGTGCGATGACGTAGCCGCGCCTGGGCTCGCTTTTGATCAGCCCTTCCTGCGTCAGCCGGGCAAGGGCCGAGCGGATCGTCGCCTTCCTGATCTGGTAGCGATCGCCGATCTGCTTTTCGGTCAGGCTTTCGCCGGGGCGCAGCACGCAGGCGACGATGTCGCTCTTCAGCTGCTCGTAGGCCTCCTCGCTGCGCAATATGTCGGCGGTCGAGGGTGACGCGGCTGCGGATTTCGGGGCGATCATGTCAGGTCTTCCTGGGCAGTTGACGCTGGTTCCGGCATTCGCTAGCCTGAGCATCTCAGTTATGTGTATTAAGCTTCTTAATAGGGATCGCTGACAATGCCTCTTGCCGCCAACTCGTCTCTCTACGCCGTAACCGCCGATATCGTCAACGCAGCCAAAGGTCCTGATGCCTTCGATCGGGTCAAGGCGGTGTTGCGCGAGCACACCGATCGTTTTCACGCCTCAGGCGTGCTTGCCCACGAGGAGGAAGACGATGAGGTGCTGCTGCATGCCAGCCCGAATTTGACGATCTACCACATCACGTTGTCGCCCGGCTTGCAGTATCCCGCGCACAACCATCTGATGGATGCGCTGATCGGCATCTACAAGGGCAGCGAGACCAACTTCATCTATCCCGTCGATGGCAGCGAGATCGATACACCGGAACGGCAGGACATCGCGGCACCTACCGTGGTGCACATGGCCCCTGATACTGTGCATGCGGTCGCCAACACCGGCAGCGCCCGCTCCGGCGCGCTGCATGTCTATCTTGGCAATCTGACGGAGACCCAACGCCATATGTGGAGCCCGGATAGCACCCAAGCCGAACCGTTCGACAATGAGCGGTATCTGGCTGGGGCTCGGCCGATTGGGCAGACCGGCACCTGAAGCTCTTGAGCGACGAGTCGGCTCGTTGCCGGATAAGCGATCCAGCACCTAATCAGCTGTTTTTCCCAGCGTATCGGCAACCACCGCGCCACGCTCTCCCATCGGCAAAGCGGGACCCGTGGTCGAGTCGATTGCCGTCTGATGTTCCATCTCGGCATTGATTGCGGCGCCCGCGATGAGGATGATGACTGAAATCCATGTCCACATCATCAAGCCAACGACAGCGCCCAGCGATCCGTAGGTGGCGTTGTAGTTGGCAAAATGCTGCAGGTAGAACGAGAACAGCCACGATGCGGCGATCCAAACGGCGGTAGCAATCAAGGCACCCCAGCTCAGCCATCGCCACTTCGCATGTTCGCGGCTCGGCCCGAAACGGTAGAGCAGGGAAATGCCTGTAAGCATGAAGCCTGTCAGGATCGGCCAGCGAGACACCGCAACAAGGGTCTCTGTCCAGGCGTCGAGGTAGAAGAAGCGCAACAAGGCCGGGACAACGCCAACCGTCAGCAACAGCACGATGCCGATCACCAGGGCTCCCATCGTGAACAGGATCGACATTAGATTGAGCGTGATGAAGCTGCGCTTCTCGCTTTCCTCATAGGCGATGTTCATTGCATCGAAGAGCGCCTTCATTCCGCTGTTGGCGCTCCACAGCGCGATCGCAAGGCCGACGAAGAAACCTGTTCCGAGCGCTCCCGGTTTCTGACTGGCCAAAGCCTGCAACTGTGCGCGAATGAGATCCAATCCCTCCGACGGCAGCAATCCGCCGAGATAGGCGACATGGTCCGCGACTGTCACAGGATCGGCGACAAAGCCGTAGATCGAGATGAAGGCCGCCAACGCCGGAAACAGCGCGAGCAGCAGATAGAAGGTGGCGCCGGCCGCGACCAGCAGAACCCGGTCCTTGTTGAACTCTTCCCAGAGCCGCCAGACGATATCCCTCCAGCCGAGTGCAGGAATCTGTGACGGCCAGGCCGCATCGCGACCACGGTCCCCATCCTCTGCCCTTATGGCGGCCTTGCTGGTTTCCGACGTGGCCAACGCACGATTGGCCGCTTCGGTATCGATCAACGAGGACTTGGTGTCCATCGCTCAACAGCCCCGCATTGCCAAAGTTGCGTCGCCTTAGAGGGACACCTTGGCGACCTTGCCCTTGTATTCCTCTTTCGGATCGAACCCGAGCAGCATTTTTATGCCTGCCGTCAAGCTTGAGCCGTCGAGCCAGATCTCAGCTTCCTGCGGGTCGAACCTAAGCAGTGCCAGCCTCGGATCGTCTTTCCCGCCTTCAAACCAGGCAGCGACAAAACGATTCCAAAGCCGATCGATGACCACTGGGTTGTTGTCCAGAAAAAGCTTCCCCTGCACTGTGGCGAACAGGTCGTGACCCTTCGATGTGAAGGTAGCTGTCGCACCGCTGCCATCTTTCAGGCCCTCGACAAGCTCGGTATCGGTCGCCGTGAAAAACCAGATGGGTCCGTTTTGATTCTCAATTTGAGCGGTCATCGGACGCGGGATGACCTTCGATCCATCAAGGCCGATCATCATCGTCATGTCGGATTTCAACGATTTCCAGAACTTGGCTTCGAGTTCGGCGGGGGTGGGCATCTGAACCTCCTTTCAGATGGCGAAAGAAAGCAAAACGGCAGCCGGCTGCATCTGTTCCAATTCATTGAAAGATCTTGCTTGGGGTTCCGCCAGCCAAAGGCCGGTGCAGCGTTGCGCCAGTGCCGCGATGTAAACCACCCCTGCCACGCGCGGATCAGCCCCGGCGTGCGTGATGAGCGTGCCGCCATCGGAATGTCCGACCAGGATCGCAGGGCTGCCGACCCCGCCAAGGCAGCTTTTCACGGCGGCGACATCGCCGGCGAACGAATCGAGACCGTGCGATGGTCGCCAACGTCCTGAAGACCTGAGCGGAACACTCAGTCGGTGCGACGATTGCGGTGGAAAAACCAGCCAAAGTAGAGGCAGATCAGGAACAGCGCAAAATGGATCGTCCCGCGCACGCCACTGAGTTCGGGGGACTGAATGGCGTTTGTCCACATCAGCGGGATCGGAATCTTCGCTAGATAAAAGTAGAACTGCATGCCGCTGCTGACGAAGAACGCGCCGGCCAGAAATTTTCGATACTCGCGGAATCGCACCGCCGCATAGATCGTCGGCAAACCGACGATGACGATCCCAGCCACAAGATAGGGAAGCATAACCGGCTCCGGGGCCAGGCCCTTGTCATCCATCATCCTTAAAGGCATTATATTCGAGATATGCCGAATATGTCAAACAATCGCCCTGCCAAACAACGCTTCATCGAGGATGCGGCCAGGTTGCTGATCCCCTGGGGCGTGCCCCAGACAGCGGCGCGCCTCTACGGCTACCTGCTGCTTTGCGCCGAGCCGGTCAGCCTCGACCGCATCACGGCAGACCTCGAGATCAGCAAAAGCAGCGCAAGCGTCGCGGCGCGGTTGCTGGAAGCCTACAGGCTCGCCCAGCGCCACGGCGAGCGCGGAAGCAAGCGCGCTCTGTACGCGGTGTCCGACAATTACGAGGGCATGCTGACCGAACAAAACCGCTTGCTCGACGCGCTCGCCGATCTGCTGAAGAACAGTACGGACGCCGTCGCGTCGGGAGCAGCGCGTGATCGCCTCGACGAAATGGCGGCGTTCTACCTGGCGATACGCCAAGCGATGGAGACAGCGCTGGGGCAGTGGCGCGCGAAGAAGCCGCGATCCCGATCGACGTGATCGGTCGGCATTCCAGTCCGGAGACAAATTCGCCGAAGGAGCTAGCACCATGGAACAGACCAAGACGCCCCGGGAGCCGCCCGCGATGTCGCGCGGTACAGGCATTGCCTATGCGATCGGCCTGCCGCTGGGGCTGCTGGGATTGATCTTCGTGCCGGCCGGCACGATTGCCTGGTGGCCCGGATGGGTGTTCCTTGCCGTTCTGATTTCGGCGTTCGGCGTCTCGGCGCTGGTGATCGCGCGGATCAATCCGATCATCTTCCGCGCGCGCAGTCGGTTTCAGCAGGGCACGAAAGCCTGGGACAAGGCGCTGCTCGCGGTCATTCTGCCGGCGATGGTGGCAATCCTGCCGGTGGCGGCGCTCGACGCCGGGCGCTTTCATTGGTCGGCCGTTCCCGTCTGGGCGCTGCTTTCGGGCTACATCGCCGTGCTGGCGGGCGTCGCGGTGACCGGATGGGCACAAGCGGTCAATCCGTATTTCGAGCCGGGCGTCCGCATTCAGTCCGAACGGCATCAGCGCGTGATCGACGGTGGCCCATACCGTTTCGTGCGCCACCCCGGCTATATCGCCGCACTGGTTCTGTTCTTCGGCATGGCGCTTGCGCTGGGTTCGTTCTGGGCCCTGGTGCCCGCGGCGCTGGCGTCGTCGGTGCTCGTCTTGCGCACCGCATGGGAAGACCGGCTGCTGCGGGCCGAACTTCCCGGATATGACGATTATTCCCGTCGCGTGCGGCACAGATTGGTCCCCGGCTTCTGGTGAGGGCGGGAATCCGATAGGAGTTACAGTCGCGAGCCTGATGGTGTCTTCATAGCGCTCTGATGCCGTAGACACTCGCAAAGCGGACGTGAAAAGGTAGGTGCACCCCAGCCTATAATTTGGATGGCCAACTTAAGGGCCAAGTCGTCATCAAATGCTCTCCGGGCTGTACATATCGAATGGAAACGTGATCCTAAATACCCCGTAATCAGGACCTGCGTTCTTCGCTTTCACCAGAGTTGCAATAGTCTCTGATGCAAAACGCTCTATGGGGTGTGACAGGATTAGCGAAATCGTACCGTCTATCAAAGCAGCCCGCGTATCTTCAAAGAGTTCATAGCCTACGGTAACGAAGTCTTCCCGTTTTGGAGTAGCCCTGAGTGCGGCTATCGCACCTGTAACACCGCCCCCTGAGATGAATAGTCCGCACATATCCGGATGGTCTGTCAGGAGCTTTTCGACATGTTCACGGGCAACCACGGCTGACTCGTAAGTTGGCAACGGTTCGAGCAGCGTGAATCCCGAATTATGTTCACGAAAGTAAGAACGAAACCCGCTTTCGTTCATTTCCTGGTTTCGCAATCGGTGGCTGCCCACAAGAATGCCTATTTTCCCCGGCTGTCTCACCATGCGGTCAAACGCCCAGGCAGCGGTGCGCCCTACTTTCCAATTATCGAGCCCCACAAAGCTGATGCCTCCCTTGGCCGTGAGGGGGCCGATAAGTGAAACGACCGGCACGCCGCTTTCAAGAACTGCGTCAATCGCGTCAGCAACGGCAGGATGCTGCGGCGCTACAATCGCAAGTGCTTCGCACCGCCCGCCGAGCGACTGGATATGTGCCGCCACTTTCTCCGGCGTGAGGTCTTCCATGTACTCGACTGTCAGATCGATATTGCAGGCAGGATAAGCTTCCGCGGCTTGCGCAATTGAATCGCCGAGTAGGCGATAGAAGCGTCTCTCCCGTCGCTGCAGCAAAACCCCGACACGGTGGATCACCGCTTGTGCCTTCGCCGCCTGCTTGATGGTGCCAAGTCCGTAGAAGCCGATTTCCTCAGCGGCTGCCAATACGCGGGTGCGCGTATTGCTCCGGACCGATTCAGGCTCGGACAGTACTCGATTGACCGTTGAGACGGATACACCTGCAGCTTTTGCCAAGTCTGGAATCGTTGGTCTCTTCATGTCAAAAATTCCATTACTCTGGTTTCGGCATCTCAAAAAAGATCATCCGTACAAATTTTTGAAATGATTTGAGACGAAGTTCTGAGGCGATCATAATCCAGATTGACCCGAAAGATGTCAACGTAGCATTCATTACGCGTTGACGGTGCTCAGCGATCTAGGAGCCGTCAGCGCTTTGGGGGAGGCCCAGCGCACAATTTGGACGAGGAGGCTCAACGTCGTTGTGTTGAGATCGCGGACCTGCGCGTGCCTACCGGCATCGGCCGCACGGCCAAAAAAGGCAAAAAAGTATGTCGAGCCGCAACCATGCGGCTTTAACGTGAGGAGGAATTCGACATGTCGTTCACCAAGAAAATCGCTACCGCAGCCATGGCATTCATGCTGGCATCCAGCGCTCATGCGGGTGACACGGATATCGCCGTCATCGTGGGTTCGGCCCAAGATGGCTTCTGGAACATGGTCAAGAAGGGCGTCGATGATGCTTCGCTGATGGTCAAGGCTAATGGCGGCACCGTCAATTTCATGCAGACCCAAAACTATGACAACTTCGGCCCGGACCTCGCTTCGCTAATCGAACAGGCTGTAGCCCAGGGCGCTAAAGGTATTGCTATCCCGAACTGGCTGCCAGAATCCGAAACCCCTGCCCTCAAGGCTGCGCGGGACAAGGGGGTGGTGATCATCTCCTTCAACGCTGGCCAGAGTGAGATGGATAATTACGGATCGCTAAACTATTTCGGGTCGGACGAATATCTGGCAGGTGTTGAGGGTGGCAAGTATCTCGCTTCTCATGGTGCAAAGAAAATCCTCTGCCACATCCAGAACCCAGGTGCCGTAAATCTCGAGACCCGCTGCAAGGGCGTTCAAGACGGTGCGAAGAAGGCTGGCGCAGACACCTTCATCCTCCGTGTTCCTGCTAACCTTGACCAGGACATGAATGGTACCTCTGAAGCAATCAAATCCGAGCTGATCGCGGATCCGTCCATTGACGCCGTCATCACGCTCGCTGCATGGGCTGCAGATGCTGCCGCTAGCTCCATCGATCAGCAGAGCAAGACCGGCAAGATTGAGCTTGGCACCTTTGATATGTCGGCCTCGGTTCTGGATCGCATTTCAAAGGGCACCCAGACCTTCGCAATCGACCAGCAGCCTTATCTGCAGGGGTTCCTCGCAACCTCCATGCTGTTTGCAAACCTGAAGTTCGGCACTGCGATTGCGACGAAGCCGGTTCTGACTGGTCCCGCGATTGTCGACAAGACCAATGTTGCTTCGGCAATCGAAGGCGTCAAACTCGGCGCACGTTGAGGCTGGCCCGAGGCTGAGACCTGGCCGCTAACCTGGCCGGGTCTCATCCATGCTCCCTCTATGCAACTTCGTCTGCGGCAACTGAGGATTTTGCTTCCATGACCGCCACAAACCTAAGCACCAACACCGTTGAAACACCAGCCATCGAGAGTGAATCGGCCGTTTCATCCATCAAGGCCTTTTTTCGCACCCCTGCCGCTGGTGCTTTCATGGGTTTCGTGGCTGTATTCATCCTTTTTGCGATGTTCGGATATAGCCGCAACTTTTTGTCCGTGGCTGGTGTAACTACGTGGGTGAACTTCGCGTCACTCATAGGAATGATTGCAATTCCGGTCGGGTTCCTGATGATTGCCGGTGAACTCGATATTTCAACCGGTGCGGTACTTCCCGCCTCCACGATGACAGTTGCTATTGTCTGCGAGCACTATCAGATGCCTGTGCTTGTCGGCGTAGCTGCAGCGCTTGCCATCGGTGCACTGATCGGCTTCATCAATGGATACATCGTAACCCACACGCGCGTGCCGTCGTTCATCGTGACGTTGGCGACGCTCTTTGCAGTGGCAGGCCTCACGCTCTACCTGTCGATCTTCTTCATCAACAACACCAATTCCTTCTATCATGCGCCAGATTGGGCTAAATCGCTCTTCGGCGGGAAGGTGTATGGCTTCAATTCTTCCGTCTTCTGGTGGGGTGGGCTTGTCGCAGCATTCGTCTTCTTTCTTCATTACTCTCCCAGGGGAAGCTGGGTCTTTGCTCTTGGTGGAGACCAAGAAAGCGCGAGAAACGCAGGTATTCCTGTAACCACGATGAAGATTGCACTCTTCATGCTGTGTTCCATGTCGGCGACCTTTGCTGGCGTCCTTCAGGTGATGACATTCAGCTCCGCAACGTCTCAGGCCAATTTTGGCCTAATCTTCAACACCATTATCGCCGTGGTCGTAGGTGGCGTTCTCCTCACGGGTGGTTTTGGTACTGTAATGGGCATTGTCTTCGGGGTGCTCACCCTTTCCATTGTTACCCAAGCTATTGGTTTCACAGAGATCGACAGAAACCTGTCTTTCCTAATTATCGGTGTCATGCTTTTGATCGCTGTCCTGCTCAACGACACGTTTCGTCATTTGGCCACCAGCTGGTCGACGTTCAAGAAGAAATAGGGAGAGCGGCAATGTCCGACAAGAAACCCGTTCTCGAGTTTCGAAACGTCGACAAATCGTTCGGCCATATTGATGTTCTGAACGATATCAACCTCAAGGTCGGTGAAGGTGAAGTGCTCTGCCTGCTTGGCGACAACGGCGCGGGTAAATCGACGCTCATCAAAACGCTGTCTGGTGTCTATCAGCCGACGCGTGGCGAAATTCTGATGGACGGTCAGCCCGCACTGTTCTCCAGTCCCCGTGAGGCTCAGGAACGCGGGATAGCTACGGTTCACCAATTCGGTGGGACATATCCATTGATGTCCATAGGACGTAACTTTTTCATGGGTTCGGAGCCGACAAAGGGTTGGGGACCGTTCAAATATTTCGACCGCAAAACCGCTGCCCGAGTGGCAGTTGCAGAGATTCAGAAAATGGGGATCACACGCATCACCGACGGTAATCGTTTGGTCGGTGGCCTTTCCGGAGGGGAACGCCAGTCGCTCGCGATTGCCCGTGCTGTCTATTTCGGAGCCCGTGTTCTCATCCTTGACGAGCCGACGGCAGCCCTCGGCGTCAAGCAGGCTGCTCACGTACTGCGTATCGTCAATGAAGCTAAGCGTCGTGGCCTGGCGGTCATTTTCATCACCCATCAGGTGATGCATGCCATGGCAGTGGGCGATCACTTCACAGTGCTCATTCGGGGTGCAATTGCAGCTGACTTCCGCAAGGGGGAAAAGACACGCGAGCAGATCGCTGATCTGATGGCCGGTGGTGAATCCATGGCGAGTCTCGAAGCCTCTATTGAAGGCTATATGGAGACCCATGACGGTCTTCCGCCACCCCCCGCTCACTGAGTGAATATGGGCATAGCCGCCGGGTAGCGGAATTTGTTGAATGGAAAGCGGTTGGGCTTTGGCCAACCGAACGCAAGGAGTTTGTCCAATGGTGCGTGTAGCAGTCATTGGTGCAGGGCTGATGGGCGCTGACCACGCCAGGATCGTCGTGGAGGAAATGCCGGGGGCGAGCCTTCAGGTGGTCTGCGACATGGATGAAGTCCGCGCACGCAAGGTGGCCGATGCCCATGGTGCGGCAGACGTTGCAAGTAATCCGGAAGCCGTGATTGCCCGTGCCGATGTGGATGCGGTGATCGTCGCGAGCCCGGACTTCACGCATGCGCCGCTGTCACTCGCCTGCATCAGCGCGGGCAAGAAGGTGCTCTGCGAAAAGCCCCTATCGCAGTCCTCGGCCGAATGCCTCTCGATCATGCAGGCCGAACAGGAAGTTGGTCAAAAGTTCGTCCAGCTCGGCTTCATGCGGCGCTACGACCAGTCCTATGTCGAGATGAAAGAGGCAATTGAAAATGGCACGCTTGGCCGAGTCCTGATGATGCACAACTTCCACCGCAATGTGGAAACGCCAGCCTCCGACTTCACCGGTGCCATGGCAATCACCAATTCCGCCCCGCATGAGTTCGACGTCGTGCGCCATGTCCTTGGCACCGAATATGCCTGGATCTCTGCCTTCCAGCCGAAGCGCTCTGATCGACGCGTCGCGCCCGTCTTGATGGTCCTCGAAACCGTCGATGGCCAGCTCGTCAACATCGAGATCAACAACAACGCTGCGTACGGCTACGACGTTCGTGCCGAACTCGTGGGCGAGCAGGCGAGCATTTCCATGAGCCATGTCGCTTATACCCATCTCGAACGCTCGCTTGGCGTCCACACCGGCTACGATGCCGATTGGCGGACCCGCTATTTCGATGCCTATCGCCGCCAGAACCGCGCCTTCCTACGCTTCGTCGACACAGACGTGTTTCCCGACATCGCATCGAGCTGCTGGGATGGCTATGCCGCAGCCGTTACCGCCGAGGCAGGCGTAACGGCACTCGCTTCCGGGCAAAAGCACCGCGTCACTATGATTTCCAAGCCGGAGTTCTACGCATGAAACTGGGTTTCGTATCCGACAGCCTCGGCGGCATGCCGCTCGAAGACCTTCTCGACAATGCTGTCCGTATGGGCGTCTCCGGTATAGAGGTCAACACCTGCGGCTGGTCGACCGCACCGCATTTCGATCTCAGGTCCATGGTAGGTAACATGGCCGCGCAGAAGGACTTCCTTAGGGGCTTTTCAGATCGTGGGCTTGAGGTGATCAGCCTCAATGCCAATGGCAATCCGCTTCACCCGACCGATCCGGCTCAGGGCGAAGGTCTGAAGAACACCATCCGGGTCGCAGGCGAGATGGGTATCAAGACGGTCTGCACCATGTCTGGCCTGCCTGCGGGCAATCCGTCCGATACCATGCCAAACTGGGTCGTCTCTTCCTGGCCGCCGGAAACGCAGGCGATCCTCAAATACCAGTGGGCAGAAAAACTCTTCCCGTTCTGGACCGAGATCGTGGCGCTGGCAAATGAATGCGGTGTGGAAAAGATTGCGCTCGAACTGCATGGCAACCAGTGCGTCTACAACGTGCCGTCGCTCCTGAAACTCCGTCAAGAAGTCGGCCCTATCGTTGGCGCGAACCTGGATCCCTCGCACCTCTTCTGGATGGGAGCCGATCCGCTGATAGCAGCCGAGGCATTGGGGGAGGCCGTCTATCACGTCCATGCCAAGGACACATTCCTGAACGCGCCCAAACAGGCAGTGACCGGCCTTCTCGAAAACGGCAACCTGACCGACATTCCAGCCCGCTCCTGGTCATACATCACACTCGGCTTCGGCCACAGTGAGCAGTGGTGGCGACAGTTTTGCTATCGCTTGAAGATGGCTGGCTACGACGGCTGGCTTTCCATCGAGCATGAGGACGTGCTTCTCAACTCACTTGAGGGCCTCGAAAAATCCGTGGCCCTTCTCAAGGGTGTCATGCCGGTTGCACCGGCCGATTTCAAACTTCAGGAAATCTAAGATGAGCTTCCAACTTGCCGCTTGCGCCGAAATGCTCTGGCGCGACAAACCAATCGAATGGCGGGCAAGCCGCCTGAAAGAAATGGGCTTCGGCGTCGGCCTTTGGAACTGGCCCGCCTGGAATCTTGATGCGCTTGAAAAAACCGGTGCCACCTTCACCATCATGAATGGCTATCTCGAGGGCCGGCTGACCGATGCGGATGGCTGCGAAATGCTTCTGGCGTCTGCCAGGGAAACGGCAAAGATCGGCAAGCGACTCGGCGTCCACCGCCTCAATCTGCATGGCACAGGGCTTGGCGACATGGGCATTCCGATCCCGAAGATCGGTGCCTTCGCGCCGGGCAAGGAACAGCGGGCTCGCGATACACTGAACCGCGTCTGCGATCTGGCTGAGGCGCAAGGTCAGGTTTTCACCTTCGAAAACCTAAACCCCATCGATCACCCTGGTTGCCCGTTCGGCTCTACCTCTGATGTGCTTGCGCTCGTTTCTGCCGTCAACCGTCCGCAACTGCGCATCAATCTCGATCTCTACCATACCCAGATCGGCGAGGGTGATCTTATCCGCTGGTGCGAGGCCTGCCTGCCCTGGATTGGTGAGGTTCAGGTAGCTGACAATCCCGGCCGGTGCGAGCCAGGCACGGGCGAAGTGAATTGGCACGGCGTTGCAAAAGCCCTGAAAGCGATGGGCTATGCGGGCCCCGTTGGTATGGAAGCCTTTGCCTCCGGCGATCCGGAAGCTGCGCTTGAAGCCTTCCGCACCTCTTTCACTGTCTGAACGTCATTTCCCCAAGAGGATCATCCATGTCATCCACCATTCTGAATGTCGGCCTCTTGGGCGCAGGCCGTATCGCGGGCGTCCATGCCACCGCCATTTCCACCAACCCCGGTAGCCGCCTCGTAGCCGTCGCCGACATCAATCCCGCCGCTGCCGAAAAGCTCGCGGCCCAATATCGTGCCGACGTCCGCGCGACCGACGCGATCCTCAGCGATCCCGCCATCGATGCCGTGCTGATTGCCACCTCCACCGATACCCATTCCGACTTGATCGAGCGGGCGACGGCAGCGGGCAAGGCAGTGCTTTGTGAAAAGCCTGTCGACCTCAGCCTTGCAAGGGCACAGGCTTGTCAGAAGGTGGCCGCCGCTGCCGGCAAGCCGGTGATGATCGGCTTCAACCGCCGTTTCGATCCCAACTTTGCGGCTCTCAAGGCAGCAGCCGACCGTGGTGAAATCGGCAAGACGGAACTGCTCTCGATCACCTCTTTCGACCCCGCGCCGCCGCCGATCGCCTATATCAAGGTTTCGGGTGGTCTTTTCCGCGACATGATGATTCATGATTTCGACATGGCTAATTTCATTATGGGGACAGCGCCGGTCTCCGTCTCGGCGGTGGGTACATCGATTGTCGATTCGGAAATTGGCGCGGCCGGCGACGTCGATACCGCCGTCGTGACCCTTGCCTATGCGGATGGCCGGATCGCCGTGATCAAGAACAGCCGCCGAGCCGTCTATGGTTATGACCAGCGGCTGGAGCTTCTCGGCTCCGAAGGGCTGCTACAGGCGCAGAACATGTTGGAAAACACCTTGGTCAAGTCCACGACTTCCGGTGTCACGGGCGCAAAGCCCACCTATTTCTTCCTCGAACGCTACATGCCCGCCTATGCGGCGGAATGGGCAGCATTTGTCAACGCTGTGAAGACAGGCTCGGCTCTGCCGGTCAACCTTGATGATGGTGTCGCAGCACTCGCCATGGCGGAAGCTGCAACCCAGTCTGCAAAGAACGGATTCCCCGTGAAATTGGCAGAGGTTCTTGGCTGACCGTTCGGAGAAGCAAAATCCTCCTCCTGTCCGATCTAGCGGCCCCCGAGCTTCGGATCGAGCCGCCGCATACTACTGATTTGCCGGAGGATGGTGCACGCGAAGAACTTGATCAACGAGCTGCTGCAACTACAGGTACCGGCCGCAGGATATCAGCTTCAACGATGGTGCGGACGCCTCCGAGAGAGTACATGGCGCAGGCCTGTGGTTCCATCCAGGCAAAGTTCAGGGGTTAGATGTCAACCTCCGACGGCCCTTCCCAATAAGTCATAGCCGAACAAGCACCCGAAGTACGATCATGAGCACGGACAAAACCATTCGAAAACTGACCACCATCGCCGAGCTAAAGGATATGATTGTAGCAACCAGGCTTAGCCTCCCAGAGCAACAGGAGCGCGTCGCACGCACGGCTCTCGCCCATCCGGAAATTGTAGCATTCGGCACCGCGCAATCGCTTGCGGACCGATGCGGAGTGTCGCCCTCAACCGTGGTCAGAGTGGCCACGGCTCTCGGGTTCGATAACTTCAGGGAGTTCCGACAGGTTTTCCGTCAGCACATCCGGGAGATTTCGATACGAGCCGCGGACACCCTATGCTGACAGGAAAGCCGCAATAACCGCCAGATCCATCTCGCGACATTTGCTGAAAGTGGGCACCAGTTCATATCTGCGGTTCGTGGTTTTTGCTGAGCGCTTTCACGGGCCATGCTGGTGGCGGCGTCGGACGCAGCTATGGACGAATGCGCCGGAGCGACGGCGTCATGGATCGCGGCATCTCGCTGGAACGGCTGCAGGCTGAGATCGATCGAGTGACCTACCATGAACTGGTGTTGCCGCGCTGGAAAAGCCACTCGCGACATTTGTACCAAATAGTCATGAGTCGATCACTTAAGCCATTTGTCGGGATCTGCCACGAGCGCCGTAGCGGTTGGGGTAGCGTCCTCGACCGACTTGTTGATGATCCGGTGAATAGCCTCGCTCCCCCGCGTTTTGGCGACTTCATCGCGAGACAAACGATCGAGTGACGAGACGAGCGCACGATATGCCCTGATGTCGCCGTCTGTCATCCCGAGTCCGTCTGCCGCAAGGTGGCCAGTCTCGAAGTCGAGGCCGAGGCCTTCAGCCGCAGGGCTTCGTCGTTCTTCATCAGCCTGGCGGTATGTGCAGCAGCCAGCGCTTCTATCGTGACCGGCGCGATTTCAGTTGGTGGCCCGTCCGTGAGAGACTTCCGGGCAAGGTCGACGAGACGGTGGGCCTCTTCGATCAGGGGAAGTGCGGCCCGAACCTGGTTGCCCGCCGCTGTACGTACTTCATGCGCGTCATTTTACGCTCCGTCAGTAGCACGCGCCAGTAGCAAACGTGCAGACCAGATGGCAGTAAAATCAACGCATTAAGCGATTTCAAGCACTTGCTTGAGGAGTGGCGCGCCCGAAGAGATTCGAACTCCTGACCCCCAGATTCGTAGTCTGGTGCTCTATCCAGCTGAGCTACGGGCGCGCAACAGGCCATGCTTTGCATAGCCCCGCGATCCGGTCCTGGCGACCGGCCGCGACGAGACGTGTTCCCTAACGACTGAATTTCCGAAAAGCAAGCCGATCCGGCAAAAGTTTTGTCGCAGGCGCTTTCGACGGTGCAGATCAAGGTGCGATGAGATTCAGCGCAGGCCGGCCTCGGTTGAACGTCGACACACCTAGGCGGGGCGGCGCAGGCCGTTGCGGGCCTGGTCGAGGCGGACCGGCTGGTCGGGGATGGTGACGGCGAAGGTAGTGCGGCCGCCGATCGATTCGACCAGCTCCACCGTGCCGCCATGGGCGCGGATCAGTTCATGGGCGATGGCCAGGCCAAGGCCGGTGCCGCCGCTGCGGGCCGAACCGCGAAACGCCGCGAACAGGTTTTCGCGCGCCTTGGGCGGCAGGCCGGGGCCGGTGTCAGTGACGATGATGCGGCTGACGCTGCCCATGCGCTCGGCCGACACGGCGAGCCGGCGCACCAGCGCGCTCTCCGAGTCGGCTGCCATCGCCTGCACCGCGTTGCGGCAGAGATTGGTGAGCACGCGAAACAGCTGGTCGGAATCGGCATCGACCTCGAAAGCGAGCTCGACGGCGTTGACGAATTCGATGCCGTCCTCGATGTCGAGCAGGCCGTGGACGTCGTCGACCAGCTGGCGCAGCCGCAAACGGCGGCGCGAGGGCGCCGGCTCCTGGGTGCGACCATAGGCCAGCACGCCTTCGGAATAGGACACGGCGCGGTCGAGCGCGCGCAACAGCTTTGGCGCGAAGGCCTGCACGGTCGGGTCCTTGACCAGGCGCAAGCGGTCCGACATCAGCTGCGCCGAGGCCAGGATGTTGCGCATGTCGTGGTTGATCTTGGAGACCGCGAGGCCGAGATCGGCAAGATGCTTCTGCTCCGACAGCATCTTTTGCAGCCGCTCCTGCATCTGCGACAATTCGCGTTCGGCAACGCCGATCTCGTCGGCCCGGGCGGCCGGATGGATGATGCGCCCGGGATCGTCGGGCGCCTCGGAAAAGGATAGCATCGAGCGCGTCATGGTGCGGATCGGGCCGATCATGATCAGGTCGATCGCGGCATAGACCAGCATGGCGGTGAACAGCGAGATCAGCAGCGAGACGAAGGCGACATTGCGCGAATAGCGCAGCATGGCGTTGCGCAAGGAATAGTCGGGCATGATCAGCTCGAATTCCTTGTCGCTTTCGCCGACCGGGCCAAAGACCCTCAGCATACGCTTGCCGCCGAAGAGCAGCGTGTCGAGCGCCCCGGTCATGCCCTTGATCATGCCGACATTGGCGATGTCGATATGCTCGTCGACCTGCGGCGGCATCTCGGCCACCACCAGCAGGCGCGAGACGCCGCCGTCGCGCACCGCGATCGCCTTGGCGCCGATCGCCATCAGCACGTCGTTCTGGGCGGCGCGGGAGAGCGAATTGGGCTCGCCCTGCACCAGCACGATCGACACGGCGGCGGCAGTGCTGAGCCTCTCCTTCAGCCAGGCCAGGCGGTAGCTGGCGATCCAGGGCAGGAAAATGAGGACTTCGGCCAGGAGCACGAAGACGATGGTGAGCAAAAGCAGCTTGGTCGACAGGCCGCGCGCCAATGGCACCGAACGGCTCGGAGCCGGGCGAGCAGACGCCGGGCTGGCGTCGGCTTTCGCCGGGCCGGTCCCTTCATCCGCTGAGGCAAGTTCGCTCATTAAGGCCTGTCTTCACAAACGCTTGATCGGTTGAGATTAGGCGATTGCGGCTTTTTTGCCAATTTCATCCTTCGTTGGACGATGGTACCAGCAATAAAACCGCATCGAACTGGTCGTTCGCGCCGCGACGAACTGTTGGTTCGCGCTGGGACGAACTCATAGTTCGCACTGCGACGAACTCATAGTTCGCGCTGGATTGACTCCCAAAACCCTTCTTTCTATAAGCCGCTCACGCTCGGGCCATTCGTCCCGGCGCGGTTTCGATCGCGCCAATACCGGCCCGGCAAAGCTCCTGTTACACAGTGACAGAATCAAGAAGGGCCGCACCCCGCGGTATTAAAACAAATGAAGCGTACCTACCAACCGTCCAAACTCGTCCGCAAGCGCCGGCACGGTTTTCGTGCTCGCATGGCCACCAAGGGTGGTCGCGGCGTCGTCGCAGCTCGCCGCAACCGCGGCCGCAAGCGGCTCAGCGCCTGAACGGAAGACGAGATCGTTGCCCGCAACCGGCAAGCCAGTGGGACCAAACCCCAAGCGGCTTCTGAAACGTGCGGAATTCCTGGCCGTCCGCCGCGGTGAAAAGCGGCGCGGGCGGCTTTTTCTCGTTGAAGTTCTCGACCGCAATGACGGTCTGTCGCCGCGCGTCGGCTTCACCGTCACCAAGAAAGTCGGCAATGCAGTCGTGCGCAACCGCATCAGGCGGCGACTGAAAGAAGCCGTGCGCACCCATGCCGCAAGTGACATGGCGCCCGGCAATGACTATGTCATCGTCGGGCGTGAAGACGTGCTTACCATTCCGTTCGGCCAGTTGAAGGCCGAGCTCTCCCGCCGTCTCAGCGGAACACGATAGGCCAAGGGCTTTCGATGGAAAACAACCGGAACTTCTACATCACCATCGTCTTGTCGGTGCTGATCCTTGGGCTGTGGCAATATTTCTACGTGCTGCCGCGCAGCGAGCGGCAAGCCGAAGCCACGCGCATCGAAGAGCAACGGGCGGCGGAGCAGAAGAAGGCGGCCGAGGCCGCAAATCCCGGCGGCACGACGGCGCCCGCTGCGCCCGGCGCCATTCCGAATGCGCCCGGCACCTACGTCACGACGCCGGAAGGCCGTGCGCAGGAAGTGGCCAAGACTGCCCGCGTCAAGATCGACACGCCGAGCCTGTCGGGCTCGATCAACCTGACCGGCGGCCGCCTCGACGACCTCAAGCTCAAGCACTACACCGAGACGGTCGACAAGACCTCGCCGCAGATCCAGCTGCTCAACCCGCAGGCGCTGCCCACCGGCTACTATGCCGAGATCGGCTTTGTCGGCAGCGACACGACCGGCGCGGTGCCGGGTCCGGAAACCGTCTGGAGCGTCGACGGCAATGCGACGCTGACGCCGGCGACACCGGTGACGCTGACCTTCACCAACGACAAGGGCCTGACCTTCAAGCGCACGATCTCGGTCGACGGCGACTACATGTTCACCGTTTCCGACGCGGTCCAGAATTCGGGCTCGGCTCCTGTCACGCTGTCGAATTACGGCCGCGTCATCCGCTTCGACAAGCCGGCGGTTGCCAGCTCCTATGTGCTGCATGAAGGCCTGATCGGCGTCACCGGCACGGAAGGCCTGCAGGAGCACAAATACGCCGACATCGAGAAGAACAAGCTCTACACGCCCAGCAAGTCGACCGATGGCTGGCTTGGCATCACCGACAAATACTGGGCGGTCACCCTGGTGCCGACCGAGAAGCAGCCGTTCCAGCCGCACTATGCCTATTACGACAATGGTCGCCCGCGCTACCAGTCGGACTTCCTCACCGACCCGATCACCATTGCCGCCGGCCAGTCGGCGACGGTGGAGACCGAGATTTTTGCCGGCGCCAAGGAAGTCAACAAGATCAACGCCTACGCCCAGGACCGCCAGATCAGGCTGTTCGACCGGCTGATCGATTGGGGATGGTTCATCTGGATCACCAAGCCGATGTTCTACCTGATCGACACGCTGTACAAATTCTTCGGCAATTTCGGCCTGGCCATCCTGGCCACGACGGTCGTCGTCAAAACCATCTTTTTCCCGCTCGCCAACAAATCCTACGCGTCGATGGCGAACATGAAGAAGGTGCAGCCCAAGATGCTCGAGATTCGCGAGAAATACGCGGACGACAAGATGAAGCAGCAACAGGCAATGATGGAGCTGTACAAGACCGAGAAGATCAATCCGCTCGCCGGCTGTTGGCCGGTGGCGCTGCAGATCCCGGTGTTCTTCTCGCTCTACAAGGTGCTCTACATCACCATCGAGATGCGGCACGCGCCGTTCTTCGGCTGGATCCAGGATCTGGCCGCGCCGGATCCGACCTCGATCTTCAACCTGTTCGGCCTGTTGCCTTTTGCGCCACCGGCATTCCTGCCGCATATGGGCGCCTGGGCGGTGGTCATGGGCATCACCATGTTCCTGCAGATGCGCATGAACCCGACGCCGCCGGACCCGACGCAGGCACAGATCTTCACCTGGATGCCGGTGATTTTCACCTTCATGATGGGCAGCTTCCCGGCCGGCCTCGTCATTTACTGGGCCTGGAACAACACGCTGTCGATCCTGCAGCAGGGCGTGATCATGAAGCGCCAGGGCGCCAAGATCGAGTTGTGGGATAATCTGGCGGCGCTATTTCGAAAGAAACCATCGCCGGCGGAATAGAAGGCACCCTTATGCCAATCAAGAAGCCCCGGCCAGTTCACTGTCCGGGGCTTTGTTCAATGGAGCATAGGGGAAGCTTCCTGCTGCCGCCTGGGGCCGCCAACGTCCAGGTCTATCAGGGTGCTGGTTTCGACCACTCGATGTCCGATCCGATCGTCATCTGCCGCGGCACGAACTGACCGTCGCAGCCCGGCAGGGCTCGCTCATCGGACGATTGGTGCTATAGGGCGGATCACGCTATTTTGAACGGCGCCGGCGCCCGGCTGCCACTCTTCGACGGACCTCGCCATGGACGGACCCAACCCAAACATCAAGCACCCGATCCCGATGCACACCCGGGTCGGCTTCCTGAAGCCGCTGGTCACGGCGCCGAATATCGAGATCGGCGACTTCACCTACTATGACGATCCGGACGGGCCGGACAAATTCGCCGAGCGATGCGTGCTGCATCACTACCCGTTCATCGGCGATAAGCTCATCATCGGCAAGTTCTGCGCCATCGCCGAAGGGGCGCGTTTCATCATGAACGGCGCCAACCATGCGATGTCCGGCTTCTCGACCTATCCGTTCAACATTTTCGGCCATGGCTGGGAGCACGGCTTCGATCCGAAAACGTGGTCTCAGGAAGTGCGCGGCGACACGGTGGTCGGCAATGATGTATGGATCGGCATGGATGCGGTGATCATGCCCGGCGTGTCGATCGGCCATGGCGCCATCGTGGCGGCGAAATCGGTGGTGACGCATGACGTGCCGGCCTATGCGATCGTCGCCGGCAATGCGGCAAAGGTGGTGAAGATGCGCTTCGACGACAGGACCGTGCGGCGACTGCTCTCGGTGGCGTGGTGGAATTGGCCGGTGGACAAGATCGGCCGCAACCTCAATGCCATCCGGGGCGCCGATATTTCCAGGCTGGAGGCAGCGGTTTGAACGCGTTGGGCAATACGGTTATCGGCGTCGAGCTGTTCACCAAAGGGTGGATATTCATCCGCGGCGTGCCGGCGATGAAATTCCTGCCGCCGGAAGGGCCGCCGGAAATCGCCTTCGCCGGCCGCTCCAATGTCGGCAAGTCGTCGCTGATCAATGCGCTGGTCGGCCATAACGGGCTGGCGCGCACCTCCAACACGCCGGGGCGCACACAGGAGCTCAACTATTTCGTGCCGGGCGGGTTTTCCGGCGAAGGCACCGACCTGCCGCCAATGGCGCTGGTCGACATGCCGGGCTACGGCTATGCCAGCGCGCCGAAGGAAAAGGTCGACGACTGGACCAAGCTGGTCTTCGACTATCTCAAGGGCCGGGTGACGCTGAAGCGGGTCTATGTGCTGATCGATGCCCGCCACGGCATCAAAGCCAAGGACGACGAGGTGCTGTCGCTGCTCGACAAGGCGGCGGTGTCCTACCAAATCGTGCTGACCAAGACCGACAAGATCAAGGACGCGGGCGTGCCGAGGCTGATCGAGGAGACGCTGCTGAAAATCAAGAAGCGGCCGGCGGCGTTTCCGTTCGTGCTCGCCACATCATCGGAAAAGGGCGAGGGTCTCGAGGAATTACGCGCGGCGATCGTGCTGGCCGCCAATGGCGGCTGAGCGAGCCCGCTAGGCCTTGGCCTTCGCCTCCAAGGCGATCAGCTGGTGGCTTTCTTCCTCGGCAAGCTTTTCGGTGCCGTAGGACTTCAGGAACATGCCGACGCCCGACCGCACGATGTGGTCGATCTCATCCTGGCTCGGCGCCTTGGTGCGGTAGGCGAAGATGCACTGGCGGAACAGGCCGGCCAGGCACAGTTCGGTGAACTGATAGGCTGCAAGATCGACATCGTCGATCTTGAGCAGGCCGCGGTCGACGGCGGCATTGAGGAACGCCGCCACCTTGTCGTGGCCACGTTTGGGGCCGCGTTCGTAAAAGCGGGCGCCCATGTCGGGTATCCTGTCGGAGGCGCCGATGACCGTGCGCTGCGCCTGGATAACCTTGGCCGAGGTGATCTTCATCGACAGCACCTTGCCGAACTTCACCAGTGTCTGGCGTAGATCGTCGGCGCGGTCGAGCATGTCGTACATGTTCTTGAAGATGGTGCCGCGCTCTTCCTCGATCAGGGCCTCGAACAGCTCTTCCTTGTTGGCGAAGTAGACATAGATCGTGCCCTTCGAGACGCCGGCCTCGCGGGTGATGTCGTTCATCGACGCCGCTTCGAAGCCCTTGTCGATGAAGACACGACGCGCGCCCTCGATGATCTGGCTGCGCTTGACCGGATCCTGGCCCGCCGCCGGGCGGCCGCGGCGCGCGCTGTCCAGCACATCGCACGAATCATTTTCGGCGTCGGCTAACGTGTCGGCCATAAAAGTCACACCTCGCAAAATAATTCGAACCGATTGGTTCGATTGCCCTTGATATGGGCCCACTTTAACGCTATGTCAACTTCCACATCGAACCGAACGGTTCAGTATAACACGATTTGCTCATATACGACAGTAGCGAGATATCATGTCCTCGAACACCCCAACCACGACCGCCGAAGTCCGGCCTTTCCCCACCGCCAAGGTCTCGCCGGTCATCGAAGCTCCGGAAGCGCCTCCCAAGCCTGCCGCCGAAGTTCTGGCCGAGACCCCCGAGAAGAAGAAGCGCTCGGCGCGCTCACTGATGTTGCCGATTATCGGGCTCGCGCTGCTGAGCGCCGGCGCCTGGTATGGCTATAACTACTGGACCGACGGCCGGTTCCTGATCTCGACCGACGACGCCTATGTCCAGGCCGACATGTCATTCGTTTCGCCGAAGATTTCCGGCTATGTCGACAAGGTCGAGGTCTCAGAGAACCAGCAAGTCAAGGCCGGCGACCCGCTGCTGACCATCGATGACGGCGACTACAAGATTGCCGTCGCCCAGGCAGAGGCCCAGATCGCCACCCTGACCAAGACGCTCGATCGCATCGATGCGCAGACCAAGGCGGCACAGGCGTCGCTGCAGCAGGCGCAGGCGCAGAAGGTCGCCGACCAGGCAGCCGCCGACAACGCCGCCCGTGCCCAGCAGCGCGCCGCGCAACTGGTCAAGACCCATGTCGGCACGCAGGCGCAGCTCGACGATGCCCAGACCGCGCTCGACCAGGCCAATGCAGCCCTTGTCGGCGCCGATGCGCAGATCGCCGCCGCACAGGCCAATATCGGCGTGTTCGAGGCGCAGCGCGCCGAATCCGCCAGCACGCTGGCCTCGCTGCAGCTGAGCCGCGACAAGGCAGCGCGTGATCTGTCCTTCACCGTGCTCAAGGCGCCGTATGACGGCGTCGTCGGCAATCGCTCGGTCGAGCAGGGCGACCTCGTCAGCCCTGGCCAGAAGCTCGCCGTCGTGGTGCCGATGGACAAGCTCTATATCGTCGCCAATTTCAAGGAGACGCAGCTGGCCAAGCTGGTGCCCGGCGAGAAGGTGCGGGTCTCGGTCGACGCCACCGACGGCCATGATTTCGAAGGCACGGTGTCGTCGCTGGCACCGGCTTCGGGCGCGGTGTTCTCGCTGCTGCCGCCGGAGAACGCCACCGGCAACTTCACCAAGGTGGTGCAGCGCGTCCCGGTTCGCATCGACGTGCCGGCCGACGTGTTGAAGGCAGGCAGGCTGCGCGCGGGCTTGAGCGTCGTCGTCGCCGTCGACAGCCGCACGGCTCCGGCCGCGGCCAACTGAGCGGGCGCAAGGGGATAACGCCATGGCAACCGCAACCACAACAGCAGGGGCGGCGCCGGCGCCTGCCATGCCGGCGGTTCCGACCACCATCTCGACGCGCCGCCTCATCGCCTTCCTGGCGATGGTGTTCGGCATGTTCATGGCGATCCTCGACATCCAGATCGTCTCCGCCTCGCTGGCCGAGATCCAGGCCGGCCTCAGCGCCAGTTCCGATGAAATCCCGTGGGTGCAGACCGCCTATCTGATCGCCGAAGTGGTGATGATCCCGCTGTCGGGCTTCCTCAGCCGGATGCTGTCGACGCGCGTGCTGTTTGCAGGTGCGGCGGCCGGCTTCACGGCGGCCAGCGCGCTGGCCGCGACCGCCACCAACATCGATCAGATGATTGTCTACCGCGCTATCCAGGGCTTTATCGGCGGCGGCATGATCCCGAGCGTCTTCGCTGCCGCCTTCACCATCTTCCCGCCGTCGCGCCGCGCCATGGTGTCACCAATGATCGGTCTGGTGGCGACCCTGGCGCCGACCATCGGCCCGACCGTCGGCGGCTATATCAGCCATGCCCTGTCGTGGCACTGGCTGTTCCTGATCAACGTCGTGCCGGGTATTCTGGTGACAGCCGCGACCTGGTCGCTGATCGACTTCGACAAGCCCAATCTCGGACTGTTCAGCAAGTTCGACTGGTGGGGCCTTGCCGGCATGGCGGCTTTCCTCGGCTGTATGGAATATGTGCTCGAGGAAGGCCCGAACCATGACTGGCTGCAGGAACAGGCCGTGTTCATCTGCGCCATCATCATGGTTGTCGGCGCGGGGCTGTTCTTCTGGCGCGCGTTTACCGCCGAGGAGCCTATCGTCGATCTCAGGGCCTTCACCAACGTCAACTTTGCGTTCGGTTCGCTGTTTTCCTTCGTCATCGGCATCGGCCTTTACGGCCTGACCTATCTCTATCCGGTCTTTCTCGGGCGCATCCGCGGTTACGATTCGATGATGATCGGCGAAGCGCTGTTCGTCAGTGGCTTGGCGATGTTCGTCACCGCACCCATCTCCGGCATCCTGTCGAGCAAGATCGATCTGCGGCTGATGATGATGATCGGCCTGTTCGGCTTCGCCGCCGGTACATGGTGGATGACGCATCTGACCGCCGACTGGGATTTCTGGGAACTGCTGATCCCGCAGATCCTGCGCGGCAGTTCGATGATGCTGTGCATGGTGCCGATCAACAACATTGCGCTCGGCACCTTGCCGCCCGACCGGCTTAAGAACGCGTCGGGCCTGTTCAACCTGACCCGCAACCTCGGCGGCGCCGTCGGCCTTGCCGTGATCAACACCGTGCTGATCGATCGCAGCGCCTTCCACTACGCAAGGCTGGCCGAGCATGTGGAATGGGGCAGTGCTGCGGCCCAGCAGAAGCTGCAGAACATGACGCTCGATTTCCAGCAGACGCCCGGCCTCGACGCCACCAAGGCGGCGATCTCCAAACTGTCTGGCATGGCCCACCAGCAGGCGTCGCTGCTGTCGTTCATGGACGTGTTCACCATGCTGACCGCCCTGTTCGCGATCATGGCTGTTTTCACCATGGTCATCTCCAAGCCGGCGCCGCCTGCGGGCGGTGGCGGCGGAGGCCATTGAGCGCGTCGGTTCCCCCGCCTGGCGCCCTCATGTGTGACCCCGGAAATCAACCCCCGATTTCCGGGGTCACGCTTAAGTACTACCGAGATTTCACGACCTTTATGCCGCGGCAGGCGGCCCGAACCATCTGGTCAGCGCGTCGGTCAGGCCCAGCGATGCCTCGTCGCCGACCCAGGCCACATAACCGTCGGGCCGGACCAGCACAGCGCCGGGAGCTTCGACCGCACCCAGCACCGGAAGCTCCCATGCGCCATCATATCGAGCGTCGACCGACCGAACCCGATCGCTCCACGGGCCGATGTCTAAGGCGCCCGGTTTTCCAAGGTTGAGCAGCAGCGGCCGGGCGTCGTGCAGCAGCGCAAAGACCCGCAGCGGCCCGTCGGCGGTGACGAGGTCAAGATCCGGTATACGACGTCCCAACAGCGGGTGCCCCTCGCCAAGATCGTAATGGATGTCCAGACCGGACATCATGCCCGCAAAACGCCTGCGCGGCTCTTCCATGGCGAGAAGATCGGATACCATGTCTCGCAGCGCCTTTATGCGTTCGTCTTCACGGCGGAGCACGACCGCCGCCATGGTGTTTTTCAACACACGCGCGGCAACCGGGTGGCGCTCGGCCTGATAGGTGTCGAGCAGGCTTTCCGGCGCCGTTTTCCTGACCACCTGGGCGAGCTTCCATCCCAGGTTGACCGCGTCCTGCACACCAAGCTGCATGCCCTGTCCGCCGTCCGGCGGATGCACGTGCGCTGCATCTCCGGCCAGCAGCACCCGTCCCTGGCGGTATGACGCGGCCTGCCGGGCCATATCGGTGAAACGGGAAAGCGACGCCGGATTGTGAACGCCATAGTCGGTTCCGAAGACAGCAATGAGCGCGTCGCTCAGATCGCGCAGCGTGGGCGGCGCGACAGCCCCGACCTCGCGTTCGGTCACCATTACCCGCACGGTCCCGTCGTCCAGCCTGCTGAGACCATGAATGCCCGTTGCATCACGGTGGATGCCCCAGTTCGGCTCCTCTGTTACCTCGACCTCGCCAATCAGGTTGCTGGTCGTCGGATCCGAACCCGGGAACTCGATGCCCGATGCCTTGCGCACGAGGCTTCTGCCGCCGTCGCAGCCGACGAGGTAATCGGCACGAAGCGAGCGGCCGTCGCCGAGGGCGACGTCGACGCCACTGTCATCCTGCACGAAAGCCGTCACCTCGCAGCGACGGTAGATCGTGACGCCAAGCTCCTCCACCCATTCGGTTAGGATGCGCTCGATATGCTTCTGCCACAAAGCGAGCCCGTAATCGTGGCGGGTGGGAAAGTCGCTGATGTCGAGGGAAACGCCGGCAAAGCCCGCGACCTGGGCAGTCCGCCCTTGCGCCAGAAACCGATCGGCAATGCCGCGCTGGTCGAAGATCTCGATGGTTCGTGCGTGCAGGCCGCCGGAGCGCAGCCCGTCGAGCTCCTGTCCAACGCGCCGCTCCACGATGGCGACATCGATGCCGGCCAAGGAAAGCTCGCCGGCCAGCATCAGTCCGGTCGGCCCGCCTCCGGCTATCACCACAGGATGGGAGATTTGCGACCGGTCGGCATTAGCATGACCGGTCGATTTGCGCTCGCCTTGGCGAGCCCGTTCTTCAGTTCGTTGCATAGGTTCTGGCCCTCTCATTAAGGGCTGCGGAATCTACGCATAAAAAGCCGTCTGCCAATTCTTGATTTTAAGAGTTTTGGCCCCATTTTCACAGGTAGGAGGCGGTCGCTACGCCACCTCCCAAATTCCCGACATCACCAAGAGACGCTGGACGGTCAGGCCGTGGCCGGCTTGAAGCTGAGCGCAACGCCGTTGATGCAGTGGCGCAGGCCGGTCGGCGGCGGACCGTCATCGAAGACATGGCCGAGATGGCCGCCGCAGCGGCGGCAGTGGACCTCGGTGCGGGTCATGCCGAGCGAACGGTCCTCGGTCTTGCCGATGCCATTGGGGATTTCCTGCCAGAAGCTCGGCCAGCCGGTGCCGGAATCGAACTTGGTCTCCGAGGGATAGACCGGCAGGTCGCAGCCGGCGCAGGCGAAAATGCCCTTGCGGTGCTCGTTGAGCAGCGGGCTGGTGCCGGGATATTCGGTGCCTTCCTTGCGCAGCACGTTGAAGGCGTCGTCTGACAGGATGGCGTGCCACTCGGCGTCGGTCTTGGTGACCTCGAAAGTTTCGGCTGCCCTGGCGGTCTGGGTTCCGCCCATGCGCAATGTTGCCGCCGCGCTGGCCACGGCAGCGATGGCGGCGCCGCTCAAAAGCAAATCTCGACGGTTCATGACAGAAATCCTCCTGCAAGTTGTTTTGCCAAATTTGGCCGCCACCGGAAAATCAAAAGCCGGTGACGGTGACCTCTGCAAACGAACGCTCCACACCGGCTCCGCGCTTGCTGCGGACGGGATGGAGCGCTCGGTCGTTTGCGCGGCCCACGGGGACACGAGCCGCGCAATCTGCAGGGAGCCTTGACCAACTGTTCGTCGGCGGCAGGCGCTTTGTTACATCTTCGGCAGCAGGACCTTGTCGATGACGTGGATGACGCCGTTGGACTGCTCGACATCGGCGATCGTCACATTGGCGACATTGCCGTTCTCGTCGGTGACGGTGACCTTGCCGTCATCGGCCTTGAGCGACAGCTCGCAGCCGCCGACCGTCTTGACCTTGTGGGTGCCGCCGTCGGCCTTGGCCATGGCGGCGACATCCGCGCCCATCGCCTTGGCGCCGATAACATGGCAGGTCAGGATCTTGGTGAGCTTGTCCTTGTTTTCGGGCTTGAGCAGCGTCTCGACCGTGCCGGCCGGCAGGGCGGCAAAGGCGTCATTGGTCGGCGCGAAGACGGTGAACGGGCCGGCGCCCTGCAACGTCTCGACCAGGCCGGCAGCCTTGACGGCCGCAACCAGCGTCGTGTGGTCCTTCGAATTGACGGCGTTCTCGACGATGTTCTTGTTGGCGAACATGGCGGCGCCGCCAACCATCGGGTTCTCGGCATAGGCAGCGGTGGCGAGGGCGGAGACGGCAATGGTACCGGCGAGCAAAAGGGTGGCGATTCTACGCATAGTGTTCGGACTCCTCGGGTTATTGTTCCTCTTTCGGGAACATGAGAAGATACGGAGAAGAACCGCTTGAGTTTCCACGCGCCGGAAAAATTATTCTTTATTTTGTCGGCGAATTACATTTCGGGTGACCGAATCATTAATTTTCGATGCCGACGACCAAAACGAGAACAGCGGAAGATATACTTCCGCTGTTCTTCATGACCACGTCATGACCTTGAGGTCTATCAGATGCCCTTCAGATCGCCCGCGGCAACGACCGGTCCGGTCGGTTGTCCGGTCGGCGAACCACCCGTCGGTTCGACGCTGACGGCGAGCACGGCGCCTTGCGCCAGCTTCTGCTGCACGGCCGGTGTAACCGGGATGTGCGTGGTCTGGCCGGCAGGAATGATGCCCATCGAGACCGGCGCATTCTTGCCTTCGATCATCCACAGTTCGAAGTCCTTGCCGGCGGCGCGTTCGCCCGACACCAGCGACAGGCCGACATCCTTGCGTCCGGCGTCGTAGACGACGAGGTATTTGACATCGCTGCCATCGGCGGCCAGCGAGGCGACAAGGCGCTCCTGCGGCACGACGACCGGCGGAGCCCTGAAGAGCGGCACGGCAGCGTAGAGCACCAGGGCTGCGAGAGCCGCTGCGGTGAGGCCGCGCCAGAAGGCGAGGCTCGCCCACAGACTGCCGCTCGGCGCGGCTGTGGTGGACGCTGCGGTGGAGGAAAACAGCCGGCGATCGATGGCCGGCTTGACGGTGGCCGGCGGCTCTACTTCCGCATAGGCGGCGGCCATCGGCGAAAAGTGAACCTCCCAGGAATCGACGAGACGAGCGAAGCCGGTCTCCGCGTCGATACGTCCGGAGGCTATCTGGCGTTCATCCGCCGGCAGCACACCGAGAACGTATTCGGCTGCGAGCAGGTCGTCGCCTCCACGTTCCGGTCCATTTTCTTCTGCCAGGGTCATCTTTCCAGACATTCTCTAAGTTTCAACAGGCTGCGGCGCAGCCATGTTCGCATCGTGTTCAGAGGAACCTTGTGACGTTCCGCCAGGTCGGCGTAACTTTCGCCGTTCAAATAAGCACCCCGGACGGCTTGCGCCCGGTCTTGTTCCAGCTCTTCGAGGCACTGGTAGATGCGCTCGGATTCGCCGCCCGCAACAACCATGGCCTCGGGCCCCGGACCCGGGTCAGCCACGTCGAGCGCGGCATCGATATCGGCAGCAGGCTTGCGCCGCGATCTGATGCGATCAATCGCATGATTGCGCGCTATGGCTACCAGCCAGGAGATTGGGCTGAGATCAGAAACGGCGAAACGATCGGCCTTGGTCCAGACTTTGACGAAGACTTCCTGCAGCGCTTCTTCCGCATCTCCCCGGTCCTTCAATACACGAAGGCACACGCCGAAAAGTTTCGCGCTGGTCTGCCGGTAGAGCAGGTCAAACGCAGCCCGATCCTTCATCGAAGTCCGGACAATCAGGGTGGAGATGTCCTGCGGCGTCATGCCGACAAGCTAGGCGATTGCGATTTACTTGCAAAGGCGGAATTGGTGTTCTCCACGCAAACGTCGTCCCAGCTAAATGGCGAGTAATTGTCGGTCGATTGCCAAGGAAATCCGCTGTCGTTAGCCTCTCATCAAAAAGGGAAAGCGATGTCGGCCGAACGGACGCTGTGGGAAAACGATGCAACCGGCCTGGCAGAGCTGGTACATAGCGGCGAAATCTCGCCGCAAGACCTTGTCGATGCGGCCATCGCGCGCGCCGAGGCCACCCGCCCCGACATCAACGCCATTACCGAGCCGCTCTACGATGCGGCGCGGACACGGGGCGAAATCCGTCGACCGCACGCTGCCTTTGGCTGGCGTGCCCTTTGCGCTGAAGGACCTCGGCATCGCCATCAAGGGCGTGCCGACGCATACCGGCAGCCGCATTCCGGCTTTCACCGCCGACTTCAATTCGGTGATGACCGAGCGCTATCTCGCTGCCGGGCTCATTCCGGTCGCAACCAGCACCTCGCCCGAACAAGGGCTGAGGCTGATGACCGAATCGGCCGCCTTCGGCATCACCCGCAATCCGTGGAACACGGACCACACCAGCGGCGGCTCGTCCGGGGGTGCGGCAGCACTTGCAGCCGCGGGTGTGGTGCCGGCTGCGCATGCCTCGGATGGCGGCGGCTCGATCCGGGTACCCTCGGCCTGCACCGGCTGGCTGACGCGGCGGGCGCCGCTGAAGGGTGCCGGGTTAGATCGCGCCGTCTCTGCGATTTCATCATTGTGACAGCAAAGCCGTTTGCGGCCTGCGCCAATTCCCGCTAAGACGCCGCCGTCCTTACCCACATCCAGGGAACCACGCCGATGACGGAGATCACCGCCACCGCCGAAATGCAGGCCGCCCTGCTTTCGCGGGCACTGCCTTATATGCAGCGCTACGAGCACAAGACCGTGGTGGTGAAATATGGCGGCCATGCCATGGGCGATATCGAACTCGGCAAGGCCTTTGCCCGCGACATCGCGCTGTTGAAGCAGTCCGGCGTCAACCCGATCGTCGTCCATGGCGGCGGCCCGCAGATCGGCGCCATGCTGGCCAAGATGGGCATCGAATCGAAGTTCGAAGGCGGCCTGCGCGTTACCGACCAGAAGACCGTCGAGATCGTCGAGATGGTGCTGGCTGGTTCGATCAACAAGGAGATCGTGGCGCTGATCAATGCCGAAGGCGAATGGGCGATCGGCCTGTGTGGCAAGGACGGCAATATGGTGTTCGCCGAAAAGGCTCGCAAGACCATGATCGACCCGGACTCCAACATCGAGCGCGTGCTCGATCTCGGTTTCGTCGGCGAACCGGTCGAGGTCGACCGCACGCTGCTTGACCTCTTGGCGCGCTCCGAAATGATTCCGGTGCTGGCGCCGGTGGCGCCCGGCCGCGACGGCCACACCTACAACATCAATGCCGATACTTTTGCCGGCGCCATTGCCGGTGCCTGCCAGGCGACGCGCCTCTTGTTCCTGACCGACGTGCCCGGCGTGCTCGACAAGAACAAGAAGCTGATCGATGAGCTGACGGTGGCCGAGGCCAAGGCGCTGATCAAGGACGGCACCGTGTCGGGCGGCATGATCCCCAAGGTCGAGACCTGCATCGAGGCGATCGAGCGCGGCGTCGAAGGCGTCGTCATCCTCAACGGCAAGACGCCGCATTCGGTGCTGCTCGAACTGTTCACCGAACACGGCGCCGGCACGCTGATCGTGCCCTGAGCTGCAGCTGGCCGCAGCCCGTCGATCAGGCTGCCAGTTCTGTCAAGCGGGTTGAGGCATGCGCGCGATGACCTTTATCTCGAAGTCGAAGCCGGCTAACCAGTTGACGCCGACCGCGGTCCAGTTGGTGTAGGGCGGCTCACCGAACGCCTTCAGCCGAACGGCATCGATCGCGGCCCACTGCGCGGCCGGATCGGTGTGGAAGGTGGTGACATCGACAATGTCGTCGAACGTGCAGCCGGCGGCCTTCAGGACGGCTGCGAGATTGTCGAAGGCAAGCTGGACCTGCTTTTCGAAGACCGGTTCCGGCGAGCCGTCCTCGCGGCTGCCGACCTGACCCGAGACGAACAGGAAGTCGCCTGAGCGGATTGCCGCCGAATAGCGGTTGATCTCGTACAGAGCCTGCCGGCCGGCAGGGAAGATAGCGTCACGTTTGGTCATTTTCACTCCATCTGGACAAGGCAAGGCTCGCGACGAGGCCTGCGCTCCGGGGTCGTTTACATACGCCCCGTATGTCTGAGATGGGTGCATACGTAGCGTATGTCAATACGCATACGCCGCGTATATCTGTAAATGGCAGTAGAGCCCCTCAGGCGCCGGGCGAGATCGCGACGCCCGCTTCGGCCGGCTTGCGCGGCGGGCGCATGACGACCATCGATTCTTCTTCGGCATCCTGCGGCGCACCCCAGAATTCGGCCAGCGTCGGGCCATCCTTGAGGCGGCGGTCGCGGGCCAGAAAACCCCAGACCTCGCGGAACCAGACGCGGCGGCCCATTTGCGTATACCAGCGCATCGAATGGCGCTGTTCGGGATCGGGATGGAAAAGAATGCGGGCCAGCGCCTTCGGCCGCGACTGCACCGCGACCTCGATCAGCTTGACCGAGAAGAACAGCATCCAGGGTTTCAGCCGCGTCATCTGCAGTACCTGGTGCTTGTAGTCCCACAGCCGGGTGTCGATCTGGATCACCTTGCGGTCCCTGGCGATGCGGAAGAACGGCGTCCAGCGATGCGGCGTGACATAGAGCGCCTGGATCTGGTCGGGGTCATAGGCAAGCAGCTGGCGGAAGCCGCGCCAAAGATCGCGAAAGGTCTCGTCCTCGAACCCGGCCACCCAAGTCGCCATCGACAATATGCCATGCTGGCGCAGCAACCGGATCGCCTCGCGGTCGGATGAGGTGCTGCCGCCCTTGCGGATCAATGCAAGTGTCTGCTCGTCGGTGTTTTCCATGCCGAGTAGCCAGCGGATGACGCCGGCCTTGCGGTAGAGATGCAGGATATCGGCATCGCGCACGATGTCGTCGGCGCGGGTCGAGCCAACGATCAGCACAGGCACGTTCTCGGCGATCAGCGCATCGAGAAAAGCGCGCCAGGCTTTCTTCGACACCGTCGGGTTTTCGTCGGCGAGGTTGATCAATTCGACGCCGTGCTCGCGGTGCAGCCAGGCGATCTCCTGCGCAAACTTCTTGGGATCGCGATGTCGCCAGCGGGTCCAGAAACCGCGCTGGCCGCAATAATTGCACAGATGCGGACAGCCCCTGGAAAACTGCATGACCACGGCGCGCTTGCCGCCCCAATAGCTGTAGCGGCGATGGTCGATCAGCTCCCAGCCGACGCGGTAATCGTCGAGGGCGGCGATGGTGCCGGCCGGACGCGTCGCGAAGGGAGGGCCGAGATCGTCGCGATAGGCGATGCCGGCGACTTCGGCCAACGGCCGGCGCTTGTCCAGCGCCTCAATGAGGGCAACGATGGTTGCCTCGCCCTCGCCGCGCACGATGAAGTCGAAGACATCGGTTGCCGCCAGTATGTCGCGCCAGTGATAGGTCGGGAACACGCCGCCATAGATCACCAGCGCCGCCGGCTCGCGTGCCTTGACCATGCGGGCGATGGCGAGCGCGGTCGGATGCGCCGAGGTCGACCCGGAATGGCCGATCAGGATGCAGTCGGGCTGGCCGCTCAAAGCATCGCGCACAAGGGTGTCCAATGGCATCGGCCCGAACTCGGCATCGACGAGCCGCACATCATGGCCGGCGTCGATCAGCGGCCCGCCAATTGCCAGAAGGCCAAGCGGCGGCAGATGGTCGTCGGGCACGCGGCTGCCGATGGCGGTGTGCGGCGGATTGATCAGCACGATGTTCATGACGGACCCCGGAGCAGTGGTCCGCATGGGTAGCCGGCGCTTCAGATCGGCAATTGGGCTCCATTCAGCAGTTTGCGTGCAGCTTTTCGGCAGAAATGGCGATGCCTGCGTTCATCGCCTGAGATGGGCGAGCGGCACGTGGCCGGGGCCCTTGATGTTCTGCAGAACCAGCTGAGTGTGGACGTCGCGCACGCCCGAAAGCCGCATCAGCCGGTGCATGACGAAGGCGTTGAGCTCGTCGACCGATGGCACCATGACATGCAGCAGGAAATCGTGCTCGCCAGTCATCGTCCAGCAGGACGACACTTCGTCCATGCGCTGCACGGCGGCAATGAAGGTTTCTGGCGAACCGTCGCTGTGGCTGACCAGCCGCACCTCGATGAACACCTCGACCATCAGGCCAACGGCGCGGCGGCTGACCACGGCGGCGAAGCCCTTGATGATGCCGGCCTCCTGCAGCGCCTCGAAGCGGCGCGCGCATGGTGTCGTCGACAGGCCGATCTCCTGCGCCAACTCGGATACGGGTTTTCGCCCGTCGCGCTGCAGGATGTCGAGCATCTTGATCTCGAAATCGTCAAACTGAGGCATTTTCACTCTCCTTCAGCTTTCGTGTGGTGACTTTTACCTCAGATCCTGCCTCCAAGCCATCATCAAAGCTGAATTGCCTCGCCGGCTGCCGCTACATTTGGAGAACAGATTCGAAATGTCATGATCAGGGGAGAACAACCATGACGACGATGAGCGTTGCCGAGTACGCCCGTGATTGCGCGGCCCAAGGCCTGCGCGGCGACTATTCGGTGTGCCGTTCCGACTTCACCGTGGCGCAAGGCTATGATTACAGCGCCGAGGAACAGGCGGTGTGGCGCACGCTGTGCGACCGCCAGACCAAACTGACCCAAAAACTGGCGCACCACTCCTATCTCGACGGCGTCGCCACGCTCGGGCTGCTGGACAGGATCCCGGATTTCAGCGCGGTCAGCGAGAAGCTGCGCAAGCTGACCGGCTGGGAAATCGTCGCCGTTCCCGGCCTCATTCCGGCCGCGCCCTTCTTCGACCATCTCGCCAATCGCCGCTTTCCGGTGACCAACTGGCTGCGGACGAAGGAAGAACTCGACTACATCGTCGAACCCGACATGTTCCACGACTTCTTCGGCCATGTGCCCATCCTGACGCAGCCGGTGTTTGCCGATTTCATGCAGATGTACGGCGAGAAGGCCGAGAGCGTGATTGCGCTGGGTGGCGACGAGATGATCACCCGCCTTTATTGGTACACCGCCGAATACGGGCTGATGCAGGAGAAGGGCCAGCCGCTGAAAGCTTTCGGCGCCGGGCTGATGTCGTCCTTCACCGAATTGCAGTTCGCCGTCGACAGCAGGGATGCGCATCACGTGCCCTTCGACCTCGAAACGGTGATGCGCACCGGTTACGAGATCGACAAGTTCCAGCGCGCCTATTTCGTGCTGCCGTCCTTCGACGTGTTGCGCGATGCGTTCCGGACCGCCGATTTCAAGGCGATCGTTGCCCGCCGCAAGGGGCAGCCCGCGCTCGACCCGGCGACGGTCTAGCAAATCCGGAACCGGTGTTTAAGGCGTTGCGCCCGGAAACAAAGACCTGAAGCGCGTCGCGTGAATCCGTTTCAACGCGACGCGCTTCGGGCGCTCGATCCCGTTGGCCTATTGCATGGCGGACGGGTTCATCCACAGGAACTCCCAGACGTTGCCGTCGGGGTCTTCGATGTGGCGGTTGAACATGAAACCGAGATCCTGCGCAGGGTTGGGATCGGCGCGGCCGCCGGCCGCTACGCCCTTCTCGACTATCGCATTGACCTCGTCCTTGCTGTCTGTGGTGAGCGCGATCAGCATCTGGCTGTCACGCTTGGCGTCGCCGATCTGCCGTGCCGTGAACTGGCTGTAATGTCCGTGCGTCAGCAGCATGACCCCAATGGAGTCTGAGAACATGATCGAGCTGGCCTGGTCGTTCGAGAACTGCGGATTGAGCGTGCCCCCGATCGCGAGATAGAACTTTGTCGCTGCCTGCAGATCGCGCACCGGTAGATTGAGGAAGATCATCTTGGTCATCGGTCTAAGCCTTGCCTTCGTTGACAGGTACTAGTCAGTCCAGTACCGTTTCATGGCTATCACGTGGGAACGGTACCGTCTAGTACCGATCAAGGGAGCGCGATGAAAATCGACGGTGAGACGAGATCGGCACGCAAGGATCGTGAAATCATCCAGGCGGCCACGGCGGCGTTCATCGCTAAGGGCTATGACGGGACCAGCATGGAAGAAATCGCTACCAGGGCGGGAGCTTCCAAGCAGACCGTCTACAAGCATTTCACCGACAAGGAGACGCTGTTCGGCGAAGTCGTTCTGTCGACCGCTACACAAGCCAACGACATCATCGAGTCCGTGACGACGCTGCTTTCCGAGGCGAAATTCATGGAGGGTGGCCTGCGGCAGCTTGCTCGACGTTTGATAGCGGTTCTCATGGATGAAGAGTTGTTGAAGCTGCGGCGCCTAATTATCGCCAACGCGGACCGAATGCCGCAGCTTGGCCGCAGTTGGTACGAAAAGGGCTTCGAGCGCATGCTTGGCTCAATGGCGTCCTGCTTTCAAAAGCTCACCAGTCGAGGATTGATACAAACCAGTGATCCCCATCTGGCAGCCAGCCATTTTTTTGGAATGCTTCTTTGGATCCCCATGAACGAAGCCATGTTCACGGGAAGCAACCGGCGTTCCAAAGCCGAACTTGAACGACACGCGGATGCCTCGGTGGAGGCGTTCCTTGCCGCCTATGGGGTCCAGCCGAAATAGTCTCGTCCCTGCCGACATATGCAGTGCAAACACACAGGCATCCCTATCGCTCGGCGTCCGGCCCCTCGGCGATCAGTCGCGCCAGCTGGTCGCGCTGCAGGTCGAGTGCGGCGTGGACGAAGCGCGATATGGTGGCGAGTTCCGCGTCGCTGAAGGTGGCGACGACCTTCTCGCCTTCGCGTGCGATGGCGCCGTAGTAGCGGTCCGACAGCTCGCGCGTCGCCTCGGTCGCCTCGATCACCACCTTGCGCCTGTCTTCCAGACTGCGTGTCCGGGTCAGGTAGCCGCGTGCCTCCAGCCGGTCGATCAGCGCGGTCACGGCGGCCGGCGTCAGGCCGGTTGCGATCGCGATGGCGCCGGCCGATTGCGGGCCGCCGTAAAGCAGCCCGATGCAATGGCGTTCGGCCATGTTCAGCCCAAGCCTTGCCCCCACTGCTTCATCATAGGCCTGCGTCGCGTCCTGCCACTGCATGATGGCCAAGCCGATGGCCGTCGTCATGTCGTCACGATTCCGGCTTGACGATTTTATTTCGATCATCTAACTATCAATCTGTCTAACATTTAGACTATTGCATCAATATGCGGCTGTGGCCCGGACATAGCAAGGGCCAGCCGCCGACAAGGAGTGAAAAATGAGCCTGATTCAACAGCGTGCACCCCTCTCGCATGAGGAAGAGTACAAATATGCCGAGATGGCGATGAAATGGTATGGCTGGGGTTCGCCCATCGGCCTCGGCATACTGCTGGTGGCGCTGGCCGCCGCGGCTGTGCTGGTGCGCATCGCCGTCTACGGCCTCTAGGGCAATTGCAGGAAAAGTGTGTAGCGGTTTTCCGTCCGGAATTGCGTAAATCGCTGCAACTCAGTACTATCTTCCCAAAGGCGCGCCAAGGCGGCGCCGGCAGCCGTCACAGGCGCCGGCGCCGCCTGCTTTTTGGAACATTAGACATGATGACTGCGTCACACAGTGATGATCTTGCTGAGATGATCACCCATCCGGCAGGCAAGCGCTGTGATCGTCGTCGTCGGGTTGCATTCGCCCGAGGTGCAGAACACCGAGGAGCCGCCGACATAGAGATTGTCCATGCCGTGCACCTTGCAGTTGGCGTCGACGACGCTTTTGGTCACATCGGTACCCATGCGGGTGCCGCCCATATGGTGGTGGCCGGCCAGTTCCTCATCCGTCGGATAGTCCTGGCCATTGGCAAGCCAGTCCATGATGCGGACGCGGCCGAGGTCCTTCTCGATCAACGTCGTGCCGAAGAGTTTGAGCCCCTCCAGAATGGTGCGTCGCTCCAGCGGCGACTTCTTCCAGTGCAGCTCGATGCGCGGCACGCCGGCATGGTCGACGTCGGCCTTCGACAGTTCGATCCGGTTCGAAGCCAGCGGCGCCTGTTCCCAGGCTACGTAGAGCTGGGCCGCACAGCGCAGATTCTGGCTGAGCTGGTAGGCCACCCATTCGGCGGCGTCGGGTGCGGTGCAGGCCAAGTCGGCAATCAGGCTCTTGACGCCGGCATAGGGCGTCTCGATCAGGCGGATGCCGAAATTCATGATCTGCAGCCGCTCCATGGCGGCCAGCGTCGGCGAGAAGAAGGCCTCGTTGACGGCGTCGACCTCGAACTCGCTGTAGTCGGCCAGGATGGCATTGCCGCCCTCGAAGGTCGGGTGTTCCATCCAGTAGCGGCCAAGCGCCGTGGCGTTCGGCACCACGCCACCGTTCGAGCGTTGGTTCGACCATAGAAGCAGCCGCGAATTCTCCAGCCCGCCGGTGCAGACGATGAAATAGTCGGCGCTGAAGGTGCCGGCATCCTGTCCGTTCGACCACAGCCTGGCGCCAGTCACCCGCTTGCCGTCGCCTGCTAGTTCGGTGGCATAGGTGTTGAGCACGACAGCGATGGTCTTGCTCTTGTCGAGCTCGTCGGCGAATTTCTCGCCAAAGCGCACGGCCGGGCTTTTGATCAGTTGCACCCAGCGTATGTCGTCCGAAATCGGCACATCGGGACGGAAGTCCGGAAGCTCGAGGATGTCATGCACCTCACTCAGATAGGGCTCGATGTCGGCGCGGCTGATCGGCCAGCCGGTGTCCGGCGCCCACGCCTTGGGCTCGAAATCTTGGCTGTCGAGCACCCGGCACCAGCCGGCCCAGTGGTTCGACGACCCGCCCATGAAGCGCAACCGGGTGATATCGAGGTCGAAATAGGGATCGCCGACCGTGGTGCCGCGGTAGAAATCCTGCGACTCGTCGCTGAATTCGCGCGAGCCGGCTTCCAGCACCACGACCGGAATGCCGGCGGCCCCAAGCTTCCTGGCGATGGTGGTGCCGGCAGGGCCTGAGCCGAGGATACAGACCCTGGGTTTGAAATCCGAGGCGCGATACGCCTCATAACTGTCGAAGATCATGCCAGGTCGCTCCGCTTCAGGATCCAGCCATTGACCTCGACGATCTCGTCAGGGTCGGCATGGGGGCGCTCGCTGTCAGGCAGCTTGCGAAACAGCCGTAACGCCGGCATCGCAAGCAGCGCCTGCAGGATGGCGCGGCGCGATACTTTCTTGATGAAGAAACTCATGACACGTCTCTCGATGGGGGCCTCGATCCACGCATGGCGTTCCCTGAACGGCACACCTGCCGGCAAGACAGGCCATTTCCGTGCCAGTCCTAGCCGGTAAACGGCTTACAACCGGGTAAACGGCGTGGTTGCGTGAAAAACGACGTTAGCAAATCCTTAGCGAGTATGAGCGCGAGCCTCAGGCGGCCTCGGAAATGTCCCGGTCGAGGATCGACAAATTGCGGCCACGGTGCTTGGCCTCGTAGAGCCGGAGGTCGGCAGCGCGCATCAGTTCCGAAACATTGGCATCCTCGCCGCAAGTGATGCCGCCAATGCTGACGGTCAACGGCACCGTGCGCTCGTCGACCGGGCGGAAGCGGATCAGCTCGACTTCGCGGCGGATGCGCTCGGCGACGCGCCTGGCCTCCGCGCCGGTGGCGCCGACCAGGAAGGCGCCGAACTCCTCGCCGCCGATGCGGCCAAGCACGTCGCCGCTGCGCACGCCACGCTCGATGGCGCTGGCGATCAGCAGCAGCGCGTCATCGCCGGTCAGATGGCCGAAGCTGTCGTTGATCGCCTTGAAATGGTCGGCGTCGATGATCAGCAGCGCGCCGCGATCGGATTTACGCCGCGAGCCGTCGAGCGCGGCAAAGAAGCTCTCGCGGTTGAGCATGCCGGTCATGTCGTCGCGGCTCGCCTTCTCCGACAGACGCCGGTGCGCGGCGGCGAGCTGGGCATGCGCGCGGGCGAGGTCGCGGTGCGCGCCTTTCAGCCTGTCGCTCTGCCAGAAGGTGCTGGCGCAGGCGATCCAGGCGAGCGCCAGCGGGCACACTGTCGACGTCAGCCAGATGGTGCGACTGACCGGAAAACCCATGGCGGGAACGACAATAAGCGTCAGCAAAAGCGAGACGGCTACCGAGCCGAACGCGACGGCGGCGGACTTTAAAAGTATGCGACTCATCGCTGGCTCCCACTGAACCGTCTCTGTGCCAGCAAGCCCTGAAGGCCACCTTTCGGCGATGGCTAAAATTTGAATGGTGAGCCCATTTTTACAACTCTAGATGCACATAGGTTGTGGATAAGCCTGACATCAGAAAGGGGTTCGAACGGCAGATATTTCGTGCCATAAGGACGCCATGACCACGTCGCCCGATCCCGCCCGCTTCGCTCACGTCACCGACTGGGTGTTCGACCTCGACAACACGCTCTATCCGCACCATTCGAATCTGTTTTCACAGATCGACGTCAAGATGACGGCCTATGTCGGAGAATTGCTGACGCTGCCGCGTGACGAGGCCCGCAAGCTGCAGAAGGAGCTCTATCTCGAATATGGTACGACGCTGAACGGGCTGATGACGCGCCACGGTATCGACCCCGACGACTTCCTCGAAAAGGTGCACGACATCGACTATTCGTGGCTGGTGCCCGATCCGGTGCTCGGCACCGCCATCCGCCAGCTTCCCGGGCGCAAGTTCATCTTCACCAATGGCGACCGCAGGCACGCCGAGCGCACCGCGCGCCAGCTCGGCATCCTCGACCATTTCGACGATATATTCGACATCGTCGCCGCGGGGCTGACGCCGAAGCCGTCGCGCCAGACCTATGAGAAGTTTGCCGAGCTGCACGCCGTCACCGGCCACAATGCGGTGATGTTCGAGGATCTCGCCCGCAATCTGGAGGTGCCGAAATCGCTGGGCATGACCACAGTGCTGGTGGTGCCGCGCAATTTCGAGCCGACCTTTGCCGAGATCTGGGAACGCGACCCGGCCAATGAGGACGACGTCGATTTCGTCACCGACGATCTCGCCGGTTTCCTGACGGGGATAGTCGCGGGGAGCGAGGCAGTAGGGCAGTAGGGCAGTAGGGCAGTAGGGCAGTAGGAGAATACGGCGGTTGCACTCACCGCATCCAGATCAAATTCCCCTACTCCCTTACTCCCCTAACTTGTAGAAGCGGCTGATAATCTCCCACGCCTCGTCCGCGGTATCGACGAAGTCGATGATGTCCTGGTCGCCGGGCGTGATGGTGCCCTGTTCGGCCAGGAAATCGAGATCGATCGCCCTTTTCCAGAACGCCTTGCCGAACAGGATCACTGGCACGCGCTCCATTCGGCCGGTCTGGATCAGCGTCAGAGTCTCGAAGAACTCGTCCATGGTGCCAAAGCCGCCCGGAAACACCGCAACAGCCTTGGCGCGCATGACGAAATGCATCTTGCGGATGGCGAAATAGTGGAAGTTGAAGCACAGCTCCGGCGTCACATAGGCATTCGGCGCCTGCTCGTGCGGCAGCACGATGTTGAGGCCGATCGACGGCGCGCCTACATCGTCGGCGCCGCGATTGCCAGCCTCCATGACGCCAGGCCCACCACCGGTGACGACGACGAATTCGCGATAATAGGACGTGGCTGACTGCTTCGCGCAGAGGCGGGCGAATTTGCGCGCCTCCTCGTAGTATTTGCTGTTTTCCTCGAGGTTCTTCTTCTGCGTCTCGTTCTTGGCCGCCCAGGCCTCGCCGCCAGGTTCGGGAATGCGCGCGCCGCCGAACAGGATCACCGTCGAGCGAATGCCGCGTTCGGCCAGGATCATTTCGGGCTTCAGGAGTTCCAGCTGCAACCGCACCGCGCGCAATTCGCGACGCGTCATGAAGTCGGGATCGTTCCAGGCCAGACGATAGGTGTCGGCGCGCGTCTGCGGCGTATCGGGCACGCTTTTCGAGCGCTCCAGATCCTCGTCCGAATGCGGCAGCGGCGTCCATCCCGCCTTTTCCATAGGAGTCATATGCTTTACCCGTCCCAACAGTTCACTTGCGCTGTCCCGTGGCGCACGCGCGATTGACCCCCAATACGCCTTAACATAAGCAGGTTCCGCAAAAGTGTTCGGCGGTTTTGCGACAAGAACCTGCTACATGCAACGACACAGGCAGGCAAAGCCTGCCAAGGGGTCCGCGCGATTTTCAAAACAGGTTAAGGCGATGGCCTTAACAGCGTGGTAACGGAGCGAATTCATGTCGAAGCCTGATCTGGCAAGCCTCGAAAAGACCATCGAGAAGGCCTTCGAGGAGCGCGACACGATTTCGACCGCGACCCGCGGCGAAACGCGCGACGCCATCCAGTCTTCACTCGACCTGCTCGACCGCGGCACCGTGCGCGTCGCCGAGCGCCAGGCCGATGGCAAGTGGCATGTCAACCAGTGGCTGAAGAAGGCGGTGCTGCTCTCCTTCCGGCTCTATCCCATGGAGATCATCAAGGGTGGCCCGGGCCATGCCGTATGGTGGGACAAGGTGGCGTCGAAGTTCGACGGCTGGAGCGCTGTCGATTTCGAGAAGGCCGGCTTCCGCGCCGTGCCGTCGTCGATCGTGCGCCGTTCGGCCTATATCGCGCCGGGCGCGGTGCTGATGCCTTCCTTCGTCAATGTCGGCGCCTATGTCGACAGCGGCACCATGGTCGACACCTGGGCCTCGGTCGGCTCCTGCGCCCAGATCGGCAAGAACGTGCACCTGTCGGGCGGCGTCGGCATTGGCGGTGTGCTGGAGCCTATGCAGGCCGGCCCGACCATCATCGAGGACAATTGCTTCATCGGCGCGCGCTCGGAAGTGGTCGAGGGCTGCATCGTGCGCGAAGGCTCGGTGCTCGGCATGGGTGTGTTCATCGGCCAGTCGACCAAGATCGTCGACCGCGCCACCGGCGAGGTCTTTTACGGCGAAGTGCCGCCGAATTCTGTCGTCGTTGCCGGCTCGATGCCGGGCAAGGCTTTTCCGAACAACGAGCCGGGCCCTGGCCTCTACTGCGCCGTCATCGTCAAGCGCGTCGACGCCAAGACCCGTTCCAAGACCTCGATCAACGAATTGCTGCGCGATTGATCTTTTTTACAAACGGACGCACCTTCCGCCGGCGCGACATTCCGTCGCGCTGATTCCGCATGGAGGGGTGACATGGACTGGAAGTATCTTCTGACGAGCTATGAAGGCCGTATCAACCGCGCCAAATTCTGGGCTTGCGTTGGTGTGATATTCGTTGGCGCCATCATCGCCATCATCATCGACAACATCATCGGCACCACGTTCAACAACATGCCCTATGGTTTCGTCTACCTGATCTATGTGATCGCCACGCTCTATCTGGTCTTCGCCGTCTACGCCAAGCGGTGGCATGACCGCAACAAGTCGGGCTGGTGGACACTTATCGCGCTGGTGCCTTTCATTGGGGCGATCTGGCTTATCGTCGAGCTGGGCATCCTCGAAGGCAACAGGGGCGCCAATCAATACGGACCGGATCCGCTTGCCTGAAAAAACAGACCTCATTTGGCTTTTCTTCAAAACCTCAGGCCGCGTCAGCCCCGGTGCGTATGCGCTGGCCGGCCTGCTTTTGCTGCTTGCCCAGTTTTTCCCGCTTTACCAGTTTGCCAGACTGGAGCCCGGCACCGCAAATAGCCAGGTGTGGGCCACTGTGTTCTGGAGCGTTGTGCTGATTTCGACCTGGTCGAGCTTCGCGGTTACGGCAAAACGTTTCCATGATTTCGGCAAGCCGACTTACTACGCGTTGATCTCTCTCATCATCGGCCCGATTCTTCTTCTCATTCTTGCCTGCTTCAGAAGTGATCCCGGGCCCAACCGCTACGGCCGGCACACCAATTCTCCCGCACAAGCCTGAGGGCCGACCGGATATCTCGCCATGCGCTACCGCACGCTTGATCCGAAGCTGATCATCGACACCGCCGAGCGGCTGGAAGGGCGCGTCGCCGAGCGTTTTCCCGAGGCGGGCCTGCGCGGCGTCGCCGCCGAACTGGTGTCGCTGTCGCACGACCTGGCCAAGGCGGCGCAGGCGCTCGAGGCGCCGATCTGGTGGCTGCGCGGCGCCATCGTCGCCGCCGTCGCCGCCGGCGCGCTGATCTTCCTGTTCGTCGGCACCATCCTGCCGCTCATCCATATCTCGCAGGCCGACGACGCGGTGCAGTCGGTGCAAGGCATCGAAGCCACGATCAACATGATCATCCTTGCCGTGCTCGGCCTGCTGGCGCTGATCCGCACCGAGGAGCGCATCAAGCGCAAGCGGGTGTTTCGCCAGCTGCATGGGCTGAGGTCGCTGATCCATGTCATCGACATGCACCAGCTGACCAAGGATCCGGCCGCGTTGTCTGCCAATTTCAGGCCGACCGCGCATTCGCCGGCGCGTATCACCAATGCCGCCGACCTGGCGCGTTACCTCGATTATTGCTCGGAAATGCTGTCGATCACCGGCAAGATCGCGGCGCTGTTCGCGCAGTCGGTCAATGACGATGTGGTCATCGACGGCGTCAACGACGTCGAGAACCTGGCATCCAACCTGTCGCGCAAGATCTGGCAGAAGATCACGCTGATCGAGAACCATCCGGCGGTGCAGCCGCTGCCGGCGCCGGGCCCGGCGAGCAAGGCGCCGGCTCCGAGGCGCGCGCCAAAGCTGTGACGCAGCGGTGCCGGCGTGCCTGCTTTTTCCGGGCCCATGTGCGGGCCAAAGTCTGACAGCTTGCCACGAGCGCCCTATCCAGCGACGGCTTCCGGAGTCAGCGCGGGTGACCCGCGCTTTTCCCGCTCGGCCTGCCGCACCAGCGCGGTGACCCGCTTCAGCAAAGGCGCCGGCGTGCCGGCCTTTTCGGCGAGGCTCAGGACCGTTCCCTGCAGGTCGCCGATTTCGGTTGGCCGGCCACGCTGGAGATCGTCCCACATCGACGAGCGCGCCTGCGGGTCGATGGCGAGCATGCGCCGCGCCACCAGCCGGAACAGCCAGTCCGGCAGCCGGAGCAGTTTCGGCAGCAGGCCGGGACGCAGGCCGCCGATCCGCGCCGGCGCTATGCCTGAGGCCTTCATCGCCGCCAGCGCCTCGTCGATCTGACCGGCCAGGATCAGCCGCCAGCGGCGGTCGGCGAGCTCGCTCGCCAGCGGCAGGCCGGACAGCGCGACGAGCGCATTGTTGAGGTTGATCAGCAGCTTGCCCCACTGCACTGCCTTGATGTCGGCATGGGTTTCGACGGCAAGGCCTTCGACATCGAGAAGGCCGGCAACGCCGGCCGCACCCTCTTCGATCATCACCTTGCCCTCGCTGGCGCGATGCACGTGAAGCGGCAAGTCGCCTTCGGTCGACTGCACGACATTGAACGGCACCATGCCGGCGAGCACCGGTCGAGAGCCCAGCCCGGCGCGCAACCGGTCGGCATTGCCGACACCATTCTGCAGGCTGACCACCACGACATCACTGCTCGCGTGTGCGGCAATGAGCGCCGCCATCTCTTCAGTGGCGCCGTTCTTGACCGTTACCAGCACCACGTCGGCATTGGCCAGGGCGGCGGCGGGTTCGGCAGTGACGGACACTGGCTTGATGGATCGGTCGCGACCGTCGAGGTCGGTGACACGTAGCCCACCGCCCAGCAAGGCCTCCGCGATGCGCGGCCGCGCCAGAAACACCACCTTGCGTCCGGCCAGCGCCAGGCAGCCGCCGACATAGCAGCCGATGCTGCCGGCGCCGGCAATGACGATGGTCTTTTCGGCATTGGCCATGCGACAATCCCGTGTTGGCCCTGCACTATACGACATGAAAACCATAATGTCGGCGGCAGGACCGGTCATCATCTCTGGCCGTGACAGGCCTTTCGCTTTCGATTATCGCTTTGCCGATGAAACTGCCGACCGATCCCGCCGCCAACCTCGCGACCCTCATACGCTGCGCTTCCGTAACACCCGCCGAGGGCGGTGCGCTGGCAGCGCTGGAAGGCATGCTGAAGCCGCTCGGCTTTTCCGTCGAACGCCCGGTGTTTTCCGAAGACGGCACCCCCGACATCGAGAACCTTTATGCGCGCCGCTCCGGCAATGGGCCGCATCTGATGTTTGCCGGCCATACCGACGTGGTGCCGGTGGGCGATGAGGCATCGTGGACGCATCCGCCCTTCGCCGCCGAGATCGCCAAGGGCGAGATGTACGGCCGCGGCGCCGTCGATATGAAGGGCGGCATCGCCTGTTTCATCGCCGCGGTGGCGCGCCATGTCGAGAACAAGGGTGGCCCGAAAGGCTCGGTCTCGCTGCTGATCACCGGTGATGAAGAAGGCCCGGCCATCAACGGCACGACAAAACTGCTCGACTGGGCGGCGGCCAAGGGCGAGAAATGGGATGCGTCGATCGTCGGCGAGCCGACCAATCCAGACGCGCTCGGCGACATGATCAAGATCGGACGGCGTGGCTCGATGTCGGGCAGCGTCACCGTCAACGGCCGCCAGGGCCATGTCGCCTATCCCTTGCTTGCCGACAATCCGGTGCGCGGCCTGATGAGCCTGGTCGAGGCCTTGCTCCACCCCGTCTTCGACAAGGGCACTAGGGATTTCCAGCCGACCAATCTGGAAGTGACCTCGATCGATGTCGGTAATCCGGCGACCAATGTCATCCCGGCCAAGGCGACAGCCACCTTCAACATCCGCTTTAACGACAGCTGGACGGCCGAGACGGTGCAGGCAGAGATCCACAACCGCCTCGACCAGGCTGCCAAGCGCAAGAAATACCGGACCGGCAAGAAGAGCCCTGTCGACTACGAACTGGTCTGGCGCGACCGGCCGAGCCATGTCTTCCTGACGCGCGACGACAAACTCATCGACACGCTGCGTGGCTCGATCAAGGCGGCGGTTGGCAAGGAGCCGGCGCTCTCCACCTCCGGCGGCACTTCGGACGCCCGTTTCATCAAGGATTATTGCCCGGTGGTCGAGTTCGGGCTGGTCGGCAAGACCATGCATATGGTCGATGAACGCGTCGCATTGGCCGACCTCGAAACGCTGACCCAGATCTACCAGCGCTTCATAGAAGACTGGTTCGAGCAAGGCTGATCATGCTTTCGGTTGACGAGACCTCTTCATCGCTTACCGGCGCCTGGCGGCTGATGCTCGGCAAGGCCGACGGCTTGCGGCTGCTCGACCTGTCGGCGGACGGCTTCTGGAATTCCTTCTTTGCCATCGTCGTCGCCGCACCGGCGATGATCGTCGGCTGGGTCGGCACGGCCAACGAGATCGGCGACCCCAATGCGTTCGCCGGGCGGCTGGGCATGTTGATCCGGCTGGCAACCGTCGACCTCGGCTCGTGGCTGCTGCCGCTGGTTGCGCTTGCCCTGGTCGCGTCGCGTGCCGGCATCGGCGATCGCTTCGTCCACTATGTCGTCGCCAGCAACTGGGCGTCGGCAATCACCGCCTGGATGCTGCTGCCATCGGCGTTGATCCGGCTCTTCCTGCCGTCCGGCAACCCATTCGCCGAATTGGTGTGGATGGGCTTGGTGGTGCTGTCGCTGGTGCTCACCTGGCGGATGACCAACGCCGCGATCGGCAAGGGCGCGGCTGTCGGCAGCGCCGTGTTCGCAGGCATGCTGGTGGTGTCCCTGGCCGTCTTGTTCGGCTTGGTGGCGCTGCTCGGCATCACTGTACCGACCGCCCCGGCCTAGGATTTTTCCGGATAGTCGACGCCGATGAGAAAAAGCCCGTCGGGCGGCGCCACCTGGCCGCAGGCGGCGCGGTCCTGCGCGTCGAGCGCGGCCTTGAGGTCGGCAGCCGTCCAGCCGCCGTCGCCGACGCGTTTCAGCGACCCGACCATAGAGCGCACCTGATTGTGCAGGAATGAGCGCGCCGAGGCCCTGACCTCGATCAGGTCACCCTGGCGGCTCACATCGAGCCGCTCCAGCGTCCGCACCGGACTGTTGGCCTGGCATTGCGTCGAGCGGAAGGTGGTAAAGTCACGCCGGCCGAGCAGGACTTTCGCCGCTTCGTGCATGGCGACCGCATCGAGCCGCTTCGGCACCCACCAGACCTTGCCCTTTTCCATCGCAGCCGGCGCGCGCCGGTTGAGGATGCGGTAGAGATAGTGCCGTCCGGTGGCCGAGAAACGGGCGTCGAAATCGTCGGGGACAACCCTCGCCTGCAGGATGGCGACGTGCGCGCCCGCCGCCTGCAGATGCGCGTTGATGGCGTCACGCACCTTATCGTTGGGCCACGCCTTGGCGAGGTCGACATGCGCCACCTGCGCGGTCGCATGCACGCCGGCGTCGGTACGGCCGGCGGCGCGTATCCGCACCGCCTCGCCGCTGAATTTCTCGATCGCCTGTTCTATCGCCTGCTGCACCGAAGGCTGATCCGCCTGGTGTTGCCAGCCGGCGAAGAGGCTGCCGTCATATTCGATATCGAGACGAAAACGCGGCATCGGCCACCGACACTCGCCTAGAGCCTGAAGATTTCAGGTCGAATCGACCTGAAATCTGAATCCGGCTCTAAATCAAAGAGATAGAGCATGATGTCGTCCGAAAACCGCTTCACACTTTTCGGCATCATGCTCAGGCGGCGAGTGCGGTAAAGGCCTGGGCGTAAACCAGTTTGCCTTTTTCGGGTGCGTCACCCCAGGCCAGCGCCTGCAGCGCCTCACCCTGGTATTCGCTCTCGAACTTTTCGGCGCGCGCATGGTTGTAGCCGAAGCGGCCGTAATAGGCCGGATCGCCCAAGACAACGGCGAGCACTTCGCCGGCGTCCTTGAGGCGGATATGCGCCTCGCGGATCAGCGCACCGCCAATGCCCGAGCCGTGGAACGAAGGTTCCACCGCCAACGGCGCCAGCGCCACCGCCGGGAAACTCTTGCCGCCATTCTGCACATACAGCCTGGAGAACAGGATGTGGCCGACCACCTGGCCGTCTTCTTCCGCCACAAGCTCGACAACGGCGTCGCCGCCGGTGACCAGCGCGTCGACCAGACCGGCCTCCGCCTGCTGGCCGAATGCGTGTTCCTCGACGAGGCGAATAGCCTCGCGGTCCCGCGGCGTTGCCGCGCGTATCGACATCATGCTCATGTGAATTTCATTCCTTTTTCGATCTTGGCCCCGCGCAGAAACTCCTGCGCGGCAGCGGGCCTTCCGCCCGCCCGTTGAACTTCGACCAGCCTGACCGCGCCTGTTCCGCAGGCGACCGTCAGCCGGTCATCGAGAATTCCTCCCGACTCGCCCATGCCTTCCGAAGGCGACCAATCTTCGGTAAGTGATTGGCCGTCCACAAGCGTCGAGCGAAGCAGTTTCAGCCGTTCCGTACGGCCGCCAATTTCAATCTCGGACCAGGCCCCGGGAAAGGGCGACAGGCCACGAAGGTGATTGTGGACCTCGACAGCCGGCCGCGTCCAGTCCACGCGGGTCTCCGATTTGTCGATTTTTCGGGCGTAGGTCACCCCATCCACAGCTTGCAAGGTGAATACCAGCGTTTCCGTCTGAATTCGGGACAACGCTTCTACCATCAGTGTGGCAGCAATGTGCATCAGCCGATCATGCAGGTCGCCGGCCGTCATATCGGGGTCGATGGCACATTTTTCAACCAGTGCCACCGGGCCGGTGTCCAGGCCCTCTTCCATATGCATCACCATCATGCCCGTCTCGGTGTCGCCGGCCATGATGGCGCGCTGGATGGGAGCTGCACCACGCCAGCGCGGCAAAAGCGAGGCGTGGCCGTTGAGGCAGCCAAGCGGCGGCGCCTCCAGAATGGCCTTCGGCAACAGCAAACCATAAGCGACAACCACGGCGACATCGGCCTGCAACGCGCGGAAAGCGGCCTGCTCGGTCTCGCTTTTCAGCGAAATCGGCGTGCGCACCGCGATATCAAGCCGGTCGGCCTCGCGCTGCACCGGCGACGGCGTCAGTTCCAGCCCACGGCGGCCTGCAGCGCGCGGAGGCTGGGTGTAAACGGCTGCTATCTCGTGTCCGGCCTCGGCGATCGCGCGCAGCACCGGCACCGAAAACTCCGGCGTGCCCATGAAGATGACGCGAAGCGGCATCTTTTCCTATCCCACCAGCTTGCCCGGCGCCTTGTCCTTGGCGAGCTTCTTGAACTTCTTGACCACCATGTCGCGCTTCAACTTCGAGATGTGGTCGATGAACAGCACGCCGTTGAGGTGGTCGATCTCGTGCTGCAGGCAGGTCGCCATCAGGCCTTCGGCCTCGATCTCCTGCAGCTTGCCGTCGCGGTCGAGATATTTCACCCGCACCGAAGCCGGACGCTCGACCTCGGCATAATAGTCCGGGATCGACAGGCAGCCTTCCTCGTAGACCGAGCGGGCGTCGGCGCTTGCGAGGATTTCGGGATTGATGAAGACATGCGGCGCCGGCGTTTCGTCTTCCTTAGCGAGGTCGATGACCAGCATGCGCAGCGGCTCGCCGATCTGGATGGCGGCGAGGCCGATGCCCGGCGCGTCATACATGGTCTCCAGCATGTCGTCGGCCAGTTTGCGCAAAGGCGCATCGACGCGTTCGACGGGTTTGGAAACCTGGCGCAGGATGGGATCGGGAAGGATGATGAGCGGCTTGATCGACATGGCGTCTCACCTAAGACGTCATGCGAAAAGCGTCAACCGGGGCGGTTTGCGCCCGTTCACGTTTTGATCTGTGCCAGACCGGCGAATCGGCTATGCTGGCGACATGAACGACCTTAACTCCATCCTTTCCGAACCTGTGGCCCAGCTTGGCGCCACGACAATCACGCTCGGCCATGCGCTGGCCGTCGGCGCGATCGTGTTTCTCGGCCTGTTCCTGGCGCTTGTCGTGGCATTGTGGCGGTCGGCCAGGGCGCGCACCATCGCAGCTGCGGAAGCTGCCGACCACGCCCGCGACGCAGAGGCGCGGATGGCCGGCATTTTGCAAAGCCAGGCGGAGATGCAGGGCCGCATGGGCGCCATCGCCGAGGTGTTCGGCGCCAGGCAGGCCGAACTCAACCAGTCGATCGGCCAGCGCCTCGACGCCATGACCGGCCGCCTCGGCCAGACCATGACCGAGCAGACCAAATCGACGCATGAGAGCCTGGCGAAATTGCAGGAACGGCTGGCGGTCATCGACACCGCGCAAGGCAACATCCAATCACTGGCCGGCCAGGTTGTGCAGCTGCAGGCGATCCTGTCCAACAAGCAGACGCGCGGCGCCTTCGGCCAGTCGCGCATGGAGGCGATCGTCGCCGACGGCCTGCCGATGGGCGCCTATGAATTCCAGGCGACGCTGTCGAATGGCAGCCGGCCCGACTGCCTGATCAGGATGCCGAACGGCGCGCCGCAGCTGGCCATCGACGCCAAGTTTCCTCTCGAAGCCTGGAACGCCATCCGCACCGCCGATGGCGCCGACTTGCAGAAGGTCGCGGCCCAGGCCTTCCGCCGCGACATCGAGCTCCATGTCCGTGATATCTCGGAAAAATATTTGATCCAGGGTGAGACGCAGGACACTGCCTTCATGTTCGTGCCGTCGGAATCGGTGTTCGCCGAAATCCACGAGAATTTCGACGCCGTCATCCAGAAGGCGCACCGCGCCCGGGTCATCATCGTCTCGCCGTCGCTGCTGATGCTGTCGATCCAGGTCATCCAGGCGATCCTCAAGGACGCCCGCATGCGCGAGCAGGCGCATCTGATCCAGGGCGAGGTCATTCGGCTGATGGAAGATGTTCAGCGCGTCGACGAGCGGGTGCGCCGGCTGCAGACGCATTTCACCCAGTCGGCCAAGGATATCGACGACATACTGGTGTCGACGTCGAAGGTGACCAAACGCGGCCAGAAGATCGAGGCGCTGGAGTTTGGCGAAAGCGAAGCTGAAGTGCGCGGCGGCGGATCCGCCAAGGCCGAGCCCGGGGTGCGGGTGGCGGATTCCAAGACAGGCCAGCTAAGGCTCCGTGTCGTCGAGGGCGACGATTAGACCGTAGCCACGATTAAGTGTGCCTGGATTTTGGCCGCAACCTCGCCGCTGCCATGTCTGGCTGCAATCACGGCTGCGGCATGGTCGGTTGCGGCTTGCAGTTTTCCCGCATCCCTGGCCTCGATCTCGGTGCGAAGAACCGTCCCCTGGCAATAGGCAACCGCCGGAAGCCGCGGCGACGATGCACGGCTTTGTTCGGCCCTCGTCTCGATCGCCACACGGGAGAAACCTGCACTTTCCAGCTCGCTGCGGATAAGGGCCGTGTCATGGTAGCCGTGCGGCGTGCGGGCGAGAAAGCGCGGCGGATCGTCCGGAAAGATCTCGGCAAGAGCGTTCGTCACATCATTGGCAAACACATTCTCCTCGATGCGATCCCACACGTTGAACAGGAAATGGCCTCCGGGCTTCAGGACCCGCTTTGCTTCGCGATAGCCGGCGGTGCGGTCGGGAAAGAACATCGCGCCGAACTGGCAGCAAACGAGATCGAAGGTCGCATTTTCAAACGGCAGCGCCAGAGCATCCGCCTGGCGCCATTGGATGCGACTGTCGGGTGCTTGCCGCGAAGCAGCAAAGTCGAGCATCGGCTGGTTGAGATCGGTCACGACATAGCTTGCACCGGGAGACAGTTTTGGCGCCAATGCGCGGGTGACAACTCCGGTGCCGGCGGCGACTTCCAGGACAGCGCCGGGCGACAAGGACGCTGCCCGCCGTGCCATATCCGCGGCGAAGGGCTCGAAAATCAACGGCACCATATAGCGGTCGTAGTTTTCCGGAATCGAGCCGGCAAAAATCTTGTCTGTTTCCAGCATCGCTTTCACCCGCCATCCGTTTGATGGTGAGCCTAGCACATCATCGTCTGGTTTGGGGCGCGTTTAACCGGGAGGCAGGTGCTACTGCGCCTCCACGATGCTGATGCCCTCGAATTTCGGAAGCCAGTGCAGGGCCGACCGGTGCCATTTCTGTTGTGTCGGAACCAGATCCTCGCGTTGCCGCGCGGTTCCCGCCCTGATCCCATAGACCTTCGGGCCGTCGCCAACCGACGTCGCGTAAAGATGCGAACCGCAGTCGGCGCAAAAGGCCTGGGCGCGCTTGGCGCCGCTCGATCCTGTCTTGATATAGACCTTCGGCGTGCCCTTGTGATCCGGTAGTGATCCTCAGACGCGGGAACGGTGACACGAAAGGCCGTGCCGGTCAGTTGCTGGCAGTCGGTGCAATGACAGATCGAGGTCTTTTCCGGGTCGACCTCTGCTTCATAAGTGATGGCGCCGCAATGACACCCACCATCGATTTTCATGGTTGCTCCTCCGAAATCCGTCGACTGATCTTAGCGGGACCAGGCGATGGAGCCAACGACGGACTTCTGGTCCAGGACTAGAGCTCTTTGTTTTGACGCAATTACCAAGGGAAAGCGCTACGCGCTTTTCCCGGGAAAACCGCCCACACTTTTCCTGGAATTGCTCTAGTCCGATGCCGCCTCGACCTGCTTGCGCCGGTGTTCCCAGGTTCCCGTCGTCTGCGGCTTGACGAACAGCCTGGTGATCTCCGGCATCTCCTTCTTCAGCAGCGCCTCCAGGCGCTCGACGCAGGCTTCGATCTCAGGCGCCGTCAGATGGTCCTCGAATTCGATGCTGAGGCCGGCGACGATCTCTTGCGGGCCGAGGTGGACGGTGAGAACGCCGTTGGCCCGTTGCACCGCCGGATCCTGCTGGACAATCGCCAGCACCTTGGCTTGCATCTCGGGCGAGGCCGGCTCGCCAATAAGCAGGCCCTTGCTTTCGCGTGCCAGGAAGATCGCGGTGGCGCCGAGGATCACCGCGATGCCGATCGAGGCGGCGCCGTCGAGTTCGGGCATGTCGAGGACTTCCGCCGCCAGGATGCCGGCAAAGGCGACGACGAGGCCGAGAAGGGCGGCGCTGTCCTCGAACAGCACGGTGTAGACGCTCGGATCCTTGCTCGATTGCACGGCCTGCAGCCAGCCTTGCTTGCCCTTTTGCTGGCGGAACTCCTTCAGCGCCACATACCAGGAGCTGCCCTCGAACAGCATCGAGAGGGCGAGCACGATGTAGTTGATTTTGGGATTGGCGACCGGCTCGGGCGCCATGATGTGGATGACCCCCTCGTAGAACGACACCCCGGCGCCGAGCGCAAAGACGAGCAAGGCGACGATAAAGCTCCAGAAATACAGCTCGCGGCCATGGCCCAGCGGATGCGTGCGGTCCGGCGGGCGGGCGGCGCGATGCATGCCGTAGAGCAGCAGGCCGCCATTGCCGGTGTCGACCAGCGAGTGCACGCCTTCCGACAGCATGGCCGAACTGCCGGTGAAGAAGGCGGCGACGAACTTGGTCAGCGCAATGGCGAGATTGCCGGCGAGTGCCGCGTAGATGACCGTCTTCGACCCGCCATGCGCTGCCATGCTGTCCCTCCAAGGCACACAATGTAACGGCCCTGCGACCGAAGCTCCACGGGCATCACAACGCGCCAGAAGCCCGGTCGTTCAGGCCCTTGAAGGCTGGCTGGAGAAAAAGACGCCGCTATTCGATGATCTCGTCCGTCCAGACCTTGAAGCTGGCCAGCGTGCCCGGCCCGAAAATATGGGTCAGCGGCACGTCGGCGGCGTCGCGGCCGGAAGCGATCAGGATGCGGCCGATGCGCGGGGAATTGTTGCGCGGATCGAAGACATGCCAGCGACCGCCGAGATAGACCTCCATCCATGCGGCGAAATCCATGCTCGCCCAGGGTTTGGGCAGGCCGATGTCGCTGATGTAGCCGGTGCAGTAGCGCGTCGGGATGTTGAGCGCACGGCAGAAGGTGACGGCGAGGTGGGCAAAGTCGCGGCAGACGCCGCTTTGCTCGCGATAGGCTTCGGCCGCAGTGCGCGTAGGCCGCGCATTGCCATAGCTGAAGACGATGTGGTTGTGAACGAAGTCGCAGACCGCCTGGACACGCGCAATGCCGAGCGGCGTATTGCCGAACAGCCGCCAGGCTTCGCTGGCCAGGAGATCGCTCTCACAAAAGCGGCTGGGCAACAGGAACAGCAGTGTGTCTGATGGCAGGTCGCGCACCTCGTGCTGCCAGGCCATCAGGTCGCCCATCTCGAAGGTGCCGGGGTCGCGGATCACGGAATCGGTGCCGAAGGTGAAGCGGCCGGGCGGGGCGACGAAACGGTTGCACCAGTTGCCGAAACTGTCGCGATAGCTCTGGATCGGCACCGGCGGGCTGGAGGTCAGGAAATCCGGGCGCTCGAGATCGGATGCCCTGGAGTAGTGGACGTTGAGCATCGCGATCAGCGGCGTTTCCTGCGGAAAGTCGAAGCTCATCTCGCAGCCGATGTGGATTCGCATCTGTGTCCTGACCGGCCTGCCTGATCATCGCCCGGCAGGAAGCGCGGCCTGATGCTGCAGTGCGAAGACAACCATGGCACGGACCGGCATGGTTTACGAGCAAATTAGAAAGCGGTTGAAAGCGGCCCGCTGGCGCCGGCGACAGGCGCCAGCCCCCTTGCAGTCCGGCGTTTCTCTTGTTTCACTTGGCGTCCCAGCAATTGGAGGATCGAATCATGGCTAAAGGTGCGATGAAGGCCGGCAAGGAAGCCCGCAAGCCGAAGAAGGACGCCAAGAAGCCCGCCGCGGCTCCGGCGCTCAAGGCGCCTCCCGTCAAGGCGATCAGACTCAAGGACAAGTAAGTCGCTCGGACCGAAATCCGGGCAATCCGTTTCGGCGCAGATTTTTACACCGGTGGCATGAGCAATGCTGCCGGTGTTTTGTCGATCGGGCAGGCGAAGCCGCCTATATCGAGGCGGCGAGGACGACCTCGCGCCTTCCCGAAAAAACCGGCCGGGACGACCCGCCATCCTCATGGAATGAAGTGCATCCCGATGTCGTGGATTTTTCTGTTTTTCGCCGGCCTGTTCGAGATCGGCTGGGCGATCGGCCTCAAATACACCGACGGCTTCTCGAAGCCGCTACCGACGGTGCTCACCGTCGCGTCGATGATCGTGAGCCTGGGGCTGCTCGGTCTGGCGCTGAAGACGCTGCCTGTCGGTACGGCCTATGCGGTGTGGACCGGCATTGGCACGGTCGGCACGGCGCTACTCGGCGTCTGGCTGCTGGGCGAGCCGGCAACCGCGATCCGGCTCGGCTGCATCGCGCTCATTGTCTGCGGCATCATGGGGCTGAAGCTCGCCGCCTAGAGCAGTTCACCGTTTCACGGAAACGGCGATCTGCTCTATCTTTGTCTTTCGCGCTTTTCCCGGGAAAACCGCTTCACACTTTTCCTGGTGCTTTAAGCCAAAGCAACCGAGGAAATCGGCGCACAAATACGTTCAGGGCCGCTGAAGGCGGCCCTGATGTCCGATCGTTTCGATCGAAGCGGTTAGCGGGCGGAGAAGCCCGGAGGCGTCCTGCCGGTGCGCTGCTTGCGCGCCGCATAGCGTGCGTCGCGCTTGGCCTTGCGTTCGGCTTCGTCGGCCAGCAAACGGGCGATGCGCTCGTTTTCTTCGGCTTCCTTGATCTTCGCTTCAGCCTGCGCTGCCTCTTCGGCCGCAATACGCGCCGCTTCGGCTGCTGCCTCGCGCTCGGCCTTCTCGACCGCCTCGCGTGCCAGCTTTTCCTGCTTCAGCCTGGCCTTTTCGGCCTCGCGCTTTTCACGCGCCTCGAGGATCGCCTTGCGTTCGGCCTGTCTTGCCAGCACCGCAGGATCATCTGCCGCCGGCTTTGACTTGAAGCGCTCCAGAAGCGCCTTCTTTGCCTCGTTCGCGGCATTGCGCCGCTCGAAAATGTCTTTTTCCCTGTAGATAGCCAAGTCCACTTCCCTGAAGTCAATTCGCGACGCTTACATACGCGCGAAAACCGAGAGTTCAAGCGCCAAAACGGAATGCCAGCCATGAAATTCTACGCTGTTGCAGCCAGGAGACGCGCTTTTGCCGACCAAAGCCGACAGAAGCTGGCTGGAACCGACATGCACTGTTCACCATCCGCCCCTCTGGCGGCAGGGCGGCTCGGTCGCTACCTCTAGCCGCAAAACCCAACCATTGGATGACAGATCATGGAACTCGGTCTCTACACTTTTGCTGACGTCAGTCCCGAGCCCGGCCCCGGCACGATCGGCCCGCACGAGCGGCTGCGCAACCTGATCGAAGAGATCGAGCTGGCCGACCAGGTCGGCCTCGACGTCTTCGGTCTGGGCGAACATCACCGCCCCGACTATGCCGCTTCAGCACCGGTGGTGGCGCTGGCCGCCGCCGCTGAACGTACCCAACGCATCAAGCTGACCAGCGCGGTCACCGTGCTGTCCTCCGACGATCCGGTGCGCGTCTTCCAGCAGTTCGCGACGCTCGACCTTCTGTCGGGCGGCCGGGCCGAGATCATGGCCGGGCGCGGTTCGTTCATCGAATCCTTCCCGCTGTTCGGCTACAATCTCGAAGACTATGACGAGCTGTTCGCCGAAAAGCTCGACCTGCTGCTGGCGATACGCGACAGCGTGAAAGTCACCTGGTCCGGCAATCTGCGTGCGCCGATCAACGACCGCGGCGTCTATCCACGCCCGTTGCAGGACAAATTGCCGATCTGGATCGCCATTGGCGGCACGCCGCAATCGGCCGCCCGCGCCGGCGTGCTCGGCCTGCCGCTGGCGCTGGCCATCATCGGCGGCGAGCCGGCGCGCTTTGCGCCGCTGTTTGACATCTACCGCGAGGCTGCCAAGCGTGCCGGCACCGACCCCACGGGGCTCGCCACCAGCATCAATGTGCACGGCTTCATCGCCGAGACCACCGAGCAGGCGGCCGACGATTTCTATGGACCGCAAGCCGAAGTGATGAACCGCATTGGCCGCGAACGCGGCTGGGGTCCCACGTCGCGGGCGCATTTCGATCAGTCGCGTGGCCCAAACGGCGCGCTGTTCGTCGGCAATCCTGAAGCTGTGGCGGAAAAGATCGTCGCCCAGCACAAGATCTTCAACAACGATCGCTTCTTGCTGCAGATGGCGATCGGCACCATGCCGCACGCCAAGATCATGAAAGCGATCGAACTCTACGGCACCAAGGTGGCGCCGATCGTGCGCAAGGAAACGGCGAAGGCGGCGCCGGCGGTAACGGCGCCCGCCGCGTAATTCGACGACGTCGTCTGGATTGTTGGCCTTGCCGGCTAACGGAACCTAGAGGCGGTAGAGGCGTTTCCGTCAGCGGAATTCACCAATTGCGGTGCGCTGCCGGGGGAAAACGATGAAAGCCGAACCCGCCGCTTTGGGCGCAGTCCTTGCCGAGGCCGAAGAGGCGCGCGTCGTTGCCCGCGCGGACACGCACCTGATGCGTTCGTTGCTCATCGGCATTTTCATCCTGATGGCGATCTACGCGCTCTATTTCGCCCGCGCCTTCTTCATGCCGGTCATTCTCGCCTTTCTGCTGACGCTCACGCTCACGCCGATCGTGCGCTTCCTGCGCAAGCGCGGCATTCCCGAAGTGGTGTCGGCGACGTTGCTTGTCGTGCTGTCGGTTTGCGTCGTTGCCATCGCCGGCTACCTGCTCAGCGGTCCGGTCATCGACCTCCTCAACAACACCTCGTCGATCGGCCTGCAACTGACGGAGCGGCTGGCGCAATTGCGGCGTCCACTCGAGAGGATCATGCAGATCTCGCATCAGATCGAACAGATGACCGAGACCTCGCAGGAGCCGGGCATCCAGAAAGTGGCGTTGGCGCAGTCCGGCATCCTGTCGGCGGCGGCCAGCAATGTCCTGGCGGCAGGCACAAGCTTCACCATCATCTTCGTGCTGTCGCTGTTCCTGCTGGCGTCGGGCACGATGTTCTACGAGAAGATCATCCAGTCCTTCGCCAGCCTCAGCGAAAAGAAGCGGGCGCTGCGCGTCGTCTATGACGTCGAGCGCGAAATCTCGCACTATCTGCTTACCGTCACGATCATAAATGCCGGTCTCGGCGCCGTCATCGGCCTTGGCCTGTGGGCGCTCGGCATGCCCAATCCGCTGGTCTGGGGCGTCGCCGCCGCGCTGCTCAACTTCCTGCCCTATGTCGGCGCAATGTTGACCATCGTGCTTGTCTCGGTGATGGCGCTGATCAGCTTCGACACCATCTCCTACGCGCTTTTGGCGCCGGCCTTTGTCTTATTGTGCGACATCATCGAGGGCCAGCTCGTGACGCCGATGGTGGTCGGCCGGCGCCTCGAGATCAACGCCGTGGCGATCTTCATCGCCATCGCCTTCTGGTCCTGGCTGTGGGGCTTTGTCGGCGCACTGATGGCCGTGCCGCTGCTGGTCGTCATCAAGGTGTTCTGCGACCATTTCGAAGGCCTCGGCCATGTCGGCAACTTCCTCGCCGCACAGCAGACGGCGGTCGTGGTGGAGGACGAAGCGGCCGAGGAGAATGGCGAGGCCAAGGCATAGAGGCCGGTACTGCTTGCCGCCTCTTGCTTGTCGTCTCTTGTTTGTCGTCTTCCGATCGAGTGCCTATATCGAGCCGGTCAAGCCGGACCCTGCCATGACCGACGCCTCCTTCGACCTCGACGCGTATTTCGCCCGGATCAGTTATCGCGGTCCGATCGATGCGTCGCTCGACACGCTGAAGGTGCTGCACCGGCAGCACCCGCAAGCGATCCCCTTCGAGAACATGGATCCGTTGCTGGGCATCGCGGTGAAGCTCGATCTCGCTTCGCTGCAGGGCAAGATTTTCGCGCGCCGCCGCGGCGGCTACTGCTTCGAACACAATTTGATCCTCATGCATGCGCTGAAGGCGCTGGGCTTCGAGGTCAGCGGCCTCGCGGCGCGGGTTCTGAGGGGTCTGCCGGAGGACGCCATTACCCCGCGCAGCCACATGCTGTTGCGGATCGAGCTCGACGGCAGGACCTACATTGCCGATGTCGGCTTTGGCGGCCTGACGATGACCGCGCCGCTGTTGCTCGAGCCGGGCCTCGAACAACAGACCCCGCACGAAACATTCCGCATCATCGAGACGTCAGATGATTTTCGGGTACAAGCCGATGTCGGCGGCGATTGGCAGACACTCCACCGCTTCGACATGCAACCGGCCTATGAGGTCGATTATGCGGTCGCCAACTACTTCGTCTCGACCCATCCGACCTCGCATTTCCTGTCCTCCGTCGTTGCGGCGCGCGCCTTGCCCGACCGGCGCTATGCGCTGCGCAACGCCAGGCTGTCGACGCATCATGTCGGCGGCCGCAGCGAGCAACGCGAGATCGCGACAGCGGCGGAATTCGCCGACATTCTGGAAAGCCAGCTCGACATCATCATCCCCGACCGCGCCGCCTTCGAAACCAAGGTCCGGCAGCTGAACATTGTAAAGGCTTGAGGCCCATGACCGCTCTTTCCGTTCTCGACCTGTCGCCGATCGTCGAAGGCAGCAACGCCTCGCAGTCGCTGGCCAATTCGCTCGACCTCGCCCGCCATGCCGAGCAGCTCGGCTACAAGCGCTACTGGCTGGCCGAGCACCACAACATGCCCGGCATCGCCAGTGCGGCGACCGCGGTCGTCATCGCCCATGTCGCCGGCGGCACCAAGACGATCCGCGTCGGCGCCGGTGGCATTATGCTGCCCAACCATGCGCCGCTGGTGATCGCCGAGCAGTTCGGCACGCTGGCGGCACTGCACCCCGGCCGCATCGACCTCGGCCTCGGCCGCGCGCCCGGCACCGACATGGGCACGGCGCGTGCGCTGCGCCGCAACCTCGAGGCGTCAGACAATTTCCCCCAGGATGTCGTCGAGCTGATGGGGTATTTCCAGCCGGCCGAGGCAGGTCAGCGTATCCATGCTGTGCCCGGCGAAGGCCAGAAGGTGCCGGTCTGGATTCTCGGCTCAAGCCTTTATGGCGCGCAGCTCGCCGCCATGCTTGGCCTGCCCTATGCGTTCGCTTCGCATTTCGCGCCGGCCGAGCTCGACCATGCGCTGGAGATCTACCGCTCGCGCTTCCAGCCGTCCGAACAGCTGGACAAGCCCTATGTCATGCTCGGCCTCAACGTCTTCGCCGCGCCGACCGACGCCGAGGCAAAACTGCTGTTCACCTCGCTGCAGCAGGCCTTCGTCAACCTGCGCACCGGACGACCAGGCCGCCTGCCGCCGCCGGTCGAGGGTTATGACCAGACGCTGGAGCCGATGGCCAAAACAATGCTCGGCCAGGCGCTTTCCTGTGCCGTCGTCGGATCGCCCGAAACCGTCCGGCAAGGCATCGACGCCTTCGTGCGCCGCACCGGCGCCGACGAGCTGATGGTGACGGCGCAGATTTTCGACCATGCGGCGCGCGTGCGTTCGTTCGAAATCCTGGCCGAGGCGCACAAATCGCTGTCGCAAGCCGCGTGAGTCGCCAGTGAAGCTTTTGCAGGAGAGGCTCGTCTGCTAAGGGCAGACGCCTTCCTCAGCCGAGAGCCTTGCCGTGACCCATGACCTCGACCAGCGCATGCATTTCGCCATCGATCTGGCGCGACGCGCCGGCGAACTCGGCCTGAAATATTTCCGCGACCTCGAAAACCTGACCATCGAGAGCAAGGGCCATCAGGACCTGGTTTCCGATGGCGACCGCGAGGTCGAACTGTTCATCCGCGCGGCGATCGCCGCCGCCTATCCGCAAGATGGCATTGTCGGCGAGGAACATGCCACGGTAGCCGGATCGACAGGCCATGTCTGGGTCATCGACCCTATCGATGGCACCGCCAACTTCGTGCGCGGTATTCCGGCTTGGTGTGTGGTCATCGCCTGCGCCAAGGACGGCGAGGCGGTCGTCGGCGTCATCCACGAGCCGTCGACCGGCGAGACTTTTCACGGCCGCCGCGGCGGCGGTGCCTTCGTCAACAGCCGGCCGATCAAGGCCAGCACCGCCGGCCTCGGGGAAGGATCGGTCGGCACCGGGCTGTCGAACCGCGCGGAGACGAAGCATGTCACCGTGCTGATCGGCCTGATCATGGCAGAAGGTGGCGTCTTCTTCCGCAACGCATCGGGCGCGCTGATGCTGGCCTATGCGGCATCCGGCCGGCTGCTCGGCTATGTCGAGGAACACATGAATCCCTGGGACTGCCTGGCCGGCATGCTTCTGGTGGAAGAGGCCGGCGGCATGGTGCTGAAGCCGGACCCGAAGACCGTGCTTGCCCAGGGAGCGCAGGTGATCGCCGGCGGCAAGCATGTGTTCCCGAAGCTGCAGACGCTGTGCGCGCAGGCCTTCGGAGCGGCGCCTGCCGGTATTGTGCAGGGTTAGGCTACTTGTTCAACGCATAGGCTGTGGGTTAAAAGCGGACAGGCATTCAGGAGGATGCCCTGTTGCCGGAAACGGCAATTCCATCGGTTCAAGGGCCTGCCGATGAACATGCATAACACCATCCGGCCAGACCGAACCGCGTTGGGCAGCGGGCCGGCGCAGGCGATCGCCGGCATCTTTGCGCAAGAATTGCAGCTGGCCTCGGTCGGCCTCGACGACAATTTCTTCGATCTCGGCGGCGATTCGCTGGCTGCCGAAACTCTTGTGCTGGCGGCGCAGAGCCGGTTCGGCGTGAAGCTGCAGACCTCGGTGCTGCTGGAAGCGCCGACGCCGCGCGAATTCGGCAGGCTGATCGCGTTGCAATTGCCCGAGCACCCGGCGCGGCGGCTGGCGGTGCAGGTTTCCGGCAGCCACGGCCAGGAGCCGATCGCCATGATCCATGGCATTTCCGGTTCGGCGCTGTTCGCCAACCGTTTCGGCAAGGCGCTGAAGCAGCGCTATTCCGTTATCGCCGTGCGCGGCATGGGCCTCGAGCCCGGCGAGACGCCGTATGACAGCGTCGAGGAGATCAGCGCCAATTATTTCGACGGCTTGAGCTCGGCCACCGGCCAGCACCCGCGCGTCATCGGCGGCATCTGCCTTGGCGGGCTGCTGGCAATCGAGGTCGGAAGGCTGACCTTCGAGGTGACCGGCGAGCGGCCGGCTTTGCTGCTGATCGACCCTCCGCCGCTGGGTTCGGCCTGGCTGAAGCCGATGGCGGACAACCGCATGACCGCACAAAGGCGGCGCCAAATCACCCGCAAGGTCGTCTACTGGCGGCTGCTGCGCGACACGCTGGCAGCGGTCGGGCTTGGGCAGTCCAGGCTTGGGCGTCACACCAGGCAGAAGGCCTTCAAGAGCATGCTGGTGCGCGCTGCCGCGGGTTTTTCACCGTCTTCCTACCCTTGCGACATACTGGTCATCGCCAGCTCGGAATGGAGCGCCACCACGGTCGAGCAGTACAAAGACTGGGCGAGCGGGAACACGCGGGTGGAAACGGTCGTCATGCCGGGCACCCATGACAAGTTCCGGGCCGCCAACATGGACGCGATCGACGCTGCGATCATCGCCTTCCTCGACGCCAGGCGCGCGCCGGCCGGAATGCCGGTCCGCTAGATGGGTTTTGGCCGCGACGTACTGGCTGCCTTCGCCGGCCATGGCGACCGCGTGGCGATGGTCAGCGGCCGCGACCAGATCACCTATGCGCAAGCGCTGATCCAGATCGACCATCTCGCCGCCAATTTCAGCGCGCTCGGTATTCGCCCCGGCGATCGCGTCGGCCTGGCCATGATCGGCAACATCGACGTCGTGCTGTCGATCCTGGCCTGCTGGAAGCTCGGCGCCACGGCTTCGATTGCCGACTTTCGGGCGCCGCGCAGCCAGCGGGCGCAGTTTGCACGCGATTTTGTGCTGACGCTGATCCTCGAAAGCCGCAGCCCACCCGGGGACGATGTCTATCCAGGCGTCGCTTTCCAGCAGGATTGGAAGCACGCCTCGCCCGCGCCCTATTCCGGCGCTCCTGGCGACGACAGCAATCCGGCCTTTCTGATGTTCTCGTCCGGCACTACCGGCGACCCGAAAGGCTATCTGCAGTCGCATGAGGCGCTTGCCGGACGCGTGACGGGGCGCCGGCGCGGGCTGACCGGGACGGTCATGCGTCTGCTGACGCCGATGGTGATGTCCTATTCGGCGACGCGCCACCAGGTGTTCAGCTATCTGCGCTATGGCGGGACGATCAACTTCTTTCCGCCGCTGTTCACGCCGTCCGAGCTGATCGAGGGTCTGCTGTCCTTCCAGGCCAGCGGCACAGCCCTGCCGCCACCGGTAATTACACGGCTGGTGCGCGAAGTGGGCGAACGCTCGACCCGGCTGCTGCCGGACCTGGCGGTGCTGTTCAGCATCGGCGGACCTGCAACCGTCGAAGACAAGCTGGCGGCCTACCGCAATCTTTCGCCGGGATATCGCATCAACTATGCGTCGAGCCTCACCGGCGGCATCACCACGCTGTCCGGCGCCGACGTGCTGGCCAAACCCGGCACTGCCGGGCGCCCGTTTGCCGATGTGCGTGTGGAGATCCTCGATGCGGACGGGCGCGTCCTCGGCAAGGGCGAGAGTGGGCTGATCAAGGCCTGGACATCGACAATGGTTTCAGCGGTCGTGTCGGCGGGAAACAAACCGTTCGTCGATCCCAAGGTGATGGGCGACGGTTGGGGCATTCCCGGCGACATCGGCTTCGTCGATGATGACGGCTTCCTGACCATCGTCGACCGCGAGGCCGACATGATCGTGCGCGGCGGCGTCAATGTCGCGCCGCAGGAGCTGGAGAAGCTCATCCGCGCCCATCCCAAGGTCAGGGATGTCGCGGTCGCCGGCTTTCCCGATGCAACGATGGGCCAGGAGATCGCCGCCTTCATCGTCGCCGACCAGGCAAGCGTGGCCGAGTTCGAGGCCTTCCTGCGCGCCAACATCTCGCCCGACCGGCGGCCGCGCGAGGTTAGGCTGGTGAGTTCGCTGCCCTACAGCGACAATGGCAAGCTGCTGCGCCGCCGCCTTGTCGAAACGCTGTCGCCGGCTGCCGCCAAGCCTTAGCCGTTTGCCTCGACAGGCTACTTCAGCAGGTTTCTGGCTCGAACACCGCCGGGCCCGCCTTGAGCTCTTGCGCTACCTGCGCATCCGCGCCGCCGTTTCAGAAATCTTTAAAAAGACCGGCCAGCCAGGGCGCCGGCCAGGGCTGCGACGCCAGGAGATCGAACACCGCGTAGATGCAAAGCGTCGTGCCCGCGGCGACAGCCAGCGCCATATTCAGTGACCGCGATCCGAGCATCCAGATACCGCCGGCAACAAAGACGAAGGTGGCGGTGAGGTGGCCGGCCAGCAGGACCAGGAAGGCGAGCGCCAGGCAGAGGCCAAGCACCGTGAGATTGCCCTCCATCGCCGGCCCATCGGAAGGCTGCCATTCGCCGGCTGGTGCGACATCCGCCCCGCTGGCAGGCACCGGCTTTCGCCAGCGCAGCACGGTCTGGACGGTGGTCAGCAAGGAAAACAGTGCCAGAAGGCCGGCGGTGATGGCCGGGAAGATGGCGGCCTCGAAGGGGAAATCGAGCAGTGCCGTGACCAGGGCCGCCAGGCCAAGCAGTGTCAGCGCACCGCCGGCGGCGATATCGGGCAACGCCGGCGGCAAGGCATCGGCATTGCCGCGGGCCTTGATCCAGGACACGGTCTGCCTGACCACGCCGGCAATGGCGAGGCCGAGCAGGATCAGCACCAGAGGCTGTTTCAGCCAGGCCCAGCCGGAAATCTGGTAGGCGAGGAAGAAATAGTTTTCGAGGCTGGGGCCGAGCACGAAGCCGAGCGAAAAGGCCGAGCGCGGCCAGTTGAGCTCCTTCATTGCCATGCCGACCGCGCCGACCAGCATCACCAGCAGGAAGTCGAAGGCGCTCATATTGGTCTGGTAGGCGCCGACGACGATAAAGGTGACCACCAGCGGCACCAGGATCGCTGCCGACACTTGCGCGATACGCGCCAACTGCCTGGTCAACAGCAGGCAAGTCACGGCGCCGACGATGTTGGCGACGGCAATCGACAGCACCATCGAAACGGTGATCGCGGCGTTCTTGCCGAGCATATCGGGGCCGGGGACAAGGCCGTGGATGACAAAGGCGCCGAGCAGGATGCTCATCGAAGCCGATCCCGGCACGCCGAAGGCGATGGTCGGGATGAGCGAGCCACCCTCCTTGGCGTTGTTGGCGCTTTCCGGCGCAACGACGCCGCGCACATTGCCCTGGCCGAATTTCGGCCCGGGACCCGGCCGGCGCGAGGCATGGCCATAGGCGATCCAGTCAAGCACGGCGATGCCGATGCCGGGCACGGCGCCGAGCAGCGAGCCGATGGCGCTGCAGCGCAGCACCAGCGGCCATTCGCGCAGCGTATCCCTGATGCCTTGCCACATGCCGGCATAGGTCGGCCGCTCGGCGTTGCCCTGGATCGAGCCGCGCATGAGCAGCGAGGCCAGTTCGGGCAGGCCGAACAGACCGAGAAAGACCAGCGAAATCGGCAAGCCATCCCAGAGGTAGATCTGGCCAAAACTCCAGCGCTCGATGCCGGCAATGCTGTCGATGCCGATGAAAGAGGCCAGCATGCCGAGCATCGCCGCCGCCAGACCCTTTAACGGCTGGCTGCCGGCAAGGATGGCGACGATGGAGAGACCGAGGGCGCAAATGGCGAAGAAATCCGGCGTCTTGAGGTAGAGCACCAACGGGCGCATGACGGGAATTGCCGCCGCCAGCACCAGCGCGCCGAACACGCCGCCGATCATCGAGGCCGAATAGGAGGCGCCGAAGGCGCGTGCCGCTTCGCCCTTCTTGGCCATGGCATGGCCGTCGAGCACGGTTGCCGCAGCACCGACCGAGCCCGGAACGCCGAACAGGATGGCCGGAATGGTGTCCGACGTGGTGGTGACCGAACCCATGCCGAGCAGCAGCGCGAAGGCGGCAAAGGGGTCCATATTGTAGGTCATCGGGATCAGCAGGGCCATGGCGAACAGGCCGCCAATGCCCGGCACGACACCGACGACAAGGCCGGCGAACACGCCGGTAACCAGCATGAGCATGCGAAATGGCTGCGCCATCTCCGCAATGGCGGTAAGGATCAGATCCACATTAGGCCTATTTCACGAGTTCCCGGGCAGCGGCGAAGACCGCAGGCGTGGCTTTCAGCCGTTGCGCGACCAGCTGGCTGATCGCTTCGCCGGATGTCGGGTTGAGGGTGAGGTCGCCAAGCTTCGTGGCATCGGCGAGAAAATCGGCGTCCATGACCATCGCGGAATAGGCCTTGCGCAGCGCGTCGACGGTCTCTTTCGGCACGCCGGGCGGGGCGACGAGCGGATGGTGGATGTGCAGCGCCGATTCGATGAGATCGGCCGCCTGACGTGCCGTCGGGTCGGCGATGGTTGCCGAAATGCTCGGCGTCGCGCCGGAACCGCCCTGCCCGAACGTGCCGATAATGTTGATCGCGGCGCGATCGCTTCTGAGCAGGGAGCTCGATACCCCGCACATGCCGGCGATCTCGCCGCGTTGCATGGCGAGTTCGATATCGGCGGTGCCGTCGAAACCGGTGACGATCTTGTATCTGGCCCTCATGCCATTCTTGGCTAGTGCGGCGAAGATGTAGGTCGTGCTGTTCTTGCCTGTCGCTCCGATCAGGAAATCCGACTGCAGGAACTTTTCCATCGTGTCGATGCCGGATTGCTTGCTGGTCAGGCAATAGGCTGGATCATCGACCAGCGAACCGATCCACTGCAAGGCAAGCGGGTCGAAAGTCGCGTTTTCGGGATCGAGGATCGGGGCGTAGAACATAGCCTCGCTGATCGAGGCGATGACGCTGCCGTCGGCCGGTTCGCTGCCCACGAGCATCTTGGTGAGCTTCAGACTGCCACCCCCCGGCACATTCTGCACAATGATGTTGGGCTGCCCGGGCAGAAACCGGCCGAGATGACGCGCAATCAGCCTCGAAGTCTGGTCATAGCCGCCACCCGCGCCATAACCGACCTTGATGGTGATTGTCTGGAATTCGACTGCCTGGGCCGGCGGGCATGTGACCCATGAAAGGCTGGCAACGGCAAAAAGGGCGAGCAATCGCGCAAAAATCCAACGCATTATCCAATCCCCAAACGATATGGCACTATAGCTGCGGCAAAAACGATGAGAAGCGGCCTTTTCGTCCATAAGGCTGCCCGCTCGACCGCCTCTGCCCGACGGGGGGTCGATTTGGCACAAAGAGACGCATCGTGGACGCCATGCGCAGAATGCTTGCGCCCGATGCCGCCTGTTCTTATATACGCGCCAAGCCGCCCAGCGCCGGAATGCCGGTAGCCGGGGCGGAATTTCTTGTGAACAGGGGCTTTCGTCGGAACGCCTTACGGGTCCTGAGAGCCTGCTTAGCGGAGAGACTAGAACAATGGCAAAAGTAATCGGTATCGATCTCGGCACCACCAACTCCTGCATCGCCATCATGGATGGCAAGGAACCCAAGGTAATCGAGAATGCGGAAGGCGCGCGCACGACGCCTTCCATCGTCGCCATCTCGGGCGACGGCGAACGTCTCGTCGGCCAGCCGGCCAAGCGCCAGGCGGTCACCAATCCTGAAAATACCATCTTCGCGGTCAAGCGCCTGATCGGCCGCCGCTATGACGATCCGGTGACGGAGAAGGACAAGAAGCTTGTCCCCTACAAGATCGTCAAGGGCGACAATGGCGATGCCTGGGTCGAAGCCGGCGGCAAGAAGCAGTCGCCCTCGCAGATCTCGGCCATGATCCTGCAGAAGATGAAGGAAACGGCGGAAGCCTATCTCGGCGAGAAGGTCGAGAAGGCGGTCATCACCGTTCCGGCCTATTTCAACGACGCCCAGCGCCAGGCCACCAAGGACGCCGGCAAGATCGCCGGCCTGGAAGTGCTGCGCATCATCAACGAGCCGACGGCAGCCGCGCTCGCCTACGGTCTCGACAAGAAGGATGGCAAGACCATTGCCGTCTATGACCTTGGCGGCGGTACGTTCGACATTTCGGTGCTCGAGATCGGCGACGGCGTGTTTGAGGTGAAGTCGACCAATGGCGACACCTTCCTCGGCGGCGAGGATTTCGACATGCGTCTCGTCGAATATCTGGCGGCCGAGTTCAAGAAGGAACAGGGCATCGACCTGAAGAACGACAAGCTTGCCCTGCAGCGCCTCAAGGAGGCGGCTGAAAAGGCCAAGATCGAGCTGTCGTCGACGACGCAGACCGAAATCAACCTGCCCTTCATCACCGCCGACGCAACCGGCCCGAAGCACCTGACGCTGAAGCTGACCCGCGCCAAGTTCGAGCAGCTGGTCGACGACCTCGTCCAGCGCACCATCGAGCCGTGCAAGGCGGCGCTCAAGGATGCCGGCCTGAAGGCTGGCGAAATCGACGAAGTGGTCCTGGTCGGCGGCATGACCCGCATGCCCAAGATCCAGGAGATCGTGAAGCAGTTCTTCGGCAAGGAGCCTCACAAGGGCGTCAACCCGGATGAGGTCGTCGCGCTCGGCGCCGCCATCCAGGCCGGCGTGCTGCAGGGCGACGTCAAGGACGTACTGCTGCTCGACGTGACGCCGCTGTCGCTCGGCATCGAGACGCTGGGTGGCGTGTTCACCCGCCTGATCGAACGCAACACGACGATCCCGACCAAGAAGAGCCAGGTGTTCTCGACCGCTGAAGATTCGCAGTCGGCTGTGACCATCAGGGTCTTCCAGGGCGAGCGTGAAATGGCCGCCGACAACAAGGCGCTCGGCCAGTTCGACCTGGTCGGCATCCCGCCGGCGCCGCGCGGCGTGCCGCAGATCGAGGTCACTTTCGACATCGACGCCAACGGCATCGTCAATGTTTCGGCCAAGGACAAGGGCACCGGCAAGGAGCACCAGATCCGCATCCAGGCCTCGGGTGGTCTTTCGGACGCCGACATCGAAAAGATGGTCAAGGACGCCGAAGCCAATGCCGAGACCGACAAGCAGCGGCGTGCGCTGGTCGAGGCCCGCAACCAGGCCGAGGCGCTGGTGCATTCGTCCGAGAAGTCGCTGAAGGAATATGGCGACAAGGTTTCGGAGACCGAGCGCACGGCGATATCGGATGCGATCACCGCGCTGAAGACTGCGGCCGAGGGCGACGACGCTGCCGATATCGAGGCCAAGTCGCAGACCCTTGCCGAAGCTTCGATGAAGCTTGGCCAGGCGATGTACGAGGCCTCGCAGAAGGAAGCGGCGGAAGCCGACGCCAAGGCGGACGCTGCCAAGGATAGCGACGTGGTCGACGCCGATTTCGAAGAAATCGACGAAGACGACGACAAGAAGAAGTCGGCCTGAACGGCCTGACGGCAAGATAGTGCGGAAAGCCCGGCGCAGGCCGGGCTTTTTTGCAACCCTCGCTGAAAAAAGTGTGGGTCCTGCCGAAAAAGTCACCGAAAAACACGCACAAGTCCGCGCCGGCCCTAGCATCCGGGCAGCACCGCTCCTAAATCGAGACAACGTGCCGGCAAACGACGCGACATGCATCAAGACGTTGAGCATCCGGACTGCGGGAAAAGATGAAAGCTGATTTCTACGAAACGCTGGGCGTACAAAAGGGCGCGGACGACAAGGAGCTCAAGAGCGCTTTCCGCAAGCTCGCCATGCAGTTCCATCCCGACCGCAACCCCGGCGATCATTCCTGCGAGCACAAGTTCAAGGAAATCAACGAAGCCTACGAGACGCTGAAGGATCCGCAGAAGCGCGCGGCCTATGATCGTTTCGGTCACGCCGCCTTCGAGCAAGGCGGCATGAATGGCAGCGCGCAAGGTTTTGGCGCTGGCGGCTTCGCCGACATTTTCGAGGATATTTTCGGCGACATGATGGGCGGGCGCCAGCGCCGCTCTTCCGGCGGCCGCGAGCGCGGCGCCGATCTGCGCTACAACATGGAAATCACGCTGGAAGAGGCGTTTGCCGGCAAGACCGCGCAGATCCGCGTGCCGGCCTCGATCTCATGCACGGAATGTTCCGGGACCGGCGCCAAGCCCGGTACCCAGCCGGTCACCTGCTCGATGTGCCATGGTCACGGCAAGGTCCGCGCCACGCAGGGTTTCTTTTCGATCGAGCGCACCTGCCCGCAATGCCAGGGCCGCGGCCAGACGATCAAGGACCCGTGCCCGAAATGCGCCGGCCAGGGCCGCGTCACCGAGGAACGCTCGCTGTCGGTCAACATTCCGGCCGGCATCGAGGACGGCACCCGCATCCGGCTTGCCAATGAGGGCGAAGCCGGCCTGCGCGGCGGCCCCTCGGGCGACCTCTATATTTTCCTGGCGGTGAAGCCGCACGAATTCTTCCAGCGCGACGGCGCCGACCTTTACTGCAAGGTGCCGATCTCGATGACGACGGCAGCGCTCGGCGGCTCGTTCGAGGTGACGACGCTGGACGGCAGCCAGACCAAGGTGAAAGTGCCCGAAGGCACACAGAACGGCCGCCAGTTCCGTCTCAAGGGCAAGGGCATGCCGGTGCTGCGCCAGCCCAATGTCGGCGACCTCTACATCCAGACCGCGGTCGAGACGCCGCAGAACCTGTCGCGGCGCCAGCGGGAGCTGCTGGAAGAGTTCGAACAGCTGTCGTCGAAGGAAAACTCGCCCCAGTCGAGCGGTTTCTTCGCCCGCATGAAGGACTTTTTCGAATCCTTCAGCGAGCGCTGATTTCCACGCACAGGGCCGCCACGCTTCCCGAACGTCATCAACATCTTATGCCAGATCGTGCCTTGCCTTGGACCTGTTAACTGCTAAGTAGCGTGCAGGGGGGTGGTTGAGGAGAACTTGCATGGCACGTGGTCCGGGATTGCGGAAGGCGCTGGCGGAAAAGTTCGACGACGAGCTGAAATTCTTCAAGGGCTGGATCGACAAGCCGAAGACCGTCGGCTCGATCGTTCCGACAAGCTCCATCACCGCCCGCAAGATGGCTTCGATCGTCAATCCGAAGTCCGGCCTGCCGGTGCTTGAGGTCGGCCCGGGCACGGGCGTCATCACCCGCGCCATCCTCGCCCAGGGCGTGAAGCCCGAAAATCTCTATGCGGTAGAATACTCCACCGAGTTCGTGCGCCACCTGCGCCAGCTCTATCCTGGTGTCAACGTCATCGAGGGCGACGCCTTCAATCTCAACGCGACGCTCGGCGACAAGCGGGACATGGTGTTCGATTCCGTCGTCTCCGGTGTGCCGCTGCTCAACTTCCCGGTCGCACAGCGCATCGCCTATATCGAAAGCCTGCTCGACCGCATCCCGGTGGGGCGGCCGATCGTACAGCTGACCTACGGGCCGCTGTCGCCGATCCCGCCCGGACGCGGCGACTACACGGTCAAGCATTTCGATTTCATCCTCCGCAACATCCCGCCGACGCAGCTGTGGATCTACCGCCGCGAGGCGCATTGATTTGAGTGATCCTTGGCTGTACCTGTCCCGGGACAAGGTTGGCCAATGGCAGTGATTCCGAAAATCCTCGTCTTTGCCGGCTCGGTGCGCAGCGGCGCTTTCAGCGGCAGGACGGCCGATGTGGCGCAGAAGGAGCTGGCCATGCAGGGCGCCGAGGTGACGCGCATTTCGCTGGCCGACTATACGCTGCCGATCCTGGACGAAGATCTCGAAAAAGAAAAAGGCGTCCCCGACAATGCCGTGAAGCTCGGCCGGCTGATCGCCGCCCATGACGGGCTGCTGGTCGCGACGCCGGAATACAACGGCTCGATCCCGCCGCTGCTCAAGAACACGATCGACTGGGTAAGCCGGGTGCGCACGGATAGTGGCCGCACGTTCAGGCCGTTTGCCGGCAAGGTCGCCGGGCTGTGCTCGTCTTCCAACGGACATTTCGCAGGGATACGCTGCATCAACCATCTGCGCGCCGTGCTGGTGCGCTGCCGGATGGAAGTGGTGACGCCGGAATGCTCGGTAGCCGATGGCGGCAGTGCCTTCGACGCCGACGGCAATTTCAGGGATGAGAGACTGACCAAATCGATGGAGCACCTATGCCGCACGCTGATCGAAACCTCGCGCATGCTGTCGACCCGGATCGGGGCATGATTGCCGGAGCCATGCAGGCACAGACCATGAGAGACAGACTGATTGTCGGCCTCGACTTGCCGACCGTGAAAGAAGCCGAACAGGCGGTGCGCGAGCTCGATGGCGTCGTCTCCTTCTACAAGATCGGCTACCAGCTGGCGTTTGCCGGCGGACTTGACTTCGCCAGGGACCTGGCTAGCAACGGCACCAAGATCTTTCTCGACATGAAGCTGCTCGACATCGACCACACGGTGGCCAAGGGGGTCGAGAACATCGTGAGCATGGGCATGACCATGCTCACCATCCATGCCTATCCCAAGGCGATGCGTGCCGCGGTGGAAGCCGCCGAGGGCAGCGGCCTCTGCCTGCTGGCGGTCAGCGTGCTGACCTCGATGGACGAACAGGACGTGATCGACGCCGGCTATGAGTACGATCCGCATACGCTGGTACTGAGGCGCGCCGAACAGGCGCTGCATGCCGGCATGGGCGGCGTCGTCTGCTCGGCCGAAGAGGCGGAAGCGGTGCGCCGCATCGTCGGCCCCGACCTGGCGGTGGTGACACCCGGCATCCGGCCCAAGGGCAGCGACCATGGCGACCAGAAGCGGGTGGTGACGCCCGGCCAGGCAATCCGCAACGGCTCCAGCCATCTTGTTGTGGGCCGCCCGATCGTCGCTGCAAGCGACAGGCGTGCAGCGGCGGAGGCCATACTGGAAGAGATGCGCGCCGCCTGACATTTTTCGAACCAGGAGAAGAACAATGCCAAAGGGATATTGGGTCGCCCGCGTCGATGTGCGCGATGCTGAAGGCTACAAGGACTATGTCGCGGCGTCGAAGCTGGCCTTCGAGCGCTTCGGCGCGAAATTCCTGGCGCGCGGCGGCGAGCACGAAAAGGCCGAGGGCCAAGGCCGCGCCCGCAACGTCATCATCGAATTCGAATCGCTCAGCGTGGCGCATGATTGCTATCACTCGCCGGAATACCAGCGCGCCGTCGCCATCCGCCAGAAGGTCGCCGACGGCGAGATCGTGCTGGTCGAGGGGGTCTAGCGCCTTAACCTGTTCGCGGCGGTTGCGGCCATCGCATCGGTCAGTGTCATGCCCCACTGTGCTCGGCAATAGGCACGGAAATCGAAGCAGGGCAGACCGGGGCAGACCTCGAACTCGATAAGGTGGACGTGATCGTCGGCCTCCACCCTGAAGTCAATGGAAAACACGTCGCGCAGGCCAAGCCCGCTCATTAGTCGCTCGGCAATACGACGGGTGGTTGCCGCGGCAGCCGGCTGGGCGTCGACGACCGGCTCCAGCACCGGTTCGCTGTAGAGCCCGGCTGCCTTGGCGGCCTCGCCGGTGTCGCCGTAAAGCGCCATCGAGTCGGCCATGGTCTGGAAATCGCCGCCGGAATCAACAAAGGCGATGCCGAGCGCTTCGGCGCCGGTTTCCGGCTCAAGCCCGAGGAAGCTGGCGCGGACATTGCGGCCGGCGACATAGGGCTGGACGACGACATCGTCGCGATAGGCGGCATAGACACGCCGGCTAAGTTCCAGTGCGTGCTGCAGCTCGTGGCAGCGCGAATCCGGCCAGATGCCGACCTTGGAGCCGAGCCGGTTCGGCTTGACGAACCAGCCGGCGGCTGATGGCGGCGGCTCAGCAAGCCAGCGGCCGTCGCGGGCAAGGCCGGCCTGCGGCACCGGCAGGCCGAGCGCGCCGAGCACGGCGCCGGAACGGAACTTGTCCTGGCAGAGCGCGAACAGCGCATCGTCGGCGCCGATGGTCCTGAGTCCATTCAGCCTGGCAAGTGCAGGCGCCGCAGCGCCGCGGAAATAGGCGATGCCGTCGGTCAGCGTCCAGACCAAGGTCGTTTCAGGATCGGCTTTCGCTAGCGTTGCTGCCGCATCGTCGAGTTCGACCGACAGGAAGGCGAGGCTGCGTCGCTCGCAAGCGGCGGCAAGTTCATCGAATTCGGGGGCAAGATCGGTCGATTGCGCCAAATAGGACGAGATTTCGAGCGCACGTTCGGCCGGAAACCCGTCGGCGACCAGCCGGTCGAAACAGGCCTTTTCCGGCTCATGGACGAGGATCAGGGTCGGATGGTTCTGCGGCATTGAATGGTGGGCTCCCGGCGATAGAGGCTATTACCATCGCACGGCAAGCACCATCGGCTTGCGTGAAACCGACCGGGCCGGGCGGTTGCGTGACAACCGTCAACGAAGCACTGGCGCCTCTCAGGCGATCAGCACGCGCGGCTCGAAGCGGCCGTTGACGGGGATGTCGAGCAGGAAGGTCATCCCGGCCTGCGGGTCGAGCTGGCGCTGCTTGTCGTCCTTGCCTTTCCAGGCCGAGGTCACCGCCAGCCGGTCGGCCTTGGCGCCGACAAAGGCAGGGCACGAGGACTGCCCCGCCGGCATGGCAATTTCACGCAGCAATGTGCCGTCGGGCGAGTAGGCCTTGACCGCCTTGCCGCCCCAGACGGCGTTCCACAACACGCCGTCGCGGTCGACGACCGAGCCATCGACATAGCCTTTCGACGAGCGATGATCGACGAAGACGTTCGACTCGCCGACCGGCAAGCCGGTCGCCGGGTCGCAGGCGACCCGCATCAACAGGCCGGTCGCAGTGTCGGTGTAGTAGGCGATCGTTCCGTCCTGCGAGAAACAAATCGAGTTCGACACGGTGATGCCGGTGTAAAGCGTGCGCAACTCGCCTTTGAAGAACCAGTAGATCGAGCCGGCGCCCTTGCCCTCATCCTTGCCCATGGTGCCGACCCAGAAGGCACCGCAAGGATGGACGCGCGAATCGTTGGAGCGCGTCAGCGCATTGTTGGCCTCGATCGGCGTGTGCAACGTCAGCTTGCCGGTCGCGACATCGCGGACCTGCAGGCCGGTCTCGGTGGCGATCAGCTGGCGCTTGTCGTCGATGATGGCGATGGCGCTGGCCATCTGGCCGAGCTTATGGACCTTTAATGCGCCTGACGTGACGCCCTGCTCCAGCAACAGCCCGTTGACGATGTCGAACCAGAACAGCGCATCTGTGGCGGGATCATAGCTCGGACCCTCGCCCAACTCACAGACATGATCCGAAAAAACCGAAACGTTTTCCATCATGCCGCTCCGCCGAATGCCGCATCCCAAGCCGTCACCGCGGCTTTGGCGCGCGTCGCCACCTCATCGACGCTCATGCCTGGCTTGAACAGGCTGGAGCCGAGGCCGAAAGCAGTCACCCCAGCGGCTTTGTAGCCGGCAAAGTCTTTCTCCGAAACGCCGCCGACGGCGCCCACCACGGTGTCGGCCGGCAACACGGCGCGCATCGCCGAAATGCCACCGGGACCGAGCACGCTTGCCGGGAAGAATTTCAGTGCCGAAGCGCCAAGCCGGATCGCCAGGAACGCTTCAGTGGGCGTGAACACACCAGGCATCGTCACCATGCCATGATGCATGGCGCGGGCCATGACATCGGCGTCGATGTTGGGGCTGACCAGCAGCCTGCCGCCGGCCTTGTGCAGCGCATCGACATCGGTCGGCGTCAGCACCGTGCCGGCGCCGACCAGCGCCGTTTTGGGCAATGCCGCGACAATGCTTGAGATCGACACGAACGGTTCGGGCGAATTGAGCGGCACTTCGATGGCTTCGATGCCGGCATCAAACAATGCCTGCCCAATGGCGACAGCCTCGGAAGGCTTCAGCCCACGCAGGATGGCGACGAGGCCGCGCTTGAGCTTCGGAAAAGGTGCGGTCTGGGTCACGCGGTCACTCCATTTCTGGCAATCATGCCATTTTCCCGCGCGGCCTCGATCAGGCCGGCACGCACCGCCTCATCGGCGTCGACCGTCCTGACGGCAAGTCCGGCGAGGTCGAGCGCCTGCCGGTAAAGCGCCGCAAGCGCGCCAGAGGCGACCAGCACGATTGCGGTGGCGCTTTCGCCGTAACGGCGGCCCGCTGAAGCGATCTCGCCGCCGATCAGCAGGCCGGACAGGCAGGCGGCGGCTTCGTCGGCCTTGACGTCCTGCAACAGACCTGCGGCGCGGATCGAAAACAGCCTCGAAGTGACGTCGCCACCTTCGGCCAGCGCCTTGCAGCACCAGTCCTGGAAGAATGGATTGTCTGGCGTGACCGGCTTCGGGTTGTCGCCCAGCGAATGGCGCAGGATCGAGTGAGTGGCCAGCACCGAGAACAGCTCGCCGGTCGGCCAGGTGCAGAAGCCATCGACCGCGCCATCCTCGACCAGAACCCATTTCGAATGGGTGCCGGGCATGCAGACAAGATGTCGTCCATTAGCCGGCAAACCGGCGCCGGCCAGCTGGGTTTCTTCACCACGCATCACATCCGGCGCATCAGCCAGCCGCTGCGCCAGGCCGGGCACGATGCGGATGTCGCGGCTCTGGCCGGGAATGCGGGCGGCGCCCGCGAGGATCGCGCCGATCGGCGCCGGCACGGTGACGTAAGGCGCCTCCAGCCAGCCCTGGCGGGAGCCGGCCATGCCGCAGATGATGACCGGCAGCGTCTGTGGCGCGCCAAGCGCCGCCAGATGTCCCTCAAGGATGGTGGCAAACCCCTTTTGCTGCGCGGTGATCAGCCCGTCATCGCCGCGGCGTTCGGCCAGCACCCCACCCGCCTCGTCGATCAGCCAGACCCGCATGCGGGTCGTGCCCCAGTCGACGGCGGCGACGGCCGGCACTTTGTTTGCCTGGTTTGCCGGGCTCACAGGAACCCTCCGTCGACGATCAGCATTTGCGCCGTCAGCATACGCGAGGCGTCGGAGGCAAGGAACAGCACGGTGCCGACCATGTCGTCGGGCTGCATGACCTCTTTGATACACTGCTTGGCGACATGGGCGGCAAGCCTCTCCTCGGTGACCCAGAGTTCCCGCTGACGATCGGTGATCACCCAGCCCGGCGCAACAGCGTTGACGCGGATGCCGTCGACACCGAGCTTGCCGGCAAGACCCTTGGTCAGACCGAGAATGCCGGCCTTGGCAGCGGTGTAGGCCGGCATGTCGGGATGGTTGATGAGATAAGAGGTTGAGGTAAAATTGATGATCGAGCCGCCGCCGGCCCGCTTCATGCCCGGCGCCACCGCCTGCGCGGAGAAGAAGTGCGGGCGCAGATTGATGGCGAGGTTGTTGTCCCAGAACTCGACGCTGACGTCGGCGACGTCGTGGCGTTCGTCCCAGGCGGCATTGTTGATCAGCACGGTAACGTCGCCATGCGCCTCAGCCGCTTTGGCGGCCGAAGCGCGCAGCGCCTCGACGTCGCGCAGATCGGTCTTGAGGTAGAGCGGCCGCCGGCCGAGTTCCTTTTCGACGCGATCGGCGAGCAGCGTGCTTGGGCCATCGGCGATGTCGATGAAGGCGACATGGGCGCCCTGGCGAACAAAACCCTCGGTCAATGCAGCGCCAATGCCGGAACCGCCGCCGGTGATCAGCACCGAGGCGCCCCTGAGGTCGGCAAAGTCCGCCGATGGCATCATGTTTTTAACTCCCGGTCCCGATCGGCGCGCATCCTAGCCAGCCAAGTCCGGGGAGCAAGGGCGAAAACGGTGATTTCTTCGCCTTATGTCAGACAAAAGGACGCAAGACATCGGACCAGGCCTGCCCAGGCAGGAACCTCTACCCACTCGATGCGGCGAGGCGCCCGGTCAGATTGCCTTGGCGTAAAGCGCCCCGCGATAGGAATCGCGGAGATAGCCGAGCGTGGCGTCGGCATCGACCGGCTTGCCGAACAAATAACCCTGGCCGCCAGCGCAGCCGAACTGGACGAGGCGGTCGGCCTGCGCCTCCTCCTCGATGCCTTCGGCGACGACGTCCATGCCGAGCCCGTCGCACATGGCGAGAATGGCGCGGATGATGTGCTCGGACGGACGGTCGTCGAGGATGGAGGAGACGAAGGCGCGGTCGATCTTGAGCTTGTCGAAGTGGAATTCGCGCAAGCGGCCGAGAGAGGACTGGCCGGTGCCGAAATCGTCGAGCGAGACGCGGATCCCGACGCGGCGCAGATCCTCGACGATCTTCTCCGCCGAGGCCGGATCGTTCATCAGGCCGGTTTCGGTGATCTCGATCTCGAGCCGGCGCGGATCGAAGCCGGTGCGGTCGAGGATCGACAATATGTGCAGGCCTGTGTTCTGGTCGACGAGCTGCGAGGGCGACAGGTTGAAGGACAGGAACAGGTCCTTCGGCCAGCTGCGCGCCGCTTCGGTCGCCTTGCGCAGCACCAGCTGCGACAGCGGGCCGATGATGCCGCGCTCCTCGGCGATGGGAATGAACACGGTCGGCGGGACGACGCCGAGGTCGCGATCGGTCCAGCGCGCCAGCGTCTCGAAACCAATGGTGCGGCGGGTGTTGAGGTCGACGATGGGCTGGAAATGCGGCTCCACCTCACCGGCCGAGACGGCGCGGCGCAGCGCCTGTTCGATGCGGGTGACGCGCTTGGCCGCCTCTTCCATCTCGCGTGTGTAGACGACGACGCGGCCACGACCCGAACGCTTGGCATGGTAGAGCGCCGTTTCGGCCTTGTTGACGAGGATTTCCGTGGTTTCGTCGCCGGAATAGAACAGCGAACAACCGACCGAAGCCGAAAGCCTGGCGGTGCGTTCGCCGACATCGTAGGGCGCCGACAGGATTTCGATCATCATGCGCGACTTCTCGGCCGCCGCTTCCTCCGAGAACACCATCGGGTAGAGGAAGGCGAATTCGTCGGCGCCGATGCGGCAGACAGTGGAATGGCTGTCCATCGAGGCGCGCAGCCGCATCGCCACCTGGATCAATATGTCGTCGCCGGCCTTGTGGCCGAACAGATCGTTGATCGGCTTGAAACCGTCAAGGTCGAGAATGCCGACGGTAAAGGGCGCGGGATCGTCTGCACGGTCGCTGATCAGGCGGTCGACCTTGTCGAAGAAGCGGCGATGGTTGCCAAGCCCGGTCAGCGTGTCGGTGAACGCCAGATCCGAGTTTTCCCTGCTTGCCTGCCCGGTGCCAAACGTCGTTTGCATCGGTATCCCTGTTTTTGACGTCCGAAATTTACGCTGAGACTGGCAGCAAAGCGTTTAGGAACCGTATCGCGAAATCGATTTTTCCCTGGCGAATGATGCTTTAGCGGACGCGGTAGAGCTCGACCGGGTTTCCACGTGTTTCGGCCAGCGGTTCGAGCCAATCGGGGACGCTTTCCTGCATCAGCCCGGCCAGGAAGCCTTGCGGCGCCTTGGCGACAAGCACTTTGGTTTCGGCGCTGCCGCGGCAGAGTGCCACCAGGCCGACATGGTGCTGCGCCACGATCGCCTTGGCCTGGTCCGCCGATCCGAGGAAGGCATCGAGCGCAAGCAGGTCGCCGGCGATGTTGCGATGATAGGGGCCGGCAAAGACACGGTGGCCGGAATAGGCCAGGATGGGCGAGCCGAGATTGGAAATGGCAAGCACCGTGGTGTCCGGCAACCTGGCCAGCGTCGCGAAGGAGGCCTTGCGCGTGCAGGCCGGATCGGCGTCCTTGGCCTCGGCGGAGACCTTGTCGGCCTCGAAAGCGCTCGAGGTCGCGGCGGCAGCGCCGGCCCAGACGGCATTTACCGACACCAGCCAGACTGCCGCCATGCGCAGCGACACGCTGCGCGAAGGGCTGACGCTCGCCCGTTCGCGCCATGTTGCGATCCAGGCCGACAGCGGGATGACGGCAAAGGCGATCGAGAATGTCGAGCCGCGGACCTGCCAGGCGCTGACGATGAAGGCGGCGGCCAGCAAGGCGCCGACGAGGCTGTCCTGGCGGCGCCACGGTCCGCGCAGCCGAAGCGCCATCAGCGCGATCGCCACCAGCGGCGTGACATAGCGCGCCGCCACCGAGGCCGGGTCGCTGACGGCAATATGGAACAGCGACTGTGCCTCATCGATGTGGTCGAGCCACAATTCCTTGAGGCGCGGATCGAGGTTTGCGTAGGGCGCGGCAAGGCACTGCGGGAACAGCGCCACGACGACGGCGCCCAGCACAAGCGCGAGCAGACCGAGCGAGATCAGCCGGCGGCCGGCCGTGCCATTGGACGCCCTGAGCGACGTCACGACGGCAAGGCCCAGTCCGGCGATTGCCGCAACAACGAATTGCACGGCCGAAAAGGCATCGCACTGCGCCTGGCCCCAAGCCGATGGCGGGATGGTGGTGACGAAGACGAACGCCGAAACCCCGGCAAAGCCGAGACCGAAGTCCCTTGCGATCCGGTGCTCGCCGCCGGGGTCGGCGACAAACAGCAAGGCGATGCAGGCGCCGATGGTGGCGACATAGGGCGCGGTTTCCATGCCGACGGCCAGCGTCAGTGCAGCGCACAGACCCGAAAACGGCGCCGCCCAGCGGTGCGTGGGCGCCTCGAGCAGCAGGCTGAGGCTGGCCATAGTTAGCGTCAGCTGGACATTGTGATGATCGAGCGCACCCGGCAAGAAGATGCCGATGAAATGCAGCGCCGCCGCGCCGATGACGATTGCGGGCAGTACGGCGCCGGCGCCGGCAAAGCTGCGCGCCGCGCGGGCGAGGAAGAACACCGCCAGGAAAAGCAGCAGCGCCGGCCACAGCACCTGTGCGATCGCCTCGGCCATGGCCATGCTGCCGGTCAGCGCCGAAGCGACGAGGATGATGGCCGCGAGCGGCGCATCGACCAGCCGCGACCAGTGCATGATGAAGCCGCCTTCGGGCCCCATCCGGTACTGATGCAGGTCGAACCAGCCCTGGCCGGCCAGCATGTCGCGAACCTCGACCAGCCGCAGCAGGCTGTCATTGTCGCCGCCGGCATTGCTCAATTCGCGAAAGCCCGTGGTGGTATTGACGGCCAGCGCCACCAGCATGGCAAGCAGCGCCAGCGTCATATCGGACTTCCAGGAGGAAGCACCCGCCTTGGCTGCGTTCATCATCACGGCCTTTGTCGGAAAGAAGCTCGGCTTAAACCTAGCCTTAACAGCTTCAATAAATAGTAAAGTCGCCTGAGCGAGGCCGCATTTGAGCGTGGCCGGAGGCTCGCCGGGCATCGGGAGACGGAAATGCCGCACGAAGTCCGCCACGAGCCGGCCATTGCCGTGCTCCTGCCCTGCTACAATGAGGAACTGACCATCGCCGAGGTGGTGCGGCGGTTTCGCGAGACGCTGCCGTCGGCCGCGATCTATGTTTATGACAACAATTCCAGGGATTTGACCGCGCTCAAGGCGCGCGCGGCCGGCGCCATCGTCATCCGCGAGCCGCGCCAGGGCAAGGGCAATGTCGTGCGGCGCATGTTCGCCGACATCGATGCCGATATCTATCTGATGGCCGACGGCGACGGCACGTATGCGCCGGAAGATGCACCGCAGCTTATCAACATCCTGCAGACCGAGCGCTGCGACATGGTGGTGGGTACCAGGCGCGGCGTCGCCGACGATGCCGGCCGTTCCGGCCATGCGTTCGGCAACCGCATCTTCAACAGCCTCTACAAGCGGCTGTTCGGCACCGACTTCACCGATATCTTCTCCGGCTACCGCGCCTTCTCCAGGCGTTTCGTCAAGAGTTTCCCCGCCGTTTCCGGCGGCTTCGAGATCGAGACCGAAATGGCGGTGCATGCCTCGCAGCTCAAGCTGCCTGTCAGCGAGATCGCGCTCGACTATGGCCGCCGGCCTGAGGGATCGTCGTCGAAGCTGTCGACCTATCGCGACGGTGCCAGGATCCTGTGGATGTTCGCCATGCTGATGAAGGAGACGCAGCCGCTGCGCTTCTTCGGCGCCTTCGCGATACTCTTCCTGGCATCGGGCCTTACCCTGATGACGTCGGTGTTGATCGAATTCGCCCAGACCGGCCTCGTGCCACGCATGCCGACCTGGGTGCTGTCGGTCGGCCTGCTGCTGTTGTCCATGCTTGCGATGGTGACCGGACTGATCCTCGATTCGGTCTCGCGCGGACGCGCCGAGCAGAAGCGCATCTTCTATCTCTCGGTCCCGTCTGGCCGGATCGAACGGCGCGAACGCACTGGTGAAACCGCGAAGGCCGAACCGGGCAAGACGCCCCGGGCAGCCTGAGGCCGTGAGCCGGATCGCCCGCTTTGTCTTGGCCGGCGGCGCCGGCTTCGTCGCCGATGCCGCCGCACTCTGGCTTGTTTTGGCGGTAACGCCGCTCGGGCCCCTCGTCGCGCGCGTGCTGTCGATCGGCTTTGCGCTCTGCGTCACTTGGCAGATCAACCGGCACCTGACCTTTTCGCCGTCGAGCCGCGGCATGGCGCAAGAGGGCGCACGCTATGGCGGCGTCGGCATCGCCACCAGCATCGTCAACTATCTCGTCTATTGCGCCATCCTGTTCGCGCTGCCGGCAATGCCGCCGCTGGCGGCACTTGCGATTGCCTCGCTGGTGGCGATGGCGCTGTCCTTCCTCGGGTACTCCCGGCTGGTCTTCGACCGCTGAGACCGTCTAGAAATTCTACTCTGGCGGCCATCTGACGGCGTTTTCTGCGCTTCCGGTGCTCACGGACCCAAACGTCCGCTGCGCTCCGGTTCTCGAAAACACCACCGTCTGACTCACCAGAGCGAATTTCGAAACGATCTCCTAGCGCTTGCACCAAGCGAAGCGCCGCCCGGCAATAGGCTCTGGCCGATTGGCAGAAGCCCCCGAGTTCCGTATATCGGCGGCTTGCCTTGCCGCAATTCCGGACGGAAAACCGCTACGCACTTTTCCTGGACTTGCTCGACCCGCTGGAGACCAGAAGATGCCCCTGAAGATCGCCGTCCAGATGGACCATGTCTCCACCGTCTCGATCGCCGGCGACACGTCGTTTGCGCTGTCGCTGGAGGCACAGCGGCGCGGCCACCAACTGTTCCACTACACGCCCGACCGGCTGTCGATGCTGGGCGGCAAGGTGTTTGCCGGCATCGAGGAGATGAAGCTCCGCGACGAGAAGGGCAATCACTACACGCTGGGCGACAAGGTGCGCACTGAGCTCTCGGAGATGGACGTGATCCTGCTGCGCCAGGATCCGCCCTTCGACATGAACTACATCACCACCACGCACATCCTCGAGCGCATTCACCCCAAGACACTGGTCGTCAACGACCCGGCCTGGGTGCGCAACAGCCCGGAAAAAATCTTCGTCACCGAATTCCCCGACCTGATGCCGGAAACGTTGATCACCAAGGATCCACAGGAAGTCGCCGCCTTCCGCAAGCAATTCGGCGACATCATCGTCAAGCCGCTCTACGGCAATGGCGGCGCCGGCATCTTCCATCTCAGGGAGGACGACCGCAACCTCGCCTCGCTGCTCGAGATGTTCGCCCAGCTGTCGCGCGAGCCCTATATCGTGCAGCGCTATCTGAAGGATGTGCGCAAAGGCGACAAGCGCATCATCCTGGTCGATGGCGAGGCAGTCGGCGCCATCAACCGTGTGCCGGCCGACCACGATTCACGCTCCAACATGCATGTCGGCGGCCGCGCCGAAAAGACCGAGCTGACGGAGCGCGAGCGCGAGATCTGCGCCCGCATCGGACCGGCGCTGAAAGAGCGCGGCTTCATCCTCGTCGGCATCGACGTGATCGGCGACTACATGACCGAGATCAACGTGACCTCGCCGACCGGCGTGCGCGAAGTGCAACGTTTTGGCGGCGCCGACATTGCCAGCCTGTTCTGGGATGCGGTGGAAGGGAAGCGGAAATAGAGCAGTTTCACGGAACCACAGAACCGCTCTATCTCTTTGCTTTCACGCAATTCCTGCGGGAAAACCGTTTCATACCTTGCCCTAGATCACAATGAAATCGTCCGCGGTGACCCAGGTGCCCGGGTCGACGGCGGCAAACTTGACAGCCGCCGCGCCGCCTACCCCGTCCACATCGTACAAAAGGTCGCCGGTAGCATCGTTGTAGAGGATGTGGTCGCTGTCATCGATGGCTTGGTGACCTACCGCGAAGGCTGCCGCGAAAAGCGGTCCGGCCTGCAGTCCGACAAACACGGAGCTGTCCAGGCGGATCATATCATCTTGCGCATCGAAGTCTTCGATCCTGTCGCAATTCGCCAGTCCAAGCGCGTCGAACACGAAGACATTCCTGCCCTCGCCGCCGGCCAGCCGGTCGCCGCCGGCACCGCCATTGAGGATGTCATCGCCAACGCCGCCGCGCAGGTCGTCGGAGCCGGCACCGCCGTCGAGGGCATCGTCGCCCTCATCGCCACGGATGCCGTCCGTGCCCGCGCCGCCGCTTATGACGTCATTGCCGGCGCCGCCCTTCAGCCAATCCGTGCCTGCGCCGCCGATGAGGGTGTCGGCGCCGGTGCCGCCGAACAGCTGGTCGTTGCCGGCGCCGCCATCGAGCGTATCGTTGAACGAGGTGCCTATGACACGGTCGCCACCGCCCAGCGCGGTGACGAGCGCGGCACGATCATGGGCTCCGTAGTTCACTGTGTTCGCGGCGTCGGTCAGCGCGATGGATTCGGCTGGTGGGGCAACCGTGATCGTAATCGTCGCCAGATTGCTGTTGCCCTGGCCGTCCGTGGCGTAAACCGTGAAGCTGTCGGTGCCGACGAAGCCCGCCTCGGGCGTGTAGTCGAACAGATTGCCGTTCAGAAAGTCGGCATGATAGTGCAGGCTGTTGCCATAGTGACCCTGATGAAACGGATAGTGGTTGCCGTCGAAACGCGTGCTTTGCTCAAAGGTGGCGTGGTCCGGCCCATCGACGACGACAAAGCTCAGGAGATCGTAGTCGGCATCGGCCGCGCTGAATTTGATGTCGTCGAGAAATTCCCCCTGCGAAACCGACACATTCAGATTGGCGACCGTGGGCGCATGATTGACGAACGTGTCGGGCTGCAGCGTGCCGCCCTCCAGGATGATCTGGTGCTGGCCGTATTGGGTGTTTTCGCCGCCGAAATACTCGTTCGCCCCGATCCAGGTGACAGTGATGGTGTCGGGGCTGTCGGCGTTGACCGAGACGATCCGGGCCGACAGGTAGGCGGCCTGGTCGGACAGGGTGCGGAGAAGATTGCCGTCGTTGTCGAAGACTTGCGTCTCGACCGTCGTCCAGGTCTCGGTCCTGCCCTCATTGGTGAAGCTGGTGATGGTGAAGAAGCCGTCGAAGACATCGACCGAAGCCACGTCGATCCCGCCAAACGGGAAATCGGGCTTTGCCCCTATCGGCCCGATCACGTCGCCGTCGGGTTCCGTGATGCTGAAAAGCACCGCGTCTGGGCTTGGATTGGGATAGTCGGGTTCTTCCCATACGGTGAGCTGACTGCCATTGCTTAAGGTCGGCATCCTGTTTTCCTCGCTTTGGCGCCTGGACGCGCTGCGGATGTCCCCCAGTCCCAACCATACCATAGTATGCGAGTCGGATCGGTGACACCCAACCGCGCCGCGCCTTTGTGGTTAATTCTGTCTCGGGCGAAGGCAGGCGTCGGCATCGTATGGTGCCGGAAGGACGGCGACACTTGCATGTTCCTGTAATGTTCTTGCCTTGGCCTGAAATCTATGGTTGTTTTAGCTGACGTCGCTCGCGGTCTGATCAGAAAGGCCCGAGGGAGCCGGTATCCGGGGGCTTGAACAAATGGTGGCGCGGGTTCGCACGGTTGCTTTCCAAGGCATCGAGGCCGTGCCGGTCGATGTCCAGGTGATGATCGCGCCGGGCAAGGTCGGCATGCACATTGTCGGCCTGCCCGACAAGGCGGTGGCCGAGAGCCGCGAGCGGGTGCAGGCGGCACTCCATGCGTCGGGCCTGTCGATGCCGTCGAAAAAGGTCACGGTCAACCTGGCGCCCGCCGACCTGCCCAAGGAAGGCAGCCATTACGACCTGCCGATTGCGCTCGGCCTGATGGCGGCGCTTGGCGCCATCCCGGGCGATATGCTGGCCTCCTATGTCGTGCTCGGCGAATTGTCGCTCGACGGCACCATTGCCGCGGTCGCCGGCGCGCTGCCGGCGGCGATCGGCGCCAATGCCGAGGGAAAGGGCCTGATCTGCCCATTCGGCTGTGGACCGGAAGCAGCATGGGCCGGCAAGGATTTCGACATATTGGCGCCGCGCAGCCTGATTGCGATTGCCAATCATTTTCGCGGCACGCAGGTGCTGTCGCGGCCCGAGCCCGGCATCCATGTCTCGGCGCGCGACCTGCCCGACCTCTGCGACATCAAGGGCCAGGAGAGCGCCAAGCGGGCGCTGGAAGTGGCGGCCGCCGGCGGCCACAATCTGCTGATGGTCGGCCCGCCAGGCTCGGGAAAATCGATGCTGGCGCAAAGGCTGCCCTCGATCCTGCCGCCGCTGGCGCCGAAGGAGCTTCTCGAAGTCTCGATGATTGCCTCGGTGGCGGGCGAACTCGGCGAAGGCAAGCTCACCGACCGGCGGCCGTTCCGCGCTCCACACCATTCGGCTTCGATGGCGGCGATGGTCGGCGGCGGCCTCAGGGTGCGGCCGGGCGAGGTCTCGCTCGCCCATCACGGCGTGCTGTTCCTCGACGAATTCCCCGAATTCTCGCCGCAGACGCTGGATGCGCTGCGCCAGCCGCTGGAGACCGGCGACTGCATGATCGCGCGCGCCAACCACCGCGTCACCTATCCGGCGCGCATCCAGCTGGTGGCGGCGATGAACCCCTGCCGCTGCGGCATGGCCGGCGAACCCGGCTATCGCTGCCTGCGCGGCGAGCGCTGCCGCACCGACTACCAGGCGCGCATTTCAGGCCCGCTGCTCGACCGCATCGACCTCAGGATCGAAGTGCCGGCGGTCTCGGCCGCCGACCTGATCCGCCCCGACCGGGCGGAAAAGAGCGCCGCCGTAGCCCAGCGCGTGGCCCGCGCCCGCATCATCCAACGCGAGCGCTTCGAACGGCTCGGCGTCACCAGCGCGACCACCAATGCGCATTGCTCGCCCTCGATCATCGAAGACATCGCCGTGCCGGATGCAGCCGGCCTGTCGCTGCTGAGAGACGCCAGCGAAAAGCTCGGCTTTTCGGCGCGCGCCTATCACCGCGTGCTGAAAGTGGCGCGCACGCTGGCCGACCTCGACGCCAGCGAGACCGTCGGCCGCATCCACCTGGCCGAGGCGATTTCCTATCGCATGATGTCGGAGCGGGTGGCGCAGGCGGCTTAGGCGTCGCCTTAACTGAGCCGGACGATGTGCATTTCGCGTCGGGGGGCCGTGCGTGCTATGATCGCGTAGATCCGCGGGGGCGAGGGATGATCTCAGTTTCACCGGCCCGTAGCGCCGAAGACTTCGAGACCTTGGCAGGGCTCTGTCGCAAGCTTGCGCAATGGGATGTCGACGCTTCGGCCCCCCACGGCGTTTCGGAGGAGGATATCAGGATCCTCTTCCAGCCGGAAACAAGCGGCCCGGAGCTGGCGATGCAATTCGGCGTGCCTGATGCCATGGCGTTCATTGCACGATCGGAGCGCCGGCCGGCAGGCTGCCTCGCCTTTGACCAGTTCGACGACAACACAGTGGAGCTTCACAGATTCTTCGTCGACGCATCTTTCCGCGGATTAGGGATCGGTCGCGAGTTGATGGGCGCTGCATTGGCGGAGATCGAGAAAAGGCCAGCCCGCACGGTGCTGATCCACACGACCTTCTATATGAGCAACGCCGTTGCCGTGTACGAGGCGTTCGGCTTCAGGCCCTGCGCACCTTTCCGCGAAACTCCGGCGCATGTCAGGCATACCGACGTCTTCTTGTCGCGCTCGATCCAACGCGTGTGAGGTCACCGCAACCGGCGACCACATGCGGATCCCGCCTCAGATGCGGAGCGGCCAGTAACAAGCAATTACCTCCGGCCGGGCTGAATCAGACCGTGCCCTGCTTCGCCTTCAGCTCCAGCCGCCGCGCGTGCAGCACCGGCTCGGTATATCCATTCGGCTGTTCGCGGCCCTTGAACACGAGGTCGCAGGCGGCCTGGAAGGCGATGGAACTGTCGAAGTCGGCGGCCATCGGCCGGTAGAGCGGATCGCCGACATTCTGCAGGTCGACGATTGCCGCCATGCGGCGCAGCGAATCCATGACCTGAATCTGCGAGCAGACCTTGTGGTGCAGCCAGTTGGCGATGTGCTGCGAGGAGATGCGCAGCGTGGCGCGATCTTCCATCAGGCCGACATCGTTGATGTCCGGCACCTTGGAGCAGCCGACGCCCTGGTCGATCCAGCGCACGACATAGCCCAGAATACCTTGCGCATTGTTGTCGAGCTCGCGCTGGATTTCATCCGGCGTCCAGTTCGGGCGCACCGCCACCGGCACCGAAAGGATGTCATCGAGCTTGGCCTTTGGCCGGCTCTTCAGCGCCACCTGGACGGCATGAACATCGACCTTGTGGTAGTGGGTGGCGTGCAGCGTCGCCGCCGTCGGCGACGGCACCCAGGCGGTGTTGGCGCCGGCCTTGGGGTGGGCGATCTTCTGTTCCAGCATCGCCGCCATCAAATCGGGCATCGCCCACATGCCCTTGCCGATCTGGGCGTGGCCGGCCAGACCGCATTCCAAGCCCTTATCGACGTTCCAGGCCTCGTAGGCGGAAATCCAGGCGGCCTGCTTCATGTCGCCCTTGCGGATCATCGGCCCGGCTTCCATCGAAGTGTGGATCTCGTCGCCGGTGCGGTCGAGGAAGCCGGTGTTGATGAACACGACGCGCTCCTTCGCCGCGCGGATCGCCTCCTTGAGGTTGACGGTGGTGCGCCGCTCTTCGTCCATGATGCCCATCTTGATGGTGTTTCTGGCCATGCCGAGCAGCGCTTCGACGCGGTCGAAAATCTCGACGGCGAAAGCCACTTCCTCAGGGCCGTGCATCTTGGGCTTCACCACATACATCGAGCCGGCGCGAGAATTGGCGCGGCGGCCGTTCGCGCCGACATCGTGCAGCGCGATCAGCGCCGTCATTGCGGCATCCATGATGCCTTCCGGCACCTCGTTGCCATCGCGATCCAAAATCGCCGGATTGGTCATGAGGTGGCCGACGTTTCTGACCAGCATCAGCGAGCAGCCGGGCAGTGTGAGCGCACCGCCATTCGGCGCCGTCCAGGCGCGGTCGGGGTTGAGCTTGCGGACAAAAGTCTTGCCGCCCTTGCTGATTTCTTCGGCGAGATCGCCCTTCATCAGGCCGAGCCAGTTGCGGTAAACCACGACCTTGTCCTCTGCATCCACCGCCGCGACAGAATCCTCGCAGTCCTGGATGGTGGTCAGCGCCGATTCCAGCACGATATCGGCAATGCCGGCAGGGTCGGTGCGGCCGATCTGGTTGGCGCGGTCGATTGATATTTCGATGTGCAGGCCGTTCTGGGTAAGCAAAACGGCTTCAGGGTTGGCCGGGTCGCCACGATAGCCGGCAAACTGTTTCGGGTTGGCCAGCGTGGTGCCGCCGGCGCCGGCGCTGAGCCGCAAGATGCTGCCCTGGACGGTAAGCCCGTTCACCCCTGCCCATTTGCCGGAGGTGAGCGGCACGGCCTCATCGAGGAAGTTTTTCGCCCAGGCCACCACCTTAGCACCGCGCACGGGGTTGAAGCTCTTGCCCTTCTCGGCCCCGCCGGCCTCCGGAATGGCATCGGTGCCGTAGAGCGCATCGTAGAGCGACCCCCAGCGGGCATTGGCGGCGTTGAGCGCATAGCGCGCATTCATCACCGGTACCACCAGCTGCGGCCCGGCGACGACGGCGATTTCGGGGTCGACATTGTCCGTGCTGACGCTGAAGGTCGGGCCTTCCGGAACGAGATAGCCGATCTCCTTGAGGAAAATCTTGTAGGCCTCGATGTCGATGGGCGCGCCATTGGCACGGTACCAGGCGTCGATCTGCTCCTGCATGGCGTCGCGTTTGGCCAGCAGCGCCCGGTTCTTCGGCGCTAGGTCATGCACGATGGCCGAAAGGCCGGTCCAGAAAGCGTCGGCCGCAATGCCGGTGCCCGGCAGCGCTTCGTTGCCAACGAAGTCGTGCAATTCGCGGGCAATCCGCAATCCGGCGATCTCGACGCGATCGGTCATCAGGGCTTCTCCAGATGAAAGGCTTTGCGGCCTTTGGCATGTCAGGGGTGAAGGGTCAATTCAGCTTAGGGTGAAGGCGGGATTTTGGCAGGTTGGCGAAGACGGCGGCGACAGCGTCCTTCTCCCCGTTCTACGGGGAGAAGATGGCGGCGGCCAGATGAGGGGCGGCTCGGCGATATGTGAAGTGGCGGTACAGTGAAACCGCGTTCGTTGGCGCTGCCCCTCATCCGCCCCTTCGGGCACCTTCTCCCCGTGAAACGGGGAGAAGGAAAGGGCACCCTCAAACCGCAATCCTTGGCCTACCCGAGGCCACCGCCACCACATGCGCTTCGATGAACATGCGCTGGGCCTCGACTGTGGAGACGCGGAATTCGGTAGCTACTTCGATCTCGGCATTGTCGGTGCCGGCATCCTTCGCCCGTTCGGCAACAATGGCCCGCACATCGGCTTCCGCCGCCGCGATCGCCTTGGCCTCGTCGGTGAAATCGCGCACCGTTTGCCCCGAGGCCAGGCGGAACAGGCCTTCCTTGGGCTGGCTGACGCGGGCTTCGGCCGAGACGCGGACCTGGCCGACGACGGCGCCGAGGGCGTTGGCGACGTCGGTGTCTTCCGGCACCACGCATTCATTGCCGACCAGCTCGGCCAAGCCGGCATAGTGCAGCGGCGCCGAGGCGCCGAGGCCGATGACGGGGCGATCGAGCGCGACCGAGAGCCTGGCGATGCCGGGGTGGGCATCGACGGCGCGCTGCACCAGCGCATGCGCGACGGTGGCAGCGCCATCCAGGCCGTCCTCGGCAAAGGCGGTTTCCAGAATGTATTCGGCCGACCAGCGCGTCAGCGTCACCAGCACGCGTTCGGAGATTACTTCCGGCGAGGCGGCAATGTTCTGGCCGCGGCCGTCGCGCTTGCGAGCGAAGAGTTCGGCGCCGAGCCGAGCGGTGGCCGCATCCCAATTGGCCTGCTTGCCCAGCACATGGGCGGCGTCCGAAGGCGTAAAGCCGGAGATGTGCACGAGGCCGCGCGAGACCAGCCGGTTCAGCGTGGCGTTCTGGGCGTTCGAGGCCAGCAGCCTGTCGACGGCCAGCGGCACAGTGCCGATCTGGTCGTAGAGTTTTGCCTCGGGCGCCGTCAGACCAGCGGCAAGCCTGTCCGGCACGCCGGTGCGCAGAGCAAAACGGCCATCCATGCGGCCGGGATTGGGCGCGCGGAGCTGGCGTTCGAGTTCCGATGTCACTGCAACGCCATGCATCATTCCGGCCAGCGCCAGCGGCACCAGGCGGCGCGGGCCGAGCAGGATCTTCGGGTTGAGCGCGCCATCTTCCAGCGCCACTTCGGAATCGCCGCCGAGACCGAAGGTGCGCATGGCCACCGCCTCGACCATGGTGCGGAAGCCGCCGACCGTGGCGCCTTCGGGATCGAGCCGCGGGCGGCCGCCATCGAGCACTGCGACATCCGTTGTGGTGCCGCCAATGTCGGAAACCATGGCGTTGTTCAAGCCCGTCATGTGGCGGGCGCCGACCAGGCTGGCGGCCGGGCCGGACAAAATCGTCTCGATCGGCCGCTGGCGGGCAAAGGCGGCCGAAACCAGCGCGCCGTCGCCGCGCACCACCATAAGGGGTGCGGCGATCTTGCGCGCCTCGAGAAAGCCCTCAGTCGCCGCCACCAGCCGGTCGATCATCGAGATCAGCCGGGCGTTGAGCAAAGTGGTGAGCGCGCGGCGCGGGCCGCCGAGCTTAGCTGACAATTCGTGGCTGGCGGTGACCGGCAGGCCGGTCTTTTCGCGGATCAGGTCGCGCGCGGCAAGCTCATGCGCCGGATTGCGGGTGGCAAAATAGGCGCAGACGGCAAAGCCCGACACCGAGGCGCCGAGTTCGGGCAGCGCCGCCTTGAGGCCTGCGAGGTCGAGCTTGGCCGCATTGCCGTGGACATCATGGCCGCCCTGACAAAATACCACCGGGTCGGTGCCGAGCGCGGTCTTCAGCCCGTCGCGGGCAAGGTCGGCTTCGGTAAAGCCGATCATGATCAACGCAACGCGACCGCCCTGGCCCTCGACCAGTGCATTGGTGGCAAGCGTCGTCGACATCGACACCAGTTTGATCGCGGCCGGGTCGGTGGCGGATTTCTCCAACACCGCGTCGACCGCACCGGAAATGCCGACGGCAAGATCGTGCCGCGTGGTCAGCGCCTTGGCCTTGGCCAGCACCTTGCCTTTTGGCCCGCCTTGTTCAGACCACAGCACGGCATCGGTATAGGTGCCGCCGGTGTCGATGCCGAGGAACAGGGGGGTGGGCTTGGCGGTCATTTCTGGCGGTCCGGAATTCTGTTCCCCCGCCCTTAGCCGATACGGCCTCGCGGATAAAGGCGGGAGAGGTGGGCCAGTTTGACCCTCCTCCTCGCCGCTCATGCCCGCCAAACTTTGTAACGGTCACATTTTTTCATTGGTGCGCGGCCTGCCTTTGCGTGCACCATGCGCCGATCTCATCCCTCTCAGGACTTCGTCATGACCACGCTTCCCGGCATTGCCGACATCCACGCCGCCGCTGCGCGGCTCTCCGGCCTGATCGTCGAAACGCCCTTGATCGAATCGCCGGAACTTAACAAGCGCTTCGGCGGCCGCATCCTGTTCAAGCCGGAGACGCTGCAGCGCACCGGCTCGTTCAAGTTCCGCGGCGCCTACAACAAATTGTCGACGCTGAGCGAGGAAGAGCGCGGCCGCGGCGTGGTCGCCTTTTCTTCCGGAAACCATGCTCAAGGCGTCGCCGTGTCCGCCGCAATGTTCGGCGTCAAGGCAGTAATCGCCATGCCCGCCGATGCGCCGGCAATGAAGATCGCCAACGTTCGCAAGATGGGCGCCGAGGTGGTGCCGTTTGATCGTTTTCGCGACGACCGCATGACCGTGGTGCGCCCCTATATGGACAAGGGCATGGTGCTGGTGCCGCCCTTCGACGATCCGGCCATCATCTCAGGCCAGGGCACGATCGGCCTCGAACTGATGCGCCAGGCCAAGGCGCTCGGCGTCAGCCTCGCCGCGGTTCTCATCCCCTGCGGCGGCGGCGGCCTGTCGAGCGGCATCTCGATCGCCGTCAAGGACGCTTCGCCGGACACGGCGGTCTGGGCGGTGGAGCCCGAGCATTTCGACGACACCCGCCGCTCGCTGATCGAGGGAAAAAGGGTTTCTAACGAACCCGGCCACAGCTCGATCTGCGATGCCATCCTCACCGCAGAGCCTGGCGCCATCACTTTCGAGATCAACCGCAAGAACCTGGCCGGCGCGATCGCCGTCTCCGACAAGGCGGCCGCGCAAGCAATGCGCGACGCCATGGCCCATCTAAAACTGGTGGTCGAGCCCGGCGGCTGCGTAGCGCTGGCAGCGCTCTCGTCAGGCGAGATCGAGCTGTCGGGCAAATGCGTGGCCGTGGTGCTGTCGGGCGGCAATGTCGATTTCAGCACCTATGCCGAGATCATGGCCGCGGCCTGATAACCGAGATGGCAGACTCTGACATAAGAGCGGCTCTGGATCGCCATTGGGTGGCCTCCGATGCCAATGATTTCGAGGCGGAACATCAGATCTATCGCGACGACGCGGTGCTCGACTATCCGCAGTCGGGCGAGCGCATTCGTGGGCGGCGCAACATCCAGTCGTCGCGTGCCGCGCAGCCCAATCAGAAGCGCTTCGCGGTGCGGAGGATCATCGGCTCAGGCGACCTTTGGATCACCGAATATGTCCTGACCTATGACGGCGTTCCCTCCTATACGGTGAGCATTATGGAGTTCGTCGATGGCAAGGTGGCCCGCGAGACCCAGTATTTCGGCGACCCGTTCGAGCCGGGACCTTCGCGCGCGCAATGGGTCGAGCGGATATCTTGAAGCCAGGCGGCGATAGCATGACCGGCCATGGCCCGCTCGACCGCGCCGAACTGCCGGAAGATACGTCTGCTCTGGCCCGCTACCTCATCGGCAGACTGGTGGTGCGGGAGCTGCCGGAAGGCATTGTCAGCGGCCGCATCGTCGAGACCGAAGCCTATGTGGTCGGCGATGCTGCCGGCCATGGTTATCGCGGCATGACGCCGCGCAATCGCTCGCTATTTCTCGGACCCGGACACGCCTATGTCTATCTCGCGTATGGCGTCTCCTGGATGCTTAACGTCTCGAGCGAGAGGGCGGGGACCGGCACCGGCATCCTGATCCGGGCGCTCGAACCGCTCGAAGGCATTCCGCTTATGCGGGAGAACCGAGGTGTCGAGCGCTTGCGTGACCTGGCGCGCGGGCCGGGACGGCTTGCCCAGGCCTTGCGGATCGACCGTTCGCTCGACGGCCTCGATCTGTGCCGGCAAGGCCCGCTATGGCTGGCCGAAGATGAGCATCAAGCCGGCGACATCGGCCAAGGCATCCGCATCGGCATTACCAAGGATGCAGACCGCCCGCTGCGATTTTACGTCAAGGGGAGCCCTTTCGTCAGCGGTCCAAAATCGTTCAACCCTTGAGAGCCTAGTCGAGTGTCCGCCTGAACCGCACCAATGCGACGCCGGCAAACAAAGCCACAAACGCAACCAGCCAGGTGATCTCGCCCGCCACCGCCGGCAGCTCGGCGCCTTTCAGCATCACCGCGCGGGTGATGCGCAAAAAATGCGTCAGCGGGAAAATCTCGCCAAAGATCTGCGCCCAGCCGGGCATGCCGCGATAGGGGAACATGAAGCCCGACAGCAGGATCGACGGCAGGAAGAAGAAGAAGGTCAGCTGCAGTGCCTGCATCTGCGTGCGGGCAATGGTCGAGATGGTGTAGCCGAGAAGCACCAGCGCCAGCACGAACACCAGCACGGCGGTGAGCAGCAACGACATCGAGCCGGTGAACGGGATGGCAAACAAAAGCTTCGACGCCGCCAGGACCACCACCACCTGCACCGCGCCGACCGCCAGATAGGGCAGCACCTTGCCCAGCATGATCTCGAGCGGACTGGACGGCATGGCCAGCAGGTTCTCCATCGTGCCGCGCTCGGTCTCGCGAGTCAGCGCGATCGAGGTCATCATCACCATGGTCATCTGCAGGATAACGCCGAGCAGCCCGGGAACGATGTTGTATTGCGAGATGCCTTCCGGGTTGTAGCGCCGGTGCACCACCACGTCGAGCTGGCCCCTGGCGTTCTCGGCCGCCGCCTCCTGCATGCCTTGCGCGCGAAGCAGCGCCTGGCTGGCGACGGTGCTTAGAGTCGAGATGGCGCCGCTGGCGGCGGCCGGATCGGTGGCGTCGGCCTCGATCAGGATTTGCGGATTGTCGCCGCGTTCGACCCGGCGGCCGAAATCGGCGGGGATGGTGACGACGAAGGAAACGTCGCCGCGCGCCATCAGGAATTCGGCTTGCTCGGCACTTTGCGCGACATGGTCGAAGCGGTAGTAGCCGGTCGTCTGCAGGGCCGCGACAATGGCGCGGGTGTAGGGGTCGTTGCTGGTCGCCACGAGTGCGGCAGGCAGGCTTTTGGGATCGTTGTTGATGGCATAGCCGAACAGCACCAGCTGTAAAAGCGGCACGCCCAGCATCATGGCGAAGGTGATGCGGTCGCGCCGCATCTGGATGAATTCCTTGATCAGCAGCGCACCGAGCCTGGCGAAGGAGAAGACGCTGTTCATGCCATATTGTCCTTCGAGCCTGACATGAACTGGATGAACACATCCTCGAGGCTGGTCTCGCCGGGTTTTACGCTGACGCCCTTGTGCTCCTTCTCCACATCGGCAAGCGCCTTTTCCAGGGCAGCCTTGTCGGAGCCAACGACATGCAGCGTGGCGCCGAACGGCGCAACCTGGTCGACGCCCGGCCGTTCCTTCAGGGCATCGGCGACCTGGTCGAGGCGCGGCCCTTGCAGCACGAAGGTGGTCAGCCCGGCATTCTTCACCACCTCGTCCACCGTGCCGGTGGCCAGCATCTTGCCATAGGAGATGTAGCTGATGCGGTGGCAGCGCTCGGCCTCGTCCATGTAATGGGTGGAGACCAGCACCGTCAGCCCGCCGCTGGCGAGGCGATGGATCTCGTCCCAGAACTCGCGCCGCGCCTTCGGGTCGACGCCGGCGGTCGGCTCGTCGAGCAGCAGCAGCTTCGGCTTGTGCATGATGCAGGCGGCGAGCGCCAGACGCTGCTTCCAGCCGCCCGACAGCGTGCCGGCGAGCTGGTTGCGCCGCGTCGTCAGGCCAAGTTCTTCCAGCGTGCGCGCCACATGCTCCTCGACCGGCTTCAGCCGGTAGAGCCGCGCCACGAATTCGAGGTTTTCGCCGATCGTCAGATCCTCGTAGAACGAGAATTTCTGCGTCATGTAGCCGACTTCGCGCTTGATCCGGAGCGACTCGGTGCGGATGTTGAATCCCAGCACCGTGCCTTCGCCCTCGTCGGGCGTCAGCAGGCCGCACATGATGCGAATGGTCGTCGTCTTGCCCGAGCCGTTCGGCCCGAGAAAGCCGACGATCTCGCCTTCGGCCACCGACATCGTCACATGGTCGACGACGGTCTTGTCGCCAAAACGCTTGACCAGGCCATGGACGTCTATGGCGTTCATTTTGCGGAGACCGCCAGCTCGACATCGACGATCTGACCCGGCTGCAGCGCTTGTACCTCGCCCTCCGGCCGCGCCTCGACGAGGTAGACCAGCTTCTGCCGGTTCTCGAGCGAGTAGATCACCGGCGGGGTGAATTCCGGATCGGGCGAGACATAGCTGACGCGCGCCTTCACGCCCTCGCCGCAGCCGTCGCAATGGACGGAAAGCAGCGTGCCGACCTTGATCGATGAAAAGGCTCTTTCCGGGATATAGACGCTGAGTTTCACGGCGCCGTCGGGCAGCATCGAGATGACGGGCGCGGTCGGGCCGGCGGTGTCGCCGGGGTTGCGGATGACGTCGTTGACGCGGCCGGGCGAGGGCGCCGCCAGCACCCGCTTCGACAGCCGCCACTCAGCCTGTTCCAGTGCCGACTGCGCCTGCTTGACCTGGTTGTCGGCCGCCTTAATCGTTTCGGGCCGCGCCGGCAGACCGCCGACCGCGAGATTGGCTTCCGCCTGGCCGACCTGCGCATTGGCCGTCTCCAGCGTCGCCGACGCGGTGTCGTAGTCAGCCTGCGTGCCGGTGCCGCGCTTGAACAGATCGCTGGCGCGGTCATAGCGGCGCCTGGCGTCGGTGGCTTGCGCGCGGGCCATGTCGACCTCGGCCTTCAGCACGGCAATCTCTTCCGGTCTTTTGCCGACCTGCAGATCGGCAAGCTGCGCCTGCGCCTGGGCGAGCGCCGCTTCGGCTTGCGCCACGGCAATCTTGGCGTCGGCGCTTTCCAGCGTCACCACCGGCGTGTTGGGCTCGACACGGTCGCCGCGCTTGACCTTGACGGTCTCGACCTGCGCCACCTCGATCGGCGCCAGCAAGACATACTCGCCCTCGACATAGCCGACGGCCAGGGGTGCCGCCGGCGCGCAGGCGCTGAACAGCTGGGCCGCGAGCGGCAGGGAACAGAGAAAACTCATCGCTTGCCCTCCTTGCGGGCGGCCGCCTTGCGCGCGCCCAGCATGGCCTCGAGGTTGTTGGTGGCGACCGCCACCACCTTGGCGGCTTCCGCGGCGCCGATCTCGCGCCAGCCCATTCGGCGCAGCACCGCCTCGCGACCGATGCGGAAATAGATGACCTGGCCGATCAGCGTGAAAACCGTGAGCTTGGTGGCCTCGCTCTCGGCCGGCTCGCCGGTCGCCTGTTCCCAGACCTGGCAGAGCCGCCGATGCGTCGGCTCGAACACGCCGGCATAGATGCGGTCGAGCGCTGCCGTGGGATGCGAGAGCTCGCGAAGTACGAATTGTACGATTTCGCCAGCCTCGGGACTCGCGACGATGAACCCCACCATGCGCTCCAGCGCGGCGACCAGCTGCGCCCTGGCGGCCTCGGGGGTGGACGGAGCCGACGCCGGCCCGATCGCCTGTCCGGCAATTGCCTGGATGGTCTCGACGATGTGGTCGGCGGCGGCCGCGCGCAGCCCTTCCTTGCTGCCGAAATGATAGGCGATGGAGCCTATATTGGCCTTGGCCTCCGCCGCGATCTCGCGCGTCGAGGTGCCGTCGAAGCCCTGCCGTCCGAACAGTTTGAGCGCGGCCAGCACAAGTGCGGCGCGCGTCTGCTCGGCAGGCGATGTCTCCTGGCGGGGCGTTCTACCGGGTGTTGGTTTGATCATGTCAGCGACTTTAATCAATCGATTGATTAAAGTCAAATTGATTCTCTGTGCCGGCTTGCCATGTCGAGCCGCAGACGCTTAAGTGCGCGGCCATGGGCAAGGAAGTCGAACGCAAGTTCCTGGTCTCCAGCGCCGAATGGCGCAATCTGGCCGAGGCGGATATCCGCATTCGCCAGTTCTACCTTGCCGCAGCCCCTGGCCGCACCGTGCGCGTGCGCATCAGCGACGGTAGTTCGGCGAAACTGACGCTCAAATTCGGCAGCCGCGCCCGCGAGCGCGACGAGTATGAGTATCCGATCCCGCTGGCCGATGCCGAGGAGATGCTGGCCTTCGCCATCGGACATGTCATCGAGAAGACACGCCACCATGTTAGGCATCGCGGCTATCTCTACGAAGTCGATGTTTTCGGCGGAATTCTTGCCGGCCTTGTGGTGGCCGAGCTCGAGACGCCGGAGGATGTACCTGACGAAATGCTGCCTGATTGGCTCGGCCGCGAAGTGACCGGCGAGCAAAGGTTTTACAACGCGTCGCTCGCCCTTGGGGGGATTCCGGAGATCGCCGCATGAGTTTTCGCATCGATCCGCGCCTGCCGCTGACCGGCGAGGTCAGACGCATCCTTGGCGAGGAAATCGGCAAGGCGCTTGCGCATCTGGCCGCGGCGCACGACCGGCCGGAGCAGGCGCTGCACAAATGCCGCAAGCGGCTGAAGAGCGCGCGCGCCTTGCTGCGCTTGGTCCATTCCGGTAACGAAACGTTTTGCCAAACTGAAAACCAGTGCTACCGCCAGGTGGCGGCCCTTCTGGCGGGTCCGCGTGAAGCAACCGCGCTGGTCGAGACCATCGACCGGCTGGCGGCCGCCTTTCCAGAGCATGTTGCCGGCGGCGGCCTCGACAGCGTGCGCGATCGGCTTATTGCCCGCCAGCATGAAATGCATGCCGGCGCCGGCCTCGACGCCGCCATAGGTGCTGCGACCGCCGCCTGCGAGGAAGGCCTGATCCGGATAGAGCGGCTGCTGCTCCCGGATTTGCCCGAACACGCCGCTGACGTGCTCGCCGACGGCGCCCGCAAGACCTTGCGCCGCGCCAGGAAGGCGCTGGACAGAGCGGGATCGCGCGGTGAGGCCGAGGATTTCCACGACCTGCGCAAGGCGGCAAAGACCCACTCGATGCATTTGTCGCTGCTCGGCCGGCTGTGGCCAACGCCGATCAAGGTGCGGCGCAAGGCGGTCGACGAACTGGGCGAAAAGCTGGGCGAACTGCACGATGTCTTCGTCATGCGCGCCCTGCTCGAAGCCGACGACGAACCGCTCGGCGATGCCCAGGACACCAAGCTTCTGGGCAAGCTTTTGAAGCGCTCGGAAAAGAGCCTGAAGAAGGCCTGTCTCGCCGGGGCCGCCGACCTGTTCGGCGACAACCCCAAGCGCTCGACAAAGAAACTTGCCCGCAATGCGCGCGACGACCTCGCCGGCCCAGCGCCGCAGGAACAGACGGGCGTTCCGGTCGGTTGACGGCGCGCTGGCCCTTGCCGGTCGGCCCGTGCTAGTCACGCTCTACGATGACCGCGCCCGCCGAAACGCTTCTCGACCGACTTGGCCGCTGGCTTGCCGGCCGGCTGCAGGACGAATCCTCCGGCTATGAGCCCTACACGCCGTCCGACGCCGAGACGCTGCGTCGCGCGCTCGAACCCGGCGACATCCTGCTCATCGAGGGCAACCAGAAGATCTCCGCGGTCATCAAATACCTGACCCAGTCGACATGGTCGCACGCCGCCTTCTATGTTGGCGATGCCTTGTCCGAACCCGCTGATGGGTCGGAGCGGCCGCGCCTGATCGAGGTTACGCTCGGCGAAGGCTGTGTCGCCGTGCCGCTGTCGCGCTACCGCACCTACAACACGCGCATCTGTCGCGCGAGCGGCCTGACGCCGGAAGACCGCGACAAGGTCGTCGCCTTCATGATCGGCAAGCTCGGCCTGAAATACGACCTCAAGAACATCTTCGACATGCTGCGCTTTTTCCTGCCGGCGCCGCCGGTGCCGGTGCGCTGGCGCCGCCGCATGCTGGCTTTCGGATCCGGCGATCCGACACGCGCCATCTGCTCGACGCTGATTGCCGAGGCCTATGGCGAGATCCGTTATCCGATCCTGCCCGAGATCACCCGCGCCCCCGGCCGCGCCTCGGCGCAGTCGAGCTATTCACGCCGGGAAATCCTCCACATCCGCCACCATTCGCTCTACACGCCGCGCGATTTCGACCTGTCGCCCTTTTTCCGCATCGTCAAGCCGACGCTGGAATATGGTTTCGACTACCGGGCGGTGACCTGGGACGACAAGGCAAACACAGACGCCCCAGCCGCGAAGGCTGGCGCAATCGCCTCAGACACGTGATGGCTTGGCGCGGCTCGCATCATGCCGAAACCACAATAGCGCCCTGGTTTTCGGCTCTGTGTTCGACCCAGACATGGACCGGTTCGTCCCGGCCGCGGATGCTCACCGGACCATGATCGCGCGCATTCAACTGTGTCGTGGGCGATTCCGCCTTCGCGGCCTCAATCAGTCGTGACCCAAAGCAAATATTCGCCTGAAGCTCACGGCAGAGCGACTGCAAACGGCTGGCGACGTTGACGGTGTCGCCCACCACCGCGAAGGACAGATTGCGCTCGCTGCCGACCGCGCCGATGACGACAGCGCCATATTGTGCACCGATCCGAACGTCCAGCGGCGGGTATCCCCTGGACACCCGCTGCACATTCCAGTCTTCGAGAGCGGCGATCATCGCTTCAGCGCACTGGATGGCCCGAGTCGCGTCGTCGTGGCTGGCTTGCGGAACCCCGAATGTCGCCATGATGCAATCGCCGATATAGTTATCGACAGTGCCATGATGGTCGAAAACGACCTGCTCCATGCGACGGTGGAACTGACGCAGAAGTTCGAACACTGCTTCGGCCGGATGATCCTCGGAATAGTGTGTGAAGCCGACGATGTCGGCGAACAGCACCGCGATATCCTGCCGGCGGACCGGGCCGAAGGGCTCGTCATCCGTGGCGAGCTGGTCGACGACATTGGGCGAAAAATGCCGGGCGAGATTGGCGCGGGCGCGCTCTGCCTTGACATAGTCTTCCGACAGATGTCGGGAACGAGAGACGACCAGCGCCATGATTGCGCCGATAATCAGCACGACCAACACGTTGGTCGCCTGCGCGAATGTATCGACGAAATTGGGGTTGAGATAGAGGTTCAGTCGCTCTGTCATCGGCATCGAATAGAGGTTCGTCGCCGGAATGACGGTTCCCGGACGAAGAATCACCCATCCCACGCCGATCGCCCACGTCAAGGCCGCGAGCGCGCCGAGATAGAGCGCCAATCGTGTCGAAAGGGTCAGCGCGCCAAGGCATACGAAAATCAGCAGGAATTTGAAACTGCCCTCGCGCAGTTGCATCGCGGCCGGCGCGACCTCCTGGGAAAACGGGTTGGGCGTTATCAGCAGAACGGTCAACAGAATGATGTCCAGCGTACCGACGAGATAACCGATCCACCATCGCGCCGTGCGACGGCGCGCAAAGCGAAACTGGATCAGGCCGATGAGCTGGAACAGCGCGAGGCCCGCCAGCACGAAGAGCAGCGAGGCATCCCAGCGGCTGATCAATGAAAAGAAGCAGGAGATCACGGCGAGCGATGCCGTACGCGCCCAGAACTGCAATGCAGCACCCTGGCGTTCTGCGCGCGCCCGCAAATTTTTCAGGCGCGAATAGCGGCGAAGTTCAAGTGTTGGCGCGGTCGGCATGGGATCACTTCGATTTCACGGGGACGTGTCACGCATTCGGCAAACCCGACCTCTACAGACTGGCAAATCAGTGCGCGAACTCTATCATGAATGTGGTTTCATTTTTTGAAATGCGGCTGCAAAGAGCAAAAACGTCCAGACAAAAGATCATGTTGAAAACCGAAGCTGGGCAGGCGGAGGCTTGGCCGTGTCAGGCCGGCAAAGGACGGCGTCCCTTTGCGGGAGCCGCGGGCCTGTCGAACGCTCCGGCATCCCTGGGGTGCGGGCCGATCGGCATGATCGCCGGAAACGGCGTTGCGCCGAAAGCAAACGTCCATTTGTAGCCGGTCAGCCCGTCTTCCGGCGTCGTGTGCTGGTCGTGATGGGCGAGCAGCTTGACGCGATCGGCCAGTTCCTCGGCCTCGCGCTTCACCATCTCGGCCGTTTCCGGCCGCATCCGCCGCGAGAACGAGACAAAGGTCGCTTCCCGCTCCAGATGGGTGATCGCCCAGCCGATGAAATTCTTGTTGGTCATCTCGAACAGCGGCCTGAGCGGCCCTTCGAAATTCCACTGGATCGGCGTGTCGACCAGCAGCCGTGCCGACAGCCCGCTGCCCAGCGCGATCAGCCCGAGCGCTTCGAGATCGCGCAGATAGAGAAACATCGAGGCTTCGCTCAGTCCTTGCGAGCGCATGACGCCTTCCGGCGTGAATTTCTCCGACAGCATGACGAAGATGAACAGCAGCGCCGGACGTCCCGCGAGCTTGCGCTCGATCTCCGGTGCGATGCGGTTGACCGGTCCCGGTCCCCTGTTCATCGAACCCAACACGTTTTCCAGCTCGACGCCGGCAGCAGCGCAAATCTCCACCAACCGGTCGAGCTTGCAATTGCGCTCGTGGAAGATGCGCTTCACCGTCGGCTCGGAAACGCCCATGCGCTCGGCAAGGTCGCGATAGGTGACGCCCTTGGCCTTCAGCGTCCGCTTCAGCGCCTCGAAGATCAGGCCATTCATGGGATGCACCTCTTTTGCGCCATTTGGTATCGGGTTTCGATACTAGCGACAATCGGACTTTCCGAAAAGTATCGAAATCTCTAGCTCTCCGCCCGTCATCAGGAGACCTGGCCATGAAAACCTTCATCACCTCGATTTGTTTCGCCGCCTTCGGCATCGCGCTTGCACCGGTCGCCCAGGCCGGCGAAGTCTGGCGCGCTTCCGGCTTCCAGCAGCCGGAATCGGCGCTGTTCGACGCCGCCAACAATCGTATCATCGTCTCCAACATCGTCGGCAATCCCGGCGAAGCCGACGGCAACGGTTATCTCTCGGTGCTGTCGCCGGACGGCAAGACGATAACGCAACACTGGACCGACGGCATGGATGCGCCGAAGGGCTCGGCGATCTCCGGCGGCAAGCTCTACGTTGCCGACATCACCAAAATGCGCGTCGTCGATCTCGCCAGCGGCAAGCTCGTGTCAACCATCGATGTGCCTGGCGCCGTCTTCCTCAACGACGTGACATCGGACAGTTCGGGCAAAATCTATTTCACCGATATGCTGGCCGACGCGATCTACCGCATCGACGGCGACAAGGCGGAGCTGTTCGTGAAGGACGCGAAGCTGGCCGCACCCAACGGCATCTTTGCAGAAGGAGGTAGGCTGATCGTGGCGTCCTGGGGCAAGGGAATCAAGGCCGATTTCAGCACCGCCGAACCCGGCGGCCTGCTGTCGGTTGATCTGGCCAGCAAGACGGTTTCAACGTTGCCGGGCGCACAAAACTTTGCCGACCTCGACGGCGTCATCGCCATCGGCGACAGCATCTACGCCACCGCCTACATGACCGGCACGCTCTATCGCTACAAGGTTGGCGGCGCTCCGGAAGCAGTAGTGCAGTTCAAGCCGGGCAGCGCCGATATCGGCACCGATGGCACGCGAATCTTCGTGCCGCTGATGAACGAAGGCGAGATCGCCGCGGTGAGCTTCGATGGAACATCGCAGTGATCGACCGCCGGCCGGTCCCCGGCTGGCGGCTACTTCTCCGGGGCCAGTTGCGCCCGCGCATCGTTGATCGAGGCACCAAAGGTCACCAGCGGCCGCTTGACGCCGTGGTTGATGAGCATGCGCCGCGTCTGCGGCGAGGCGCCGGCGATGATGAATCGCACCCCGGCGCGCTTCGCCTTGTGCGCCGCGCCCTCGATGACATTGGCCGCGGTGCAATCGAAGAACGGCACCGCCGAGCAATCGAGGATAAAGTTCTTGCGCTGGTCGGCGATGCGGTCCAGCACCGTGCCGACGGTCGAGGCGGCGCCGAAGAAGAAGGCGCCGGAGATGCGAGCTGATCTGATTTCCGCTCCGGACCGTTAGTTTTCTTCAAGCTCGCTGTCACTATCCGCCACCGCATACCGCCGCTGCAGCAGCCGCGCTGCCAGCCAGCACAGCATTGCCCAGGCGAAGCCGGCGCACCAGCCGGCGAGCACGTCGGAAGGCCAGTGGACGCCGAGATAGACGCGGCTGACGCCAACCAGAAGCGTCGTCAAAACCGCCAGGCAGAGCACGAAGATCTTGGTCGTACGTCCCGGCAGGAACCGGGCCGCCAGCGAGCCGAGTGTCAGATAGGTCACCGCCGAGACCATCGCGTGGCCGCTCGGAAACGACAGCGAGGTCTCTGTGACGAGGTGCGAGACAAGGTCCGGGCGCGGCCGGTCGACGCCGGCTTTCAACAGGCTGGACAGCGCCTGGCCGCCGGCCACCGCCACCAGGATGAACAGCGCCGTTCCTGCCTTGCGGATCAGCAGCAGATAGACAATCACCGCCGCCACGATCAGCACCAGCACCGTGGAGCTGCCGAGGCTGGTGATGTCGCGCATCGCTCCCTGCAGCCAGAGCGGGCCGAGCGGGACATCGGGATGGCCGGCCTGGCGGAAGGCGAGCAGGATCTCGGTATCGAAAGCATGCGGGGTGGTGTCGCGCGCCACCTCCATCAATTCCTCGAACCCCCACAATCCGCCGGCGATGATCAGTCCGGCGAGCAGCACCGGAAATTCGATCCAGTTGGCGAGGGTGCGGAGGGCGGTCTTCATCGACTATAGCCGCCCCTGCAGATAGGGCCCGAGCGTGATCAGCGCCACCGCGCCGATCGCCAGCACAATGCCGGTTGCCTGCAAGGCGTTGACGCGTTCGCCGAAGAACACCAGCGCCACCGCATTGACCGCCACCAGCTGGATTACCGCCGACAGGCTGAACGACACCGACATGCCAAACTCGCGGACCAGCCGCAGCATCATCAGATTGCCCGCCGTATAGAGCGCCAGCGTCAGCAGGATCTTGCCGAGGCTCGGCGCCAGCCCCCATTGCTTGGCCGCGATTGCCGCCAAAAGGAAAATGACCGTCGAAATGACGAGCTGCGCCAGTCCCCAGAAACTCACTTTTGTGCCTCGCTGTCGTTTGTGGCAGCCCTTGTTTCGCAAGCGTGCCGGCACGTCAAGCAGACTGCGGTGGAACAGGCCCGACCCAGAGGCACCCGGGTGGGTGGCAGCAAGATCGCAGTCTGATTGCCAACGCTCGGGCCGGAGTCACCCAAATCCAGGCGACTGCTCTACTCAAGCCTTGGGAAAGATTGGACATTTATTCTTGGCGCCCTAGGTCTTGTGGAGGAGGCTGCCATGCCGAAGTCTGTTTATGACCGTGGCCTGCTCAGGCCCGACGACATCGCCAAGCTGCAACGTGTGTTCGACGAGGCCTGCCGCAGGCGCGACGTGCATCCCGATTCGGCCGAGGCGCGGGAGATCGCGCTGAACTTGCTCGCGCTCCACAATGCCGGGATGGTCGAGGAGGAAATGCTTATGGAAACCGTCGGTTTCCGCCGGTTGGAACCGAAATCGGCCTGAGCCCCCAAGGCGGCCTAGCCGGCGCGCTGCACGACGGCCACGTTCATCCTTGACCTCAGCCGGAAGCCGATGGATTCGTACAATCCGATCGCGTTGGCATTGTTGGCATAGGCGTGCAGGTAGGGAACCTCGCCGCGCGCCATGATCCGGTTGGACACGAACACCGACAGCAGCCGGCCAAGGCCACCGCCGCGAAAGTCCGGATGCGAGCACACGCCGCTGAGTTCGCTGTAGCCGGGCTGCTTCATGCGCTCGCCGGCCATTGCCGCCAGCCTGCCATTGATCTTTACGCCCCAGAAATCGCCCAGACTCAACGCCTTGAGCGTGAACGGGCCTGGCCTGGTCAGCGACGCCAGAGCGAGCATCTCGGCCGCATCGTCCAGCGTAAGCTGCTGCACACGCTCGTCCGACACGGCCAGCAAGGGCGCCTCGGCAACCATCTGAACGCCGAAGGCCGTCGTGGTTGCGGTCAGTTCCGGCGGCAGGACAATGGGGTCCGACTGAAGCATGAATACGCTTTCACCTGCGGGAACGAGTCTTCCGAGCGCTTGCAGGCTCTCAGCGTCATCTGCGCCTGAAGCCGCGAACGGGACGATCGACGCGGGATAGCGCCTGGCGAGCTTGTCGCCATTGGCAAAGATTCGATGCCGCGTGTCGAGCGCGCTCCAGACGGGACGGTCGAGGATATGGCTCATGGCGCGACACCCTGCTTTACACGACGATCGAGCGGAGCCGCCGCCAAGCCGTCCTCGATGGCCGAGAGTTGTTCGAGAAGCGGCCCTGCAAGGCCTTTGCACAGGTCCGCAACGGCATTCTCGATGCGCGGCCACACGTCCCGCTTCGCTCTGTCGACCAGACGTTGACCATTCTTGGCCAGCGAGACCATTCGCCGCCGCTGGTCGCCGTCCGACTGGATGACCTCGACCAGCCCCAGCTCGGCCAGCAGCGCCACGCTGCGCGTCACGCCCGGCTGGGTGATGCCGAGCGACTGCGCCAGCTCGCCGACAGGCAGCGGCCCAAGCCGATCGAGCGCGGCCAGCAGCGGGTACTGGCTCGACTGGACCGGCACCTCAAGACCATCGAGCATGCGCTGCGTATCGGCCTGCAGCTGCTCGCCGATGCGCTTCAGCCTGCTGCCGAGGGTGAGGTAGCCAAGAGATCGAATGATGTCTTCCATTGTGGTCCGCTCGCTTGTTCATTACATGTTATATAACAAAGCAAGAAACGGAATCAAGACTGCCCTTGTCAGGAGACCGGAGCCTCTCAGCTTCGTCGTCCCTGGGCGGAGCAGCCGCGCAGCGGCGTCGCGAAGACCCTGGGGTCTGCGCTGTGTCGCTTCGCTCCTTGCTTCGCCCGTGGATGACGAAGGGGCGGGGTGCCTCAGCCAATCGCCAAGGCCGCTACGACCCTCTGACGATCTGCCTGGCGATCGCTTCGGCCTGCAGGCCGGCGCTGTGGAAATAGCTGGTCAGGCTGGGCCGCATGCCGATGAACCACAGGCCGGGCTGGCCGCTCGGCGTGCCACCATTGGCTTTCGGCACGCCCTTGGCGTCGAGCACGCCGAGATCGCCCAACATGGCCTCCAAGCCGGTGCGATAGCCGGTCGCTGCGATCACCACATCCGGTTCAATCACCGTATCGTCGTTCAACCGCACGCCCGGGCCTTCGAAGGCCGCCACGGGCGCCACCACCGAAATCCGTCCGGCCTTCAGCGCGGCGACGGCGCCGTCGTCGACGGCAATCGCGATCTGCTCGACGCCGAGCCGGCTGGCGCCGCCTTTCGGCGCCGGCGGCAGGCCGAAGCGGGTGAGGTCGCCAAACACCAGGCGTTGCGTCGCGGCGATCACGGCGTCGGCAATCCACGTCGGCAGCATCGCCATGAAGCCGCCGAAGCGCGCGACGGCAACCTTGCCGATCCGCTTCGGCATCAGCGAAGGACCTTGCCTGGCCGACAGCCACACGGCTTCTGTGTCGGCGCGGGCAAGATGATTGAGCACGTCGAAGCCGGAATTTCCGGCGCCGACCACCAGCACTTTTTTGCCCGCATAGTCCTCCGCTGTGCCGAAATCAGCAGCGTGGATCAGTTTGCCCGAAAAGGACGCCTTGCCCGGCCAGTCCGGCGTCCACGGCAAGCGGTCACGGCCGGTGGCAACGATGACGTGACGTGCGCTCAGCACTCCTTGGCTGGTATGGACGAGCCAGTGGCCGCCGTTGCGCTCGATCCGTTCGACGGCGGCGCCGAATTCGACCCTTATGCCACGGGTGCGGGCAAAATCATTGAGATAGCCGACGATGACATCCTTTGTCGGAAAGGCGGCGGTGCGCGACGGATAGGCAAGACCGGGCAGGGCCGACAGCGCGCGATGCGTATTGAGTGTCAGCTTCTCGTGCCGCCGCCGCCACGGTTCGGCGATCCGCTGTTCCTTGTCCAGCACAACCGCCACCATGCCGCGCCGGCCAAGCGCGTCGGCTGCTGCCAAGCCGGCCGCCCCGGCGCCGATGACGATCACCGTCTCATCAGAGCCTTTCGGCCCCCGGACGATAGGGATCGTTTCGCTTGTCGTTGCCGCCATTCGGTCGAGATTCCCTTTTAGCTGCGCCATGGGGACCCGTCCTGTATGGCACGTCCTGTATGGCACATGGGCGATATGATCGATAATGAGGTCGCGTCAATGCGACTGATTCGAGGCCTTGGGGGCAGGCCTCTGTTTATCATCGGCACGCGGAAGCTCGACCATGCCCTCCTTGCGTATCTTTCTCGACAGACTGCTGGAGGGCGCTGCAGCCAAGGTGCCGCGCCAGGATTTGACCCATGTCGAGCGGCTGGCGCTGGTCCGCCGGCACGGTGACTTCTCGCTGGCCTATTCGACCGCCGTACAGCAAAAACTGTCCTATTTCGGCGACACTGAGGGCTATATCGCCTTCGGCACCAAGATGAAGCACCATTTCGCGCTCGGTGACCCGGTGGCCTATCCGCCCGATCGGCCCGACTACATAAGACGCTTCGTCGAAGCCGCCGACAGCCCGTGGTTCGTACAGATCGGCGAACCGACGGCGCGCGTGCTGTCCGGGCTCGGCTACCAGGTCAACCGTCTCGGCATCGACACGCGGCTGGAGCTTCCCGCGCACGACTTTTCCGGCAAGCGCAACGAAACCGTGCGCTATTCAGAACGTTGGCTGTTGAAGAAGGGGTTTTCCTTTGGCGAGGGTGCGGTCTATCTCGATGAGGTCCAGCGCCTGTCGCAGAACTGGCGGGCCGACCGCATCGTCAAGCGCTGGGAGATGGCGTTCCTCAACCGCCCGTTTGCGGATCATCTCGGCATCGATATGCGCCGTTTCGTGCTCTACAGCCCGGAAGGCGAACTCGTCGCCTTGCTCGATTTCGATCCGCTGTTCAGAGACGGCAAGGTGATCGGCTACACCACCTCGTTCAAGCGCAAGCACATCGATGCCTCGCCGCATACTGAAATCGGCCTGACCAAATTCGCCGTCGACCGCTTTCGCGGCGAGGGCATTTCCGTCGTCACGCTCGGCCTGTCGCCGATGCTCGACGTCGGGGACAATGAATTTGCCGAATCGAGCTTCTGGCGCAACGCTTTCGAGCGCGCCTATGAATCGCCCTGGGTCAACCGCAGCAAGTTCAACCTTAAGGGCCAGGCGGCGTTCAAGCGCCGCTTCCACGGCGTCGAGGAGCCGACCTACATCGCCTTCCGCAAAGGCACACTGGTCGAGATGCTGGGCCTGCTGCGCTTGATCAAGGCGATCTAGCCCTTGGCCGAAGCCGCGGTTCGTCAGTTGCGCAGCCGGTAGCCGGTCCGGAATATCCAGGCGACGATGGCGATGCAGATGGCGAGGAACACCACGGTCATGCCGAGGCTGACGCCGACCGAGACATCCGACTTGCCATAAAAGCTCCAGCGGAAGCCGCTGATCAGATAGACGACCGGGTTGAACAGCGTCACCGTGCGCCAGACCTCGGGCAGCATATTGATCGAATAGAAGCTGCCGCCAAGGAAGGTCAGCGGCGTGATGATCAAAAGCGGCACCAGCTGCAGCTGCTCAAAACTTTTCGCCCAGATGCCGATGATGAAGCCGAACAGGCTGAAGGTCACCGCCGTCAGCACCAGGAAGGCCAGCATCCAGAATGGATGCTGGATATGCAGCGGCACGAACAGCGAAGCTGTCGCCAGGATGATCAGGCCGAGTATGATCGACTTGGTCGCCGCGCCACCGACATAGGCGATGACGATCTCCAGATAGGACACCGGCGCCGACAGCAGTTCGTAGATCGAGCCGACGAATTTCGGGAAGTAGATGGCGAATGAGGCATTGGAAATCGACTGCGTCAACAGCGACAGCATGATCAGGCCGGGCACGATGAAGGCGCCGTAGCTGATGCCGTCGATCTCGGTAATGCGCGAGCCGATGGCCGAGCCGAAGACGACGAAATAGAGCGATGTCGAGATCACCGGCGAGACGATGCTCTGCAGCACGGTGCGGAACGCTCGCGCCATCTCGACCCGGTAGATCGCCCAGACTGCGCGCCAATTCATGGTTCTTGCCTCAACAGATTGACGAAAATCTCCTCGAGCGAGCTGTTTTGCGTGTCCATGTCGCGGAACTGGATGCCGGCCGCCTCGAGCTCGCGCAGCAGCGAGGCGACGCCGGGGCGTTCGCTCTGATTGTCATAGGTGTAGGTCAGTTGTGTGCCATCCGGCGACAGCTCCAGTCTATAGCGCGAGAAAGCATCGGGAACGGCGGTCAGCGGCGTGCGCAGCTCCAACAGCAGCCGCTTGCGTCCAAGCTTGTGCATCAGCTCGGCCTTGCCTTCGACCAGGATGATCTCGCCCTTGTTAATGACGCCGACGCGGTCGGCCATCGCCTCGGCCTCTTCGATGTAATGCGTGGTGAGGATGATGGTGACGCCGTCGTCGCGCAGCCGGCGCACCATCGCCCACATGTCCTGGCGCAGCTCGACATCGACGCCGGCGGTCGGCTCATCTAGGAACAGCACGCGCGGCTCGTGCGACAGTGCCTTTGCGATCATCAGCCTGCGCTTCATGCCGCCAGACAGCGTGATCGCCTTGGCGTCCTTCTTGTCCCACAGCGAGAGGTCGCGCAACACCTTCTCGACGAAGCCCGGATTCGGCGCCTTGCCGAACAGGCCGCGGCTGTAATTGACCGTCGCCCACACAGTCTCGAAGGCGTCGATGGTCAGCTCCTGCGGCACCAGCCCGATCAGGCTGCGCGCCGCGCGGTAATCCCTGTTGATGTCATGACCATCGACTGTGACCGTGCCCGACGAGCGGTTGACGATGCCGCAGACGATCGAGATCAGCGTCGTCTTGCCGGCGCCGTTCGGCCCCAGCAGCGCGAAGATCTCGCCGCGTTCGATGTCGAGGTTGATTTCCTTCAGCGCCTTGAAGCCGGTGGCATAGGTCTTGGTGACCCCGGAAATCGCAATGATGGAGGTTGAAATAGTGGAAGACATGAGGCGGGAAACGACTGCTTGAAAGGGATTATTATTGCGCTGAATGTCGGTGCGCACGGCCGGAAGTCAATGCCGCTGCTGACAATTCTGGACAAACGTTCTCTTTTCGAGGGTTTCGCCAAGGGTATTGCGGGGGCACTGACGGTTTGGCCTGATCTGCTGCGACAACGCGCCCCGCGTGGCGCCACGCCGCTTTGACCGGACCGTGTACAGCGCCTATCCTGCGGCAAGAAACAGCAGCCGGAGCCCGCCATGGACCCGCTCATCCTGTCGCGAATGCAGTTCGGGGCGAACATTTCGTTCCACATCCTGTTTCCGACGATCACCATTGCGCTTGGCTGGGTGCTGCTGTTCTTCAAGCTCCGCTACAACGCCACCAATGATTCCGCCTGGATGCGCGCCTATTTCACCTGGGTGAAGGTATTCGCGCTGTCCTTCGCCATGGGCGTGGTCTCGGGCGTCACCATGAGCTTCCAGTTCGGCACCAACTGGCCGGGCTATATGGAAAAGGTCGGCAATATTGCCGGGCCGCTGCTCGCCTACGAGATCCTCACCGCCTTCTTCCTCGAAGCGGCCTTCCTCGGCATCATGCTGTTCGGCTTCCGCCGCGTGTCGAACCGCGTCCATACGCTGGCCACCGTGCTGGTCGCCGGCGGCACCACGCTGTCCGCCTTCTGGATCATCGCGCTCAATTCCTGGATGCAGACGCCGACCGGCTTCGAAATGATCGACGGCAAGGCGCATCCCGTCGACTGGTGGGCGATCGTCTTCAACCCGTCGATGCCTTACCGCCTCGTGCACATGCTGCTCGCCTCGGGGCTCACCGTCTCGTTCCTGATCGCCGGCCTGTCGGCGCTACGCTATCTCAGCGGCGACCGTTCGGAATCGATGTGGAAGGCGCTGCGCACCGGCGTCTTCACCGCCGCCATCCTGATCCCGATCCAGATCTTTGCCGGCGACCAGCACGGGCTGAACACGCTGGAGCACCAGCCGCAGAAGATCGCCGCCATGGAGGCCAACTGGAACACCGGGCCGAACGTGCCGCTGGTGCTGTTCGCCTGGCCGGATGAGGCGGCGAAGGAAAACAGGTTCGAGGTCGCCATTCCCGATGGTGCCAGTGTTGTGCTGCGGCACTCGACCAGTGGCGTCGTGCCGGGGCTCAACGACTATCCCGGCCTCCATCCGCCGGTCCTTCCGTTGTTCTGGGGCTTTCGCATCATGGTCGGCACCGGCATTTTGATGCTTGTCGTCTCCTGGTCGGCGACCTTCTTCCTCAAGCGCCGTCACAGCCTGCCGAGGCCGCTGGCCATGCTGATGGTGCCGATGGCGCTGTCGGGCTGGCTGGCGACGCTCGCCGGCTGGTACACGACCGAAATCGGCCGCCAGCCCTGGCTGGTGACGGGCGTGTTGAAGACGGCCGATGCCGTCGGCCCGGTCGCCGGCAGCCATGTCGCGCTGACGCTTGCCGTCTATCTCATCCTCTATGTGCTCTTGCTGATCGCCTATCTCGGCGTGCTCGTGCACCTGGCGCTGAAGGCGGCCAAGGACGGCGACATCTCACCGCTGCCGGGCGTGATGAAGACGGCCATGTCGCAACCGGCTGCGGGGGAGTGAGGATGCACATATTCAAGGTCAGCGCCGCCCCTCACCTGCCTGCCGGCATCCTCTCCCCGTATAGGGACGGGGAGAGGGAGGCTATCGTCGCCGGTTTCGCCAATCGCCGGCGTTGCAGGAAGTACGCCGATGTCGCGGCCAGCCCCCTTCTCCCCGTCACTATACGGGGAGAAGTGCCCGGCAGGGCGATGAGGGGCGGCGCCAACCTCGGTAATCGATCTGAGGATATCGAGTTAGGCGCCGTGCATTCTGTCCATCGTTGTCGCGGAGGAAGCAAATGACCTTCGACTGGCCAACCGCGCTCCCCCTGATCTTCGCCGGCCTGATGGGCCTGGCCATCCTGATTTACGTCATCCTCGACGGTTTCGATCTCGGCATCGGCATCCTGTTCTCGGTCGCCGAGGATCACGAGCAGGACACGATGATTGCCGCCATTGGCCCGTTCTGGGATGCCAACGAGACCTGGCTGGTGCTGGCCGTCGGGCTGCTGCTGGTCGCCTTCCCGATGGCGCATGGCGTCATCCTGACCGCCCTCTACATTCCGGTCTTCGTGCTGCTGGTCGGCCTCATCCTGCGCGGCGTCGCCTTCGACTTCCGCGCCAAAGTGCCGTCTGGAAAGAAGCATCGCTGGAATCGCATCTTCTTCCTCGGCTCCATCATCGCCTCGCTGGCGCAGGGCTATATGCTGGGCGTCTATGTGCTGGGCCTCGATGTCGGCCTTGGCGGCATCGCCTTCGGCGCGCTGGTGGCGCTTTGCCTGTCGGCCGCCTACGCCGCGATGGGCGCCGCCTGGGTGATCTACAAGACCGAGGGCGAATTGCAGAGGAAGGCGGTGCGCTGGCTGCGCACCGCGCTGGTGTTGACCGCGCTCGGCATGGCGGCGGTGTCGCTGGCCACGCCCTTTGCCAGCCCGCGCATCTTCGCCAAATGGTTCGTCTGGCCCGAAATGCTCTATCTGTCGCCGCTGCCGATCCTGTCGGCGCTGCTCTTCCTGTGGCTGTGGCGGCAGACCTTCCATCTGCCGAAACCCGACGACCGCCATGCGCTCCGGCCGTTCCTGACGCTGGCCACCATCTTTGCCCTCGGTTTTGCCGGGCTGGCCTGGTCGTTCTACCCCTTCGTGGTGCCCGACAAGCTGACCATCTGGCAGGCGGCGTCAGCGACGGAAAGCCTCGCCATCATCCTCGCCGGCACGGTCGTCGTGCTGCCGGTGATTATTTTCTATTCGTTCTATGCGTATCGGGTGTTCGGCGGGAAGGCGACGGATTTGACGTATGATTGAACGTCGATGACAGCGTCTTTCTCCCCGTCACTATACGGGGAGAAATGCCCGGCAGGGCAATGAGGGGCAGCGCAAACCTGTCACGTTGGGTGCGCCGATAACCTTTCGATGCCGGCGCCGCCCCTCATCCACCTGCCGGCACCTTCTCCCCGTATAGTGACGGGGAGAAGGCCGAAACCCTCAGCTCTTCCCCGCCAGCACCAGCACCGGCTTCTCGCTATAAAGCGCCGGGAACAGCGACTTCAAATTCGCCACCTTGGGCAGGTCGTTGTAGACGATGTAGGGGTAGGTCGGGTTCAGCGTCAGGAAGTCCTGGTGGTATTCCTCGGCCGGATAGAAGGTCTTGCCCGTCTCCAGCGTGGTCACGATGGGTTTCGGAAACACTTTCGCCTTGTCGAGTTGGGCGATGTAGCTCTGGGCGATCTTCTGCTGTTCGCCATTTTCGGCAAAGATCGTCGAGCGGTACTGGGTGCCCGAGTCCGGGCCCTGGTAGTTCAGCTGCGTCGGGTTGTGGGCGACCGAGAAATACACCTGCAGCAGCTGGCCGTAGGTCACCTTGGACGGATCGTAGGTGATCTCGACCGATTCGGCATGGCCGGTGCGGCCGCTGCCCACCGTTTCGTAAACGGCATCATCCTTGGCGCCGCCGGTGTAGCCGGAGACGGCCTTGGTCACGCCCTTGACGTGCTGGAACACGCCTTGCACACCCCAGAAGCAGCCGCCGGCGAAGATCGCCGTCTCGCTGCCGCTGGCGGCTTTCTCGTCCATTGCCGGCGGCGGGATCACCACCGCGTCCTCGGCCGAGCGCGCCGGGCTCTGCCAGAAGGCGGCTGCCGCCGTGGCGACGATGAGTGCGGCAAGCGCGCTCTTGAAGATCGGCGTTCTCGTCTTTGCAATGCCGGTCATGTCTGATCTCCTTGATGGTGGCGACGACTATACGACAGATCGTCCCGTCTGGTTTCTCAAATTGCCGTGCGCCGCCCGGCCGCCATACGGCCGGGCCACGGGTTCAAGCCTTATTGCGCGGGCGCCATCGCGTCCGCCGGCTTCATCGCATCCGTTGCGGGTTTCATGGCATCGGCCGGCTTCATGGCGTCGGTGACGGGTTTCATCGCATTCGTCGCCATCGGGTCCGCGGGCTTCATGGCATCGGTCGCCGGCTTCATGGCGTCCGTTGCCGGCTTCATCGCCTCGGTGGCCATCGGATCGGCCGGCTTCATGGCGTCTTCGGCGCGGGCGCCGGCGGCGAAGGCCGTCATCGAAAGCGCAAAGGCGAGTGCCGTCAGGGTCTTGGTCATGGGTATTTCCTCTCTGAAGAGGGCGCGCGGATGCGAGCCCGGTTGTGCCGCGCTTGCGGCGTTGGGTGGACAAAGAAAAATCAGTCGGCGACTGCTGCCAGGATCGGCCCGCCGCTCGGGGTCTGCACCAGCACCGCGGTGCTCAAGCCCCCGGAGGCCGCCGGCAGCGGCAGCGAAGTAGCGTCCCCGCTCCAGCTGCCGAGTTTCTCCAGCGAGTGCACGACATTGGCGTGCGGCAGCGTGCGGCCGGTGTTTTCGCCGCGCGCCACCGGCACCTCGATGACGCCCTTGTTGTAACGAACCAGCCAGACATCGGCCTTGCCGCCGGGTGCGGAGCCGGCGCCGATGCTGATCTTGCCGTCGTCGAGCGACAGCGACGGACCCTTAGCGTGGCCGCTCGAGGAAATCAGCTGCTCGATCTCGCCGGGCGCAGCACCCACCGCATCGGCGCCGCCATTGACCACGACCTGCGGCGTGAACGGACCGGAGCGGCCAAGCGACGGCTCATAGCGCACCTGGCGCTGCGTGAACTCCTCGCGGCCGAACGTGTCCTTCCAGCCGAGATAGTCCCAGTAGGTGACGTTGAACGACAGCGCCAGAACACCAGGCTGGTCCTTGACCTTGATCAGATTGGCATTGGCCGGCGGGCAGGACGAACAGCCCTGGCTGGTGAACAATTCGACCACGGTGAGCGGCTGGGCGAAGGCGGTGCCGATCGACGACAACAGCGATGCCGCGAGGAGGCCGGACAAGGCGATAAGTTTTGTGGACATTGGGCTTGCTCCGTGGGGCGCTGGGATGCGCCGGTCATCACTCACTTCGCAGCCGCCCGCGGCTTCGTTACAGCGCTCACCGGTTTGTGATGTGTGCCGTACAGGACGACACATGTTCCGGGCGTTGGCGCTGCCCCTCACCTGCCTGCCGGCATCCTCTCCCCGTATAGTGACGGGGAGAGGGACGCTGTCATCGCCGGTTTCGCCAATCGCCAATGTTGCAACAAGAAGAGCACAGCGGCTGCGGCCAGGGCCTTTCTCCCCGTCACTATACGGGGAGAAATGTCCGGCAGGACAATGAGGGGCAGCGCAGACATTGGTCATTGCGGCTTCATTCCCGGCAGCGTTGCTCTGCAAACCCACCCCCGCTTGCCCCTGCAACCCGCCCCTGCTAAAGCGCGCGCCATGAGCACGCCTCTCGACCACATCCGCAATTTCTCCATCGTCGCCCATATCGACCATGGCAAATCCACGCTTGCCGACCGGCTGATCCAGTCCACCGGCGGGCTGGAGCTGCGCGACATGAAGGAGCAGGTGCTGGACTCGATGGACATCGAGCGCGAGCGCGGCATCACCATCAAGGCGCAGACGGTGCGGCTGAAATACCGCGCCAACAATGGCGAGGACTATATCCTCAACCTGATCGACACGCCCGGCCATGTCGACTTCGCCTATGAAGTTTCGCGCTCGCTCGCCGCCTGCGAGGGTTCGCTTCTGGTGGTCGACGCCTCACAAGGCGTCGAGGCGCAGACGCTGGCCAATGTCTACCAGGCCATCGACAACAACCACGAGATCGTCGTGGTGCTGAACAAGGTCGACCTGCCGGCCGCCGAGCCCGAGCGCATCCGCGAGCAGGTCGAAGAGGTGATCGGCATCGACGCCTCCAACGCCGTGCTGATCTCGGCCAAGACCGGCCTTGGCATTCCCGATGTGCTGGAGGCAATCGTCCACCAATTGCCGCCGCCACGCGAAGGCGATGCCACCGCCCCGCTGAAGGCCATGCTGGTCGACAGCTGGTACGACGCCTATCTCGGCGTCATCGTGCTGGTGCGCATCATCGATGGCGTGCTGAAGAAGGGCCAGACCATCCGCATGATGGGCACCGGCGCCAAATATCTGGTCGAGCGCACCGGCGTGTTCACGCCCGCCCGCATCAATGTCGACGAGCTCGGCCCCGGCGAGTTCGGCTTCTTCACCGGCTCGATCAAGGAAGTGGCCGACACCCGCGTCGGCGACACCATCACCGAGGACAAGCGCGCCACCGCGCATGCCTTGCCCGGCTTCAAGCCGGCGCAGCCGGTGGTGTTCTGCGGCCTGTTCCCGGTCGACGCCGCCGATTTCGAGGATCTGCGCGCCGCCGTCGGTAAATTGCGCCTCAACGACGCCAGCTTCTCCTATGAAATGGAAACCAGCGCCGCGCTCGGCTTCGGCTATCGCTGCGGCTTCCTTGGCCTTTTGCATCTCGAAATCATCCAGGAGCGGCTGGAGCGAGAGTTCAACCTCGACCTGATCGCCACGGCACCCAGCGTCGTCTACCGGCTGCTGCTCACCGACGGCTCGATGAAGGAACTGCACAACCCGGCCGACATGCCGGACGTGGTGAAAATCTCGGCCATCGAGGAGCCGTGGATCCGCGCCACCATCCTCACCCCCGACGACTATCTCGGCGGTATCCTGAAACTCTGCCAGGACCGGCGCGGCATCCAGGCCGACCTCTCCTATGTCGGCAAGCGCGCCATGCTGACCTACGATTTGCCGCTCAACGAGGTCGTCTTCGATTTCTACGACCGGCTGAAGTCGATCTCCAAGGGCTACGCCTCCTTCGACTATCATTTGACCGACTATAGGGAAGGCGACCTGGTGAAGATGTCGATCCTGGTCAATGAGGAGCCGGTCGACGCGCTGTCCATGCTGGTCCACCGCACGGCGGCGGAAAAGCGCGGCCGGCAGATGTGCGAGAAGCTCAAGGAGCTGATCCCGCACCACCTCTTCAAGATCCCGATCCAGGCCGCGATCGGAGGCAAGGTCATCGCCCGCGAAACCATCTCGGCCCTGCGCAAGGACGTCACCGCGAAGTGCTACGGCGGCGACGTGTCCCGCAAACGCAAGCTGCTCGACAAGCAAAAAGAGGGCAAGAAGCGGATGCGCCAGTTCGGCAAGGTGGATATCCCGCAGGAGGCGTTTATCCAGGCGCTTAAGATGGGGGACTAAGCGGTTCCGGCCTTCGGCCGGACGCATCGACCCGGTGGGTCGATGCGAGCGCAAGTCCGGGTGGGAGCTGCCGCAGGCAGCGGGCCCCACCCCGGGGGTTGCGGAAGTGCGGAGACCCGTTACGCCCGAACCACAGATTCGGTGAAGGTAAGCCTCCCGCTAGAGCGGTGCTAATGCCGCATACGAGGCAACTTCGAGCCCTCTAACTGGATACGAAGTTGCTGATCAGAAATCATCCTCAATCTCGTCAATTTCCGAGTCGTCATACGAGGTAGTTTTCTTGATGGCTGGTTTCCCGGCCCCATTGAGGTCTTCGGCACCGAACAGTTCGAATTTTGCATCGTAGAATGATACGTCATTATCATATAGGGATTTGAAAAAGTCGTGCCCTTGAAGATTTTTTGTCTTAATCTTTAGGTCAAATTGCCGGTCGGCCTCGAAGGCTAGCAGCCAAAAGGGTCCAAGGCAGGGCTTGTCACCCAATCTTGAGAGGATTGTCTCCTTAGGAACCTTGCAAGCCATGCCGCTATTCTTGTGGACATCAAGGGCAACTAACATCGGAAACGACCCGCACTTCTCGAAAATTCGCCCGAATATTTTATCGTCAATTTTGATATCCAATTGTCGCGCCAGCCACAGGCTCCAAGTTACCTCAAAATCGTGACCTGTAGCGACATTTTGAGCCAAAGATTTATGGATTGCACGCGACCATGTAGCGATGTCGATTCCCGCAGTCGCGTTCCGCAAAGAAACGATCTGAGCGACATAGTCCCAGCTGTGCGGGAAAGATATGCAGCATCTAATTAGGAATGGCTCTATAGCCTCCCAGTAATCCATCCAGATTGTTTCGTTGTCGATTTTACGAAGCGCGTACTTGATAATACCATCGTCGTTCTTATCGATCGATATCGAAATGATTTCATCAAGAACGTGAATGAATTGAGGGACAAGAGCCGGAGTGTATTCCTTGAATCTCTCAATTGACTGGCGAATGTGGACTGGCCATGGCGACTCGAAATCCCTACTTGCGTCAATCACCACCGTTTTGGCTTCGTTGATATCGAGTTCGAGTTCTCGGATTGAATCTCGCATAACGCCGAGCAATCCGTAGGCCTCATCCAGATTGTCAGCTCCCAGATAGATGTCGTCTACTAGGCGCAGGACGGGGACGTCAGTCCCCGCCGCGGAACGGAAATTAGCGTCGATTCTCACGGCGACTATTTCTGAAATGAGACGAGAGAAATCTGGTCCGACTGGTATCCCGACTGTCTGCCCGTCCTGGCTTTGCCGAATGATAAAATCTAACCGATTGCCAAAGATGGAATCTGATTCGACTTTACGGTCAGCTTTGGCTTTTGCTTTTCCATGGAGTGCCCAAGGAATACAATGGGTATATATAGAGTGATAGAATCGGGATATATCACATTTTACGATGTATCTTGATGTAGAAAAGTTCCTGCGCCTTTTCAGGTAGAAGTCATTGAAGCTATCTATCTGAACAGCTCGTGAACCCGTTGGCATGAAAATTGGTTTCGAGCAGGAGTCGCTCGACAGGGCGAAATGCTCGTCGATCTGATCTGCCTTGTCGATAAAATACTTAACGCAATCCACCATGAAGACGGGATTCGGCATCGAAAATATCCGTCGTTGCCGATTTCGTTTTGACGCGTTGTACCGGGCGCTCTCCGTCGGAATCTTTCCAGTTATATACTCCCCAGCGGCCGCATATGGCAGATAGGCTTCGTGTAGGTTTTCTATCCTGAACGAAGGCGGAATATTCTCTAATAGATATCCGTTCTCGAGCATTCTTTCGGCAAAAATGTTTGGTTCGTCTCCAGTGAATTTGGTCACAACCAGCCGCCTTTTGATTGCTTCGAGTCAAATCAACGTCAATTCGTGGCAGATCAATCTGCCAACGGATAGTTTTCGATGCGCTCGGTTGTCAATCGGATAGTTCCTCTGGGTAAGAGGACAATATTGGCGGGAGGCTCAATTCTGCCACTAGAGCCTTCGAAGTTGAGGTGATCTAAATATTGAAAGGGTCCCCCTTGAGGTAACCCCGTCCTAGAATATCCTCTCCTCAGCTTGGGAGACATCACATGCGCTCCACATCAGACACCCTCGCCTCTCTCGGCCTCACCATCGGCGGCGCGTTCGGCCTGGCCGGCACCTTCGTTTCCAGCGCTCCACTCCGCGAAACACTCTGGACGATCGACGGCGTGGCGCTCGTGGTAGCCACCGCGCTGCTGACCATGAAATACCAGCGGCTGGGCAATGACTGCGTCGCGGCCGGGTTCCTCACCTTCCTTGCTGGCGAAAGCCTGCTGCTGGCCGGCAATGCGGCGGGGCTGGAGGCCAGCGTGCCCTCCTATGTCGGCGGCATCTCGCTGTGGGCGGCAGCGCTCGTCCTGATCAGCGCCGCGAACACATTTGCGCTGTGGATGCGGCTCACCGGCCTCATCGCCGCCATCCTGTTTATCGTCACGGTGGCCATGGTCCTGTGGGGCGCGCCGTTGTTGCCGACCTCGGCGCCACTGCCCGCCGCCGGCTATCCGTTCCTGGTGCTGACCTTTGCCGGCTGGATCTGGACCTTGCTGAAGCGGTAGGCTGGCAAAAATGTCCGCGCCGCTCGAACTCCGCAACAGCGTCACGGGAAAGATCTTCCCGGCAATCGGGCCGTTGCTGATCGGCGCGATCTTCGGTTTTGGCGCGCTGCGCGGGCTGGCGGCGGGCGCCGATGGCGGGCATGTGCTTGTCATCGCGCTGGTGGCGCTGGGCTGCCTTGGGCTCGGCTATGTCATCGCGCGCGGCGCCTTCGACAGTTCGGTCCAGGTCACCCTGGACAGCCAAGGCTTTCGCGATGCTCGCGCCGGCGATGTCCTGGTGCCATGGGCGATGGTGAAGAGCGTGCATCTGACCTCCGGCAAGGGCGCGGCAATGCTCAATTTCGAGCTCACTCGCGAGCCACCCGACGAAATCAAATATGCGCCCGCCAACGTGCTCGACCTGATGCTGCCCTTCGGCAAGAACATCGTGCACATGGAGGTGTCGTCGCTGGATGTGCGCGGCCAGGACATGGTCGAAGCCGTGAAGTCATTCGCGCCGCATGTGGTGGTGAGGCGCTGATTCTTCCTTCTCACTCTGGCAAAGAAACTCAACACTCGGAAACCACCGAAATGTCCGCGCCGATAGAACTCCGCAACAGTCCCACCAACACGTTCAGTTCCGTCGCCGGGTCGTTGCTGATGGCGGCGATCTTCGGCTTCTACACGCTGAAGGGGCTGGCCAGCGGCGCCGACGGCGGGCGGGTGTTGCTGGTGGCGCTGCTGGCGCTGGGCTTCCTCGGGCTCGGCGGCTACATCGCGCGCGGCGCCTTCGACACCTCGGTCAAGGTGGTGCTCGACGAAAACGGCTTCCGCGATCGCCGCCTCGGCGACGTGCTGGTGCCATGGGACAAGGTGGTGAGCGTGCACCTCTCCTCCCCCGGCAAGGGCTCGGGAATGGTCAATTTCGAACTGACCGGGGAGCCGCCCGACGAGATCAAATATGCATCGGCCAATGCGCTGAACCGGATCCTGCCCTTCGGCAAGAACATCGTGCACATGGAGGTGTCGTCGCTGGATGTGCGCGGCCAGGACATGGTCGAGGCCGTGAAGTCATTTGCGCCGCATGTGGTGGTGAGGCGGTAGGGCTCTCCCCCCCTTGAGGGGGAGATGGCCGCGAAGCGGCCAGAGGGGGTCGCCTCGCGTGGAGCGCTAGCCTTCCTCGGCATCAATGAGATCGAGTCCGGTCGGACCGACCCCCTCTGTCGCCTTTGGCGACATCTCCCCCTCGAGGGGGGAGATTACCCGCTCTACCGCCGCTTCTCCGCTCATGCTCTAGTTCCCTCCCGATTCGGAAAACCACCATCATGCTCCGCCTCACCCTTGCCGCCCTGCTCATCGCCACCCCGGCGCATGCCGCCGATATGGCGTTCTTCGTCAAGAACCTGCGCAGCCAGGCGGTGGCGGTGGAGCTGTTCAGCCGTGACCGCAAGATGTCGTGGCCGGGCGGCGACCAGGTGTTTCTGATCGAGCCCAACTCGCAGAAATCGGTGCCGATCTCATGCTCTCAGGGCGAAAACATCTGCTATGGCGCCTGGGTGAACGGCAACGATGCGATTTCGGCAGGGGTCGGGCCGGACAATGACCAGCCATGCGATACGTGCTGCTTCATCTGCGTGGAGAAGACGACCGAGACGATCGACCTGGTGGAGTGAGGAGCGGTCGGCGGGAGCTGCTGATCTCCCCCCTCGTGGGGGAGATGTCCGGCAGGACAGAGGGGGGCGCAAAGGATCGCCAGCGCATCGGATCAACAAGCCTTAAATCGAAATGAGGTGGGCTGCAGGCTTGAGAGGTCGGCGGGACAGCGCCCCCCTCTGCCTTGCCAGGCATCTCCCCCACGAGGGGGGAGATCAGCAGTTCGCCCCCGGCCAGCTTGACGCCCTTGCCGGCGCCGCCCTAGCCTCTTGCCACCCACCACGAGGAGAGCTCCATGGCAGGCACGGTCGAAGGCGAGAAGATCGACGTTTCCTTCAACGGCAAGCGCTGCATCCATTCGCGCAATTGCGTGCTCGGCAACCCGCATGTCTTCGTGCCCAATGCGCCCGGCGAATGGATCCACCCCGAGGCGGCTGATGTCGAGCAGGTGGTGACGCTGGCTCAGAACTGTCCGTCCGGCGCCATCGGCTATGTGAGGAAGGATGGCGGGCCGCAGGAGAAGCCGCCGGTGGTCAACACCGTGCGGCTGCGCGAGAACGGGCCGCTGGCTGTCCATGCCGAGATCGTGCTGGGCGGCGAGACCTTGTTTCGCGCCACGCTCTGCCGCTGCGGCGCCTCGCAGAACAAGCCGTTCTGCGACAACAGCCACATCAAGGCCGGCTTCACAGCCACGGGCGAGCCGCCGCTGAAGGACGCGCCGGCGACGCTGGAGGCGCGCAACGGCCCGCTGACCATAACGCTCACCACCAACGGGCCGTTGAAGGTCGAGGGCAATGCCGAGATCGTCACCGGCACCGGCCACACGATCGACCGCACCACCCGCACCTTCCTGTGCCGCTGCGGCCACTCGGCCAACAAGCCGTTTTGTGACGGATCGCATAAACGGGTTGGGTTTGTGGGGTAGGTGCGTGAGGCGCTGGAACTGCTGATCTCCCCCCTCGTGGGGGAGATGCCCGGCAGGGCAGAGGGGGGCGCGAAAGATCGCCAGCGTAACGGATCAACAAGCCTAAAATCGAAATGACGTGGGCTGCACTAGTTTGAGAGGTCGGCGGGACAGCGCCCCCCTCTGCCTTGCCAGGCATCTCCCCCACAAGGGGGGAGATTACGCGCGGCCGCCTCCACCAATCACCCCAAAATCAGTCAGAGACCGCCCTTCAATGTCGGCCGCCATCATGCGATGCTGGTTCTCTCGGCCGAGGGGGCCGATTCTCATTCGGGGAATGCCATGTCTCTTACCATCACGCGCCGCATCGTCGCAGCGCTCTCGCTTGCCGCGCTGTTTGCGCCATCGGCCTATGCCGCCGACATCACCTTTGCCGTCAAGAACAGCCATCCCAACGCCATGCGCCTCGAACTCTACAGCCAGGACCGCGACTATGTCTGGCCGGGCGATGACAAGGACTTTTATCTCGACGATGGCGAGACCAAGCAGATCCCGATCTCGTGCAACGAAGGCGAATCCATCTGCTACGGCGCCTGGGTCGACGGCGACGAGGAAACCTATTGGGGCGTCGGCCCCAACAACAAGGAAAAATGCGAAGACTGCTGCTACACCTGCGAAGGCGGCGAGACGGAAGAGATTGATCTGGTGCCGTGAGGGGAAGCGGCCGAAGCTGCTAATCTCCCCCCAAGTGGGGGAGATGTCCGGCAGGACAGAGGGGGGCGCCGTAGAGCGCCAACGTAGACAATCACCAATGCCGCACACACCGTTGCCGCCTCGACATCGCGCAAGCGCCAGATCGATGCGCAAAGTCCTGACGCCAGCCGAGCTCAAGCTCTGGAACGAACTTCGCGCGCACCGGCTGATGGGGCTTGGCTTCCGACGACAATTTCCCATCGCCGGCTACATTGTCGACTTCGCTTGCCCGGAGAAGAAGCTGGTTATCGAGGTCGATGGCTCCCAGCATGCGGCTGGCGGTGCGGCTGCTGGTGATGAAACGCGGACAGCGCGACTCGAGCAAGATGGCTGGACCGTGCTGCGGTTCTGGAATGACGACGTCATCCGCGACATCGACAATGTCTGCCAGCATATTGTGATTGCGGCTGGGGTTGGTGGCGCATGCTGAACGGATGACGGGTGCTGGGCTGTAGGCAGGGAGCCGTCGGCGGGACAGCGCCCCCCTCTGTCCTGCCGGACATCTCCCCCACGAGGGGGGAGATCAGCAGCTTCGGCCGCTCACCCTAGTAACGCCCTCTGCCGCTTCGCGCCACCCGCCTTGCGCCAGGCATTGAACCTGTGTGTGGCGGCGGCAAACGAGATCTTCATCTGCTGGGCGACCGAATAGCGTGACTTGCCTTCGTCGAACATGCGGTAGCAACACTCGACGCCCTCCTCGGTCAGCTTGCCGTCGGGGGCCTTGTTGTGCGGATTGGCGGGGTCGAATTTTTCGACCTGCTGCTCAACCAGGCCTTTCAGCCGCTGCAGGTCGGCCTCGATGCTGGCGATGAGATCGAGGACGGGTTTGGGATCGAAGTGGTCGTGCGGCTTTGCCGTCATCTCCAGGATTCCTTTCGCTTTGCGTGTCGCCGTCAATATAGGTGAACATTCGCTGATAATGAAGAGTACGCCGCAGCCCGGGCGCTTCAACACTTGTTGACCGGCGATTGACCGGAGAAGCGCCAGCGCCTAGTTTAGAACCATTCTAAACTAGGGTGAATTTATCATGCTTTCCCGTGTCTTCGGTTTCGGCCGCCGTCCTTTCGAATCGTTGTCAGAACAGGAGATCCTGGCGCTGGCAATTTCGTCGGAGGAAGATGACGGGCGCATCTACCGCGCCTATGCCGAGGGACTGGCCGAAAGCTTTCCGCAATCGGCAAAAGTGTTCGAGGCGATGGCGCTCGAGGAAGACGGCCATCGCGATTCCCTCATCGAGCTTTACCGCAAGCGTTTCGGCGAGCGCATTCCGCTGCTGCGCCGCGAGCATGTAAAGGGCTATTACGAGCGCAAGCCCGACTGGCTGGTGCGGCCGCTCGGCGTCGAAAATGTTCGGCGGCAGGCCGAAGCCATGGAGCAGCAGGCCTATCGCTTCTATGTCGAAGCGGCCAAGCGCACCAGCGACGCTTCGACCAGAAAACTGCTCAACGACCTAGCGGCGGCGGAGCAAAGCCATGAGAGTTCGGCGCATCGGCTGGAGCAGAAACTTGTGCCGGGCGCCGTCAAGGACGAGGAGGCCAGCGCCGAGCAGCGCCAGTTCATCCTGACCTATGTGCAGCCGGGGCTAGCCGGGCTGATGGACGGCTCGGTGTCGACGCTGGCGCCGATCTTTGCCGCCGCTTTCGCCACGCATGACACCTGGCAGACGCTGCTGGTCGGCCTCGCCGCTTCGATCGGCGCCGGAATTTCGATGGGCTTCACCGAAGTCGCCTCCGACGACGGCAAACTGTCGGGTCGCGGCTCGCCGATCAAGCGCGGCTTGACCGTCGGCATCATGACGACACTGGGCGGCCTCGGCCACGCGCTGCCCTATCTCATCCCGCATTTCTGGACAGCAACGGCGGTGGCCGCCGTGGTGGTGTTCTTCGAACTGTGGACGATCGCCTTCGTCCAGAACCGCTATATGCAAACCCCTTTCCTGCGCGCGGCGTTTCAGGTGGTGCTGGGTGGGGCGCTGGTGTTTGCGGCCGGGGTGCTGATCGGGAATGCTTGAGCGCAGTTTCCCCTTCTCCCCCTGTGGGAGAAGGTGGATCGGCGCGACAGCGCCGAGACGGATGAGGGGTGTTCCAGCGGAGTGAGACGTTGGTGATTCTGCCGCCGGTTCAGTTCGATTGAGACGTCTCACTCCGCTGGAACACCCCTCATCCGTCGCCTTCGGCGACACCTTCTCCCACAAGGGGACTGTTGCAAAATTGGATGGATGTGATTCCCTGTTTTTGAAACGGGGATTTTGCGATGACGACGAAGCCGAGCGGTCAGTTCAGTTTTGTGGAGGCTCTGCTGCCACAGGGTCTTGGTCGGAGTGGTCGGCTGGACCGGCTGTCGTCGCTGGTGAAGTGGTATCGCTTCGAGAAGATCCTTGCGCGGCTGCGCTCGCCGGCGGGGCCAGGGCGGCCTGCGTACAATTCGCTGGTGATGTTCAAGGC
>NZ_JBFUEG010000006.1:0-378980 GCF_056404315.1 Mesorhizobium sp. P2_D6 | reverse complement strand
CCCTACTGCCCTACTGCCCTACTGCCCTACTGCCCTACTGCCCTACTGCCCTACTGCCCTACTGCCCTACTGCCCTACTGCCCTACTGCCCTACTGCCCTACTGCCCTACTGCCCTACTGCCCTACTGCCCTACTGCCTCCCTCAACTCCGCAATCACCGCTCGCTTGTCCTGGCGCCGCCAGGCGAGATGGATCGAGACGGTGCGCTCGAACCAGGGCAGGTCACGAAACGCGATCCCTGACGGTGCTGCACTCCGGAGGCTTGCCTGTACCGTCGCCAGGCCGAGTCCGGCGCTGACCAGGCCGAGCGACGTCAGCGGATCGGCCGTCTCATAGGCAATGTCGGGCAGGAAGCCGGCCTTGGCGCAGGCCGCCAGGAACTGGGAGCGGTTGGTGTCGTCAGGCTGGCGCACCACGGTGATCCAGACGCGGCCGTCGAGATGGTCGGGCCGGATGTCGGCGACATCGGTGAGCGGATCATTCTCCGGCATTGCCAGCACCAGCGGTTCGCGCCGAACCAGCATGCCGGCAAGATCGGGATCGTCGGCGGACGGCGGGCCATAGACGAAGCCGAGGTCAAGCGAACGCTGGCGCAACCCCTCGAGTTGCACTGCGGAGCGCTGGTTCTTCAGCTGCAGGTGAAAATCCGGCCGGTCGCGGCGAAACTGCCGCAACATCCGGCTGACGAGACCGGCATGCACCGCGCCCTCGACATAACCGATGGCGAGCCGCCCGACCCCACCGCTGGCGAGGTTGCGTCCGAGTTCCTCCAGGCGCCGTGCACTGGCAAGCAGCGCCTGCGCCTCGACAAGGAAGGCTTTGCCTTCGGCATTGAGGTGGACGCGCTGCTTTGCCCGCTCGAACAGGGTGACGCCTAGCTGCGCTTCGAGCTGCATGATCTGGCGGCTCAATGGCGACTGCGAGATGTGCAGCAGTTCGGCGGCACGGCCGACAGTGCCGGCTTCGGCGACAGTGACGAAATAGCGGAGCTGGCGCAGGTCGAACATTTTTTTCCTCCACCTCGTGTAGTCCTATAGGGTCTCAACTTTAGCCTAATCAGTCTTGGACAGTCTGACCAGCGGCGGCGATAGTTTGGGGCATCGCAACCACAGGAGACAGAAATGCAGTTCTTTGCCCTTCTCACCCGCAACACCGAAAAGTTCAGCGATGCCGATTTCGCGCCGCTGCTGCCCAGCGAGGCCGAACAGCGCCGCACGCTCTATGCCGAAGGCGCCGTGCGCCAGGTCTGGAACCGCGGCGATATTCCGGGCAGCGGCATGATGTTCGAAGCCGGCAGCGATGCCGACGTGCGCGGCCATCTCGCCACTCTGCCGCTGGTCAAGGCCGGCATGATGGACATTGCCGCAGTGGTGCCGCTCGCGCCCTATCCCGGGTTTGGGCCCAAGCGCTGAGCACGCCGCGAATACGCCGCCGGCGGCGATCCCTGCCGCCGGCCAATTTCTGCAGGGCCAGGCCGCTGCATCGCCTGCATCTGTTCCGCTAGGATCTGTAGCGCCGCCGCGCGTCGCTGATCGACGGACTGTGATCGCCCTGTCAAGAAACTGTCACACAGAACCCGGTTAGCCCATGCTACGAATGGCGTGCCGGCATCCGCGCACGGCGTGGTCGAAATCTGTATCTGGCGAGGCGAGCCGTGAACATCGCTCTCAACGCGGAAGGCACTCCCCTGTCGCCTTACCTGCCCGACGAGCACGGGCTGTTCTTCATCTATCATTTCACCGCTGACGGCCTGCGCACCAAGGATCCGGCCGAGGCTGTGTGGACGTGGCGCAGCTACCAGCTGTCCGACCTGCGCGCCCGCCGCGAGATCGCCGCCGAGGCCGCGCTGCCGGCGCCAGTGCGCGAAGCCTTCCTCGGCGCCAGCCAAGGCTGCCATATCGATCTCGAGGACGACTGGCTCTATGGCGACCTGCCGGACCTGCGGCACGATTATTCGGCGGAGGCACGCGGGCTCGGCCATTTCCGCTTCGCCCTCAACGAAAAAATGCTGATCGGCGCGCGCAAGCAGCCACTGGAATCGGTCGATCTCATCCGCAAGGCGGTGGAGAGCGGCTCGCGCAAATTCCGCTCCCCGGCCGACCTGATCGAGGCGGTCATGGGCCAGTCGCTCGACGGCATGGCGGCCGAGCTTCATGGCCTTGGCGATACGCTGGACGGCATCGAGGACCGTATCGTGCGCGATGCCTGGCACAGCGAGCGGCAGTCGCTGGTCGAGGCGCGCCGTCAGCTCGTGGTCATCCATCGGCAGATGGCGACGCTCACAAACCTGTTCCGCCATCTCGACCATTCGCATCGCAACGAACTGCCTGACCCGATCAACGACATGGCGACAAGGCTGTCGCACCGGGCGCACACGCTCTATCACGACGGCGAGCAGTTGCAGGCGCGCACAAGGCTGCTGCAGGACGAGTTGATGGCCAAGCTGACGATGCAGTCCAACCAGCTGCTCTATGTGCTGTCGGTGATGACGGCGGTGCTGTTGCCGATGACGATCATTTCGGGCCTGTTCGGCATGAATGTCGGCGGCCTGCCGCTGGTCAACACGCCGATGGGATTCTGGGTGGTGTCAGCGGTTTCGATCGTGATCGCGGCGGCGACCTATCTGTTCGTCAGGCGGCTCGGGCGGATGTAGCGCCCATCAAGCTGATTTCACGCCGTTGCGCGAAGATCCTCGGTGATGGTGCCGGCGGCAGCGACTTCCGCTTCATGATCCGGTTCACGCCAGGTCTCTGCGAGGCCCGCCGCATACCATTCCTGCATCGCCGGCAGGCCAAGCAATTGCGCGGGATAGGCGGCCGCCGCGCCCTCGAAAGTGAGCCCATAGGACTGCACGCGAAACGCCACCGGGGCAAAGAAGGCGTCGATGGCGGTGAAATGGCCACCGGCCAGAAACGGCCCGCCGAACCGGGCGAGGCCATCGTTCCAGAGATCGCCGAGGCGGAAGAGATCCTGCTTCAGCGCGCCCGACATCGGGAACGGTTCTACGCGCAAGCCGCAATTCATCGGGCACGCGCCGCGCAAGGCGGTAAAACCCGAATGCATTTCGGCTGCGGCCGAACGCGCCCAGGCCCGCGCCTTGGCTTCGGCCGGCCACACACCGTGGTGACGCTCGGCCAGATACTCGGCGATGGCGAGCGAATCCCAGACAGCCCAGCCGTCATCGACCAGGCAAGGCACGCGGCCGCTGGGCGAGAACGGCCGGTAGAGGTCCCAGCTCGATCCCGTCGGGAACGGCGTCAATCGCTCCTCGAACGGGATGTCGAGAGTGCGCATCAGCACCCATGGCCGCAGCGACCACGATGAGTAGTTTTTGTTGGCAATGTGCAGCACGTACATCGAAGGGGATCCTATTTCGCGGCAAGCGCCACCGGGCGGATTTCACGGCCACGGAACATCGACCAGGAATACATCGCCAATGCCGCCCAGATCAGCGCGAAGGCAATCGCCTGCGTGGTGCCGAAGGGCTCGTCGAAAATCAGCACGGCGATCAGGAAGACCATGGTCGGCGCGATATACTGCATGATGCCGATGGTGGAGAGGCGCAGAAGCTTGGCGCCGAAGGCGAACAGAAGCAGCGGCACCGCGGTGACCGGTCCACAGCCGATGAGCAATGCCGTGTCGGCGCCGTTGCTGGAGATGAAATGGTCCTGGCCGTTGGCGATCAGGAAGACGATGTAGCCAAGCGCCGGCACCGACAGCAGAAGGATTTCGAGCAGAAAGCCCTGGCTCGGACCGATCGGCAGCGTCTTGCGGAAGAAGCCGTAGGCGGCGAAGGAAAACGCCAGCGCCAGCGACACCCAGGGCAATTTGCCGGCATCGACGGTCAGCACCGCAACGGCGATCGCCGCCAGTACCACGGCCGTGATCTGCAGCTTGTCGAGCCGTTCGCCGAGCAGAGCCGCGCCAACGACGATGCTGACCAGCGGGTTGATGTAATAGCCGAGCGCCGTCTCGACGGTGCGGTCGACCGAGATCGCCCAGACATAGATGCCCCAGTTGACCGAAATCAGCGTCGCCGTCAGCGCCGCCATGGCGATGGTGCGCGGCGAGCGGATCGCCGCCTTGAAGTCGGCCGTGCGGCCGGCCCAGACCAGCACGGCAGCGGCAATCGGAACCGACCAGACGATGCGGTGAGCGATCACCTCGATCAGCGGCAGATGCGCGACCGCCTTCATGTAGAAGGGCAGCAGCCCCCACAGGAGATAGGCGCCCAGCGCCAGAAGGAAGCCGCGGCGGGCTTTGGCATCGGCATCGGGCTGGGTTGTTTCGCTGGCCATGGGCCAAGGCTATGGCCCAGCGCGGTGCTCAAAACCATCCCAAATTGCTGATGGATCAATGGATTTTTTCTGATGGGTGGAGGGTGAGGCGCAAGTTCCTCGCCCCACGAAGTGGGGAGAGGTGGCCCGGCGAAGCCGGGACGGAGAGGGGCAGCCCGGCGGCTGCGAGCTGATGCTAAGGTTGATGACAGGGGCAGTTTCCGCGCCCTGCCTTCACCGATTCTGGCTTCGCGGAGGTCGTCCCCCTCTCCGTCCCGGCTTCGCCGGGCCACCTCTCCCCGCTTCCGCGGGGGCGAGGAACCCAAGTCCTGTAAGCCTACTCCGCCGCCACCAGCCCAGCCATCTCGCGGTTTTTCATCAGCTTGTAGACGATGGAATCCATCAGCGCCTGGAACGAGGCGTCGATGATGTTTTCCGACACGCCGACCGTCCACCAGCGGGCGCCGGTGCCGTCATACGACTCGATCAGGACACGGGTGATCGCCTCGGTGCCGCCATTGAGGATACGCACCTTGAAGTCGGCCAGCTCCATGTCGGCGATCTCGCCCTGGAACTTGCCGAGATCCTTGCGTAGCGCAATGTCGAGCGCGTTGACCGGGCCGTGGCCTTCGGCCACCGACATCTTCTCCTCGCCGTCGACCAACACTTTCACGATCGCTTCGGAGACCGTCTTTAGCTGGCCATTGGCATCGAAGCGGCGCTCGACCATGCAGCGGAACGAGGTGACGTTGAAGAACTCCGGCAGACCGTGCAGCATCTTGCGGGCCAGAAGCTCGAAGGAGGCATCGGCACCCTCATAGGCATAGCCCTCGGCCTCGCGTTCCTTGACCACCGAAATCAGCGCGTCGAGCCGATGATCGTCCTTCGGCACATCGATGCCGCGCCGCTTCAATTCGGCGAGGAAATTGGCCTTGCCGCCCTGGTCCGAAACCATGACGCGGCGACGGTTGCCGATAGCCTCGGGCGGCACATGTTCGTAGGTCGCCGGCTCCTTGGCCAGCGCGGAGGCATGGATGCCGGCCTTGGTGGCGAAGGCGGAGGCGCCGACATAGGGTGCCTGCGCTTCCGGCGCGCGGTTCAAGAGTTCGTCGAAGGCGCGGGAAAGCCGCGAAATGCCGGTCAGCGCCTCGGCCGAGATGCCCGTTTCAAAACGATCGGCGAAGGCCGGCTTCAGCGCCAGCGTCGGCACGATCGAGACCAGATTGGCGTTGCCGCAACGCTCGCCGATGCCATTCAGCGTACCCTGGATCTGGCGCACGCCGGCCTCGACGGCGGCGAGCGAATTGGCCACCGCCTGGCCGGTGTCGTCATGGGCATGGATGCCGAGATGATCGCCGGGAATGCCTGACGCGATGGCCTTGTCGACGATGGCGCGGACTTCCGAGGGCTGCGTGCCGCCATTGGTGTCGCACAACACCACCCAGCGCGCGCCGGCATCGTAGGCGATCCTGGCGCAAGCCAGTGCATAGGCGGCATTGGCCTTGAAGCCGTCGAAGAAATGCTCGCAATCGACCATCGGTTCCTTGCCGGCAGCAACAGCCGCTTCGACCGAAGCCTTGATGGAGTCGAGGTTCTCCTCATTGGTGCAGCCAAGCGCGACGCGGACGTGATAGTCCCAGCTCTTGGCCACGAAGCAAATGGCGTCGGATTTCGACTGCACCAGCGCCGCCAGGCCCGGATCGTTGGAGGCCGACACCCCTGCCCGCTTGGTCATGCCGAAGGCGACGAATTTTGCCTTAGCCGTTCGCTTCTGCTGGAAGAAGGCGGTGTCGGTAGGGTTGGCGCCGGGATAGCCGCCTTCGACATAGTCGAGGCCAAAGTCATCAAGCAGTTTTGCAATCGCGATCTTGTCCTCGACGGAAAAGTCGACGCCCGGCGTCTGCTGGCCGTCGCGCAATGTGGTGTCGAAGAGATAGAGGCGTTGCTTTGTCATGGCTGCGCGGGTGCGTACGCACCCTCCTCTGGCCCGAAGGCCGATGTCATTTCTTTCCTGCGAACTTGTCCGTTGCCCTGATCAGCTGATCGAGGATCCCCGGTTCCGAATAGGCATGGCCGGCGCCTTCGATCAAATGGAAATCCGCCTTCGGCCAGGCTTTGTGCAGCACCCAGGCGTAGCGTGCCGGGCACGGCATGTCGTAGCGGCCATGGACGATGGTGCCGGGAATGTCCTTCAGTCTGTGCGCGTCGCGCAGCAGCTGTCCCTCCTCGAGCCAGCCGGCATGAACGAAATAGTGGTTCTCAATGCGGGCAAAGGCGATGGCGAATTCGTCCTCGCCGAACTTGTCGCTGGTTTCCGGTTCCGGCAGCAGCGTGATCGTCTCGCCTTCCCACAGACTCCACGCAAGGGCGGCTTCGAGCTGCGCCTTGCGGTCGGAGCCGACCAGCCGCTTGCGGTAGGCGGCCATCATGTCGCCGCGCTCGGCTTCAGGGATCGGCGCCTGAAAACGCTCCCACTTCTCGGGGAACATTTCCGAGACGCCGAACTGATAATACCATTCGAGTTCGGCGCGGGTGAGCGTGTAGATGCCGCGCACGACAAGCTCGCTGACGCGATCTGGGTGCGTCTCGGCATAGGCGAGCGCCAACGTCGAGCCCCAGGAGCCGCCGAACACCAGCCATTTGTCGAAGCCGCACATTTCGCGCAGGCGTTCGATGTCGGCGACCAGATGCCAGGTGGTGTTGGCGTCGAGCGAAGCGTTGGGCGTCGATTTTCCGCAGCCGCGCTGGTCGAACAGAATGACGTCGTAGAGTTTTGGGTCGAACAGCTGCCGATGTTTTGGCGAGAAGCCGCCGCCGGGACCGCCATGCAGGAACACCGCCGGCTTGGCGCCTTTGGTGCCGGAGCGCTCCCAATAGATCTGATGGCCGTCGCCGACATCGAGCATGCCGGACGCGAAGGCCTCGATCTCGGGATAAAGTGTACGAAGTTCACTGCTCATTTCATTGCTCATATCTGCAGGCCGTGCGCCGGCCAGTCCGTGGTTTCGTGGTCGGGATGCTGGAAGGAAATGATCTGTTCCTGGCGGGTGTAGTAGTCCGGATCCTGATGCACGGGTTGGTCGAAGATCGTCTCCACCCAGGGCAGCCGCTCGGCGTAGTTGACCTGGATTTGCGGCGCCAGATCCGAGCGGTCGTCAAAGGCGCCGATGGCGATGTCAAGTCCGTCGGGCGCACGGTAGGTCAGCGGCGTGCCGCAACGGGCGCAAAAGCCGCGATCGATGTTGACCGACGACTGGAAGTAGCTCGGCTCATCGCGCACCCATTCGACACCATCCTTGGGCACCGTCACCAGCGCGCCGAAGAATGAGCCGAACTGTTTCTGGCACATGCGGCAATGGCAGATGGAGGGGCGGCCGAGCTTGCCCCTGATGCGGAAGCGCACGGCGCCACACTGGCAGCCCCCGGTTCTGATATCATCGGTCATGGTCTTTCCTCTGGCGGCCATTGTTCGGTGTCGTGGTCGGGATGCTGGTAGGAGACGAGTTCGGCGAGATAAGGCGCCGATGACATGTCGGCCATCGTGTCCTCGCCGGGCAGTTGCGGGATGGTGTCGACATAGGGCAGCTTTGCCTCTGTGCCCCACTGGATCAGCGGCACGATTTCGGCCGGATTGTCGAACGCCCCAATGGCGAGGCCGACGCCATCAGGCGCGGTAAAGGTCAGCGGCGTGCCGCAATTGGCGCAGAAGCCGCGGTCGACGTGACTGGACGAGGCGAAATATTTCGGCTCGCCACGCGTCCAGTCGAGCTTGGCGCCACGCACCGAAACCAGCGGCGCGTAGAAGGCGCCGAACGCTTTCTGGCACATGCGGCAATGGCAGATCGAGGCATCGCCCAGCGCGCCCTCGACGCGGAAGCGCACCGCGCCGCATTGGCAGCCGCCGGTGTAGATCGGCCGATTGTCGAGGCTCATCGCATCTCGCTCCGTTTCATATTCATTCCGGGGCATGGCAGACGGCCTCGACATTGTTGCCGTCGGGATCGAAGACGAAGGCGCCGTAATAGTGCGGGTGATAATGCGGCCGCAGGCCCGGCCCGCCATTGTCCTTGCCGCCGGCGGCAAGGGCGGCCGCATGGAACGCATCGACCTCAGCGCGGCTGCGCGCGGTGAAGGCGACATGCTGATGGGTCCTCGGCTCATCGTTGCTGGCCTGCAACCAGAACACCGGCCGGTCGCGGCCATAGCCACCGACCTTGGTGCCGCCGGTATATTCCAACGGCACCATGTAGATCAGCGAGGCGCCTAGCGGCGCCATCGCCTGATCGTAAAAGGCCTTCGAAGCGTCGAAATCGGCGACGTTGATGCCGAGATGGTCGATCATCTTTTTACCTCCCAGGTGGTGATTCTTTCGCCCGTGACCGGATCCTTGCCGTCCTTAAGCTGCACGCCTTGCGCCAGCAGCTCATCACGCACGCGGTCGGCTTCGGCCCAGTTTTTCGCGGCGATCAGTTCCAGGCGCTTGGCGATGGCTTTGGCGACCGCAGCCTCATCGACCTTGGCCGCAACGACATCGAAGCCGAGGAACAGCAGCGAGGCCTTCAGCGAAGCGGCAGCTTCGTCGCCGTCCGCGGCCTCGCCGGCAAGCTGCGTCAGCTGCTGGAAGGCGGCGTAGGTGGCGAGGTCGTCCGACAGCGCTGCCACGACTTCCGGCGGCACTTGCCCTGCGGCCGGTGCGAGATCGGCTGCGCGTTTCCATTTGCGCAGCGTGTTCTCGGCCTCCTCCAGCTTGCGGACCGAAAAATCGATCGGCTCGCGATAATGCGTCATCAGCATCGCCAGCCGCAGCACCTCGCCCGGCCATTTGCGGCCGCCGAATGTGTCGGTCTCTAGCAGTTCGGCGATGGCGTAGAAATTGCCGAGGCTCTTCGACATCTTCTGGCCCTCGACCTGCAGGAAGCCATTGTGCATCCAGACATTGGCCATGACGTCGGTGCCATGCGCGCAGCGCGACTGGGCAATCTCGTTCTCATGGTGGGGGAAGATCAGGTCGAGGCCGCCACCATGGATGTCGAAGACGTCGCCGAGATAGGCGGCCGACATGGCCGAGCACTCGATGTGCCAGCCCGGACGGCCCCTGCCCCACGGGCTGTCCCAGCCGGGCTCTTCCGGTGACGACAATTTCCACAAAACGAAATCGCCGGGGTTCTTCTTGTGCGCGTCGACGGCGATGCGGGCGCCCGCCTGCTGCTCGTCGAGATTGCGCTTCGACAGCTCGCCGTAATCGGGCATCGAGGCGGTGTCGAACAACACCTCGCCGGCGGCGACATAGGCATGGCCGCGCTCGATCAGGCGCTCGATGAGGGTGATCATGTCGGCCTTGCCGTCGGCGCGGCGCGCGACGAACTCGGTGGCGCGCGGCTCGACCGTCGGCGGCAAGCAGCCGAGTGCGGCGACATCCCTATGGTACTGGTCGGCGGTCTTTTCGGTGACGCGGCGGATCGCCTCGTTGAGCGTCAGTTTTCCCGATGCAATCTCGGCGCCGAAATCGCGCAGCGCGCGGGCGTTAATCTTGTCGTCGACATCTGTGATGTTGCGCACATACGTAACGTGCGCCTCGCCGTAGACATGACGCAGCAAACGGAACAGCACGTCGAAGACGATCGCCGGCCGCGCATTGCCGATATGGGCAAAGTCGTAGACGGTCGGGCCGCAGACATACATGCGCACATTCCCAGCGTCGATCGGGACGAACACGTCCTTCATCCGCGTTAGCGTGTTGTAGAGACTGAGACCCTTCGATGCGTCAGACATGCGTGCCCTTCCGGTCCGTTACTCTTTGGTTGAGCATGATCTTATCCGAAAACCGGTACCCACTTTTCGGGATCATGCTCTGGGCAGAGCCGTCCTTGCGCCGAGGCACAAATCGGGCTCCAGCCTGCTGGCCGGGGCGTTTGTCCACTCTGGGGAAAGATGAGGCGAAAACGTCCGGACCAGCGCGAGGCTAGCCAATAATGCAAATGCCACAAATGGCGAAAAACGTTTTCATGGGCGGCTTTATCGCCTTGGCCGGTGTTGCCGTCAAGTCGCAACTTCCGGCAAAAGCGCCGCTGGATCACAGGTCATGAGGCACTGAAACATTTTATTAAACATGTCGGCACAGTCATGAAACATTCGCCGGCTAGTTCACCATGGGTCACGATTCGGTCAGATTCGGCCGGCAAACGCAGACACGGAAATGTTACCAGGGAAGAGATCGATGTCACGAACCAAGCAGGAATCGAGCCGCGCCAAGCAACCGGCGCTCGCCAACCACTACCGCGCGATCGGCCCGGCCGCTATCGTCGCCGCCCTTCTCCACACTGCCAAGAAGAAGAAGCCGGCACCGAAAATCACTTCGCCCCGCGCTGCCTGATCAAAGCTCGGGCACCGGCCGCCGCCAAGGCGTACGCCGGCACGGAAGGCTGAGGCGCCTGAGCGCGCCTGAAAACAGCAGCTCTTCCCGATTGAGCAGGTTCTTCCCGAAGACTGGTTTCTTGGGGTCGTGCTCTAAAACAATGTCATTTGACTGTCGTCCGCGCCGGGCTTCTGGCGCCTGACCTTCTCGGGCTCAGGCCCGACGATGCCCCTGTCCTGTATCTCGGGCCCGGTGTTGGCGACCTTGTTGACGAGGTCGGAGACCGGCACAGCCTCGAAGAAATCGGGCTGCGCAGGTCTGAGCAGGTCGGCCACGTCGCGCGGCTCGAGCGTGCGGCAGTCCAGCCAGCGGGCAAAATCCTCAGGCGCGATGACCACCGGCATGCGGTCATGGATATGGGCGATGCCGGCATTGGCGTTGACGGTGAGAATGGCGCCGGTATCCATCTCCGAACCACCCGGCTCGGCATAGGTTTCGACCAGCCCGGCAAAGGCGACGAGCCCGCCATTCCTCGGCCGTATCCAGTAGGGCTGGCCCTTCTTGCCGTTGCCCGATTGCTGCCACTCATAAAAGCCGGAGGCCGGAACCAATGCGCGGCGATGGCGCATGGCGGCTTTGAACGAGGCCTTCCCCGCCGCCCCCTCCGAGCGCGCATTGAACAGCAGCGGAAATTCCCTGGTGTCCTTGACCCAGGCCGGGATCAGACCCCAGCGCACCAGCATCGCCTGGCGATCCGGAAAATTCGAGCCCCGCATGCGCGGCGGTCCGGAGAGCGCCATCAGCACCGGCTGCGTCGGCGCGATGTTGTAGCGGGCTGGAAACTCCTCCAACTCCGCCAGGCCGAGCAAGGCAGCGGTCTGGTCCGGCGTGGCCGTCAGGGCAAAGCGTCCGCACATAAAGCAAGCTCGATGAAATGATCCGATCGCGAAAGTGGCGATGGAACCGGCGTTGCGCAACCGCTAAAGCTCAATGCCGCCAGCCGGTCCACAAGGGTCTGGCCTCAGGTAGGCGGATCGCGATTGATGAACGAGCAGCGCAAGACACTTCCCGCCGTCTCCGTCGCCGTGGTGCGCGGCACGACAGTGCTGCTGGTCAAGCGGGCGCGGCCGCCGTCGCAAGGGGTCTATGCCTTTCCCGGCGGCAAGGTCGAGCCCGGCGAAGCTCTTGAGCAAGCGGCAGTGCGCGAATTGCTGGAGGAGACCGGGTTGCGGGCGAAAGACTATCGTCCGCTTCGCGACATCCACATCGACGGCAGCGGCGAGAATCACCCGGTCGACTATCTCCTGACGGTGTTCGGCGCCGTCTATGCCGGGGGCGAGGCGACAGCCAGTGACGACGCCGAGACCGCCGCCTTCTATACGCTGAACGAAATGACTGACATGCCGCTCGCAGGCGATGTGTTTGAGGTCGCTGAGGAGCTTCTGGGCTCAAGCGGTCCCGGTATCTGAACACAGAGAATCGCCTTGCAGGCGACAAATTGTTTCGCCAGATAGACTTATGACCCGCGCCGCGCTCTTCCTCGCCGCATGCCTCGCCGCCAGCACCGCCGTGCAGCCGGCGCTGGCCGCCGAGTCACCGTTCGAGCCCGGGCTGATGCGGCTGGCCGAGGTTCTGGGATCGCTGCATTTCCTGCGCAATCTGTGCGGCGAAAAGGGCGACCAGTGGCGCACCGAGATGGAGAAGCTGATCGATTCGGAAAATCCAGATCCCGAGCGGCGCGCCCGCTTCATCGCCAGCTTCAATCGCGGCTACCGTTCCTTCGGCGGCACCTACACGCAGTGCACGCCATCGGCGACCGCGGCCATCAGCCGCTACATGAAGGAAGGCGAGACACTGACCCGCGACATCGCTTCGCGCTACGGCAACTGACGAGCGCCAGACCGCGTCGCAGCCAACGCCTTTTCGAGCACCCCGCCTTGTATCCACGGCACGTTGATGCAATGTTGGTGTTGCACTTTCGCAACAGTATTAACGAAACGTTAGCGCGCGGATGTGGAATTAACTCAAACTGAAGGTTTTCATCCCGCTCACCGGTCTAATCGGCTAAGTTTGAATCGGACCGAACGCTGGCGATGAAGTTTGTCAAACACGATCAAAAAAATGTCGTATTTACAAATGCTTACTTAGCCTGCGTGGAGATAGGGACAGCCCAAGCCGGATCCGACACGTTGGATCGCCGCTTGAAAAAGGGTGGACATCGCAATGGAACATGGCGTCAACGACATCGACGCGCTGGTCAGGGAAGAAAAGCGCCTGACCGCGGTGGAAAGCCATAGCGAGGCCTGGGCGGAAGGTCTGTCGGCCGGCATCGAGCCGGAAATCATTGCCGAGGCAGCACTTGAAACGGCGTTCGGCGAGATGCTGCGCGCCAATGGCGAGACTTCAGCTCTTGCCCTGCTCGACCGCATGCGTGAAAAGGTGATCGCCGGCGCTTTCGAGCCGGAGCGGCTGCGGCACTAGAGCGGCGCGCGTCCCTCTGGGCGCAAACCGGCGCTCCGGCGCCTTGATCGGTTCTTTGACGACGGCGCGCCGTTTGGGCAACATGCCTGGCACCTGAAGGAGCCCAGGCCCAAGGAGAGGCAAGCGGTGAATTTTTCGATGTCAGGCCAGCCTCGCGGACTGGTCCTCAGCATCTGGCTTGCCGCTTCCTGCGCCGCGGTTCCGCCGGCACTTGTCCTGACAAGCAGCCCTGCCTACGCGCTGAGCGAGATCAAGCGCGAGGAGCTTCCGGCGCCGGCTGCGCCGCCAGCCAATGGTGAGACGGCGCCATCCGAAAATTCCGTGCCGATGCCCGATCTGCCCGGCACGACGCCGCCAGCGGCCAGCCAGCCGAAATCACCCGCAGAGCCCGAACAAAGCGAGCCGGAAGGGCCGACCGACGATGGCGGCGTGGCCAACCCGCGTGCCGATCCCGACGCGCCGGTGCCTGAAGTCGTCTACGACCTTTCCAAATTGCCGGAACCGGTCAGGCGCATGCACGACCTGATGGTCGAAGCCTGCGTCAGCGGCGACATCGAGAAGCTGCGGCCCCTGATCGGCACAGGCGAGACCATGACCCAATTGTCGCTGGGCGAGATCGAGGGCGACCCGATCGCCTTCCTGAAGGGGCTTTCAGGCGACAAGGAAGGCCAGGAAATCCTCGCCATCATGGAAGAGGTGCTCAATGCCGGCTATGTCCATGTCGATGTCGGCACGCCGCAGGAGCTCTATGTCTGGCCGTACTTCTTCGCCATGCCGCTGGACAAGCTCGACGCCAAACAGCGGGTCGAACTGTTCAAGATCGTCACCGCCGGCGACTATGACGACATGAAGCAGTTCGGCGCCTACATCTTCTATCGCGTCGGCATCACGCCCGCCGGGCAGTGGACATTCTTCGTCGCCGGCGATTGAGTTCTTGCCGTCAGGCTATTTCGGCAGGGCCTCGGAAAACTCCACAGCCTTGCCCTGCCCGGGCGTGGCGATCTCGCCATCCCACATTACACGGCGGCCGCGCACGACGGTGCCAACCGGCCAGCCGGTGACTTGCTTGCCATCATAGGGCGTCCAGCCGGCTTTGGAGCCGGCTTGCGCATTGGTGATGGTCTCGCGGCGCTTCATGTCGACGATGGTGAAATCGGCGTCGTAGCCGGCGGCGATGCGGCCTTTCCGGGCCATGCCGAAGATGCGCTGCGGGCCGTAGCTGGACAGGTCGACGAAGCGCTGCAGGGTCAGCCGGCCTGAATTGACGTGGTCGAGCATGATCGGCACCAGCGTCTGCACCCCGGTCATCCCCGACGGCGAGGCCGGATAGGGCTTTGCCTTCTCGGCCAGCTTGTGCGGGGCGTGGTCGGAGCCCAGCACGTCGACGATGCCTTGCGCAATGCCGTGCCAGACGCCGTCGCGATGGCGTGCCGCCCGCACCGGCGGGTTCATCTGGATCAACGTGCCCAGCCGCGCATAGTCGTCGGCCGCGAGCGTCAAATGATGCGGCGTCGCCTCGCAGGTGGCAACATCCTTGTGCTGTTCGAGGAACAGGATTTCTTCCGCGGTCGAGATGTGCAGGACATGGATGCGGGCGCGGGTGTTTCGCGCAATACGCACCAGCCGCTCGGTACAGCGCAAGGCGGCGATCTCGTCGCGCCAGACGGGGTGCGAGGACGGGTCACCCTCGACGCGCAGGCCAAGGCGTTCGCGCAGTCGGAACTCATCCTCCGAATGAAAGGCGGCGCGGCGGCGGGTGTTTCTCAGGATCGATGCGACACCCTCGTCATCCTCGACCAGCAAGTCGCCGGTGGAGGAACCCATGAACACCTTGATGCCGGCCGCACCGGGGAGCCGCTCGAGTTCGCCGACATCGCCGGCGTTCTCGCGCGTGCCGCCGACCCAGAAGGCGAAGTCGCAATGCATGCGGCCGGTGCCGCGCCGCACCTTGTCGGCAAGCGCCGCCTCGCTGGTGGTCAGCGGGTTGGTGTTGGGCATCTCGAAGACGGCGGTGACGCCGCCCAACACAGCCGCGCGCGAGCCCGTCTCCAGATCTTCCTTATGCTCCAGCCCCGGCTCGCGGAAATGCACCTGACTGTCGACGACGCCCGGCAGTATGTGCAGGCCGCGACAATCGATCGTCTCGCCGGCCGAGGCTTGACCCAGATCGCCTATAGCCGCGATGCGACCGTCTTTGACGCCGACATCGCGCGCGCCCTCGCCGTCATGGTTGACCACCGCGCCGCCTGTCAGGATGAGGTCGTAGGTGCTGGCCATGGGCGTTCGGTCTCTTGCGGGGGAAGTATCAGGGGCTTACGTAATGACCGTCTGTTTTGCAAGATCAGGTTCTTTGCCGCCCATGCCCTTTGCCCTTCTCGACAACCGCGCCCTCATTTCCGTGTCAGGCCCGGATGCCGAGCATTTTTTGCAGAACATTCTCACCACCGACCTCGACACGCTGGCCGCCGGCGAGGCAAAGCCCGGCGCACTGCTTTCGCCGCAGGGCAAGATCCTGTTCGATTTTCTGATCTCGCGCCCCGGCGAAAGCAGCTTCCAGCTGGAATGCCGGGCCGACGTCGCAGACGATTTCCTGCGCCGGCTGATGCTTTACAAGCTGCGCGCCAAGGCCGAGATTGCCAAGCAGGATCAATTGCTTGTGACGGTTGCATGGGGCGATGATTCAACCGCTTCACATTCTGATTCAACGGCACTTGCCGATACCCGCTTCCGTGACGTAGCCGTCAGCCGCTCCTATGGAGGCGCATCCGAAGGCGGCGATCAGGCTGCGTGGCAAACCCTGCGCATCGCCCACGGCATTGCCGAAAGCGGGCCGGACTATCACCTCGGCGACACCTTCCCGCATGACGTGCTGCTCGACGAGACCGGCGGGGTCGGCTTCAAGAAGGGCTGCTATGTCGGCCAGGAAGTGGTCTCGCGCATGCAGCATCGCAGCACCGCCAGACGGCGCGTGCTGATCGTTTCGGCCGACCATGCTTTGCCCGCGCCGGGCACGGAGCTGACGGTGGCGGGGCGGCCGGTCGGCACGCTCGGCTCGACCGCAGGCACGGCCGGCCTCGCCATTGCCCGCATCGACCGGGTCAAGGCGGCGCTCGATGCCGGCCAGCCGATCCTGGCGGGTGACGTCGCTGTTTCGCTCGCTATTCCCTCCTGGGCAAAGTTCGGCTTTCCCAGGGAAGCGGTCGGCGCGGAGGACGCCTGATGGCCGCCGACCGTGTCGGGGCGCCGCCGCGCGCCTGGCAGCGCATGCTGTCGGGACGGCGGCTCGACCTGCTCGATCCCTCGCCGCTCGACATCGAGATTTCCGACATCGCCCATGGGCTTGCCCGCGTCGCCCGCTGGAATGGCCAGACGCGCGGCGATCACGCCTTTTCGGTCGCCCAGCATTCGCTGCTGGTCGAGGCGCTTTTTGGCGAATTGCAGCCGGATGCCTCGGCCAATGCGCGGCTGGCGGCGCTGCTGCACGACGCGCCGGAATATGTCATCGGCGACATGATCTCGCCGTTCAAATCGGTGATGGGCGGCTCCTACAAGGACTGCGAGTTGCGCCTGCAGCGCGCCATCCACCAGCGCTTTTCGCTGCCGCCTGAACTCGGCGCCGGCCTGCGCAAGGAGATCAAGCGCGCCGACCAGATCGCTGCCTACTATGAGGCGACACTGCTCGCCGGCTTTTCGACCGCGGAGGCAACCGAGTTCTTCGGCCGGCCGCGCGGCTTCAATGCCGACCGCTTCGATTTCATGCCGCGCTCGGTGACCTCGGCGCAGGCGGCGTTCCTCGAGCGTTATGCGACGCTTGAAAAGCAGCGCCAGGCAACGGTTGCTGTGCATTAGGCACAGTGAACATACGCTAAATTAACCAGCGGTAACCACAGTACCGGGTTTCGATCACGGTCAGCAGGCACGCCTCATGTCCGTTGCGCACGTCAAGGGTGGTTCGCCCGTCCGCAGACGGGGAGCCGGAGGCGTCGCCGCGCCACGGCAGATCGCTGACGAATTGCGCGAGCAGAACGAGCGCTTTTCGGCGGCCGTCGAGAACATGTCGCATGGCCTGTGCATGTTCGATGCAGACGAGCGGATGATCATCTGCAACGGCAATTATCTCAGCATCTTCTCCCTCGATGCGAAGATCGTGCGGCCCGGCATCGCGTTCCTGGATATTCTCCAACACAGCGTCGACATCGGCGTCGCCTCGCAGAGCGCCGCGGACCTCTATGCCATCCGCAAGCCCTATATCGAGCGCGCGCAAGCCTCGACCTACGAGGAAATACTGTCGGACGGCCGTATCATCTCCATCACGCACCGGCCACTGGCCTCGGGCGGCTGGGTGTCGATCTATGAGGACATCACCGAGCAAAGGCGGGCCGAGCAGGAATTGAAGGAGCAGCACCGTCGCTTCGATGCGGCCTTGGCCAACATGTCGCAAGGCCTGCTGATGTATGACGCTGACGGTACGCTGATCGTGCGCAACCAGCGCTTCTTCGACCTCTACAACGTCGAGCCCAGAGACTTCCCGCTCGGCATGAGCCAGCGCGCCCTGCTCGAGCAGATGGTGCGCCTGCGCATCTATCCGTCGATCGACATAGACGGCGAGATATCCAAGACCAGGGCCAGCCTGCAGGCCGGCGAAACGCGCTCGACAAATCGCATCCTTGCCGATGGCCGAACATTGCTGATTGCGCGCCGGCCGCTTGCCGGCGGCGGCTGGGTGGCGACGTTCGAAGACATCACCGAGCGCCGGCGCGCCGAAGAGCGCATGAGCCACCTCGCCCATTACGACACGCTGACCGACCTGCCTAACCGCTCGATGTTCCGCGAACGGCTCGACCAAGCGCTTGGCGAAACCGCTGCTACGCCGTTGGCGATCTTCTCGCTCGACCTCGATCGCTTCAAGGCCATCAATGACACCTGGGGGCACCCGGCCGGCGACTGGCTGCTGAAGTGCGTGGCCGACCGGTTGCGGCACAGCCTGCGCAGCGAGACGGATGTGGTCGCCCGCCTCGGCGGCGACGAGTTCGCCATCCTGCAGTTCAATCCCAAAGGTGCCACCGATGCGGAACAACTGGCAAAGCGCATCGTCGCTGTCGTCAGCCAGCCGTTTCGCGACAAGGGCCGCGACATGCATGTCGGCATCAGCCTTGGCATCGCGCTGTATCCCGGTGACGGCAAGGACGCCGACACACTGTTGAAGAATGCCGACATGGCGCTCTACAGCGGCAAGAGCGAAGGCCGCAACGTCTACCGCTTTTTCGAACCCGGCATGGATGCCCTGGCGCGGGCGCGCCGGACGCTCGAAACCGATCTCGAGACGGCACTGAAGCGCCAGGAATTCGTCCTGGACTTCCAGCCGATCACCAACATCGCGTCGGGCGAAATCGTCGGCGCCGAGGCTTTGATGCGGTGGAATTCGCCGACGCGCGGCCTGGTGGCGCCCGACGATTTCATCGCGGCCGCCGAAGACAGCGGACTGATCGTTCCGCTGGGCGAATGGGCGCTCAAACAGGCCTGCAGCGTGGCCGCCGGCTGGCCACCTGGAATGCGAATTGCCGTCAACGTCTCGGCCGTGCAGATCAGAAGCGCCGACTTCGCCCGCAGCGTGATTTCGGCGCTGGCCGTTTCCGGCGTGCCGGCCAGGCGGCTTGAGCTGGAGATCACCGAAACCGTGCTGATGGATGAGAGCAAGACGGTGCTGCGGACGCTGAGGCAGTTGCGCGAACTCGGCATCCGCATCGCGCTCGACGATTTCGGCACCGGCTATTCGTCGCTCGGCTATCTCAGGCGCTTTCCCGTCGACAAGATCAAGATCGATCGATCGTTCATCCATGATATCGACAACCGGGACACGGCGGCGATCGTGCGCTCGATCATCGGGCTTGGTGCCGAGCTTGGCATCACCGTCACCGCCGAAGGCGTCGAGACCGAAGCGCAGCTCGACATATTGCGCAAGGCTGGCTGTGTCGAGGCGCAGGGCTTTCTGATCGGCGTGCCGTCAAAGGCGGCTGACATGGCACGACTGCTCAAGTCGAAGGCAGCGTCCCGGCCCGCCTGAACATCCCCGGTGTCATTCCATGCGCCGCGCGGAAGGTGCGCGAGAGATGGCTCTGGTCGGAGAAGCCGGCCGCAAAGGCGGCGTCGGCGAGATTTGAACCTTGGCGGATCAGGAGATCGGCGCGGCGCAGCCGGCGGTCGCGGATGAAGGCCGCAGGGGTAAGACTCAGCACCTTCCTGAAATCCCGGATGACCTGAAAGCGCGTCACGCCTGCGGCTTCGGCGAGCCGCCTCAGATCGAGGTCCGAAGCCAGATGATCCTCGATGACTTGTTCATAGACCTGGAGCCGGCTTTTCGAGCCGAAGCTTTCGACCGCCTCGCGCCTCCGGCCGCCCCAATCGCCATGGCGCAGGACGAGCTTGCGCAAGGCGATCAGCATGGATGTCTCGGCACTTGTGGCATCGCCTGATGTCGAGGCCTGGTGTGCGGTGGCCACCGCCTGGACGAGATCGGCATCATCGACGATCGATTGCGAAAACAGTGGCGCGCGATCCTGCCCGAGTTCTGCAGCAATCGCGCCCATGAGGGAAACCGAGGGATAGAAGGTGCGGTAGGCCCAGCCCTGCTCGGCACCTGCCTCGCCGTCGTGCCACACCTCCGGATTGACGAGGAGGACCGTGCCCACCGGCGCGACGACGGTCTCGTTGCCGATGCGGACACGCTCGCAGCCATGCGTGATCAGCGCGACGACATAGGTCGGGTGCGTGTGCAACTGGTAGCGATGCCGAGTGAAACGCGCCCTCAGCATGCCAAGATCGCGAAAGCGCGGATGACGCCAGAACTGCGTTGTCTCCTGCGACTCTTGAATTCCCGGCACGGTCAATCCTGTTCAAGACGCTGCCGGCGCAAACCCTTTAGATGCTGGCATCGACAAGACCGAATTTACGACGGCCGGCAAGGAGAGCGCAATGCTGCACAACGACCCCGTCGCCGCCCTCACCCCGCAGGTGGTGGAATGGCGGCATCACATCCACGCCAATCCCGAGCTTGGTTTCAGCGAGTATGAGACAGCGCGCTTTGTTGCCGACAAGCTGCGCGCCTTCGGGCTCGATGAAATCCATGAAGGCATGGGCGGCACCGGCGTGGTCGGCGTCCTCAGGGGACGGCCGGGGACACGCGCCATCGGGCTCAGGGCCGAGCTGGATGCCTTGCCTGTCCTGGAGAAGACCGGATTGCCATATGCCTCGAAAAAGGACGGCGTGATGCATGCCTGCGGCCATGACGGCCACACCGCAATGCTGCTCGGCGCCGCCAGGCTGCTCGCCGATAGCAGAGCCTTCGACGGGACCGTCTATTTCATCTTCCAACCGGCGGAGGAGAATGAAGGCGGCAGCATGCGCATGATCGAGGACGGGCTTTTCGAGCGCTTCCCGGTGGAAGCCGTCTACGCCGTCCATAACTGGCCGGGACTGCCGCTCGGCACGATCGCGGCCCGAGCCGGCGCGATGATGGCGGCTGTCGACACTTTCGAGTTGAGTTTCGAGGGAACCGGCGCACATGCCGCCATGCCGCAGCTTGGCGACGACCCGGTGCTTGCAGCCAGCGCTTTCGTTCAGGCCGTGCAGCGGATCGTCAGCCGCTCGGTCGATCCGCAGACGGCGCTGGTCGTCTCGATCACCCAGATCCACGGCGGCAATGTCGGCAACATCGTGCCGGGCAAGGTCTGGCTGCAGGGGACCTGCCGTTTCTTCGAGCCCGCTCTGTCGGACCATTGCGAAAGACTGGTCGGGGAGATCGCGAAGGGTATCGCTGCGGCGCACAGCCTGATCGCCAAGCTCGTCTACAAAAAGGGTTACCCACCGCTGGTCAATACATCAGCCGCGACGGCCCAAGCCGTCCAGGCCGCCGCCGCTGTCGTCGGCCGCGAGCGGGTCGAGACCGCATTCAACCCGAGCCTCGGTTGCGAGGATTTCGCCTACATGATCCGCGAAGCCGGCGGCTGCTATGCGTGGATCGGCGCCGGCTCAGTCGGACCGGGCGAAGGACTGCATGGCGATCGCTACGTCTTCAACGACGCAATCGTTCCGACCGTGCTGAGTTATTTCGTCACCCTCGTCGAGCAGACGGCGGCGGCCAATACAGCAGATTGAATGCCGCTATTCAGCGCAGCGTCTCGATGTATTTTTCGTGGAAGCTGACATAGCCGGGCTCGACCACTTTAAGATGCCGCTCTATCAGCTGGTGGAACGCCGGCAGCTGATGGAACGGCACGCCGGGATAAGCGTGATGCTCGGCGTGGTAGGGCATGTTCCAGGCAACCTTGCGCACCAGCCAATTGGTCAGCGTGGTACGGGTGTTTTCCAGCATGCTGGCGACGAGCGGGCAGCGGCCATGTTCGGCCAGCAGATAGAGCCTGAGGAATGGCTGTCCGAGCAGCGCCGGCACGATCCAGACATAGAGCAGCACCGTCGCCTGGAACCGCACGCCAAGTGCCGCAACCACGATATAGAAGGCAATCATGGCGCGGGCCTCAGAACGCACCTTGGGCAGACCCTTTGGCGGTACGTAGCTGTCGCGGCAACCGCCGGTCGCGTTGGTGTAGAGCGTCTGCAGATTCCCCCACCACACCGGCAGGCCCGAGACGTGGACGATGTATTGCCGCACCGTCTCCGGTTTCGGAAAGGCGAGTTCGGGATCGTTTTCGGGATCCTGGGTGAAGCGATGATGAGCGAAATGGAAGTAGCGGAACCAGTCGGCCGGCAGCGCGATCGCCAGGCTGCAGACCCTTGCCACGGCATCGTTGAGCCACTGTGTCTCGAAAGCCGTCCTGTGCACCGTCTCATGCATCAGCGTGAACAGGAAGACGATGAGGATGCCTTGCGGCAGCATCAGCAGCGGCCAGTACGGCACCTTGGCCGCGATCAGCGCGCCGAGAACGATGATCCCGCCGAGATGAAATGCGAGCTGGACCAGTCCCGGCCCGTTCGATTTGCCGGTCAGGCGGCTGCGCTGCTCATTGGTCAGCGACGCGATGACATCGCGATGGTCTCTGGGTTCAGTCTGAGCCGATATGTTCATTGCGCCACCCTACCCCAATAAGAAACCTTTCTAAAAACGAGGATTTCTGCAAAATAGATAAGCTAAGCTTATCTATCGGATCACCAAATGGCCGCGCTTCCATCCCTGAAAGGACTGCAAGCCTTCGAGGCGGCTGCACGCTCGGGGAGCTTTGCCGCGGCGGCGGAAGAGCTGTCGATCTCGGCGGCGGCCGTCAGCCAGCTTATCCGCACCGTCGAGGAGCAGATGGGCCGCAAGCTGTTCCATCGCGTCAACCGTCGCGCGGTGCTGACCGAAGCCGGCGTCGAGATGCTGCCGAGGCTGACCTTGGCCTTCCAGGAGATCGGCAGCATCGCGCGCGGCAGCGATGCCTTCCGCCCGCGGCTTGTCATATCGGTGCCGCCGTCCATGGCGATGGGCTGGCTTTCGGAACGTCTCGCCGGCTTCGTCGCCAGCCATGGCGCCGTCGACATCTCGCTGCGCGGCGATGACGACCCGGTGCCGTTCGACCGTGAACTGATCGACCTCAGACTGTCCTTTGGACCGCATTATCGCGAACACCCGACCGAGGACGTTGTCAGGGACGCCGTCTATCCCGTCTGCGCGCCTGGACTTGCCGCCAGATCGGAAAACCTGGCCGGCCTGCCGCTGATCCACACCGATTGGGGACCGACCGGAGCGTCGTTTCCGTCGTGGCGCAACTGGTTTGAGGCGGCGGGTATCGAGCCCGGCCGGGCAGTCCAGCGCGGTCTGTCGGCGAACTCGTCGCGGGCAGCGCTCGACCTGGCCATTTCAGGGCTGGGGGTGACGCTGGCACAAGGCATCTATTGCGCTAAGGCGCTGGAAGACGGCCGGCTGGTCCGGCCGAATGCCCTATCGATCGCCCTGCGCCAACCCTATTGCCTGACGATCCCCGAGCGCAGCGCAAGGCGCGACGTGGTTGCGGCGTTTCGCAATTGGCTGATCGGGGAATGCCGGCGTTCCGTGGGTTCGCCGGCGCTCCGATGATGGGCTGCGACGCTTAGAGATGGCTGGCCAGCGCCGCCACCATGTCCTTGCTCGTCGCCACGGGGATGATCTCGAACTCCACCAGGTCAGCCCATTCGATGACCCAGCGCTGCAGCAGGGTTACATCATCGGCCTCGACCAGAAGGAAGCAGCGGCTCATATCCGCCGCGATCCAGGAGTGGTGCACGACAAGCTCATCCGGTTTCAGGCGGCCGCGCTCGCCGAAGCGGCGATAAATCTCCTTGCGATCGCAGCCGGAAAAATCCTCGATGACGATGAACTGCATACGTCCCCCTCGCCTTGAACTACCGCCCGGGACGGTCGAGCCGCTCCAGGAACCATTGCGTCAGCCGCACCCAGACCTCGTCCTTTTCGCCGGAATCCTCCCAGCCATGGTCGAGATTGGGGTTGTCGTTGACCTCGATGACGAAGACGCCATCCTTGGTTTCCTTGAGGTCGACGCCGTAAAGCCCGTCGCCGATGCAGCGCGCCGCCTTCACCGCCGTCTCGACGACATGCGGCGGCGTCTCCTTCAGCGTGAAGGTCTTGATACCGCCCTGGTCGGGCTTGCCGCTGGCCTTGTGGTTGACGATCTGCCAGTGCTTTTTGGCCATCAGATAGTGCACGGCAAACAGAGGCTGGCCGCCGAGCACGCCGACGCGCCAGTCATATTCGGTCGGAATGAATTTCTGCGCGATCAGAAGATCGGAATCCTCCAGCCACTCGGTGGCGAGTGTCTTCAGTTCCTCGAAGTTGCCGCATTTCTTGACACCGCGCGAGAACGATGAATCCGGGATCTTCAGCACCAGCGGAAAGCCCAGCGTCTGTGCCGCCAGTTCGAGGTCCGTGGTGCCGGCAATCATCACTGTCGGCGGCACCGGCACCTTGTTGTAGGCCATCAGTTCGTTGAGATAGACCTTGTTGGTGCAGCGGATCATCGACAGCGGATCGTCGATCACCGGCATGCCTTCCTGCTGGGCGCGGCGCGCGAAGCGGTAGGTATGGTTGGAGATCGAGGTGGTCTCGCGGATGAACAGCGCGTCGTAATTGGCGAGCTTGGCCAGATCCTTCCTGGTGATCGGCTCGATTTCGACGCCCATCTTTTCGGCGATCTTGGCCCAGTAGCGCAGCGAGGAAATCTCCGACGGCGGCAGCTCCTCATGCGGATCGACCAGCGTGGCGAAAGTGTAGCGCGCCGGCGTGCGGCCCTTGGTGTCACGCCACTCGCGGTTGGTGTAGGTCTCGAGCGCCTGCACGAATAAGGCTTCTTCCTCCTCGGTCATCCTGGCCAGCGGCAGGAAGCCGATCTTGCGGATCGAAGCCCATTCGGCGCTGTCCTTGATGTGGACCTCAAGCGCCGGGGCGCGGAACCAGTCGAACAAAAGCTTGGCGAAGCGATCCCAGATCTTAGACGGGCCGATGCCGAAGAAGATGCAGACTTTTTGCGGAAAGACGCCGCCGAGATCCTTGCGGCATTTGTTGAGCGCCAGTTCCAGTTCCGGCAGCGCATGCTCGTAAAGCTTGCGCTCCGACAGGTCGATCATCGTCTCGACCGTCGGGATGACCTTGTGGCCGCGCGAACCGGCGAGCAGGGAGGCATAGTAGCCGCGGCTCTGGTAGGCGTAATTGTTCGACAGGTTGATGACCTTCGGCTGCTGGCCGCGAAACAGCGCCGGATGCGCAAGATAATCACGGTTGGTGATGATCTTGTGCGGCGTCGCGGCCTGGTCGAGATCGTTCTGCCGGCCGGTGAGGATGACCCAGGTCATTGTTATCAGCGTTTCCCAAGAGTGATGGCGGCACGCAGTCCGTCGCGGCCGAATTGCGCCATGTTCATGAAGATGCCGTGGGGGACGGGAATGTTGGCGGCATCGAGGATGGTCTCCTGTCTTTCGTCCTCGACCCAGGGATCATGGATCAGGATATGATCGCCGTCGTCGCCGATGGCCAGCACCCAATGCGGCACCTTCTTGCCGAACATCAGGAAGCCGCTGATCAGCACCAGCACCAGTTTTCCCTGAGCCAGGGCGCCACGGATGTCGTCGATGGCGAATGGACGGTAATTCACCGGGATGCCGTATTGTTCCGCGCGGCGGCGAAAGTCGACCTGGGCAAGTTCCATCACCCGGCGCTTGTCCTCGCTGCGCACCGACTGCAGGAACAGCGCACCGTAGAAGGACACAAAGATTTCCGCCGCCAGCCCGTTTTCGTGGCCGGCCACCGCAAGGCCGAACGGCTCGCAGCCGCCCGGGCCGGACATCATGAACACCGTCGTCGCCTCGCGCCAGAGGCGGATTTCCATGACCGGATCGGGCACGAAGCCGGAATCGAAATTGGCCATCGCCATCATCAGGCAGCACGGGCCGCAGGTGAACTCACAGGTCTGCTGGTAGAACGGCACTTTGGTGGCGACCGGAATATCGCCGCGCAAGGTCTTTTCGTAACGCAGCGCGGTGGCGCCATCCTCGTAATAGCCAGGTTCGCGGCCGATCTTGCGGTAGCCGCTCTGCTCATAGATGCCGATGGCGCGAAGATTGTCCTCGCGCACTTCGAGGCGCAGCATCATGCGGTCATGCTCGAAGGCGGCCTCTTCGGCCGCTGCAAGCAGCATGCGGCCAACGCCGCGGCCGCCGAAAAACGGGCCGGTGGCAAGCGAATAGAGCCGGGCGACGCCGCTGCCCTTGCGAAACAGCACCACGGCGTAGCCGGCGACGCGGCCATCGCTTTCGGCGACCAGCATCTCGGCGGTCTCGCGTTCGATCAACAGGCGAAAGGAGCGCCGGGAAATGCGGTCACTGGAAAAAACCGCCTTCTCGATGGCGGCGAGGTCATCGACGTCGGACGCGCGGGCCTTGCGAATCTCGGCAGGCATGCGGGTTCAGAAAACCTCGATTGAGTGGGAGGAAAGCCCCGGTCGAACACGTCGCAAACATCGGCCGAAACGCCGATGTACAGCCAAGCGCTATCGCACCTTGAATAGGGCCGAATTGTGACAGTTCCGCCGCGAGCGGCGGGCGATGGGAGCGGCACCGCGAAGTGCGCCGCCGCCCCCTTTGCACGGCTGCGAAAACGGAATGCGCTCAACTGGCGAGGCCGGCCACTAGCTGGCCATAGGCGCGCTTGGCCACTGCCGCCAGCTGCTCGCGCGGCAGCGAACCGACGACTGCACAGGCATAGCCCTTGTCCAGCCAGTAGACCGCCTCGGGACCATCGGCGTCGGCCATGTAGGTACCCTTGGACTTGGCTGAGGAATCAGCGGTAACGAATAGGGAGATGCGCTGGCCCTTGGCGTCCTCGTAAAGCAGCATGGCGGCCTTGCCCTGGCCGGCGGGCAGCAGCCGGCCGCCAACCAGCTGGAAGCCCTCCGCCACCAGATCGGGCGCCACCAGCTTCAGGCCGACACGGTTGGACAGCCAGGTCTGCAGATGATCCTTGTCGCTGGCCGGCACTTCCACCGCATGGCGTTGTTCGGCGGCATAGATGACATGGGCGGCGATAGCCTCCTCGGCCAGCTGGTCGTCTGCCCCGTCATCCCTGCCGATACCGTCGATGCCGGCAAAATAGCCGCCAAGACCGCCGACGACGAGCACCGCGGCCGCCGCGGCCGCAAGCCACCAGCGCGACTGCCGCGCCGCCACTTTGGTCGCGCCTTCACCGCGCACGATCTGCTTCAACAGCACCGGCACGGGCTCGTCGAGCACGCCGGCAAAGGCGGCGCGCAGTGCGGCGCGGTCGGCGGTGTAGCGGGCGCTTTTCGCCTTCATTTCGGGATTGGCGTCGATCCAGGCGTCATAGGCGGCGCGCTCGTCGCCCGGCAGTTCGCCGTCGAGGGCCATGTGGATATCGCGTTCGGAAAAATCGCGGCGGGTCATTTCTCGACGATCCTTATCGAGCGGCGGCGCACCGTGTCGTCGAGCAGGCTGCGCAGCTCCTCTCGCCCGCGCGCTATGCGCGACATCAGCGTGCCGGCGGGCACGCCGAGAATGTTGGCAGCCTCGGCATAGGAAAATCCTTCGATGGCAACCATGACGAGAGCGGCGCGGCGGTCGGGGCTGATCGCCTGCAGAGCGTCGATGATCTCGCGCGAGGCGGCATTCTCCGCCTGCTCGGCGGGAACTGCCTGTGCCTCGTTTGCGTCGAGCGGCAGGATCGCCGCCTCACCGCGCCGGTTCACCTTGCGCATCTGATCGATGAACAAATGATGCATGATCGTAAACAGCCACCTCCGGGGGCTTTCTCCTGTCTGCCAGCTCTCGAGCCGCAAGAGCGCCCGTTCGAGGCAATCCTGGACGAGATCGTCGGCGGAATCGCGGTCGCGCAGAAGCGAGCGTGCGTAGCGGCGCAGGCGCGGTATTTCACCAAGGATTGCTGCCTTCTTTTCGTCCATGACCGCTGGTTCTTAGGTCGCCCTTGTTTAACCCGATTGAACGCGCCTTCCCGGCGCGGCGCAAGCGTCCAGCGCGAAGCGGTCCGCCGCCCCGGTCACCCAAGCAATGAGATAACGACGTGATCGGCCAAATTATTCCCGGCAATCAACAAGAAAGCCGAATTATCCCAAATCGGTCAGTGCGAAATCATTGCCCTTGTAGAGCAGCGGAAGATCGCGGCTTTTCGCACACGCATAGGCGAAACAGTCCCCGAGATTCAGATCCGCCTTGTGTCCAACGGCTTTGCCGTAACGGGCACTCGCGTCAATGGCCCGAGAGCCGATGTCGTCGTCGATGGCCAGACTCTCTCCCATGACCTCCACAATGAACTCATCGACCAGATCGCGAGCATGGAGAAGGGCGTCAGCGCTGGGTTTGCGTGACCCGGCGCCGGCGCGTGCCAGCGCCTGTGTTGCTTCGAAGTGCACCAACGGAGAAACACAGACCTGCCCGGAAAAACCGGAAAGCCGCTTCAGCAATTCCTCCCACCCCGCCTCTTGGTTGAGAATTGCGACGATCACTGATGCGTCGACAAACATCAGTCTTCCCACATCTCGTCGCTAAATTTCTTCATATCGAAATCGGGATTGGGCAGACCAAGCTTCTTGGCCTTGTCCTGAAGACTGGCGATCCGGTCCCGTAGCGGCACAGCAGCGCGGTTGCGTTCGAGTTCGTGGACGAGCGCAATCCGAACAGCTTCCGTTTTGGTTGGAGCGTTCGTCTCGCGCTGTAATCTGGTAGCCAGCGCATCCACTTCGTCGTCACGTATATAGAGCGGCATGGAATATCCTACGATGGATATCTACATATCCCATCCTGGATATTCCATCAAGATTCCGGAATGTCCTCCCTCGCCGCCCGCGTCAGCAGCCGCTGGTAGAACAGCCCGATGCCGATCAGCACCGCACCCAGGCCGATGAAGGACAGCGCCCTGAGCACGCCTTCCAGCTCCGACATGTCGAAGAGGAAGACTTTCACCACGGCTATCGCGATCAGCGCCGCCGAGGCAATGCGCAGCACCTGCGATTTCAGCCAGACGCCGGCGGTCAGCAGCACGACGCCGATGACCAGCCAGAGCGCCGAATAGGTGTAGGTCTCGAGCTGGCCGAGACCGCTCCACAGGCCGATGAACTCGCCCTTGAACACGCGCCTGACCGACAGTGTGGCGTAGGCGAAGACAAGCAGTGCCGCGACCACCGCCAGCATCTGCGCATACCATGGCGGCCGCTTGTACCTGGCATAGAGCGCCAGCCCGCCGGCGGCGATGGCCGGCAGGAGGTAGGCCAGGAACAACAGGTTGAACACCGGGATCTGACCGGTCGACTCGTCTGTGAACAGCGGGTTCAGCACCAGGAAATGCTGGAAGACGATGAAGGCGACCGAGACCACGCCGGCGACCATCGAGCCGTAGCGGAGCACCGAGCTTGGCGAGCGCATGTCGATGGCGACCAATATGGCGCCGGCGCCGATGGCGATCAGCGTATAGATCGCCTGTTCGGCGAGCGTGACGGTGCCGGTGTCGATGATGCCGCCATGCATGGCGTGGCGCACCAGCATGGCGACGGTGAGCAGCGCGAACAGGGCTGCCCCCGCCTCCATGGCAAGGCGCGGCCGGCCATTGGTGGTGCGGGCGAGTTGCCAGGCGGCGAAGCCGAAGGCCAGCGCCGGCACGCCGTATCCCGGCAGCAGCCAGTTGAACACCGGCGTCGTCGTCAGCGATCCGGCGCCGATGATGGTCGGATCGAAGGCAACGCGACCAAGCACGGCGACGACCGCGCCGACCGAAATCCAGCCGAGCACCGGATAGGAGCGCCAGCGCGTCGCCAGCGCCGGCACGACGGCGGCCACGCCGGCAAGCAGCGTGGTCCAACCGGAACCGAAGGCCATATGCAGCATCAGGAGGCCGGCCAGAGCCGATCCGCAAAGCGCGAAGGAGACGGCGATGTCGCCCTTGAGCGGCGGCTGTTCGGCGCGCGCGATCCATTCGCCGCCTGCGGCGAAGGCGACAACCAGAAGGGCAGCGACTGCGGTGTAAGCAAGATCGCGGTCGAGATTGCCGTAGGCGAACCAAAGCGCCAGCAGGATGACCAGCGGCGCGGCGACGCCCCATGCCGTCCAGCATGCCGCGCGAACCTGCGCGGTGGCGGCGAAGCGGCGTGCGGCCCAGAAGCCGGCGCCGATGAAGACCAAGCCGAGACCGATGCCGATGTGCAGCGTCCACGGGTTTCCGGCGGCCACCGGCATGCCGTCAAAGCCTATGTTTCCCTGGGATATGTCCGAGCCGATGGTGGCGGGCGGAATAATGCCGAGATAGATCATCACGCTCACCACACCGGCGGCATGAAGCAGGGGCAAAGCGCGCGGCCGGTAGAGTGCGGTGGCGACAAGGGCAACGAGGACGGTTGCGCCCGGCAAGGCGCCGCCGGCGGCGACCAGTGTCGTGTCGACGGACAGGCCGAGCGCCGAAAACGCAACGAAGACGCCAGGCACGATCGAGGGCCAGTCGAAACCGTTCTTTGCCGTTTCCGCTTCGCCGCCACGACTGCCCAGCCAGACAAAAGCAAGCACAGCCAGCGTCACCGCGTCGATAAACAGGATGACAGCAAGGTCAGTTCCGGGCGCAGCCATCATGTAGGCGATGGTCCAGGCGCCGGTGCCGAAGAAGGCCGCCGCGATCAGGAATTTCCAGTCGCGCATGCGGGCGATCACCGCGGTGGCGGCAAGCACGATGGCGAGATAGATGAACAGCGCCCATGGGTTGGGTGCCTGCGAGGACACAAGCGCCGGCGTTGCCATTGAACCGACAAGGCCGATGCCGGCCAGTGCCTGGCCGTGGACGAGAGCGGCGACAATCGTTGCCACGCCGATGGCGCCGAGCACGGTGAAGGCGAAGGCCGGGCCGACGAAGCCGTAAACGGCATGGGCGGCATAGACCGTGCCGAACAGGATGAAGGCGCCGGCGGCCGTCAGGATCGCCGGGATGTAGGCGCCAGCCACTCCTTCCACTGGGACCTTGAAGCCCGTGCGGCGGATGAACTCGCCGCCGCCGATCAGCACCAGACCGAGCAATGCCGCCAGGGCCAGCCGCACTTCCGGGCCGAAAATGCCGGCCTCGATGGTGTAGCGGATCAGGAACAGGCCGCCCAAGGCCAGCGCGATGCCGCCGACCCAGACCGCCCATCGTGTGCCGAGCGCGGTTTCGACTTCGGACTGCCGGGCCGCTTTCGCGGTGGCAGCCGGCGCGGATCCGGTCAACGCCGCCTTGGCCGCTGCTGACAGTTCCGGCATGGGCTCGCTGGTGGCCGCTTCGGGCGCCGCGGGCGCTGCTTGTGCCACTTCGGCTACTGTTGGCGAAGCTATGTCGGCAATCGCTGTGGTGGCCTGAGCGGCATCCGCCGGCACGCTGTCATTTACGGCTGCCTCAACCGCCTTGGCAGCGGGCGCAGCAACATTCACGCCGGACAGAACCAGGCTGCGCAGCGCGCCGAGTTCGCGCTCGATCAGGCTGATGCGGCCCTGCTGGCGCAAGACGAGGACGAACAGCACGACAACGACGACAGCGCCAATCAGGCTTTCAAACATGGCGGTTCCCCCAAACCAGGCCAGTTTTCACTGACAATTGCGGCGGCCACACGGCCACCCCAGACGGCTATTCAAGTCACGCCACCGCAATGGTGAGCGGAGAGAAATCATCGAGCATGTTTCGCCGGCAAATTCCAGCGGTCTACAGTCGTTATCCTCACCCATCATCCCGGATGGTCAGGAATGGCGCTGCCGCTACTTGCCAGGGACCCATGCTATCCTCAAATGAGCTACGAGGACAATCGAATGCCTAGAAGAAGCGCGGGACTGCTGATCCACCGGACAAGGGCCGGCATTCTCGAGTTTCTGCTGGTCCATCCCGGTGGTCCCTTCTGGGCAAGGAAGGACGAAGGCGCGTGGTCTATCCCCAAGGGTCTCATCGAAGAGAACGAGGATGAGCTGGCGGCCGCCCGGCGCGAGGCCGGAGAGGAACTCGGCGTCGCCATCGATGGCGATTTCGAGCCCGTTGGCAGCTATCGGCAACCGGGCGGCAAGATCGTCATCGCCTGGAGCGTCGAAGTCGATATCGATACCGATGCCATCAAAAGCGACATGTTCACCCTCGAATGGCCGCCAAGGTCGGGCTCGATGAAGGAATTCCCCGAAGTTGACAGAGCCGGCTGGTTTTCATTGCCTGAAGCCAGCCTCAAAATCCTCAGCGGTCAACGCGCCATCCTCGATGATTTCATGGAACGGCGCAAAGCCGGCTGAGCCAAAGCCGCCTTCCTCAGCGCGCCGCCAGATTGGCGGCTGGGAAGATCGAGCATGTCTCGGTGCCGAAGGCGAGCAATTTGCCCTGCGCGTCCTTCAGCGTTGCTTCCGACACCGCCAGCGTGCGGCCTTTGTGGACGATCTTGCCCTCGCAGACCACTTCGCCGGTCTTTGGAGTGATCGGCCGCGTAAAATTCACCTTGAACTCCGCCGTCGTGTAGGCCTCGCCCTTCTCGAGCAGCGTCTGCACTGCGCAGGCCAGCGCCGAATCCAGCAGCGTCGCCGCCCAGCCGCCATGCACGCCGCCCAGCGGGTTGAGATGGCGCTCGCTCGGCATGCCGCGAAATACCGCCCGCCCCTCCGACACTTCGGTCAGGGTAAAATTCAGCCGGAAGGAAATCGGCGGCGCCGGATATTTGCCGTCGATGATGCGCTGCAAAAGTTCGAGGCCGCTGTATTCGTGCAGGTCGCCAAGCGGAATGGTGCCGAGGCCAAGCGGCGACACCCGGCCGGGATAAAGTTCGACTTCGCTCATATGATGATGCTCAGGTTGGGATTTCTGGGGCAGCGTGTGTTGTTGCGGCGGCCTTGCCGCCCGAATGGTGCTTGCGCAAGGCGGCGAGGAAGCCGGCACGCGCGTCGGGCTGTTCGATGCCGCGCGGCTCATAGACATGGCGGGTGAAGAAGAAACCGGTCAGCCGGAACGCATCCTCGAGTGCCGCCTGATCGGCGCGCAGACCAGAGCCGCGCTGCAGGAAGGCCGGCAGCACCAGCATCTTGTCGCGCCATGGCGCGCCGGCCTGGCGCGACACGGCGCGGCCGGATTTCGGCGAGACATAGGCCAGATCCTGCCGGGCGCCCGTCGCCGCGCACTGGCTGAGATCGAGGCCGAAGCCGAGCTCGTCGAGGATGAGCAGTTCGAAGCGCGCCACCAATTCACCGGCGGCATCTGGATCGTCGAGATGGGCGATCATCACGGCCAGCGTCTCGTAGAGGCCGCCATGGGCGTCGCGCTCCGGCAGCAGCCTCAGATGCGCGGCCATGGTCTGCAGGCCGTAGACGGCCACCGCGCTGTCCATCAGCCGGGCGGCATTCATCTCGATCGCCTCGGCCTGAAAGATGCCGAGATGCTCGTCGAGGCGGGCCCGCCACAACAGGTCGACGCGATTGCCGGGCTGCAGCACCGGCTGCTGCTTGCGCGAGCGGCCGCCGCGCACCAGGCCGAGATGGCGGCCATGCGCGCGCGTCATCACCTCGAGGATGGCGCTGGTTTCGCCATGCTTGCGGGTGCCGAGAATGATTCCCTCGTCGCGCCATTCCATGCCGGGAGCTTGTCACCGGATGCGTGGCGAAATCAAGATTTTGGCGCGCCGCGTGCGATCTGTGCTGACATTGGACCGCCGACACACCGTCGAAATGCTACTATCGCGTGAAGTTCGCATGATCAGCCAGCACCTCATCGATCACGCGCCGGGATCTTTCGGCCTCGGCCTGGTTAGCGTCGTGTCCGGCAACGGTGATCAGCGCCTTCCACAGCGTCCAGCCGCGGCCGCGTGTCCAGGTCGCTTCATCGACGTCGATATGTTCGCGAAACGTCTCCCGGCTTTCAACCGGCGCACGAGATCGGTATCGATGGTCAGTTTTGTGTCACTCATATCGTCATCTCAAACTGCCGGGGCGGCAGTTCTAGACGACGAAGCTCAATGGGGAAACTCAAGCCCCATCTCGCGGTAGCGCTCAGGGTCGTCGCCCCAGTTCTCGCGCACCTTGACGAACAGGAACAGGTGCACCTTCTGTTCCAAAATGCCGGCGATCTCCATCCGCGCGGCCTGCCCGATGGCGCGGATCGTCTCGCCCTTGTGGCCTAGCACGATCTTCTTCTGGCTGTCGCGCTCGACATAGATGGTCTGGTCGATACGCACCGAGCCGTCCGGCTTCTCTTCCCATTTCTCGGTCTCGATATGGGAGGAATAGGGCAACTCCTGATGCAGCCGCAAATACAGCTTTTCGCGCGTGATCTCGGCTGCCAGCTGGCGCATCGGTAGGTCGGAGATCTGATCCTCCGGATAGTACCAGGGGCCGACTGGCAGCGCCTGCGCGAGGTAATCGAGCAAATCCTTGCAGCCGGAGCCGGTCAACGCCGAGACCATGAAGGTGCGCTTGAACGGCACTTTTTCGTTTGCTGCCGCGGCCAAGGCCAGCAGCGCCTCGTGCTTGACCCGGTCGACCTTGTTGAGGATCAGCACCATCGGCTGGCGGACGTCTTTCAGCCGCTCGAGGATGGCATCGGCGTCACCCCTGATGCCGCGCTCGGCATCGATCAAGAGCAGCACGATATCGGCGTCCTTGGCGCCGCCCCAGGCGGTGGTCACCATCGCGGTGTCGAGCCGGCGCTTCGGCTTGAAGATGCCGGGTGTGTCGACGAAGACAATCTGCGCATTGTCGTGCGTGGCGATGCCGCGCACGATAGCGCGGGTGGTCTGCACCTTGTGGGTGACGATCGACACTTTGGCGCCGACCAGCTGGTTGACCAAAGTCGACTTACCGGCATTGGGCGCGCCGATCAGGGCGACGAAGCCGGAATGCGTTGTAGGCGTCTCCGCTGCCGGAGGGAGGTCTTCGCTGGCGGTCATGCCGCACTCCCTTGGTTGGCCCAGATGCCTTCGCGTAACAGAAATGCCGATGCCGCCGCTTCTTCGGCTGCACGGCGAGAGCCGCCCATGCCGCTTGCCGGGGCAAAACCACTGACCTTCACGGACACCGTGAAGACCGGTTGGTGTTCAGGTCCTTCGCGTTTTTCGATCGCGTATTCGGGCCTGACATCGCTGCTCTTGGCGATCCATTCCTGCAGGTCGGATTTCGGATTGGGCGGCTTTGCCACGACCTTTTGCGAGCGCGGCTCCCAGTATCGCAGGACGAATTGCCTGGCCGCATCGAGGCCGCCATCGATATAGACCGCCGCGATCAGCGCCTCGACCGCATCCGCCAGATAGTTTCCGCCCGAGCCGCGCGAGCGCGCCTTCAAGGCAGCGTCGGCCCGCACCAGATCTTCCAGCTGCATTTCAATGCCGATCTCGGAACATGTCCGCGCATCGACCAGGGCATTGAAGCGAGGGGCGATTTCACCTTCCGGCGCTTCGGGAAATTTTTCGAAAAGCAGGTCGGCAACGATCAGGCCGAGCACGCGGTCGCCGAGGAATTCGAGGCGCTGGTTGTTGCTGTTGGCCCTGACCGCACTGGAATGGGTCAGCGCGGTCTCGAGCAAACGGACATCCCGGAAGGAATGGCCGGTTCTGGCTTTCACCAAATCGGCCAGGGTTCCACCAGTCGGGCGCTTCAAAGCCATCAATTTACGAAATGGAACATGCGCGACAGGCGCACCAGCGACGGCCATTTCCAGATCTCGAGCGGACTCGCCTTCCCGGCAATCGAGAAGAAGACGATGTTGGCGCGGCCGACCAGATTTTCCGCCGGGACGTAGCCGACGCTTAGGCGGCTGTCGGAAGAATTGTCCCGGTTGTCGCCCATCATGAAGTAATTGCCGGGCGGCACAACGAACTCGCGGGTGTTGTCGGTGATCGAATTCGGTGTCAGGTCGAGCGTGTCGTAGCTGACGCCGTTGGGCAGGGTCTCGCGATAGACATCGACCGGCTCAGGCACTTCGGTGATGTCAGGATTTTGGATCTGGCCGGTCTTCACGCGCGGAACACCCTGGCCATTGATGAACAGCTGGCCGTCCTTCATCTGGATACGGTCGCCGGGGAGGCCGACGACGCGCTTGATGTAATCGAGCGACGGATCCGGCGGGAACTTGAACACCACCACGTCGCCACGCTTCGGGTCGGAACCCCAGATGCGGCCCGAAAAGATGTCGGGGCCGAACGGCAGCGAATAGCGCGAGAAGCCATAGGACCATTTGGTGACGAAGAGATAGTCGCCTTCGAGCAAGGTCGGCCGCATCGACCCCGACGGGATCGAGAAGGGCTGGAACAGGAGCGTGCGGATGACCATGGCCAGCAGCAAAGCCTGGATGATGACGCTGACGATTTCGCCAAGCCCGCCGGATTTCTTCTCGGATTTTTCAACCACGCTCATGTCGTCCTCGATTGTGCTTGGATGGTATAGAGTCTCGGCGCGCGCTGGGCAACGTCATGCCGGCGTTAGATATAATCGCCGGTCGTCAGACGCAATCAATGTGGCGCTTGTTCGGCGGGCAACGCCTCGATGATCACAAAGGCTTGAGCGAGCGGGAAATCATCGGTGATTGTGAGGTGGATCGCCGCTTTGTGTCCTTGCGGCAGGATTCCGGCCAGTCGCGCAGCCGCCCCGCCGGTCAGCGCCATGGTCGGCTTGCCGCTGGGCAGGTTGACGACACCCATGTCGCGCCAGAACACGCCCTGCGCCAGGCCGGTGCCGAGCGCCTTGGCGCAGGCCTCCTTGGCGGCGAAGCGCTTGGCATAGGAGGCGGCACGCCCGGCCCGGCCCTCGGATCGGGCTTGCTCGACCTCGGTGTAGATGCGCTGGATGAAACGCTGGCCATGCCGTTCCAGCGACTTTTCGATGCGTCTGATGTCGATCAGGTCGCTGCCGATGCCGATGATCATTCCGCCGGAACTTCTCGTCCGCCGTGGCCGGCTTTGTGTACCCGTTCGGCCATGCGCTTGCGGCGCTGCTCGCGAAAGGCGGTCATGCCCCAGCGGGTGATGCCGTAGAAGATGAGCCCGAAGACCAGCCCAAGCGGCACCGCGCCGATCAGCATCGGCTCCAGCACCGGGTGCCACAGTTTGGCAAACGACAGCGTGTGCATCATCTCACCAAGATGCGCAGGCGGTCCGTTCTTGGGCAGGCGTTCATGCAGGATCAGCTTGCCGACTTCCCAGGACGCCCCCCACAGCAGCGGGAAAGTCAGCGGATTGCCGAAGAATACCGCGCCGAGGGCGGCGGCCACCAGATTGCCGGCAATTACCCAGCAGAGCACGGCGGCGACGGCGAAATGGAAGCCGAGTGGAAAGAAGGAGGCGAACACGCCGGCCGCGACGCCGGCCGCCACTGCGTGCGGCGTCGCCTTCAGCCTGAGGATGCGCTTGGAGAAATACTGCAACGAGCGGGAAAACGAGCGGCGCGGCCATAGATAGGTACGCACCCGCTCCAACAGGCCATCAGGCTTGCGGCGTCGAAAAAGCACTCTGTTTCAATTCCCGTTCAGCAACGCCCCAACCATCCAAGGCCGGAGGCGATAGGTCTATCTTGCGCTTCGAGGGCGCAGAAAGGCAACAACGACTTTAATATAGCGACTGCCTTGCCGCGGAACAACGAAACGCCGCCGCGCTGGTCTGCCGCAGTCCTGTAAAGGAGCGCCATTGGGGCGAAACTGAGGACAACCTCAGGTGAGAGGTTAGATGACGACGATAAGGCCCGGCCGCGAAGACCATGCCGAGGCGGATAGACTATTCCCGATATTCGCTGACTTCGACCAGATTGCCGTCCGGATCGCGAAAATAGACCGACATCATTGGGCCGCGAGCGCCGGTACGTTCGACCGGACCGACTTCTATTGCCACGCCATTGACCTCCAGGCTGCCACAGATCTCGGCGAGCGGCCTGGCGGCGACCAGACAGAAATCGCCGGACCCGGCGGTCGGCGTCCTGGCTTTCGGCTCAAAAGTGCGACCGACTTCATGCAGGTTGATCTTCTGCGACCCGAACAGCAACGCCGTCGGCCGGTTCGGCTCGTCGAGACGTTTCAGGCCTAGCACGCGCTGATAGAACGCGCAGGTGGCCTCCACCGAGCGGACCGTCAGCACGAAATGATCGATACCGGCGATCACGCGACGACCCTCCCGGTTAGATGTTGCGGCTGCCGGGCTTGATCGCCGGGATGGCGGCCAGTTCCGGCGGCAGGCGGTCGGCCGGATAGGCCGGCACTTCATATTCGGCGAGCGCGATCAGCGGCACGCCGACATTGGTCTTGCCGGCCGAGCGGTCGATGATGCAGGCCGCCGCCACGACCTCAGCGCCAAGCGCGCGCAGGCAGTCGATGGTCTCGCGGATCGAGAGGCCGGTGGTGACGATGTCCTCGACGATGACGACGCGCGAGCCCGGCGCGATCCCGAAGCGGCGCAGCCTGAACTCGCCGCCTTCGCGCTCGACCCAGATTGCAGGGACGCCGAGATGGCGCGACGTCTCGTAGGCCGGGATCAGACCGCCGATCGCCGGGCCGACGACATAGTCTATCTTGCCCGGCACCGCCTTGCGGATCTTTTCGGCCAGCGCCTTGCACAGGCGCTCGGTCTTGTCGGCATGCATGAAGACCCGCGCCTTCTGCAGGAAGACCGGACTGCGCAGGCCTGATGTCAGGATGAAATGTCCCTCCAGAACAGCGCCCGCCTCGCGGAATATGCCCAGCACTTCGTCCGTATTCATCCTGCCCTGCCCCGAAATCAGTGGTTAGCCGTTGACGCGCCGCGCATCGCTGACGCTCGAATTGTCCTTGAGCTGCGACAGCAGCCGGTTGAGGTGCTTCAGATCCCAGACTTCGAGATCGATCAGCATTTCGGTGAAGTCGGGCGCGGTGCGCACCATCGACAGCGTATGGATGTTGGCGTCGTTCGAGGCAACCACCTGGGCGATGTCGGCCAACGACCCTGGCGCGTTGATGGCGGTGACCGAGACGCGCGCCGGAAAGCGCTCCTTGGTCTGCTCGTCAATGTCCCAGCGCACGTCGATCCAGCGCTCCGGCTGGTCGTCGAAGGCCTGCAGCGCCGGCGACTGGATGGGATAGATGGTGATGCCGGTGCCGGGCTGGACGATGCCGACGATGCGGTCGCCGGGCACGGCTCCTTCCGGCGCGAAGCGCACCGGCAGGTCGCCTCGCACGCCGCGGATCGGCACAGCGCCATCGCGCGGCTGGTCCTTATCCTTGCGCGCGGCTCGCGTACCGGGCATCTGGAACAGCATGCCGGCGGCGTTGCGGATCTTCGACCAGCCCTCCTCGCGCTGCTTGGGGGCACTGACGGTGACGCGCTCGTCCTTGTAGTCGGGAAAGACCGCCTTCATGACGTCGGTCGAGGCAAGCTCGCCGCGCCCGACGGAGGCCAGCACATCCTCGATGTCCTTGCGCGCCAGCCGGTGCAGCACCGGCTTCAGGTTTTCCTTGGTGAAGGTCTTGCCGGCGCGTTCGAAAGCGCGCTCGAGGATGCGGGCGCCGAGACCGGAATATTGCTTGCGGATGGCGTTCTTGGTGGCGCGGCGGATGGCCGAGCGCGCCTTGCCGGTGACAACAACCGATTCCCAGGCAGCGGGCGGCACCTGCGCCTTGGAGCGGATGATCTCGACCTCGTCGCCGTTCTTGAGCTCGGTCATCAGCGGCATGATGCGGCCGTTGACCTTGGCGCCGACGCAGGTGTCGCCGACATCGGTGTGCACGGCATAGGCGAAATCGATGGGGGTGGCGCCGCGTGGCAGCGCGATCAGCATGCCTTTCGGCGTGAAGCAGAACACCTGGTCCTGGAACAGCTCCAGCTTGGTGTTTTCGAGGAAATCTTCCGGGTTGTCGCCTTCGGCCAGTTGCTCGATGGTGCGCCGCAGCCAGGCATAGGCGTTGGTCTCTTTCGAGATCGTATGGGCCGCACCGTTGGTCTTGCCGCCGGTGTCCTTGTAGATCGAATGGGCGGCGACGCCGTATTCGGCGATCTTGTTCATCTCGCGGGTGCGGATCTGCAGTTCGACGCGCTGGCGCGAGGGGCCGACGATTGTGGTGTGGATCGAGCGGTAATCGTTCTGCTTCGGCGTCGAGATGTAATCCTTGAAGCGGCCGGGCACCATCGACCATGTCGTGTGGATGGCGCCGAGCGCGCGGTAACAATCTTCGACGCTGTCGACGACGACGCGGAAACCGAAAATGTCGGAGAGCTGCTCGAAGGACAGCGCCTTGGCCTCCATCTTGCGAAACACCGACCACGGCTTCTTCTGCCGGCTCTTCACGCCCGCGTTGATCGCGTGCTTCTCGAACAGCGCCGACAGCGCCTTCTCAATGTCGGTCAGCACCCCTTTGTTGCGCTCGAAGATCTCGGCAAGCCGCGCGGTGACGGCGCGGTAGGCTTCCGGATTGATGAAGCGGAAGGCGATCTCCTCCAGCTCCTCGCGCATGCCTTGCATGCCCATGCGCCCAGCGAGCGGCGCATAGATATCCATCGTCTCCTCGGCGATGCGCAGGCGCTTGGCCTCGGGCATGTGGTCGAGGGTGCGCATGTTGTGCAAACGGTCGGCGAGCTTGACCAGAAGGACGCGCACATCCTCCGAGATGGCCAGCAGCAGCTTGCGCAGGTTCTCCGCCTGCTCGGCCTTCTTGGAGACGAGATCGAGCTTCTTCAGCTTGGTCAGACCCTCGACCAGTTTGCCCATTTCGGGGCCGAACAGATCGTCAATCTCGGCCCGCGTCGCGGTGGTGTCCTCGATCGTGTCGTGCAGCAGAGCGACGGCGATCGTCGCCTCGTCCATGTGCATTTCGGTGAGGATGGCGGCGACTTCGAGCGGATGGGAGAAATAGGGATCGCCGGACGCGCGCTTCTGGTGGCCATGCTTCTGCATGGCGTAGACATAGGCCTTGTTGAGCAACGCCTCGTTGACGTCAGGCTTGTAGCGCGCGACGCGCTCGACAAGCTCATACTGACGCATCATGGGCGGGTTCTCGCGGTGCTGAAATGATTGATGCGCCGCACTAGCGTACGGCGCATCTCATAGATAGCCACGAAACTGACGGGACGGAAGTGCCGGAACCATATTCCCGGCAGGTCCAGAGCGCCGCTTAGTAATCGTCGCTCTTTTCTGGCGGTACCAGGCCTTCGATGCCGGCCAGCAAGTCTTCCTCGGTCATGCGATCGAAGGTGACGTTTTCTTCGGCGTCGTCAGCATCGGTTGCCGCGACTGCGCCGCCGGTCTGATCGGCGATCGCCTCGCCGTCGGCTTCGGGCTCGTCGACCTCGACATGCTTCTGCAGCGAGTGGATCAGATCTTCCTTGAGGTCGTCGGGCGACAGCGTCTCATCGGCGATCTCGCGCAGCGCTACGACCGGATTCTTGTCGTTGTCGCGCGGCACGGTGATCGGCGCGCCCTGGCTGATCTGGCGGGCGCGATGGCCGGCGAGCAGCACGAGCTCGAAGCGGTTGTCGACCTTGTCGATGCAGTCTTCAACGGTTACGCGGGCCATTGATTGCCCCTTTCATGCCTGGATTTGATGGAAAACAGGCGCGGTCCATAACCCGAACGCCGCCAAAATACAAGCATTATGGCACTGTGACCTCATGGGCCGACCAATACCGGTTTCGGGCGCCGATGAATGGCTTGCCGGCGAAGCCTGCCCACCGGCGACGATACGGCCCCGATCACAATTGCTTGCAGTCGGCCCAGGCACCCTTGGATTGCCGTAAAACTGGCGCTATCTCGGTTGACGAAAGGTCAGCCGGTTTATTTACGAGCCGACCGATATATCAGACCCATTTCGATTAGTCCGCCACCTATTTCGAAAAAGGAATATTGCCATGTTCGACCCCCGTGAAAAAATCGCTCTTTTCATCGACGGCGCCAATCTTTACGCCACCTCGCGGGCACTCGGCTTCGACATAGACTACCGCAAACTGCTGTCGAGCTTTCAAAAGCGCGGCTATCTGCTGCGTGCTTACTACTACACCGCATTGGTCGAGGATCAGGAATACTCTTCGATACGGCCGCTGATCGACTGGCTCGACTATAATGGCTTCAAGGTGGTGACCAAGCCAGCCAAGGAATTCACCGACTCGACCGGCCGCCGCAAGATCAAGGGCAACATGGACATCGAGCTGACCGTCGATGCGCTGGAGCTTGCCGATGTCGTTGACCACTATGTCATCTTCTCCGGCGACGGCGATTTCCGCACACTGGTCGAGGCGCTGCAGCGGCGCGGCCGCAAGGTCTCGATCGTCTCCACCATGGCCTCGCAGCCGCCGATGATCTCGGACGATCTGCGCCGCCAGGCCGACCACTTCATCGACCTGACATCGCTGAAGAACGAGGTCGGCCGCGATCCATCCGAGCGGCCGGTGCGCCGGCCCGAGCCGGCCGAGGTCGACGAGGAAGACTATTGAGAAGCGGTCGCCTTGAACGCCGCTTCCGAACCCGACCGCGACTGCCCACTCTGCCCGCGCCTGCATGATTTCATCGCAGACTGGCGGCAGCGCGAGCCGTCCTGGTTCAATGCGCCTGTGCCGACCTTCCTGCCGCCAGAGGGCGACGGCGCCGTCGAGCTGCTGATCGTCGGACTGGCGCCCGGCCTGCGCGGCGCCAACCGCACGGGGCGGCCGTTCACAGGCGACTATGCCGGCGACCTGCTCTACTCCACACTGATTGCGCACGGCTTCGCGCGCGGCGAGTTCAAGGCGCGGCCCGACGACGGCTTGCTGCTGGTCGGCACCGCGATCACCAATGCGGTGCGCTGCGTGCCGCCAGAGAACAAGCCGGTCGGCGCCGAGATCGCTACCTGCCGCAGTTTTTTGGTGCCGACGATTGCGCGCTTCCCCAGGCTGCGTGCAGTGCTGGCGCTGGGTGCGATCGCTCACCAGTCGACGGTCAGGGCGCTGGGCCAGCGCGTCGCCGCCTATCCATTCAAACATGGCGGCCGGCTCGAGGCCGGCGCTGTTACACTGTTTTCCAGCTATCACTGCTCGCGCTACAACACCAACACCGGTGTTTTGACAGAGGCGATGTTCGTCAAGGTTTTCAGCGACATCGCCGCTTTCCTGCGGGGCTGAGGGCTGCCAAGTGTCGTCTCACACCGGCAGCAGCGCGTCCGGCTTCACGTCCGATATCGACGCATAGGTGTGGGTTTCCCGCACACCCGGCAGGGGCAGGATCACGCGCTTCAAAAAATCCTGATAGGCGGCCATCTCGGAAATGCGCGCCTTCACCAGATAGTCGAAGCCGCCGACGACCATGTGGCACTCCAGCACTTCGGGGGCTTTCACCACTGCCTCGGCGAAACGGTCGAACACATGCGGCGCTGCCTGGTCGAGCCTGACTTCGATGAAGACGAGCGTGCCCCGGCCGATCTTTTGCGGATTGAGCACGGCCCGGACGGCAGTGATGAACCCGTCACGAAACAGGCGCTTCACCCGCTGGCTGGCGCCAGTCGGCGACAGGCCGACTCGGGCTGCGAGATCGAGCGTGGTGCGGCGACCGTCCTCCTGCAGCAACCGCAGCAGGCTGCGGTCGATGGCATCAAGCTGACCGGATTCATGATTCACGTTCGTAGTGCCCCTGTTGTGTGATTTTCACTTCCCGATTGCGAAAACAGCATATTTTGTCGCACCATTTTCAACAATAGGCTGCGCTTTAAACGAGAGCCGCTAGAGGAAGAAACCTCCGCCGGCAGGATCCAACGGGATGAGAATGCGCGCGGTAGAGGACCGAAACACGAAGCCTGCAATTCTTGCCGGCCTGGCCATGATCGGCATTTACGCCTTGCAGTTCGTCGCCGCCCGGTTCAGCCTGCGGGAGCATCTGACGGCGACCGATCTCGCGACCTTGCGCTTTATCGGCGCCGGCATGGTCATGCTCCCGGTCGTCTGGAGAAGCGGCCTGGCGACTATCAAGGCATTGGGCTGGAGACGTGCCTTGACGCTGGCGGCGCTGGCCGGACTGCCCTACCCGATCATCATCAATTGGGGCCTGACCTATGCGCCCGCCGCGCATGGCGCTGCACTTTGCCCTGCCTCGATCGTGTTCTTCTCGTTCTTGCTGTCGCACATGGCTACGACTGATAAAGCCTCGCGCCAGCGAACCATCGGCGTCGCCGCCATCATCGCCGGGCTGATCCTTTTCATCGCGCCGGTGCGCCCCGGCAGCGGCGTGAAGGATGTCCTGTTCGGTGATCTTTTGTTCATCGCATCGGGCGCAATGTTTGCCGCCTATGCCGTTCTCGTGCGGCACTGGCGCGTCGATCCGGTCACGGCGACCGCAACGGTCGTGCTCCTGTCATGCGTGCCGCTGCCATCGCTCTATTTCTTTGCCCCGAGCGGGCTGCGCGCCGCATCAGTGGCCGAGATCGCAAGCCAGATCGTCATTCAAGGGTTTTTGGCAGGTGCGGCCGCCATGTTCCTCTACACCTATGTCGTCCGACAGCTGGGGTCGCAAACGGCATCGCTGTTCATGCCATGCGTGCCGATCGCAACTGTCCTGATCGCTATGACGGTACTCGGTGAAACGCCGACCGGCACCCAGTTCGCCGCCATCGTGATCATGGCTGCGGGAATGGCCTTTTCGGCTGTTGCCAGACCTGCGGCCAAGACTGCCTGATTCAGGGCGATGGCGATGGTTGTGCAGATGGTGCAAACAACTCAGCCAGCGTTTTCTGCCCGCCCTGAAGCACATTGAGGTCGACATCGCCCTCGATGCCGTCGACGCGGCCCATATTGTGGTACTGCCAGTAGATCCAGCCGTCCTCGCTCGGTTTGATCGCCAGCGAGCGCAGCCAGCGCCGACGCACAGCTATCTGTTCGGCATAGGCGTCCTCAGCCTCGTCGGTCAGGTAGATGATCGCCGGCTTGCCGAACGCGGCTTCAACCGGCCCGAGGAAGGCCTGGAGTTCCGCGCCCAGCTGTTGCGGCGATGGGCGCTGCGGGCAATTGCCGCCGAATTCGATGTCGACGACCGGCGGCAGCAGCGGCTGGTCGTGCGGCACCACTGCAATGAAATTCTTCGCCTGGTCGGCGCCCGGCCGGCAGAAGGTGAAAAAGTGGTAGGCGCCGACCGCAAGGCCGGCCGCACGGGCCTCGCGCAGGTTTTTGGCAAAGGCATCGTCGACATGGTCGCCACCCTCAGTCGCCTTGATGATGGCGAAAGCGACGTCATCGGCCGCAACGCGCCGCCAGTCGATCTCGCGCTGATGATGGGAAACGTCGATGCCCCTGACCGGATAGCTGTCCCGATCCGGCGAGAAGGTCTGGAAATACAAGAAGCCGCCTGCCGCAACGAGGCCGGCAATGACCAGACTGGCCGCAGCCCAAAGGATGATCCGGTTTCTCAAGACCATCCCCTGTTCATCGTCGTGGCTGATCGGTCGAAACCCTTAAAAGCCAAACCGTTGGCTTTTCTAAGGCTATTCCCCTAGGCCCCTCACCCGCGTTCCTTGAGAAGCCGGCCCTTCTCGCGCGACCAGTCGCGCTGTTTTTCGGTTTCGCGCTTGTCGTGCAGTTTTTTGCCGCGGCCGACGGCGAGCAGCAGCTTGGCGCGGCCCTGGTCGTTGAAATAAATCTTCAGCGGCACCAGCGTCATGCCTTCGCGCTCAATGCTTTGCGACAGTTTTGCCATCTCGCGCTTGTTGAGCAGCAGCTTGCGGCGCCGGCGCGGCTCATGGTTGAAGCGGTTGGCTTGCAGATATTCCGGCAGATAGGAATTGATCAGCCAGATCTCGCCGCCTTCGACTGAGGCATAACTGTCCTGGATGTTGGCCTGGCCCTGGCGCAAAGACTTGACCTCGGTGCCGGTCAGCACCAGGCCGGCCTCGACCGTGTCGAGCACCTCATAGGAAAACCGCGCCTTGCGGTTTTCCGCAACGGTCTTGTTGTTGGGATCGGCTTTTCTGACTTGATTCATGATGCGGAGAGGTGGCGCCTCATCCTCAATTTATCAAGCCGGCGTGCTTCATCGCCGCATCGATCTTCTCGGCGGTCGATGCCTCGATCGTCACCAGTGGCGAGCGCACAACGTTCTCGACCTTGCCAATCTTCGACAGTGCGTATTTGACGCCGCACAGGCCTGGCTCGAGGAAGATCGCCTTGTGCAGCGGCAGCAGACGGTCCTGCAACTCCAGTGCCTTGGCGTTGTCGCCGGACAGCGTGGCCTCCTGGAATTCGGCGCATAGCCTGGGCGCGACATTCGATGTCACCGAGATACAGCCGACGCCGCCATGGGCGTTGAAGCCGAGCGCGGAGGCATCCTCGCCCGAAAGCTGGATGAACTCCTTGCCGCAGGTGGCGCGCTGTTCGGACACACGCTCGACCTTGCCGGTGGCATCCTTGACGCCAACGATGTTCGTGAAGTCGTGCGCCAGCCGGCCCATCGTTTCGGGCATCATGTCGATGACCGAGCGCGGCGGGATGTTGTAGATGATGATCGGCAGGCTGGTCGCCCGGGCGACGGCAGCGAAATGCTCGTAGAGCCCGCGCTGCGTCGGCTTGTTGTAATAGGGGGTGACGACCAAGGCCGCGTCGGCGCCCGCCTGCTCGGCATATTGCACCAGACCGACCGCTTCCGCGGTGTTGTTGGAGCCTGCGCCGGCGACGACAGGCACCCTGCCCTTGGCGACCTCGATGCAGACCTTGACAACATGGCGATGCTCGTCGTGCGACAGCGTCGGCGACTCGCCGGTGGTGCCGACCGGGACGAGGCCCGTGGTGCCCTCCGCGAGTTGCCACTCGACGAAAGCGCGAAAGGCTTTCTCGTCGAAACGCCCGCTCTTTTCGAACGGTGTTACGAGCGCAGTAAGCGAGCCTCTCAGCATATCGTCCAACTCCCTGGGACTTTTCGGTTTCTTGGTGTGTTTTAGCGTCGGCGCCTTCTAGCCGAAAGCGAAGCCGCGCACCATAGTCTCGACACTGTTGCGCGGCAAGCATGCCGATGGTGCCAGCGAGCCCAATTCGAACGGCCTCGATAACCCTTTGTTTACGGGCTCTTCACGACCTAAGTCTAGGCTCTCAGGCACCCGGGCTTGCCATTTAAAGTGCCGTAACAGGGAAAGATCAGGATCATGCCGGGCATTCGGCCACTCCGCTTCGTATTGCTTGGCGCGGTTGCCCTGCTGATAGTGGGGACGGCGGCAAATGAGCGCGTCGATGAGCAGACGACCTCGTCGATCCCGATGCCTGGCCTGCAGGACGGCGCGCAGACTGATGCGCCCGCCGCCAGTATCGTCGTGTTGAAAGGCGGTCTCGACGCGTTGGCGACCGGCGATATTGCCGCGGCACGAGCCGCGCGCGAAACATTGCCGGCCAAGTCGCTCGACCACCACATCCTTGCCTGGGCGATCGCGCTCTATGGCGGCGACCGTGTGCCGAGCAGCGAGATTGCCGATACCGCAAAGATGTTGCCGACCTGGCCGGGCACCATCGCCCTGCGCAAGAACAGCGAGCGCGCGCTCTACCGCGAAAGCCCGTCGCCGCAGACCGTGGTGAAAGCCTTTGACGGCAGCCAACCGCTGACCTTCGAAGGCGTGGTGATCCTGGCCCGCTCCTATGTGGCGCTTGGCAACATCAAAGCGGCGCTCTCGGTGCTGACGCCGTTCTGGCGCACCGAGAAACTGGAAGCGAAGGACGAGGCGTCCGTCATCAAGGAGTTTGGCACTATTATCCCGGCTGCCGACCATCGTTTCCGCATGGAACGGATGTTTTATGCCGACCGGGAGAATTCGGCGCTGCGGGTCGCAGCGCTTGCCGGCGCGCAACCGCTGGCCGATGCCTGGGCCGCCGTCTCGCGTGGCGACAATAACGCGGCCAAGCTGTTAAAGGCGGTGCCTGCGGCGCAGCAATCGGCCAGCTATTTCTTCGCGCAAGCTGAATATCTGCGCAAGCAGCGGAAGTTTGCGGATGCCGCCGCATTGGTGATGAAAGCGCCAACCGATCGCGACGCGCTGGTCGATCCCGATGCCTGGTGGGTCGAGCGCCGCGTGCTGTCGCGCGCACTGGTCGACCAGGGCGACTGGAAGACTGCCTACAAGATCGTTGCCGCGCATGCCGCCGAAAGCCCCGCCAGTGCCGCCGAGGCCGAATTCCACGCCGGCTGGTATGCGCTGCGCGGCCTCAACGATCCCGCGACGGCCTCGACCCATTTTGCCCGCATCGCCGACCTCGCGCAGGGGCCGATGTCTCTGTCGCGCGCCTATTACTGGCTTGGCCGTGCAGCGGAAGTCGGCGGCCCCGGCGATGCGAAGACCTATTTCACCAAGGCGGCCGCCTATGGCACCACTTTCTACGGGCAGTTGGCGGCGGAACGGGTTGGTCTGCGCACGCTGAACATCGTCTATCCCGAGCCAAGCACCGCAGACCGCCAAAGCTTTGACGGACGCGAAGCGGTCAGCGCCATCAAGCGGCTGCAGGAGGCGGGCTATGACCGCTATGCCGAGACGCTCTACCGCGACCTCGCCGGACAGTTGACCAGCCCCGGCGAACTGGCGCTGCTGGCCGTGCTGGCGGAAAAGCAGGGCAACCATTTCATGGCGCTGAAGGTCGGCAAGATCGCCGGCGCGCGCGGCATCGATGTCGGCGCGCTGTCGCATCCGCTGGGCGTCATTCCCGACACCGCCGACATTTCCGGCTCGGGCAAGGCGCTGGCCTATGCCATCGCCCGCCAGGAAAGCGAGTTCAATGTCGGCGCCGTCTCCAGCGCCGGCGCGCGCGGTCTGTTGCAGCTGATGCCGGGCACCGCCAAACAATTGGCGAAGAAGGCTGGACTGACCTTCTCTCAGGATCGGTTGACCAGCGATGCCGGCTATAATGCGACGCTGGGCGCGGCCTTCCTCGGCGAACAGCTCGACCGCTTCGGCGGCTCCTATGTGCTGACCTTCGCCGGCTACAATGCCGGCCCCAACCGCGCCAGCCAATGGGTGGCCAAATATGGCGACCCGCGCGGCAAGGGCATCGACGCCGTCGTCGACTGGATCGAACGGATTCCCTACACGGAAACAAGAAGCTACGTTCAGCGCGTGATGGAGAATTACGAAGTCTACAAGATGCGCATTTCCGGGAAGTACGACATTGTCGGCGACCTGGTAAACGGTCGGAGCTGAGGCGACAGAGCTGTCGTCTCAGGCAGACATTTGGCGATCCTTCGCGCCCCCCTCTGGCCTGCCGGCCATCTCCCCCACGAGTGGGGAGATCAGCTTTCATCCTCGATTTCGCCAATCTCCAATGTCGCGGAAAAGGCGCAGCACCCGATCCGCCAATCTCCCCCCTCGTGGGGGAGATGTCCGGCAGGACAGAGGGGGGCGCTGTCCCTCCGGACATTTCCAAGCTTGTCAGCCTGCCGACAACCTCCGATTTGACCACCCCCGCCCTCGCCTGTAGCAGTCAGAGACGATCCGCTAGGGAGTCGCTTTCATATGTCGAGCACCGACGGCTTCTCCGACTTCTTCTATACAGGGCCGGATGGGCTCAAGCTTCACGCCCGCGTCTATGGCGAGACAAACTCGGGAACATGGCCGGTCGTCTGCCTGCCTGGGCTGACCCGCAACGCGCGCGACTTTCATGAGCTTGCGCTCTATCTGTCGCGGCGGGCCGATCATCCGCGCAAGGTCGTTGCCTTCGACTATCGTGGCCGTGGCCGGTCGGCCTACGACCCTGATATCGGCCACTACAATGTCGGCGTCGAAGCCGGCGATATTCTCGCCGGGCTGGTAGCGCTCGACATCGGGGAAGCCGCCGTCATCGGCACGTCGCGCGGCGGGCTGATCATCCATGTGCTCGGCGCGCTGCGGCCAGCCGTGCTGAAAGCCATTGTGCTCAACGACATTGGCCCGGTGATCGAAGCGAACGGGCTCGCGCATATCCGGACCTATCTCGATCCGGCACCAAAGCCGAAGAGCCGCGCCGAGGCAATCGATGCCCAACGCAGCGCTCATGGCGCGGATTTTCATGCGCTGACCGAGGCGGATTGGGAGCGGATGGTGTCGGCTCTCTATCGCGAGACGGATCAGGGGCTGGTGCCGGATTTCGACCCCAAGCTGGTCGAGACGCTGGCCGGTGCGGATTTCAGCAAGCCGTTGCCGGACCTGTGGCCGCAGTTCGAGGCGCTGGCGGCCATACCATTGCTTGTCATACGTGGCGCCAACTCGAAACTTTTGTCGGTGGAGACGTTCGAAGAGATGGGCAAGCGCCATCCCGGCCTGGAAGCAATCACGGTCGACGGCCAGGGCCACGCGCCCTTTCTGGAGACGGGCGATCTGCCCGGCGCCATCGCAGCTTTCCTGGACAAGGCGGAAAACACAGCTCTAACAAAGTAAACCCCAAGATCAAACAGGATCCTGAGGTTACCTTTTCAGTATATATGAAAGCTCGTCGGAACTATTTGGCTTTCGAGCTTTTCCTGGGCGCCTTGACCGCTTTCGCCGCGGTCGCTGCGCCCTTTTGCGTCGGCGCTGCCGTTGAAGGCGTAGTCAGCGGCGATGCGAAGGCCGAGTTTTCGCCGGACAGGCCCTCGCCACGGGGCGTCTCCAGCACGACAACGCAGCCGTCGAGATCGTTGGTGGCCAGGTGCGCATAGCGCATGGTCATCGAAAGCGTCTGATGGCCAAGCCACATCTGCACACGCCTGATGTCGATGCCGCCCTGGACCAAACGCGAAGCGCAGGTGTGGCGCAAGATGTGCGGCACCACCTGGTCGTCGGCGCCGAGGCCGACCTCGGCCTTGGCATCGTTCCAGATGGCGCGAAACTGCGCCTGGCTGAGTTTCGTGAATGGACCTTTGGGCTTGCGACCTTCCGAAGGCGGCAGCTTGATGACCTCTTTGACCCGTTCGGTCATCGGAATGGTGCGGCTGCGGCCGGATTTGGTGATCCAGAACGAGACGCGATGTTCCTGGATGTCGTTCCAGATCAGTCCGAGCGCCTCGCCGAGGCGGCAGCCGGTGTCGACGAGGAAGACCGAGAGACGATAGGCATCCTCGCTGCGGTTCTTGATGGCGGCGAACAACCTTGCCTCTTCGTCCCTTTCGAGGAAACGAATCCGTCCCGCCCGCTCCTTCTGGCGGCGGAACTCAGGCAGGCTGTGGATATCCCCCATCTTGTAAGCCTTGCGCAGCAGTTTGCTGAGGGCAGCCATCTTTCGATTGATGGTTGCGTTGCTGTTGCCGCGCTGGCGCAAGGTGCCGATAAGGTTATCGAGGGTGCTCTGGTCGAAGGCGCTGAAACGATCCCCGAGGAGGATCTCGTCTATTTCGCCGATGAAGGAGCTGACATTGTATTTATGCCGTCCGTCATCCCAGAGTATGTCCCGGTATGCTGAAAAAAGCTCTCCGACCCTGTGCGACTTTACTTCTCGGATTTTGTTGTAGCTGTATTTTATCTTCGAGTTTTGAGAAGAAAACATCGAGAAATGATCGGCGGGATCACCCTCTTGCGTCGCTTCGTTGGTCATCAAATGCCACACCCCCGAGTGGATAGAGTCAGACCTACCCGCTTGGAAGCGTCCTTTCAAGAGATTTAATCACGCAGTTGTGACTTCATCCGCCCATCAGCGGATCCCACGAACTCACCCTTACGGATTATTCAGCTGCCGATTCCCCCTGTTCCTTCTGCTTGCCTTGACCCAGTCACGAAACAAAACAGCCCGGGCGTTGAAGCGCCCGGGCTGGTATTCACCTGTATAAAGCCAGCCCTTAGAACGAGCGCTGGAAGCGGAGCATGCCGCCGATGGCGTCGTCGTCGCCAGCAGAAATATTGGTCCAGTTGTGGTTGACGCCAGGGGTATCGGGGTTGTCGATCTTGCCCGCATTGATGTAGTCGACTTCGGCCGTGACCGTCAGACCCGGGACAATGTCGTAAGCGACGTTGGCTGCGACGCCGAGGTTCTCACCTTCGTCATACGAGACCTGGACGTTGAACGAGGTCTTCTCGTTGATGGTGTAGGTACCACCACCCCACACCGCCCAGTTGCCATCCCACTGCTTGTAGAAGCCGCGGCCGCCAGCTGCGAAGGCATAGGTCGGATCCGTCAGGTTGTCGTCGGTGCCGTAGCCGGCCATGATGAAGAGCGACAGGTTCTGCATCGGGGTGATGTCCAAACGAACCTTGCCGGCGACTTCTTCATAGTTGCTGTCGTAAGCGATGACGCCGGTGATGGCGCCCCAGCCCTGCGTGTACTTCACGCCGCCGACGACATGCGGAACGTAGCTGTCGATCGTGCCCTTGCCGTAGGAACCGAACGAGCCGTCGCCCGCGCCTTCTTCGAGCGAGAGAACAGCCGAGAAACCGTTGCCCGCGTCGAAATAGTATTGGATGACGTTGGTATCGAAGTCGCCGTAGGGAACCAGCGTATCCTGGATGACGTTGCCGGCGTAACCGATGAACGTGTTGAAGGCCGATTCGTCCTTACCGACGCGCAGGCCACCGAGCTGGATCCAGGCGAAGTTGAGCGAGACGCCCGAGTTGCCAGCAAAATTGTCATCGGTGGTGGAATTGGCGGCATAGTCGTTGCGGTTGCCGAAATTCCAGCGAGTCTCGGTGTAGGTCTTCAAGGTGCCGAGTTCAGTTTCCTGGCCGGTCCAGGTCTTCAGCGTGAAGCGGGCCTTCTTGCGCCAGGTATCCTGCTCGTCGCCATCCTCCGCGTCGAGGGTCTTGGCACCATCGAACGAGCCGACATCGCCACCGCTGATGTCGTAGCGGACATAGCCGCCGATGCGCAGGCAGGTTTCGGTGCCGGGGATGTAGAAGTAGCCCGAGCCGTAAACGTCGCAAATCTTGACGTATTCAGCCGGTTCCGGCTCGGCGACGACGACGGCGTCGGCGGCGCGCGCACCGGAAACTGCGATCAGGGCCGCAGCGGAGCCGAGAAGAAGGCTCTTGATGTTCATTTTCTGACCTCCAGTCAAAAGTTAAAAAACGGGTCTGGGTATTCTTTGCTGAAGGACAGCGTTCCCTGCCCCATCCCCACTACCGAAAAAGATGCGCACCGCGCCGCTCCTTCGAATTCGACATTACCCATGAGGCGGCGGCGTTCAACCACGATCGTACCGGCAAAAGGACTGTGCGGGCGCTATCCCCCGGCGTTGTTGCACAAATGACACGATTTGGCCTCAGTCAGAAAGCTCTCATTAACCATCGAAGGGCTCGGAAGCCTTGGTCCGAGCCTTGGAATGCGGCCGAATCTGGCGATCGCCGGCCGAAATTGCGGCCACGCCGCCGACTCGCCGACCTGCGAGCTGCCGCAGAATCGCCGCATGGCGAAAGCGCCGCTTCGGCCGAATGCGGATTTTTCAACGATTATCGCGCCGGCTTGTTGATTGTGCCGGCGCTTTTCTCTATCCAGCGGCGCAACGGAGAGGTGGCCGAGTGGTCGAAGGCGCTCCCCTGCTAAGGGAGTAGAGGTCAAAAGCTTCTCGTGGGTTCGAATCCCATCCTCTCCGCCACCCTACGCCCTGCGGGCTTCGGGTGGCAGGCCACCCGGAACCGCATTTTGGGCGTAGGAGTGTCGCCCGAAGCTACGGAGTAGCGTAGGGGGACCATGTGGTACGTCTACTTCCTGCGGCTCCATAACGGCGATGTCTATGTTGGATCGACAAATGACCTTCGACGCCGATTCGAATCTCACCGATCAGGCCATGTGACGTCGACAAAGGCTCACCTGCCTGTGGTCTTGAAGGCCTATATCGGAGTTGAAACCGAGGCCAACGCACGGCAGCTCGAGCGATATTTCAAGACCGGGTCGGGCAAGGCGTTCGCAAGCAAGCGGTTTTTCGCGAACAGCTCCAACTGATTGCCAAGGATGCACATCCCTTTGAAATAAAACAGAAAAGCAGAACAACGACCCGCTTTTCACTGACCTCCACTCCCGATTCTGACTGGAGGTCAGAAAATGAACATCAAGAGCCTTCTTCTCGGCTCCGCTGCGGCCCTGATCGCAGTTTCCGGTGCGCGCGCCGCCGACGCCGTCGTCGTCGCCGAGCCGGAACCGGCTGAATACGTCAAGATTTGCGACGTTTACGGCTCGGGCTACTTCTACATCCCCGGCACCGAAACCTGCCTGCGCATCGGCGGCTATGTCCGCTACGACATCGGCGTTGGCGACGTCGGCTCGTTCGATGGTGCCAGGTCCTTCGACCATAAGGACGGCGACGAACAGGATACCTTCTACAAGAACGCCCGTTTCACGCTGAAGACCTGGACCGGCCAGGAAACCGAGCTCGGCACCTTGAAGACCTACACCGAGACCCGCTTCAACTTCGGCAACCGCAACGGCTATCCGTCGGCAGACGACCCGGCAACGGAAGCAGATGAATTCAACTCCAACCCTGCCGGCAACAAGAACGTTTCTCTGAACTTCGCCTGGATCCAGCTCGGTGGCCTGCGCGTCGGTAAGGACGAATCGGCCTTCGATACGTTCATCGGTTACGCCGGCAACGTCATCCAGGATACGCTGGTTCCCTACGGCGATTTCGACACCAACGTCGTCCAATACTATTTTGACGCGGGCAACGGTTTCTCGGCTGTTCTCTCGCTCGAAGAAGGCTCGGGCACCGTCGGCACCATCGACAGCTATGTTCCGCATGTCGTCGGCGGCGTGAAGTACACGCAGGGCTGGGGCGCCATCACCGGCGTCGTCGCTTATGACAGCAACTACGAAGAAGTCGCCGGCAAGGTTCGTTTGGACATCACCCCGATGCAGAACCTGTCGCTCTTCATCATGGGCGGCTACGGCACCGACGACAACCTGACGGATCCGAACTACGCGATCGACGCCGGTGGCCGCGGCTTCTACAAGCAGTGGGGCGGCAACTGGGCATTCTGGGGTGGTGGCACTTACACCATCAACGAGAAGACCTCGTTCAACCTCCAGGTGTCATATGACGACTGGAAGAACCTCGGCGTCGCCGCGAACATCGCCTACGATGTGGTTCCCGGCTTCACGGTCACGGCCGAAGTCGACTACCTCAATGCAGGCAAGTTCGACGACGCCGACTTCTCCAACTTCACCAACGCCGACAAGAAGAGCAGCGTCGGCGGTCTCCTCCGCTTCCAGCGCTCGTTCTAACAGGCAGAGCCTGACTCACAATCGAACCCGGCGGGCAACCGCCGGGTTTTTCGACCGTCGCGCTTTTTCAGACCTTGCAGGTGTCGACCTGCTCAATGGCTGGGCCGCCCAGATTGCCAGAACAGGCGACGCGGTGTGGACTCACGATGCCTGGATTCCAGATTAAGATCAGATATCGGCCAAATCGCCGAGGACCTCGATCAGCGGCTGGATCTCGCTTTCGTAATTCGTCCACCGCTTGACGGACGAGGTATAGATCGGCTGGCGGACCTGCCAATTGCTATAGGTCTTTACGGAGCCGCCCCGGTCAAAAAAGCGCAAGCAGCTATCGTCCCAAGGTAGTCCGAGATAATCTATGAGACGGCGCGACTGCTTCTCTTGATTTTCAATCAACGTCTCGTACCGGTTTTCGAAGATACGGCCCGGGAAAATCTTGTCCCAATGCCGCATCAGACGATCATACTGCCGGTAGTAAAGCCCCAGTGTCTCCAGATCGGCGCTATAGCTATGCCCTTGGCTGAGTTGCAGGACAAAACAGGAGATGCAGTTGTCAATGGCGTCGCGGCGACAATGAATGATGCGCGCGTTGGGGAAAAGGATGCCAATCAGGCCGACCAGCTCGAAATTGTGAGGCATCTTGTCGACAATTCGAAGCGCATCCGGGGCCCGCTCGCGCAGGTAGGCAAGATGCTCCGCAGCCAGCGCCCTGGACAGCTGTGGAGTCATCGATGCGATCGCCTCACCCGGGCTTATGTCGGAACCATGCCTAAGACCGAGCCCATTCGATGTGCGCCCAAGCTTTGCTAACTCGCCGGCGCCATGAACATTGGGATGGCTGGCGCAGATCTGCTCAGTCAGTGTTGTGCCCGAGCGAGGCATCCCGACTACGAACACGGGTACCTCCGAGACATCGCCAGAAGCAGCCCTCGAAGCCACCAAATCCGGTGTAAAGGTTTCGATCAGGGCGTCGACCCAACGACGGTAGGATTGCACATCGAAGCTCTGGCCGCCGGCTTGATTTCCTTTTTTGAAGTGATCCATCGCCTCCTTATAGCGACCGAGGTCGTTGAGCAACTTTCCGGCCGCGTGATGGAGCGCCGTCGCGCCCTCGGATCCGTGGTCAGGGTCTTGAAGCTCCGTCAGGATCGCCGCGAGTTCTGGTGGCTCTTCAGTGAATTTGTGCGTGCGTACAAGTGCATTGTAGGCAGCAGGTACCGCGATGCGCCGATCTATTGCCTCTTTGAGATGAACGGCGGCTTCGTCCATACGGCCGAGGCTTGCCAGCGCGCGAGGCAGCCCCAACCGGGCCATGGGATGATCTCGGTCGATCCTGAGCGCTTTCTCAAAGAGCGGCAGCGCCATTTCCCCCTTGTCAAACGAATTGTATGCATCGCCCAAGGCGCAAAGCGCTTCCACCAGATCCGGCTTCAATTCCAGTGCGTACTGAATGTGTTCGATCGCCGGTGTAAACTCGCTGAGCCTCAAATAGGTTTGGCCGAGGCTTAGGTGGTAGTAGGGATTTCGGGGCTCCTGCGCGAGCGCCCGACCAAAATACCGCAGGACCTTTTCCTCGTCGTACCCAATTCCCATCGTCCCCAGTATATAAAGGGCCAGCGGATGTTCGGGCGTTCTCGCCAGAACGCGGTGACAGAGTTCTTCCGCCTCAGGTAATCGATTCTGTTGCTGAAACTCGAGCGCCTGCCTCAACATCGTATCATTGGCCTGAGCGCGAGACGAAGCCGCCATTGCGGGCTGAGGTTTCGGTTGCCCAACTTTCGGCGGTGCGCGCTTCGGCGCTGCTTGCGCTTTAAGGTGCTTTGCCCAAGCGGGCGGCAATCGGTTGCTCATTCTATTTCGCTAGCAAAACGGATCGGGGAAATCCAGTGCGGCATTGTCATCTTGCGCCCAACATGCCTCCACGCTAGCAAGAAGACCGTTTTTCGAGTGAGCCTATGCGATGCGCCAGCGCCCTGCCCTCACGCCGCTTGTCGGTGCGCTTCCCTCTACGGTGCCGTTTGTCGGCCCTGAAGCGCAGGAACGCGAGCGCGGCCGCCCGTTTCGCGCCCGCATCGGCGCCAATGAGAGCAGTTTTGGGCCGTCGCCGCGTGTCATTGCGCGCATGGAGAGCGTCGCGCGCGACCAGTGGATGTATTGCGATCCCGACAATTACGATCTGAAGCAGGCCGCGGCCCGCCATCTCGGCGTTAGTGCCGAAAACGTGGTGGTGGGCGAAGGCATAGACGGGCTGCTCAGCCTGGTGGCGCGCATGTATGCGGCGCCCGGCGACGCGGTGGTCACCTCGCTGGGCGCCTACCCGACATTCAACTTCCACATTGCCGGCGTCGGCGGCCGATTGGTCACGGTGCCTTACGAGAACGACAAGGAAAGTCTGGACGGCCTGCGGGCTGCGGTCGTCAGGGAAAAAGCGCCGCTGGTCTATCTCTCCAATCCCGACAATCCGATGGGCAGTTGGTGGGAAGCAAGCGAGGTTACCCGCTTCATCGAAGCCTTGCCGGAAACCACCATGCTGGTGCTTGACGAGGCCTATGGCGAGTTGGGGCCGGCCTCGGCACTGCCGCCGATCGATGTCGCGCGGCCCAATGTCATCCGCATGCGCACCTTCTCCAAGGCCTACGGGCTAGCCGGCATACGCTGCGGTTACGCGGTGGCGGAGGCTGAGGTGATCCGCGATTTCGAGAAGATCCGCAACCATTACGGCGTCAGCCGCATGGCGCAGATCGCCGGCGTGGAGGCGCTTGCCGACCAGGATTGGCTGCGCAGCGTGGTGGCACGGGTCTCTGCCGGACGCACACGCATAGCCGGGATTGCCGCGACAAACGGACTGAAGCCGCTGCCGTCAGCGACCAATTTCGTCACCATAGACTGTGGCCAGGACGGCGCCTTCGCGCTGAAGGTGCTGCAAAACCTGTTGTCGCGCGACGTCTTCATCCGCAAGCCTATGGCGCCAGGGCTCGACCGCTGCATCCGGGTCAGTGTCGGCCTCGATAATGAGCTCGACATCTTTGCCGAGGAACTGCCCGGCGCGCTGGCGGCAGCGCGCGGGAACTAGACCGGCCCCTGCCATCGGCATGTGGCGACGGGCACGACACTGCGGGCGAACCAGCCGGCAGACCGGCATCACCTTGCAGCCGGCAGAGCCCGCGATTCCTTGCCGCCACCACCGAGCAGCCGCGTGACCCGCTTCAGCGCCTCCGAAAGCTCGGCGGCTTCATCATCGGCGAGGCCGGCGGTCAGACAGGCGAGATCACGATTCGCCGCTGCCTGGAGTGTGGCCAGCGCGGCACTGCCCCGGGCGGTCAGCGACAGGATCCGCCGGCGCCGATCGTCCGGGTTGGCAAGCAGTTCGATCAGGCCGGCGGCCGTGAATTCTCGCAGGATCCGCATGAGGTGGGCCGGCGGGAGTTGGAGTTCGCCGGCAAGGGCCGATGCAACCGGCGCAAGATCGAGATGGAACGCCTTCGCCAAAAATCCCGATTCGCCGCCGGGACCAGCAAAAACGTCAGCTGGCCGGTGGCCGAGTTCGAACAGCACCCTGGCTTCGACCAAAGTGTAGGCGCTCTGCATCAGCGTCTCATCGAGCAGTCCGACCAGGCACGTGTAGAACCTGTTGAAGCCGCGCATCTCGGCAACCAACGCATCTCGATCGGCTGGCATGTCGGCCACCTTTCCAGAAGATTTCCGCAGTGCCCGATCTTCATCGAATTAGTTGATTTCGTCAACTATTTGCTGGACGATGCCATTCATCTCGAAGGTGTGAGCCGGGTTCCCGTCGATCCAGCAACAATCCAGCCGTTCAAGCCTGTTGCTTTCGTTCGATCCTGCGCCAGACTCTGTGCATGGGAGACGATGATGGATGACCAGAAAAAGGCGGTACAGGCGCGCGTCCACGGCAAGGTGCAAGGCGTCGGCTACCGGGTGTGGGCGCGACGCGAAGCGATAGAGCTTGGCCTCGCAGGTTGGGTTCGCAATGAACGGGACGGCACCGTGACGGCCTGGATTGCCGGTGGCGATGCCGCGGTTTCGACGATGATCGAACGGCTACGGCAAGGACCAAGCGGAGCTTCGGTTTCAAAGGTCGAGACCGAGGAATTCGAACTCCGCGACGTCCCCATCGACTTTCGGATCATCGTTTAAAGGTACGATCCGGATTGCTCTCTTGAATTAATTGAACGTTCGTTTTATTATCGACGCCTATTGGGAGGCATTCATGGCGCGCACGACCGGATCCGACGGTGAAAAGACGGAAGCCGCCGTCCGCGAGGCGGCGGTCAGCCTGATCGCACGCTTCGGCTACGAAGCGATGTCGATGCGCCAGCTCGCCGCCGAAGTCGGCGTCCAGGCGGCCGCGCTCTACCGCTATTTCCCGACCAAGGAAGACCTTCTGTTCACGCTGATGCGCGAGCATATGGAAGGGCTGATCAGAGCTTGGGACGCCGCACGTCCCGATGCCGCCGATCCGACGACGCGGCTGGCCGCCTATGTCGAAAACCACATCGCCTTCCACATCGAGCGCCGCCACTCCACCCATGTCTCGAACATGGAATTGCGCAGCCTCTCGCATGAACGGCTGACGCAGATCCTGCGCATGCGCACCGCCTATGAGAAGGAGTTGCGCGCCATCCTGCGCGACGGCGCGGAGGCCGGCACCTTCAGCATCGACGACACCGGGCTCACCGCCATGGCGCTGATCCAGATGATGACCGGCGTCATCGTCTGGTTCCGCCCGGGCGAGCGGCTGTCGATGGCTGAAGTCACGGCGACATATCTTTCAATGACAATGCGCCTGGTTGGCGCGAAGATCAATTTCGGGGAGGAACGGCATGTACACGAACACGCTCAGCTTCGGGCATGACGAAGACATCGAGGCGCTGCGCGATCTGGTGCGCCGCTTTGCCCAAGAGAAAATAGCGCCGATCGCCGCCGAGATCGACCGCAGCAATCAATTCCCCATGCATCTGTGGAAAGAACTCGGCGCGCTCGGCCTGCTCGGCATTACCGCCGATCCCGATTTCGGCGGCAGCGGCATGGGCTACCTCGCCCACGTGATCGCGGTGGAAGAGATTTCCCGTGCCTCGGCCTCGATCGGCCTCTCCTACGGTGCCCATTCGAACCTCTGCGTCAACCAGATCAACCGCTGGGCGACTCCGGCGCAGAAGGAGAAATATCTGCCGGCGCTGTGCTCGGGTGAAAAGGTCGGCGCGCTGGCAATGTCGGAATCCGGCGCCGGCTCCGACGTCGTCTCGCTCAAGCTGCGCGCCGAAAAACGCAACGACCGCTATGTGCTCAACGGCTCGAAGATGTGGATCACCAACGGTCCCGACGCCGAAACGCTGGTGGTCTACGCCAAGACCGATCCGGAGCGGAAATCGCGCGGCATCACCGCCTTCATCGTCGAAAAGAAGATGGCTGGCTTTTCGACGGCGCAAAAGCTGGACAAGCTCGGCATGCGCGGCTCCAACACCGGCGAACTGGTGTTCGACAATGTCGAGGTTCCCTACGACAACGTGCTGCATGAGGAAGGGCGTGGCGTCGAGGTGCTGATGTCCGGCCTCGACTATGAGCGTACCGTGCTTGCCGGCGGACCGATCGGGCTGATGGCGGCGTGCCTGGATGTCGCGATCCCCTATGTGCATGAGCGCAAGCAGTTCGGCCAGCCGATCGGCGAGTTCCAGCTGGTGCAAGGCAAGCTGGCCGACATGTATTCGACGATGAACGCCGCGCGCGCCTACGTCTATGCAGTGGCGGCTGCCTGCGATCGCGGTCAGACGACGCGCAAGGACGCCGCCGGCTGCGTGCTGTTTGCGGCGGAGAAGGCGACGCTGATGGCGCTCGACGCCATCCAGCTGCTCGGCGGCAACGGCTATATCAATGACTATCCGACCGGCCGGCTGTTGCGCGACGCCAAGCTCTACGAGATCGGCGCCGGCACCAGCGAAATCCGCCGCTGGCTGATCGGACGCGAGATCATGGCGGAGGGCGTTTAGTGCGTGCGGGTTCGGACTTTTGTCGAACCTTGGTCGACCCGCTTGCGGGCGACTTCGGCAAGCGTGTCCGACACCCACTGATTGATCGATTTGCCGTCGCTGGCGGCGGCCTTGCCCAGGAGCGCATGAATCTCTGGTGTCGTGCGCAAAGCGAGCTTGCCCGAGTACGGCTTCTGAGGATCAGCACCACGCTCCTTGCAAAAAGCAAGATAGTCGTCGACGCTGCCTTGAAAAGCCTTCACCAATTGCTCTGCAGTCTCGGCTTCAAAAGTGACGATGTCGCGAATGCCAAGGACGCGACCATGGAACACCATGTCCTCATCGTCGAACTCGATCGATCCGGCATAACCCTTGTAAAGTTTCATGGCCCTATTCCAACATTGGTCAAAAATTCCCGGATGTCCCTGATTGCCCACCGCTTGGTGTCGGGCGATGGATGGGGGCGGTGCAGGAACAGTGTCTGGTCGGCGATGGTGAACCTCACTCGTGAGCCGCTGCCTTCCGAAACTTCGGCTCCAAGCGCCACCAGCAATGCCTCGACATCGCGCCATTTGATCGAAGCGCTGACCGGATTCGCAAATATCTTGTCTAGTGTCTGCCGGTGCGCAGCTTTCATGACTTTCCGCCCTCCCCAAATTGAATACCGTGGTAGTCGGCTCCTCTCGGGTTAGGGCGAGAGCCCATAGTGATACTAAAATATGATATCACAAAAGGTTCGTCAATGGCCACTCTAGCCTCTCAGATCTCACCCTCCACCGAAACCTTCCGCGCCAATGCCGAGCGCATGCGGGCGCTGGTTGCCGACATTGCGGACAAGGCGGCAAGCGTCGAGCGCGGCGGCTCGGACGAGGCGCGCGAGCGCCATGTTTCGCGCGGCAAGCTGTTGCCGCGCGAGCGACTGGCGCAATTGCTCGACACCGGCTCGCCCTTCCTCGAGATCGGCCAGTTCGCGGCATGGTCGATGTATGGCGAGGAGATTTCCTCAGCCGGCATGATCGCGGGCGTCGGCCGTGTCGAAGGCGCCGAGGTGATGGTTGTCGTCAACGACGCCACGGTGAAGGGTGGGACCTATTATCCGCTGACGGTGAAGAAGCATTTGCGGGCGCAGGAGATCGCGCTGCAGAACAATCTGCCTTGCATCTATCTGGTCGACAGCGGCGGCGCCAATCTGCCCAACCAGGACGAGGTGTTTCCCGACCGCGAGCATTTCGGCCGCATCTTCTACAACCAGGCCAACATGTCGGCGGCCGGCATCCCGCAAATCGCCTGCGTCATGGGTTCATGCACGGCAGGCGGCGCCTATGTGCCGGCAATGTCTGACGAGACGATCATGGTGCGCAATCAGGCGACCATTTTTCTTGGCGGCCCGCCGCTGGTGAAAGCTGCCACTGGCGAAGACGTCAGCGCCGAGGATCTGGGCGGCGCCGATGTACACACCAGGTTGTCCGGTGTCGCCGACCACTACGCGCTGGACGACGAACATGCGCTGGCCATCTGCCGGCGCATTGTGAAAAACCTCAACCGACGCAAGAGTGTAAGCCTGACCTTACAGAAGCCCACGCCGCCACTTTACGACGCTCGGGAACTCTATGGCATCGTGCCGACCGATCTGCGCCAGCCCTATGATGTGCGCGAGGTGATTGCGCGCGTCGTCGACGGCTCCGAGTTCGACGAGTTCAAGCAGAATTACGGCACCACGCTGGTCACCGGCTTTGCCCATCTCCAGGGCATGCCCGTCGGCATCATCGCCAACAATGGCGTGCTGTTTTCGGAAAGCGCGCTGAAGGGCGCGCATTTCATCGAGCTGTGCTGCCAGCGCAAGATTCCGCTGATCTTCCTGCAAAACATCACGGGCTTCATGGTCGGGCGAAAATACGAGGCCGGCGGCATCGCCAAGGACGGCGCCAAGCTGGTGATGGCGGTCGCTACCGCGCGCGTGCCGAAGGTGACGATGATCATCGGCGGTTCGTTCGGCGCTGGCAATTACGGCATGTGCGGGCGCGCCTATTCGCCACGCTTCCTGTGGATGTGGCCGAACGCCCGCATTTCGGTGATGGGCGGCGAACAGGCAGCAACCGTGCTGGCGGTGGTCAAGCGCGAGGGCATCGAGCGCAAGGGCGGCGAGTGGAGCGCGGACGAGGAATCAAAATTCAAGAAGCCGATCCTGATGAAATACGAGCATGAGGGCCATCCGCTTTATTCCTCGGCACGGCTGTGGGACGACGGCATCATCGATCCGGCGAAAACACGCGAGGTGCTGGCGCTCAGCCTGTCGGCCGCGCTCAACGCCGACATCGAAGAAACGAAGTTCGGCGCGTTCAGGATGTGAGATGAGCACGCTCGACCAACGCATCAGCATCCACACCGGCGACATCACCAGGCTTGCGGTCGACGCCATCGTCAATGCCGCCAATTCCTCGCTGCTTGGCGGCGGCGGTGTCGACGGCGCGATTCACCGCGCGGCCGGCCCGGAGCTCGAATTCGAATGCCGGATGCTCAATGGCTGCAAGGTCGGCGATGCAAAGCTCACCAAGGGCTACAGGCTGCCGGCGCGCTACATCATCCACACGGTCGGACCTGTCTGGCAAGGTGGCAGCAAGGGCGAAGCCGGACTGCTCGCTTCCTGCTATCGCCGGTCGCTTGAAATTGCGCATAGTCATGATTGCCGGACGGTGGCGTTTCCGGCGATCTCGACCGGCATCTACGGCTATCCGAAAGACCAGGCGACCGGGATCGCCGTTGGCGCCGTGAGCGACTTCCTGCAACAGAATGCAGTGCCTGATACAGTTACCTTCTGCTGCTTCGATGATCAGACGGCCGAACTATATCAGCGTGCCGTTGCCGCTCTTGGGGAGGGCTGAACTCATGGATCAAACGACTGCTATAGAGACGACTTCGATAGGGCGCTCCCTTGGTAAGGGAGAGGTCGGTAATGCACGAATGGTTGCCCTGACACGCTGGCGGGACAGCGCCCCCCTCTGTCCTGCCGGACATCTCCCCCACTTGGAGGGAGATCGGACGTCACGCCGGCTTTCGTCAATCGCCACCGTTGAAAGAAGGGCAGCAGCCTCAAAGCTGCCAATCTCCCCCCTCGTGGGGGAGATGTCCGGCAGGACAGAGGGGGGCGCGAAGGGATGCCGACGTCGACCAACGCAAAACCGGGAGGCTCCATGTTCGCCAAGATCCTGATCGCCAATCGCGGCGAGATCGCCTGCCGTGTGATCCGCACCGCGCGCAGGCTCGGTGTGCGCACAGTCGCCGTCTATTCCGACGCCGATGCCAAGGCCATACATGTCGAAATGGCCGACGAGGCGGTGCATATCGGCGCTTCGCCCGTCGGCGAAAGCTATCTGCGCGGCGACAGGATTGTCGCGGCGGCGCTGGCGACAGGCGCCGAGGCAATCCACCCCGGCTACGGCTTTCTCTCGGAAAACCCCGACTTCGTCGATCAGGTGGTGGCGGCAGGGCTCATCTTCATCGGCCCGTCGGCCGCCTCGATCCGCGCCATGGGTCTGAAGGACGCGGCCAAGCGGCTGATGGAGAAAGCCGGCGTGCCGGTGGTGCCGGGCTATCATGGCGAGGCGCAGGAGATCGTGCTGCTGGCGTCCAAGGCGCGCGAGATCGGCTATCCCGTGCTGATCAAGGCGCGCGCCGGCGGCGGTGGCAAGGGCATGCGCCGCGTCGAGCATCCCGACGATTTCTCCGAGGCATTGTCGGGCGCACGGCGCGAGGCCAAGGCCGCGTTTGGCGACGACCGCGTGCTGGTCGAAAAATATGTCGACAAGCCGCGCCACATCGAGGTCCAGGTGTTTGGCGACAATTTTGGCAACGCCGTGCATCTCTACGAGCGCGACTGCTCGGCGCAGCGCCGCCACCAGAAGGTGATCGAGGAAGCGCCGGCGCCCGGCATGACACCGGCGTTGCGCAAGGCGATGACGGAAGCGGCGGTGAAGGCTGCCAAGGCGATCAGCTATTCGGGCGCCGGCACGATCGAATTCATCGTCGACGCATCGCAAGGGCTGAAGGCCGACCGCTTCTGGTTCATGGAAATGAACACCCGCCTTCAGGTCGAGCATCCCGTTACCGAAATGGTCACCGGCACCGATCTGGTCGAGTGGCAGCTGCGGGTGGCCAGCGGCGAAAAGCTGCCCAAGACGCAGAGCGAGATAACGCTGTCCGGCCACGCCTTCGAGGCGCGCATCTATGCCGAGGACGCGGCGAAAGGGTTTCTGCCGGCGACCGGTACGCTGCATCATCTGGCGTTTCCCGGCAGCGCTCCCGAAGGCGCCACGATGCGCATCGAGACCGGCGTGCGGGCCGGCGATGCGATCTCGCCCTTCTACGATCCGATGATCGCCAAGCTGGTGGTCCACGCCAGGGACAGGCAAGCGGCGCTCGACGCACTCGACTCTGCGTTGTCGCAGACCGAGATTGCCGGCTCGACCGTCAACACCGCCTTTCTCGCTGCACTTGCCGCCGACACCGACTTTTCCGCCGGCGACGTCGATACCGGCCTGATCGGCAGGCATCAGGAGGCGCTGACCACGGTCGCCCCACCGAGCGGCGAGATCGTTGCCGCGGCAGCCCTTGCCGCGGCCGGCGCCGGTGCGTTGCCGCAAACGGACGATCCGTGGTCGTCGCTTGCCGGCTATGCGCATTTCCACACTGTTGCGCGGCGCACACGGCTACGCCATGGCGAGGACGATATTCTGGCGCGTGTTTCAGTGCGGCCGGACGGGCGCTTCGAGGTGGCGCTGGAGGCGCCCTATGACAGCGTCAACTCGCACGATCTTCGCGCTGCCCCTCGCCTTGCCCGCTGGCCAGGCCACGTCACCGTGTTTGAAGGCGCGGTCGGCTACAGTTTCCTCGTCCCGGATCCGCTGGCGCGAACCGATGAAGCCGCCGCCGCTTCCGGCAGCCTGCGCGCGCCGATGCCCGGCCTGGTCAAGCTGGTGCGCGCGGCCAAGGGCGAAGCCGTGACCAAGGGCCAGCCTCTGCTGATCCTGGAAGCGATGAAGATGGAGCACACGATCTCGGCCAGCCATGACGGCGTCATCGCCGAGATTGCAGCGGAAGGCGCGCAGGTCACCGACGGAACGGTGCTGGTGCGTTTCGTTGAAGAGGCTGCATAGCCGGCTGGAGGCTCGAACAAAAAATGGCCGGGACAAGCCCGGCCATTTCATGAGTATGCGGACGATTACTGCGCGATCGGCGCGTATTTGCCGTCATGCCACTGGTTGATGTCGTAGCTGGCGTTCTTCAGGTCGCCCTTCTCGTCGAAGGTAACCTCGCCGACCACGGTGCTGAACGGCGTGCCGTTCTTCAGCGCTTCGGCGACCTTGACCGGATCGTCGGTTCCGGCGCGCTTGACGCCCTCTGCAAAGGCCTGAACGACGGCGTAGGAGAACAGCGTGAAGCCTTCCGGCACGAAGCCGCCCGCCTTGATCTTGGCGATGGCCTCCTTGGCTTCCGGCTTAGCCTGCGGGTCCGACGGGAAGACGAACATCGTGCCTTCGCCGGCCGGGCCAGCGACCTGCCAGAATTCCGGCGAGGCGATCGAGTCCGGCATGATCAGCTGGAACTTGACGCTCTGCTCGGCCGACTGACGCAGGATCAGCCCGGCTTCCGGGTGATAGCCGCCGAAATAGACGACGTCGGCCTTGAGGTCCTTCAGCTTGGTGACGAGTGCCGAATAGTCCTTCTCGCCGGCATTGATGCCTTCATAGTCGACTTCCTTGAGGCCGCCGGCATTCATCGTCGCCTTCACGGCATCCGCCACGCCCTGACCGTAGGCGCTCTTGTCGTGCAGGATGACGATGTTCTTGCCGGCATATTTCTTGGCGATCCAGGGGCCGATGAAGGCGCCTTGCGCGTCGTCACGCGTGTAGAGACGCATGATCGTCGGCCAGCCGGCCTTGGCGGCGGCGTCAGTCAGTTCGGGATTTGAAGAGGCCGGGCTCATCATCAGCGCGCCGGCCTCGGCGTAGACGGCGGAAGCCGGGATGCTCGAACCCGAACAGGCATGGCCGTCAATAAACTTTACGCTGTTGGCGACGATGCGGTTGGCCACCGAAACCGCCTGCTTGGGATCGCACTGGTCGTCTTCGATGTCGAGCTTGATCATCGAGCCGTTGACACCGCCGGCGGCGTTGATCGCGTCGGCTGCTGCCGTTGCGCCCTGCTTGAACTGATCGCCGATCGTGGCGAGCTGTCCGGTCATCGGGCCGACCACCGAAATGGTGATATCATCGGCAAAGGCAACCGGCGCGCTCATCATCAGGCCAAATACGGCCGCGCTCAAAATACCCATTTTTTTCATGGTGATAGAACTCCTCCCACACTCGCGCAGCCGCTCTGGCCGCGCTTCTTTCAGAAGGCGGGACAATTTCATCCTTCACTGGGCCTGTCTAGGCGCATCGGCGCCACTCGATTGGGCCTCATCAACGCAAAAAGCCACGCCAGCCTTGTTCCGGCCGGTCGTGGCTTTTTGCTCTTAGAGCAGTCCCCATGCGCCCCCGCGCCACGAAAACCTGCTCACCGTCCCCATTGTGCACGGCTGGGACCGTGTCGGCCTGCCGCGTTCTCGTCTTTCGTCGTCGACCGTCTTGTCGCGGTCTTGTTGTCTACCGGTTCCGGCCGTCTATGCGGTCTTGATCCCGGAGCTTCCCTGTCTTTCGTATATCTGCTCGAGATCGCCGATCTCAGTGCATGGTCATCCATTCGCGGGCTTCGCGCAGCGCCCTGGCGATCTCGACCTTGGACATTGCGGCCGACAGTTCCGAGCGCAGTTCGGCGGCGCGGATCGAGCCCTTGATGGCGGCGATGTTGAACCATTTGTGGGCGGCAACGACATCGGTCTCGCAATCGCGGCCGGTCGCATACATCATGCCCAGTTCGAAAAGAATGTCGGCCTGGGCAGTTGCCCCCATGGCGCCGAAGCCGGCTTCAAGCATTTCAAAACGTGCCATTTTAGTCCCCTGTCTGGCTCCCGAGAGCTGGCCTTTTCTGTCCCCCGGTGTCCCCTGGGGAGCCGCTCTTTCGATGCTTTCGAGAATGAAGCCGAGCCTTGAATTCGTCGTTAAATGGCGTGCTTAATTTGGAGAAAACAAAGCTAAAACAAGAGGTAAACGCGGAAATTCGTTAAGGATACAAAGTCAGCAACCGCGCCGTTTCGCGCCGGATTTGACGAAAATTTATGGGGCACCAATCAACACTCTGCTAACCACGGAAACCAAAGCCAACGCCTCGATCGTTTCATTTCCTGGTCGCTGAGCGCTTTCTCGACCCTTATGAAAATTGCAAACCCTTCCCCCACGGCACCCGCTTTTGTTTTGCCGGGAGCTGGATTAGCTTACGTTTGCGTAAGGGGCAGAGAGGCGGGCGCCCACCTAAAACCACAGGGAGGACAGATATGTTTCGGAAAGTGAGCTTGGCCCTGGCGGCTACAGTGATGATGGCGGGCGCGGCCTGGGCCGATCCGATCGAAGGCAATTGGAAGACGCAAGCCGGCGACACCGCACTCATTGGCGGCAGCGACTCATTCTCCATCACACTGAAGACCGGCAAATATGCCGGCAAGACCATCGGCTCGCTCAAGCCGGCCGGCGACAACAAATATGCCGGCAACATCACAGATCCGGCAAACGACAAGACGTATTCCGGCAAGGCCACACTGTCGGGTACCTCGCTGAAGATGAGCGGCTGCGTGCTCGGCGGGCTGATCTGCAAGAGCCAGACCTGGCACAAGCTCTGAGCTTGCCGTTTTGACATGACGACGACGGGGCCCCAACAGGCCCCGTTTTCTTTTCCAGGACGATCCACGACATACCCGCGTCGGCACCTCGCGGCCTCTTAGCCGAGCCGACGCTCTCCCTAAAACATCGTCAATCACTTTGAACCGCAGATGAACGCCGGCATCAGAGCCGGTTCAGTCGCATCAGGGCATTTTGAAGGCGTGTTCAAGGAGACACCACGCAAATGCTCGCTCGCCGCTTCACCATCGTCTGCCTGCTGATGAGCCTGTTCGGCATGTTCTTCGCCATTCTCGTGGCCGAAGCCGGCCGTCCGGCCCGCTCCTGGGATGCAGCCAGTTCCAGCAGCTGCCAGTTCGATTGCATGAACCATTTTCGCCCCTGAAACGACAAAGACATAGATCCAAACAGAAAAGCCAAAGCCATGAACCGCACAGCCATCAACGCCCTCCAGACCCTCCGGCTTCTGCCGCGGGCGGCGCTCGTCCTGATCGTGCTGTCGGCGCCGGTCCTGGCCATGCCGATGATGCGGGCCGCTGCCGACACGACGACCGACGCGCCGGCGACGAAGAAGCATGGCGTTGGCTTTGTTCTGCTGGTCAGCCTGCAGCGCGGGTAAGCTATGCTGGCATTCAGGTGATGCCGGCCTGACCCGAATCTCAACACACCTTGAAACGTGGTGGAATAAATCTTCGCCTTGGCCGCCTGGATGGCCACCCTCCCCCTCCCAAGTGCGGCCTCAAGTCCCTATATTGAGCCATGGAAAAGCGAATCTACCCACAAGCTATCGAATCGGTCGTGATGCCGGAGCCTTTCGGCAAGAAGAGCTTCGACGACGCCAAAAAGGCCGTGGCCGCCTTGCAGGCGCTCTACGACCGCAACACCAAATTTCTGCGCGACTCCTTTGCGACACTTGCCGCCGGCGGCGACGAAAGCAAGCGGTACCGCGCCTTCTACCCGGAGATCGGCGTCACCACCAATTCTTTCACCCAGATCGATTCGCGCCAGGCGTATGGCCATATGCCGACGCCAGGGCATTTCTCGACCACCATCACCCAGCCGGTGCTGTTCGAACGCTATCTCGTCGAGCAGCTTCGCCTGATCATGCGCAATCATGGCGTGCCGGTGACGGTTTCGGAATCGACCACGCCGATCCCGCTGCATTTCGCCTTCCTAGAAGGCACGCATGTCGACGGCGCCGCGGCAGAACGCATCAAGCGGCCGATCCGCGACCTGTTCGATGTGCCGGATCTCGACGGCACCGACGACCAGATCGCCAATGGCACCTTCGAAGTGGCGTTCGGCGAACCGAGGCCGCTCGCGCCATTCACGGCGCAGCGCATCGACTATTCGCTGCACCGCATGACGCATTACACGGCGACCAGCCCGCAGCATTTCCAGAACTTCGTGCTGTTCACCAACTACCAGTTCTACATCGATGAATTCGTCGCCCGCGCCCGGACCCAGATGGCGGAAGGTGGCCACGGCTATGCTGAATTCGTCGAACCCGGCAATGTCGTCACCAAGGCCGGGCAGAGTGCGCCCAGCGAAGGCGTGGCGGCGCCGCGCCTGCCGCAGATGCCAGCCTATCATTTGAAGAAGCCGAACCATGGCGGCATCACCATGGTCAACATCGGTGTCGGCCCGTCCAACGCCAAGACGATCACCGACCATGTCGCCGTGCTGCGGCCCCACGCCTGGTTGATGCTCGGCCATTGCGCCGGCCTGCGCAACACGCAGGCGCTGGGCGACTATGTGCTGGCGCATGCCTATGTCAGGGAGGACCATGTGCTGGACGACGACCTGCCGGTGTGGGTGCCGATCCCGCCGCTGGCCGAGATCCAGGTGGCGCTGCAGGAGGCGGTCGCCGAAGTCACCGGGCTTTCCGGCTACGATCTCAAGCGCATCATGCGCACCGGCACCGTCGCCACTATCGACAACCGCAATTGGGAGTTGCGCGACCAGCGCGGACCGGTGCAACGGCTGTCGCAGTCACGCGCCATCGCGCTCGACATGGAATCGGCCACCATCGCCGCAAATGGCTTCCGCTTCCGCGTTCCCTACGGCACGCTGCTGTGTGTCTCGGACAAGCCGCTGCATGGCGAGCTGAAGCTGCCCGGCATGGCGACTGAATTCTACAAGCGGCAAGTGGCGCAGCATCTGACCATCGGCATCAAGGCGATGGAGAAGCTGGCGGAAATGCCGATGGAACGGCTGCATTCGCGCAAGCTGAGAAGCTTTTCGGAGACGGCCTTCCAGTAGACTGGCTCCCGTAAATGTTGGCCGCGAGGCGTTTCGTCATCTTGATTGGGCCGCATTTGCGCCGATAACAGGCCTGACACCCTCGGCCCGACACTTTGGGCAATGCAAACCCGGTCTGATGGCACGCGTGCGAAACATGATGGCTTCGATGGCGTTCCTGGCAATGCTCGGCCTCTCGGCCGCGCTTGTAGCCGGGTTCCTTGGCACACTGCATCCGGCCTTCGATTCCTTCGCCCATTTCCGCATCCATTTTGCCGTGCTGATGGCCCTGATTGCGCTGCCGCTGCTTGCCACCTCGTTTCGCCTGCAGGCGGGTGTGGGCCTGCTCTTGGCCATAGCCGCCTTCGCCAGCACGTTGAGCACCTTGCCGCGGCTGTGGCCGGTGCAGGCCGCCGGTGACGCCGAGCCCGGCAATGAGACGGTCTATAGGCTGCTGCAGATGAACCTGCGCTTCAACAATCCGACGCCCAAGAAGGTTCTTTCGCTGATCGGCCGGACCAACCCCGACGTGATCACGCTCGACGAAGTATCGGCGATGTGGGCAACCGAGCTCGGCTATATCAGCAGCGCCTATCCCTATCGCATCCTGTGCGCCTATCCCAACGGCGTGTTCGGCGTGGCGCTGTTGTCCAGGCGGCCGTTTGCCGTCGGTACCGAACCATACTGCGAACCGCGCGGCGCGATGGCCACCGCCACGGTCGACTTCGGCGGCATCGGCGTCGATGTCGCGGCGATCCATCTGAGCTGGCCGTGGCCGAAGGAGCAATACTGGCAGATTGGCGAGTTGACCAAGACGCTCACCTCGCTGGGCGAGACGGCGATCATGGCCGGCGACTGCAATGCCGTGCCGTGGAGCGCTGCGGTGCGGCGCGTCGCATCGCTCGGCGGACTGACCGTGATGCCGTCGGCCGGGCCGAGCTGGATTCACCGGACGCTGCCCGACTTCCTGCGCCGCTACGCGGGTCTGCCGATCGACCAGGTATTCTCGAAAGGCGGGGTGACGATCCTGTCGTCAACCCGGCTGGAAGACACTGGCTCGGACCATCTGCCGGTGATGGTGGAATTTTCGCTGAAGCGCGACGAGAACAAGCCGGTCGACGAGAACGCCACCGCGACCGTGTCGCTCATTCAGCCCGACATGCGCGGCTAGATCAACACGTTACGGGCTTGAGGTTTCACAAGCCTACAAGGGCCTCGATGATGCGCTCGACATGGCCGCCTTCACTGTGCTCGCGCGCGTCGAAGGCGATCTGTTTCGCTTCATAGACCTTGGCGGTGGCTTCCAAGCGCCGCCGGGCTTCGGCGCGCGTCTTGTTGCATTGCGGATCGTTGGCAAATTTCATGCCGCGAACCGACCGCTCCGCGGCCTGCATCATCTGCCCGGCGATACGGCCATGGGTTCCTTCATGAGCGAGGACGCCGGTGAAGAACCGGTTCCAGCGTTTGCGCAGCGCCGGCGTGACGGCCGAGGCCACGCGCGGATAGGTGTAGGTGATGTTGAGCGTTCCATTGGCCTGGCGCAGGCGGCAGACGCCGTTGACCTGGCCGAGGTCCAGGCTCCAGTCCGCGGTGTAGCTTGTCTGCGCGATGGCGTGGGTCATGAAACCGTGCTTGGGCCCACTGCGGTTCATGGCTACGACCAGACCGGCACCCGTGGCGCCGGTAATGTCGTAGGTTCGCGTCTTGACGGCAGTTTTCACGCCGGCAGACGCCGTCCCGACGATGCCGCAGGCCGCGCCTATGACGGCGACGCAAAACAAGACCAACACCCGCATGCCATTCTCCCACATGGACACAGCAATGAGACCACAAGCAGATGACGGTTTCAACAATCAATGGCGCCGGGCGCGCCTTACATGCCCTGGTAGACCGGGCCTTCGCCGCCTTGTGGCGGCACCCAGTTGATGTTCTGGTTCGGATCCTTGATGTCGCAGGTTTTGCAGTGCACGCAGTTCTGCGCGTTGATGACGAAGCGCACATCCTCTGCGGCCGGATCGGCGGCGGCGTTGCCGTCCTTGTCGACCCATTCGTAGACACCGGCCGGGCAATAGCGGGTCGACGGCCCGGCGAAGACGTCGTGCTCGGAACGCTGCTGCAGCGCCATGTCGCCGACGATGAGATGCACCGGCTCGTTTTCCTCGTGATTGGTGTTGGACAGGAACACCGAGGACAGACGGTCGAAGGTCAGCACGCCATCCGGCTTGGGATAGGCTATCTTCGTGTGCTTGGCGGCCGGCTCGAGCGTCGCATAGTCGGCCTTGCCGTGCTTCAGCGTGCCGAAGGGCGAGAAGCCGAACAGCGTGTTCAGCCACATATCAAGACCGCCGAGGCCGATGCCGAGAACAGTGCCGAAGCGCGACCAAAGCGGCTTGACGTTGCGGACCTTCTTCAAATCCTTGCCGATGTCGGTCGCCCGCCAGGCGTCCTCGTAGGAGGCCAATTCGTCATTGGCGCGGCCGGCGCCGATGGCTTGCGCGACATGGTCGGCCGCCAGCATGCCGGACAGGACCGCATTGTGCGAACCCTTGATGCGCGGAACGTTGACGAAGCCGGCAGCACAGCCCATCAGCACGCCGCCGGGGAAGGACAGTTTCGGCACCGACTGCCAGCCGCCTTCGGTGATGGCGCGCGCGCCATAGCCGATGCGCTTGGCGCCCGCGAATGTGCCCGATATCGCTGGATGGGTCTTGAAGCGCTGGAATTCCTCGAACGGCGACAGCCAGGGGTTCTTGTAGTTGAGATGCAGGACGAAGCCGACCGCAACCTGGTTGTCCTCCAGATGATACAGGAAGGAGCCGCCGCCGGTCTTCAGATCGAGCGGCCAGCCGAAGGAATGCTGCACCAGGCCCGGCCGGTGGTTCTCCGGCTTGACCTGCCACAGTTCCTTGAGGCCGATGCCGTATTTGCCGGGCTCGCGACCGTCGGACAGCTTGTATTTGGCGATCAGCTGCTTGGCGAGAGAGCCGCGCGCGCCTTCGCCGATCAGCACATATTTGCCCATCAGCGCCATGCCCGGCGCAAAGCCCGGGCCGTGCGTGCCGTCCTTTTCGACGCCCATGTCGCCGGTGATGACGCCGGTGACGGCGCCGGCATCGTTGTAAACAAGGCTGGCGGCGGCAAAGCCCGGATAGATTTCGACGCCCAGCGCTTCGGCCTTGCCAGCCAGCCAGCGGCAGACATTGCCGAGCGAGACGATGTAGTTGTCGTGATTGTTCATCAGCGGCGGCATCATGATGTTGGGCAGGCGGAACGAGCCGGCAGGGCCGAGCACCAGGAAATGGTCCTCGGTGACCGGCGTCTTGAAGGGATGGCCGTCTTCGTCGCGCCAGCCTGGCAACAGGCGGTCGATGCCGATGGGATCGACGACGGCGCCGGACAATATGTGGGCGCCGACCTCGCCGCCCTTTTCCAGCACGACGACGGAAAGCTCGGGATTGACCTGCTTGAGACGGATCGCCGCGGCAAGGCCCGCCGGGCCGGCCCCGACGATGACAACGTCGAATTCCATGCTCTCGCGTTCGATCTCGCTCATCAACCCCTCCGCACTGGCTAACCGTTTCCGGGCATTTTGCTGGCTCTTGCGCTGCATAGCGCATCAATCCGCGACAGGAAACCGGCGCTGACGTGACAATGCCGTTTTCGCCAAAAAGTCGCGGATAACGGTGATGCTGCACGCCTTTTGCGCTTAGCCGGACCGAGCTTCCCATATTTTAATTGTTCGGCGGCTCGCTTATCGGCCATACTTCAGCCCATGCGCACGCCGTCCGGCTTTTCATTGACGCGCTTTCCCCTTCCGCCCGGCCGGACCCGCCGAGCGCTTCTTCTCGCCCTTTCGCTGCTGGCGCCGGTTGAGGCTCATGCCGATCCGGTGAAGGTGTGGGCGACCGGGGCCTACTCCTTTTCCGACGAGCTTGGCGGCTTCCACATCACCGGCGCCTCGGGCCTCGGCACCAAGGAAGACCCGCTGGTCATCTCCGAGGAGCTGAATTCGTCGACGCCGGTGACGCTCACCATCCGCACCACCAAACCGATCCAGCCGTTCAGCACCAATGGTGAATTCGCCAACGGCGTCCTGTACATGCGCATCGAGGTGCTCAACAACAGCGGCCAGGCCTGGGTCGAATTCCAGTTCGAGCTGCAGGAGATCCTCAACCAGCCGAGCGTGTTCGGCGACGGCCTGTCGTTCGACCAGCGCAACAAGACGCCCGATAATATCTTGTCGAGCGCCTATGCCGATTTCGACCGCGATTTCGAACCCTATGACCGGCTGCTGTTCAAAAACGGCAAGATCGACCCGCTGAAGACGGGAAGCTTCGAATTTCTGATCACAGACTATACGCCGCGCTGGACGTTCTATCTGGTGCAGGATCCGCGGATACCGACGGGCTGAGTAATCTCCCCCCTTGAGGGGGAGATGTCGCCAAAGGCGACAGAGGGGGTCGGTACGTCCTGACGCGACACTCTCCCTCACTGACAGACGAGGCTAGCGCTCCACGCGCGGCGACCCCCCTCTGGCCTGCCGGCCATCTCCCCCTCGAGGGGGGAGATTACTAACCGCCCAACCTTGCAAATCGTCTCTCGGCGGACGAATGTGCCCGGCATGACTGCCGCCTCCCCCAACAACCGATCCGACCTTGCCGACCTTCTGGCATTCTACGCCAGCGCAGGCGTCGACGAGGCGCTGGAAGACGCGCCGGTGAACCGGTTTGCCGAGGCTGCACCGAGGCCTGCCGAGCGCGCAGTGGCGCCGGCCGCGCCGCCGCGTGAAAACAAGGCAGCGGAACAACCAACAGCCAGCCCCAGGCTGGATGCGAGCCAGGTCCCGGACGCGCCGGCGCGCTCCGTGCCGGCCACCGCGACCGTGCCCGATGAGGCACAGGCAGCACTTGCCCGGCAAATGGCGGCAAGCGCCTCGACGCTCGACGCGTTGCGCCAGCACATGGCGTCCTTCGACGGCTGCAACCTCAAATTCACCGCCAAGAACCTGGTCTTCGCCGACGGCAATCCGCAGGCATCGCTGATGCTGGTCGGCGAGGCGCCCGGCCGCGACGAGGACATTGAGGGCCTGCCCTTCGTCGGCCGCTCCGGCAGGCTGCTCGACCGCATGCTGGCGGCGATCGGGCTTGACCGCACTTCCGCCTATATCGCCAACGTCATCCCCTGGCGGCCGCCCGGCAACCGCACGCCGACGCCGCACGAGACCGAAATTTGCCGCCCCTTCATCGAGCGGCAGATCGAGCTGGTCAATCCCAAGGTGCTGGTCAATCTCGGAGGCCCATCGGCCAAGACCTTGCTCAACACGAGCGAAGGCATTTTGCGGCTGCGCGGCAACTGGCGGGTGCATACGACGGCGTCCGGCATCGCCATTCCGGCGATGCCGACACTGCATCCGGCCTACCTGCTGCGCACACCGGCGCACAAGAAGCTGGCATGGCGGGATTTTCTCGAGGTGAAGGCGAAGCTGAAGGGGTTGGGGTGACTACAATCTCCCCCCTCGTGGGGGAGATGTCCGGCAGGACAGAGGGGGGCGCGGAGGATCACCAGCCTCGCAATCTCGCTTATTTTCGCCCAGCAGAAGCAGCCCCAAAAAATAGCGGACCGGTCGGCGGGACAGCCCCCCTCTGCCTTGCCAGGCATCTCCCCCACAAGGGGGCAGATCAATTGTCGCCTCGGCCTCACCATGACCTCGGAAGTAATTGAAATATGCCCCTCCCCGGCCTACTCATCCCGCATGACAACAGCCCAGACCTCCGCCGGCAGCCTGATCCGCGAATGGCGCACGCGGCGGCGCATGAGCCAGCTCGATCTCGCCATGGAGGCCGAGATTTCGCAGCGGCATCTCTCCTTCGTCGAAAGCGGCCGCGCGGCCCCCTCGCGCGACATGGTGCTGCATCTGGCGGAACAGCTTGAGATCCCGCTCAGGCAGCGCAACCAGCTGCTGCTTGCCGCCGGTTTCGCGCCGAGCTTCAGCGAACGGCCGATCACCGACGCGACGCTGGCACCGGCGCTTGCCGCGGTCGAGACCGTGCTCAAGGGGCATGAACCGTTCCCAGCGCTCGCCGTCGACCGGCACTGGAACCTGGTTTCGGCCAATGCCGCCATCGGCCCGTTTCTGGCCGATGTTGACGAGCGGTCGCTGCTTCAGCCGCCGGTCAACGTGCTGCGGCTCAGCCTGCACCCGAACGGCATCGCGCCGCGCATCGTCAATCTCGGGGAGTGGCGGGCGCATCTGCTGGAGCGGCTGAAGCATCAGAACGATGCCGCCGGCGATCCCGTGCTGGTCGAGCTGGAGCGTGAATTGCGAACCTTTCCATCCGGCCTCAAGGGCGCGCGACCTGTGCCGGTTGAGCCCAACGGCATCGTCCATCCGCTGCGGCTGGCGCATGGCGACCAGGTACTGTCCTTCATCAGCACCATCACCGTCTTCGGCACCCCGCTCGACGTGACGCTGTCGGAACTGGCGATCGAGTCATTTTTCCCGGCGGATGAGCAGACGCGGTCGGTGCTGGTGAGGCTGGCGAAGGAACGTTCGCAATCGTCCTGATCACCCCTGCGGCGGCGCCGCTTTTCGGGTGCGGGTGCGCTCAAGACCGAGCTGGCGCTCGCGCCAGATGATGAAGATGCCGGCGGCGACGACGATCACGCCGCCGACCAGCGTGTTGATGGTGGCGACATCGCCGAAGGCGAAATAACCGACGACGACACCGAGGATCATCGAGGTGTATTCGAACGGCGCCACCACCGAGGCCTCGGCATGGCGGTAGGCGGCCGTCATCAGGATCTGCGCCAAGCCGCCGCCGAACCCGGCGGCAACCAGCAGGCCGGCCTGCCGCGGCGTCAGCGCCTGCCAGCCGAAAGGCAGTGAAAACAGCGCCATGACGCTCGCCGTTGCCGAAAACCACAACACGATGGTCGCGGTCCGTTCGGTCTGGACCAGATTTCGCACCAGAAGGATGGCGTTGGCGGAGATCGCCGCGGAAACCAGCGCCGCAACCACGCCCAGTACGTCCTGGTCGCCGAGTGCGGCGCCAGAAGTGAGCAGCGTCAGTTCCGGCCACGAGATGATCAGCACGCCGACCAGACCAACGGCAACCGCGCTCCAGCGATAGATACGGATGGCCTCGCCGAGGAACAGCGAGGAGAACACCACCACCAGCAGCGGCTGGGCATAGTTGAGCGTTATCGCCTCCGGCAGCGGCAAGCGCGTCAGCGCGAAGAAGCCGAGTCCCATGGCGCAAACGCCGACGACACCGCGCGCAATGTGGTTCAGTGGGCGTTTGGTGGCAAACGCCGTACCCAGCTTTCTCCTGAAGGCCAGGAAGACGATGATCGGGAAGATGGCGAAGAAGGAGCGGAAAAAGACAATCTGGCCGGCAGGCAAAGTACCGGCTGCCTTGATGCAGGTCTGCATGCCGACGAAGACCGCCACCGACATGATCTTGAGCGTGATCCCGGTCAGGACACGGCCGGGGTGGTCGGACAGTTTCCCGGCCGCTTCGTTTCCCGGTCCGGCTTTCACTGCGGTGTTGCTTCCCGGATCGCCGCTGAGATGCACGTCACACGACGCAGCACAGAGGCGCGCATGCCGAACTTCGGTGTGACGGCGGTCATCAAGGCCTCGCGATGATGAAGGAAGGAGAACGCCGTGAAATAGGCATTGGCGCAGTTTTGTCGAGTGGCCGTTTCGTGTAAAGAGCGCGCAACTTCAGATTTTATGGGCCAGCGGACACATCAGCGGCCCCTATAACGACAGGGAAACCCCAGGGAATGCGAACCGATACCGGCCAGGTCTTCAAGCTCGAAGACTATCGCCCCAGCGACTTTTCCATTCCGCAAACTGGCCTGACCTTTCGCCTTTCGCCAGACGCAACGGGCGTCACCGCCGTACTGACGATCGAACGCCGCGATGGCGCCGCCGCCTCGGTGCCGCTGGTGCTCGACGGCGACGGGCTGCTGCTGAAGCGCATCGCCATCGACGGCCACGAACTCGCGCCGGTGGATTATCTCGCCACGCCGGACCAGCTGACCATTCTGAAGCCGCCGGCCCGCTTCGAGCTGCTGCTAGAGACCGAGATCGCGCCGGCCAGCAATGAGGCGCTGATGGGCCTCTACCGCTCCAGCAATGTCTATTGCACGCAATGCGAAGCCGAGGGCTTTCGCCGCATCACCTATTTCCTCGATCGCCCCGACATCCTGTCGGTCTACACCGTGCGCATCGAGGCAAGGCTGGACGAGGCACCGCTGCTGCTGTCCAACGGCAACCCGGTGGAAAGCGGTCCGCTCACCGATGGCTGGCACTATGCCAGATGGCACGACCCCTTCCCCAAGCCGTCCTATCTGTTTGCGCTTGTGGCCGGCAATCTCGGCCAGGTCGCCGACAGCTTCGTCACCCTATCCGGCCGCAAGGTCGAGCTCGGCATCTATGTCGAGCCCGGCAAGGAGGGGCTCGCCGGCTACGCCATGGATGCGCTGAAGCGCTCGATGCTATGGGACGAGCAGGCGTTCGGCCGCGAATACGATCTCGACGTCTTCAACATCGTCGCCGTCTCCGACTTCAACATGGGGGCGATGGAAAACAAGGGCCTCAACATCTTCAACGACAAATATGTGCTGGCCGATCGGGAGACCGCGACCGATGCCGATTTCGCCAATATCGAGGCGATCATCGCGCATGAATATTTCCACAACTGGACCGGCAACAGGATCACCTGCCGCGACTGGTTCCAGCTCTGCCTGAAGGAAGGGCTGACGGTCTTTCGCGATCATGAATTCTCCGCCGACCAGCGCTCGCGCGCGGTCAAGCGCATTGCCGAGGTGCGCACGCTGCGCGCCCACCAGTTCCCCGAGGACCAGGGACCGCTGGCGCATCCGGTGCGGCCGCGGCGCTACCGCGAGATCAACAATTTCTACACGGCGACCGTCTACGAAAAGGGCTCGGAAGTGGTGCGCATGATCCGCACCATCCTCGGGGCCGAAACCTTCCGCGCCGGCATGGATCTCTATTTCGAGCGCCATGACGGTGAGGCCGCGACGATCGAGGACTTCCTCAAGGTGTTCGAGGACGCTTCAGGGCGCGACCTGTCGCAGTTCGCGCTCTGGTATCACCAGGCCGGCACGCCGAACCTGACCGTCAGTTCGACGCACAATCCGGCCACGCGCGAGTTCACGCTCGAGATCGAGCAGTCGGTGCCGCCGACACCGTCGGAAAGCCGCAAGCGGCTTATGCACATTCCGCTCGCCTTCGGCCTGGTCGGCGCCGGCGGCGAGCCGGTCGCCTATGATGGTGTCGAGGGCGCCGCCGTCGAGGATGGCGTCATCCATATCCGCAAGCGCCGTCACATGGTGCGCTTCTCCGGCGTTGCCGAGCGGCCGGCAGTGTCGCTCAACCGCGGCTTTTCGGCACCGATCACGCTTTCGGTCGAGCAGAAGACCGACGACCAGTTCTTCCTCGCCGGCCACGACAGCGATGCTTTCGCGCGCTGGCAGGCGTTCAACACACTGCTCACCGATGCGCTGATAGCGGCTTTCCGCCAGATCCTCGGCGGCGCGAAGCCAGCCTTCACCGCCAGGCTGACCGGGCTTGCCGGCAAGATCGCCGGCGATGAGACGCTGGAGCCCGCCTACCGCGCGCTGGCGCTGTCGCTTCCCGGCGAGGCCGACATTGCCCGCGACATCGGCAGAAACATCGATCCCGACGCCATCTTTGCCGCCCGCGAGGCGCTGGCACTGGCAATCGCCCGCGCCAACCAGGGCGCCTTCGCCAATCTCTACGGCCACCTTGGCGATGACGGGCCATTCAGCCCCGATGCGGCAAGCACGGGACGGCGGGCGCTGCGCAACATCCTGCTCGACTATCTCTCGCTGCTGCCTGGAGGCGCCGAGTTGGCTGTCCGGCATTTCGAAGCCGCGACCAACATGACCGACCGCGCGGCCGCACTCACCGTTCTTGCTCATCGCCATGACGGGTCGCCCGAGGCGGTCAAGGCGCTGGTTGGCTTCGAGGCGCGCTATGGGGCCGATCCGCTGGTCATGGACAAATGGTTCCAGATCCAGGCCGCCGTGCCGGGACCGCGGACCGTCGAGCGGGTGCGCGCGCTGACCGGCCACGCGGCCTTCTCGATGGCCAATCCGAACCGGGTGCGCTCACTGGTCGGCACATTCTCCAGCGCCAACCAGACCGGCTTCCACCGCGCCGACGGCGAAGGCTACCGGTTTTTTGCCGAAACCGTGCTCGAGGTCGAAAAGCGCAACCCGCAAGTGGCCGCCAGATTGGCTACGGCGCTGCGCTCGTGGCGCTCGCTGGAACCGGGCAGGCAAGCCAAGGCCAGGGAAGCGCTGCTGGCCATCGCCGGTGCCGAGAACCTGTCGGCGGATCTGCGGGATATTGTCGAGCGCACGCTGGCATAAGGTGCGCTGATATTCAGGTGAGGCCGGCCTGCAAATGCCGGCCTCCTGCGCTTCCGGTGCTCAAGTACTTAAGTACGCTCCGCTCCGGTTCTCGGAACCCATCATTTTCGGCTCGGCCTGACCTGAATCTCAACACACCTTAGGTCGGCGCGAAGCACCACAGCCAGAAACGCCGTTATTTCAATCAATTTTTAATGTTTTTCGCCCGCGCCACTGGACAAGGCGAATCACCTTTGATTCTTTACAGACGATTCGGACGTGCGGTGTTGCCGGATCGTCAAGCGTACGGAAATTCGGGGAGTGCCATTTATGGCCAAGGCGGACGCGTGGGGCGCGCCCGAAGGGACGGCTTTTGAGCGGCGCAAGGCGCGAGGCGACGGCCTCGCCGGCAATACGCGGCTCATTGCTGAACCAGCCTACCGGCGGCTCCTGGCTGCCGAACCCCTTCTGCGTCGCTCGATACCGGCGCTCATCATCATCTTCCTGATCGTCATCGCCGCACTGCGCGTCCTGTCGCTGATGAACGAACGCGACGAGGTCGAGCGCGACGTCAAGGCAGTGCTGGGCCTGGCTGCCGGCCAGATGGCGAACGCAATCTCGGCCGATCCGAACGCGGCAGCCAGCAGCGCCATCGATCTTCTGGAAAGCACGAGCCGCCAAGGCGCCATGGGCAGAAGCCATGTGCTCGTCATCACCGACAGCGCGTTCAAGATCATCGCCGTGTCGCCGCTGTCGACCGGCTGGCAAGGGCGATCGCTCGACAGCCTGGTGCTGGACGGCCAGCCCCTGTTCATGTTCGGCGACCGCGCTGGCGTCATGGATGTCAGCATCGGCGGACAGGACTGGTACGCGGCGGTGAGCCTGACCCGCGACAGGAAGAACGCCGCCGCCGTGCTGGTGCCGCAGGAAGCGGTCTTCGACAGCTGGCGCAAAACCGTGTCGCTCAATGTCACGCTGTTCGTGCTGACGGCGGGTGTGCTGATCATCATCCTCTACGCCTATTTCGGCCAGGCATCGCGCGCCCAGACGGCCGACCGCATCTACCTCGAAGCCCACCAGCGCATCGACATGGCCCTGGTACGCGGCCGCTGCGGCCTGTGGGACTGGGACATGGTGCGCGGCAAGATGTACTGGTCGCGCTCGATGTACGACATGCTGGGCTACGAGCCCTGCAACTCGATGCTGTCCTTCGGCGAGGTCGACGACATCATCCACCCCGAGGACGGCGACCTGTTCGAGCTGGCCAACAAAATCGTCGAGCGCGAGATCGACCATATCGACCAGGTGTTCCGCATGCGCCACGCCGACGGCCAGTGGGTGTGGATGCGCGCCAGGGCCCAGGTGATCGACCCGGAAGCGCCTGAGATCCAGCTGATCGGCATTGCCGTCGACGTCACCGAACAGCGGCATCTGGCGTTGCGCTCGGAGGCGGCCGACCTGCGGCTCAGGACCGCGATCGAGAACATCAACGAATCCTTCGTGCTGTGGGATGCCGCCCAGCGCCTGATCATGTGCAATTCCAAATTCCAGAAGGACAACGGACTGTCGGACCGCGACGTCATGCCGGGCGCGGCGCGCGCCGTGCTGGAGGAGCGCATGCTGGCCTTCGCCTCGGAACGGCGGCTGGCCAACACCAACGGACCGCAAGGCGGCGCGACCTTCGAGCGGCAGCTCTCCGACGGGCGCTGGCTTCAGGTCAACGAATTGAGGACCAGGGATGGCGGCACCGTCTCGGTCGGCTCCGACATCACCCAGATCAAACTGCACCAGGAAAAGCTGGTCGACAGCGAGCGTCGGCTGATGGCGACCATCCACGACCTCAGCCTCGCCCGTCGGGCCGAGGAGGAACGCGCCAGCGAACTGGTCGAGCTCAACCGCAAATACATGAGGGAAACCGAGCGTGCCGAAGCCGCCAACCGGGCCAAGTCCGAGTTTCTGGCCAACATGTCGCACGAACTGCGCACACCGCTCAATGCTATCATCGGCTTCTCCGAACTGATGGAACAGGGCCTGTTCGGGCCGCTCGGTTCGCCACGCTACGAGGAATATGCCAACGACATCAACGGCAGCGGCAAATATCTGCTCGGCGTCATCAACGACATACTCGACATGTCGAAGATCGAGGCCGGCCAGTTCTCGATGGACCGCGAGGAAATCGATCTCTGTCCGCTGATTCGCGAGACGGTGCGCGTGATCTCGCTGCAGGCGGCGGAAAAATCGATCACGGTGGAAACCCGCATCGCCGATACCATGACCCTGTTCGCCGACCGCCGGGCCATCAAGCAGATCGCCATCAACCTTCTGTCGAATGCGGTGAAGTTCACCGGCCAGGGCGGCCATATCTCGGTGCGTGCCCGCAACACTTCGGGCGCGCTGGTGCTGACCATCGAAGACAATGGCTGCGGCATTCCGAAGGAGGCGCTGTGCAAGCTTGGGCGGCCATTCGAACAGGTGCAGAACCAGTTCTCCAAGAACCACGCTGGCTCCGGCCTTGGGCTCGCCATCTCACGCTCACTGGCCGAGTTGCAGGGCGGCGCGCTGAAAATCCGCTCGACCGAAGGCGTCGGCACCATCGTGTCGGTGCGCATCCCGGTGAAGAAGGCAGCGCCGTCGGTGAAGGCAGCAGCTTAGATCTTTGCGCAATCTTTGAAGGCTTGGCGGGACAGCGCCCCCCTCTGTCCTGCCGGACATCTCCCCCACTTGGGGGGAGATCAGCAGTTTTGACGCTCCGCTCATTTCTGCAACGCTGGCGATTTGGCGAAGGCGGTTGCGACAGCCAATCTCCACCCTCGTGGGGGAGATGTCCGGCAGGACAGAGGGGGGCGCGAAGGAACGAGACCTTCCAGAATCCGGCGGCTCTGCCGCCGGACCCAGATCATTCAACATCACTGCATGCTGTCGTCGCCGCCGTCCCATTGTTGGTGGCGGCCCATGCGGCCGTTCTTCGGCAGCTCGTTGCGCTCGATCTTGCCGTCATTGTTGCGGTCGAGCATGGCAAACACCTTCTTCTCGCGCCCGGTGATGTCTTCCGTGGTCAGCGTGCCGTCGCCCTTGGTGTCGTAGCGGGCGACGATGCGCTTGGCCATTTCCTCGAACCGCGCCTTCTCCAGCGCGTCGGCGAGCTGGGCGACGGTCAGCTTGCCGCCATTGTCGGCGACCAGCTTCTTCAGCCGTGCGTTCATGGCGTCGGAAAACTGGTCGAAGCTGATGGTGCCGTTGGAATCCTCCATCGCCTTGTCGAGGCGCATCATCGTGCCCTCGCGCATTCTGGCGCTGGCATTGTTCTCGGCATAGGCGGTGGTGCCGACGGCGCCGGCGAGCGCGACGAAGGCAAGGGCAAGTCCGGTTGTCTTTCTCATTGATATCTCCTGTTGCATCGTCACCCCCGATGCGATCCGAAACAGCCGTCAGCGCTTCACGCCCTCACGACCCTTTCGTACGAAGCAAAAGGTCGAAATCCTTTCTGACCTTTCGCGACGTTTCCTTGAGATGTGCTTCCAGCACACCGAAATCCGGCAGGTCAGTCACCGCCAGAAGCAGATCCGACAATCCCGGCGGAACGTCGTCACGTTCGAATGCGCCGGTAAGGCAAAGCCGCGTCATCTGGGTCAGCGCCAGATAGAGTTGATAGGCTTCGCAAAGCTGCTGCCTGACATCGGCGTCGGCGAAATCCGGGGCCAGATGTGACAGGATTTCGCCGGTGGCGGTCAGCCTTCCGCCGGCTTCGACCTGGCCGGTGATGACCGCCACCTGCGCGATGAATTCGAGGTCGATGAGGCCGCCGGGGATCAGCTTGATGTCCCAGAGGTCGCGCGGCGATTTTTCCTTCTCGATCAGCGCGCGCATCTCGGATGCCTCGGCCTTCACCTTGTCGACATCGCGCGGCAAGGCCAGAAGTGCCGCCACCTCGGTTTCGACCTCGGCGCACAGTGCCGCGTCGCCGCCAACGGCGCGGGCCCGGGCCAGCGCCAAGTGCTCCCAGGTCCAGGCTTCCTGGCGCTGGTACTTCTTGAAGGCGTCGACATGGGTCGCCACCGGCCCTTTGTTGCCGGACGGCCGCAAGCGCAGGTCGAGTTCGTAGAGCACGCCCTCGGCGGTCGGCGCAGAGACGGCTGCGATCAACCGCTGCGTCATCCTGGTGTAGTAGTGCGACGGCGCCAGCGGCTTGTCGCCGTCGGACTCGTCCGCGTCAGCGTCGTGATCGTAGAGCAGGATGAGGTCGACGTCTGAGCCGGCCGTCAATTCGCGGCTGCCGAGCTTGCCCATGCCGAGCAGCGACACCGTGCCGGCGGCGATACGGCCATGGCGGAGTGCGAATTCGGCCGTCACTGCCTGCAGTGCGGCGTCGATGGTGAGGTCGGCGAGGTCGGAAAAGGCGCGGCCAGCACGGCTCGGAGTGATCGAGCCGGCGAGCAAGCGTACACCGATCAGGAACTTCTGCTCGGAGGCAAAGATGCGCAGACGGTCGAGCACGTCCTCATAGGCCCTGTCGCCTTCGATGAAAGCCGCAAGCCGCGCCGACAGATAGGCGCGGTTGGGAAGTTCGTTCAGCAGCGCCGGATCGAGCAGACCGTCGAAGACATGCGGGCGCTTGGTGATGATCGCAGCCAGCCGGGGCGCGGCACCCATGATGGTCGCCATCAGCTTCAGCAAAGCGGGATTGGACTGCAGCAGCGAAAACAGCTGGATGCCGGCGGGCAGACCGGCGAGGAATTCATCGAAGCGCACCAAAGCCTTGTCGGCCCGGCGCGTCTGGCCGAAGGCTTTGAGCAGCGCCGGTGTCAGTTCGGTCAGCCGCTCACGCGCTTCAGCCGACTGGGTGACGCGGTAGCGGCCGAAATGCCAGCCGCGAATGACGCGGCAGATGTCGCTCGGCCGCTTGAAGCCGAGCCCGTGCAAGGTCCGCAGCGTGTCGGGATCGTCGACATCGCCGGTAAAGACCAGATTGCCGACGCCTGCCGACAATTCCGGAGCTGTCTCGAACAGCGCAGCGTAATGGCGCTCGACTTCCTGCAAAGCCGCGCGAAAAGTTTCGGAAAATTTGGCGGCATCGGCAAAGCCCAGCATATGGGCGACGCGTTCCAGCCCCTCATCATCGTCGGGCAGGATGTGCGTCTGCTCGTCGGCGACCATCTGGATGGCGTGCTCGACGCGGCGCAGGAACCAGTATTGGCGGGTGAGCGTGTCGCGGGCATCGGCGGTGATCCAGCCGCGCGCCGCCAGCGCACCCAGCATCGGCACGGTCTCGCGGCCGCGCAGCTCGGGAAAACGGCCGCCGGCAATCAGCTGCTGGGTCTGGACGAAGAACTCTATCTCGCGAATGCCGCCACGGCCGAGCTTGACGTTGTGGCCCTTCACCGCGATCTCGCCATGGCCCTTGTGGGCATGGATCTGGCGCTTGATCGAATGGACGTCGGCGATCGCCGCATAGTCCATGTATTTGCGCCAGACATAGGGCTGCAGCTCCCGCAGGAACGCTTCGCCGATGGCGAGATCGCCGGCCACGGGGCGCGCCTTGATCATGGCGGCGCGCTCCCAGTTCTGGCCGCGCGCCTCATAGTAGCGAAGTGCTGCCTCGACCGGGATCGCCAGCGGCGTCGAGCCGGGATCGGGGCGCAGCCTGAGGTCGGTGCGGAAGACATAGCCGTGCTCGGTGCGGTCCTGCAGGATGCGCACCAGCCTGCGTGTAAGGCGCGCAAACAGCTCGGTGGCATCGAGCGGATCGACGATCGCCGGCGCTTCGGGATCGAAGAAGACGACGAGATCGATGTCGGAGGAAAAATTCAGTTCATGGGCGCCGAGCTTGCCCATGCCGAGCAGGATCCAGCCGGACTGCTGAGACGGCTTTTCGGGATCCGGCAGTTTGAGCTTGCCCTGGCTGTGCGCCTCGCGCAGCAGGAAGTTGACGGCAGCACGGCTGCAGGCATCGGCGAGATCACTGAGGCGGCGCACGGTGAGTGCGGTCTCGGCCTCTCCGGCGAGATCGGCGAGCGCGATCAGGAAGTGAGCTTCCCCCTTCCACTGCCTGAGCTCCATCATCAGGCTCGATTCCGAAACGGTCTCGGCAAAGGCGGCCTTGCCGATGGCGTCGCTAATGCTGGTCAGCCTGGCCTCGACACTGGCATCGAACAGCGCGTCGAGAATTTGCGGCCGGCGGCGCGTGACATCGCGGAGGAAGGGCGAGAGGTCGAAGACGGCAGCGAGGAAATCCTGGGCGGCGCCCTTGCCCGCGAGGAATTTCGCCAGCCGCGGCAGGTTGTCGTCCTCGGCGTCGCCAGCGACCTCCGACAGTTCACGCCGGGCGCGGCTCTCGTCCAGCGGCGCAAGTTGCGCTGCCAGCTGCAGGTGCCATTCTGTCTCGATCGGTTTCGCAGCCATTCTCACCGCCATCAATGTTCCTCCCGTACCGGGAAACTCATGATAACGGACAATCCAGGATTGGCGGGCAGAAGTTCAAGCCGGCCATTGTGGAACGTCATGATCGCGTTGGCGAGGCTGAGGCCGAGGCCGGACCCCGGCTGCGAGCGGCTCTTTTCCAGCCGCACGAAGCGCTCGGTCGCCCTCGCGCGATCAGCGTCATCGGGAATGCCATGGCCGTTGTCGGCGACGGAAAGCCGGATGTCATGGCCGACACGCTGCAGCGCAACGCGCACGGCCGGCTTCTCAGTTGCGTCGGTCGAGTATTTGATGGCGTTGTCGACGATGTTCGACAGCGCCTGGCCGATCAGCTCGCGATTGCCGTTGACTGTGAAATCCCCTTCCACGGAGGTCTCGAGTTCCACGCCCGCCTCCTCCGCCACCGGCTCGTAGAGCTCGACGACGTCGCGCACGGCGGCGGCGAGATCGACTTTGCTGGTGCTTTCCGAGGAATAGCCGGCCTCCAGTCTGGAGATCATCAGGATGGCGTTGAAGGTTTTTATCAGCTGGTCGGACTCGGCGATGGTGCCTTCCAGCGCCTGCCGATAGTCGGTGGTCTTGTGTTTGCCCGAAAGCGTGGCCTCGGCGCGGTTGCGCAACCTGGTCAGCGGCGTCTTCAAATCATGGGCGATGTTGTCGGAGACCTGCTTCAGGCCTTCGTTCAGCGTCGCAATCCTGGCCAGCATTGTGTTGAGGTTTTCCGACAGGCGGTCGAATTCATCGCCGGCGCCAGTCACCGGCAGCCGTCCCGTGAGGTCGCCGCCCATGATGCGGCGGCTCGCTTCCGAAACGCTGTCGATGCGCTTCAGCGCCGCTCGGCCGACAAAGAACCAGATCAGCAACCCGCCCAGGCCCATCATGCCCAGCGCCAGCATCAGGGCGCGGCGGATGACGGCACGGAAGCGCTCGGGTTCGCCGAGGTCGCGGCCGACAAGCATGATCATCTGGTTGGGCAGCCTGAGCACCAGCGCGATGGCGTTGTGGCCCTTCTCGCCTTCCACCTGAATTTCGGTCTCGCCGGGCTGCGCCCCGTTAGGGTCGGCAGCCTGATTGCGCTGCCGCTCGAGCTCGCCCTCGCCGAAGCGCCGGTAGGAGAATGGCTCGGTCGTCCAGCCGTCGGTCTCGAGCACGCCCGGCTCCAGGCTCTGCACATTGCCGGTCAGGATCTGACCGTTGGCGTCGGCGATCAGATAGAGGTTGGCGCCGGGCTGGCGCGAGCGCTGCTCGACCACGCGCACCAGCACCGGCAGGCCGCCGCGCTGATAGGCGCGTGCAAGGCCGAGCACCTCGTCATTGATGGTTTCCTGCGTCTGGCCGGTAAGCATCCGCGCCGACAGCGACGTCATGTAGAAAACCAGCAGGACGGCGCACAGCGCAAAAAGAAGAAAATAGAGCGCCGAAAGCCGCGCCGCCGTCGTCCTCATGATGGCCGGCAGGGAAAGGGCCATGGATGTCTAGATCATGATGAGATTTGGTTGAAATCTCATCATGACCTACCCCTTTGTTGGAGCATGATCTTTTCCAAAAACCGGTACCCACTTTTTGGGATCATGCTCTAGCTCTTCAGCATATAGCCGGCGCCGCGGACGGTGTGCAGGATCGGCTTGTCGAAACCCTTCTCGATCTTGCCGCGCAGCCGCGAGACATGCACGTCGATGACGTTGGTCTGCGGATCGAAATGATAGTCCCAGACATTTTCGAGCAGCATGGTGCGCGTCACCACCTGGCCGGCATGGCGCATCAGATATTCGAGCAGGCGGAACTCGCGCGGCTGCAGCGTGATCTCGCGCGCCGCGCGCTTGACGGAATGGGACAGTCGGTCAAGCTCGAGATCGCCGACCCTGTACATGGTTTCGGCTTCTCTGGCGCTGGCGCGGCGGTTCAGCACCTCGACGCGGGCGAGCAGTTCGGAAAAAGCATAGGGCTTCGTCAGATAGTCGTCGCCGCCGGCGCGTAAGCCGGTGACCCGGTCATCGACCTCGCCCAGCGCCGACAGGATCAGCACCGGTGTGGTGTTGCCCCGCGAGCGCAGGCCGGCGATGACCGAGAGCCCGTCGCGGCGCGGCATCATGCGGTCGACGACCATCACGTCATAGTCGCCGGCATCGGCCAGCGCAAAGCCGGTCTCGCCGTCGCCGGCGACATGGGCGGTGTGCCCGGCCTCGCCAAATGCCTTCTGCATATAGTCGGCCGCCTCGCGATCGTCTTCTATGACGAGAATCTTCATAGAGCCGTTATACGCGATTTCGCTGGAAGATTGAGGGGCCGCCATGAGCGTGAAAAGCTTTCGTTCAAGCATGTCGTTATCCCAAAACCGCCGTGCACTTTTGGGCGACATGCCTTGCTGTTAGAGCGGCAGCGGGCGATGGGGGCCCGCTGCCGCCGGGGGCAGAACACGATGACTGACTAACGCGTTCGGCCCCTTGCTTTCCCGTGCGGCGGCTCGGGGGTGTTGAAACCGCCGCACTGGAAAAGTGTTCGATGTCAGCCCTTGGCGACCGGAAGCGCGACGAAGCGGTTCGAGTCATCGCGGGTGATCTGCATCAGCACGGCCTTGCGGCCGGACTTGACCGCATCGGCCATCGCCTTGGCGACGTCCTCGGTGCCGTTCACCTCCGTCGAATTGACCGAGGTGATGACATCGCCGGGCTGGATGCCGCGGTCGGCGGCATCGCTGTCGGGGTCGACATCGGTCACCACCAGGCCCTTGCCGTTCTCCGACTTGGTGACGGTGAGGCCGAGATCGGCCAGCGCGGCCGGCTTTGCCGGGGCTGCGGGCTGCTGCGGGTCGGCCGAGGCCTGCTTGTCGGTGGACGGCAGCGTGCCGAGGTCGACCTTGATCGTCTCGCTCTTGCCGTCGCGCCACACGGTGACGTCGACCGACTTGCCGGGCGAATAGGCGCCGATCAGGCGAGCCAGTTCCTTCGGCGATGCGACGTCCTTGCCTTCGACCTGGGTGATCACATCACCGGCGGTGATGCCGGCCTTCTTGCCGGGACCGCCGTCCTGGGCGCTGGAGACCAGAGCCCCGTTCTGCGACTTCAAGCCCAGCGATTCGGCGATATCCGACGTGACCGGCTGGATTTCGACGCCGAGCCAACCACGCTGCACCGAGCCGCTCTTCATCAGATCCTGCACCACCTGCTTGGCGGTCGAGGCCGGAATGTCGAAGGCGATGCCGACGCTGCCGCCCGAGGGCGAGAAGATCGCGGTGTTGATGCCGACGACCTGGCCGTTGAGGTTGAAGGTCGGGCCGCCCGAATTGCCGCGGTTGACCGAAGCGTCGATCTGGATGAAGTCGTCATAGGGACCAGCGCCGATATCACGGCCACGGGCCGAGACAATGCCGGCGGTGACAGTGCCGCCGAGGCCGAACGGATTGCCGACGGCAACCACCCAGTCGCCGACGCGAACCTTGGAATCATCGGCGAAGTCGACATAGGTGAACTTGCCGACGCCATCGACCTTGAGCACGGCCAGATCGGTACGCGGATCGGTACCGATCAGCTTGGCGTCGAGCTCCTTGCCGTCATTCATCACCACGGTGAAGGCCGAGCCTTCCTCCACGACATGGTTGTTGGTGACGAGATAGCCGTCATCGGAGATGAAGAAGCCGGAGCCCTGCGCCACCGGGCGCGGCTGGTCGTTGTTGTGGTCGCGATGGCTGAAGCGACGGTTGCCGCCGCCCTGGCCGTTCTGATCGCCAAAGCCGCGGAATTGCTTGAAGAACTGGCGCAGCTGCGGATTGTCGGGCAGGTTGTTCATGCCGTCCGGATCGTCGGACTGGTCGGAACCGTCATCGGCGGCAGGTTCGATCTTGGCCTTGACCTTGACGCTGACCACGGCCGGCGAAACGCGCTCGACGATATCGGCAAAGCCCGGCACCTGCGGCGCTTCGACCCGCACGGCGTCAGCCAGAACAGGAGCCGTGCCGGTGGCGACGGCACCGAAGCCGATGGCGCCGGCAATGGCGAGCGAGGCGGCGGCTGCCAACAGGCGTTTGCGGGTGCGGGAATATGAATTGGGGGCAATAGACATGGATCTGTATCCTCTTTTCACTGGATGCGGCTCAGGCAGAGCATCCTCGGACAAGAGGAATAGAGAGGCGCACATTACGGCGCCATTTCCGAAGCATGAAAGTTTTGTAATGTTGGCGCTGTTCAGTCGCGCCGCAGGATGGTGTCCAGCGCCGCCTGTTCCTCAGCGCTCAGCGCCTTGGTTGCCAGCGAGCGGCGGGAGCGTGCGGTCAGCACGATGAAAATGCCGCCGACCAGAAGCAGAAGCACGGGCGTGCCCCACAGCAAGGCGTTTCGGGGGCTGAAGCGCGGCTTCAACAGTACGAACTCACCGTAGCGCGACACGATATAGTCCATCACCTGCTGGTCGGTATCGCCGGCAACCAGGCGCTGGCGCACCAGGATGCGCAGGTCCCGGGCAAGGTCGGCATCGGATTCGTCGATCGACTGGTTCTGGCAGACCATGCAGCGCAGGCCGTCCGATAGAAGCCGCGCCCTCGCCTCGAGCGCGGGATCGGCGAGAACCTCGTCGGGTTTCACTGCTTGCGCTGCGCCGGCGAACAACAGCGTCAGGAGCAGGACGAGCGAGGCCAGCGAGAACCTGGTGCTCACGGCAGGCCTGCCGATGGCATGGCAGCTGTCGGCTTGCGGCGGCGCGAGGGCGCGCCGACACGCAGGCGGCGGTCGAACAGCGACATTGCCGCGCCCGCCATCATCACGAGAGCACCGCCCCAGATCAGCGTCACCAGCGGCTTCCACCAAAGGCGCACGACGACCGAACCGTCGGTGCCCTCGTCGCCCAGCGACAGATAGAGCTGGCTGAACCCGATCGTCTCGATGCCGGATTCGGTCGTCGTCGTCTGCCGCACCGGAAAGAAGCGCTTGGCCGAGGTGATTTCAGCCGCAATGCCGCCATCGGCGCCGATCAAGGAAAAGCGGCCGCGGTCCTCGCTGTAGTTCGGGCCCTGCGCGGGATAGAGCCCTTCGAAGCGCAGCGTGTGGCCGGAGAGTTCGACGCTCTCGCCGGCATGCATCGACAGGATTTTCTCGGTGCCGAAGCACAGCGTGCCGACAATGCCAAGCGTCGTCAGCCCGAGGCCGAGATGGGCCAGGGCGGTGCCGAACACCGAACGCGGCAGGCCGGCGAAACGGCGCAGCATGATGGCCGACGACACATTGCCGAAGCCGGATTTGACGGCAAGGTCGGTGAGCGCGCCGCAGACCAGCCAGAAGGCAAGGCCGACGCCAAGAGCGGCGAACACTGATGCGCCGTCGATGAACAGGCCGGTGACTAGCATCGCCAACAAGGCGGCGGCGAAGGCGACCATCAGGCGCTGAGCGACCGCATAGAGGTCGCCGCGCTTCCAGGCGAGCAGCGGCCCAAAGGGGACCAGGACCAGCAGCGGCACCATCAGCGGGCCGAATGTCAGGTTGAAGAACGGCGCACCGACCGAGATCTTGCCGGCCGAGAGCGCCTCGACCGCCAGCGGATAGAGCGTGCCGACCAGCACGGTGGCGGTGGCCGTGGTCAGGAACAGATTGTTGAGCACCAGCGCGCCTTCGCGCGAGATCGGGTGGAACAGGCCGCCAGCCGTAAGCCTGGAGGCGCGCAGCGCAAACAAAGCCAGCGAGCCGCCGATGAACAACGTCAATATGCACAGAATGAAGATGCCGCGCGTCGGATCGGTGGCGAAGGCATGCACCGAGGTCAGCACGCCGGAGCGCACCAGGAAGGTGCCGAGCAACGACAGCGAGAAGGTGAGGATGGCGAGCAGCAGCGTCCAGATCTTGAGCGCCGAGCGCTTCTCCATGACGATCGCCGAATGCAAGAGCGCGGTGCCTGCCAGCCACGGCATGAAGGAGGCGTTTTCGACCGGGTCCCAGAACCAGAAGCCGCCCCAGCCAAGCTCGTAATAGGCCCAGTATGAGCCCATGGCGATGCCGCCGGTGAGGAACATCCAGGCGACCAGCGTCCATGGTCGCACCCAGCGCGCCCAGGAGGCATCGATGCGGCCTTCGATAAGGGCCGCGACCGAGAAGGAAAAGCAGATGGAGAAGCCGACATAGCCGAGATAGAGCAGCGGTGGATGGATGGCGAGGCCGAGGTCCTGCAGGACCGGGTTGAGATCGCGGCCTTCGATCGGCGCCGGATTGAGCCTGATGAACGGGTTGGACGTCACCAGGATGAACAGGAAGAAGGTAGCGCCGATCGCCCCTTGCACGGCCAGCACAGTGGCGCGCAGCGTTGCCGGCAAATTGGAGCCGAAGACGGCGACCAGCGCGCCGAAGAAGGTCAGGATGAGCACCCACAAGAGCATCGAGCCTTCGTGATTGCCCCAGGTTCCGGTGATCTTGTAGATCAGCGGTTGCAGCGAATGCGAGTTTTCCCAAATGCTGGCCACCGAGAAATCGGAGCTTGCATAGGCGCCGGCGAGGGCCGCGAACGAGAGCGCGGTCAGCGCGAAGCCGGTGACTGTGACCGGGCCGCCTACAGCCATCAGCCGCTGATTGCCGGTGCGGGCGCCGATGAGCGGCACCAGCATCTGCACCAGCGACAGCGCGAAGGCGAGGATGAGCGCGAAATGTCCGGTTTCAACCATTACTCGCCCTTGCTCTCCTGCCACACGCCCTTGGCCTTCAGCCCGTCGGCCACTTCCTTGGGCATGTAGCGTTCGTCATGCTTGGCCAGCACGCTGTCGGCGACAAAGACGCCATCCGTTCCGAAGCTGCCCTCGGTGATGACGCCCTGCTCCTCGCGGAACAGGTCGGGCAGGATGCCAGTATAGGTGACCTTGACCGATTTGTGCGTGTCGGTCACCGAGAACGCAACCGTCGCGCCCTGCCCGCGCACGACCGTGCCCTTTTCGACGAGGCCGCCCAGCCTGATGCGCTGTCCCGGCTCCAGGCTTGCGGTGGTCAGGTCGGCAGGCATGTAGAAATAGGAGGCCTTCTGGCCGAGCGCATAGAAGGTCAGTCCGGTGGCGGCGCCGAGGAAGGCGAGGCCTCCGATGATCACGGACAATCGCTTCTGCTTACGCGTCATGCCCTACTCCCTCGCCGTCAGGCCGAGCGAGGCGGCAAAGGCGGTGAATTTCTTCGCTTCCTCACTGTCGGCGCCAAACACGGCAATACCGCGATGCAGCGCGTCGCGCGCCTGATCGGCCTTGCCCAGCACCACATAGGAACGAATGAGCCGCATCCATCCTTCCGTGTCGCGCGGATTTTGTCGCAGTTTTTCGTCGAGACCGGCGACCATCGTGTCGATCATGGCCTGCCTGTCCTGCGGCGCCATCGACGTGGCAGCATCGACCGCTGCTGCATCGGGGCCTTTTGCTGGCTCTCCTGACGCGACGCTGCGGTTGGCGGCCTCGGCCAACGCCTGTTGGACAGCGCCCCGCCAGGGCGAATCCGGCGGCAGGAGTCCGAGCATTTTCTGCCAGGCCGCTGTGGCTTCCGGTATGCGGCCTTCCTGCGCCAGCGCCATCGCCAGGTAGAAGGACGCTTTCGGGTTTGCCGGATCGAGCTTCAACGCCTGCTCGAAAGCCGATTGCGCATCGGCCGAAACGATGCCGCCGGCCGCATTGGCGATCGCTTCGCCGAGCCCGGCCTCGCGGGCAGCCGTGTCGCCATCGAGGCGGATGGCGTTGCGATAGGCGGTCACCGCATCGGAAAAGCGCTGCAGGCGCAGATAGATCGGGGCCAGCACGTCCCAGCCGCGTCCATCCCCAGGGTTGGCGGCAAGATGGGCCTCGGCGCGCGCCACCAACTCGTCCACTGAACTGTCGGCCGGGTTCTTGGCCAGCCGCTCGGCAAGCGGCTGTGACGGCAAATCGGGCGAGCCGAGCTGGCTGTACAGGCCCCAGCTGAGCAGTGGAACCAACAGCACTGCTGATGTCGCCACCAGCCTTGTCGCCCTCGACGGCTGCCGCGACGTCGGCGCATCGGCTTGACCGACATCCCCCAGGCGAAGGATGCGGCGGGCGATTTCGGCACGCGCCTCCTCGGCTTCCGCCGGCTGGATCAACCCGCGCGCAGCATCACGCTCGAGCTCGGCCAATTGGTCGCGATAGACTTCAAGATCGTGGTCGTTGCTGGTCGAAGCGCCCTTGCCGCCGCCGGTCAGCGGCAGCAGCACCGCCAAGCTTGCACCCAGCGTGAGGATTGCGGCTATGACCCAGAACAGCATGGTTCTTCCAATAGAGCGAGAGCCCTGCTCTCACAACATGAGGGTGCTGCGACGCTTTGACGGGAGGCCGATCCCGTCAGCCGAACGGTCAGGTCAGCGGCGTCCAGCTGCCGTCAGCGTTGCGGCAGGCGGTGCCACGCGCGGTCTGGCCGGCCGTGCCGGTAAACACCGTATGGGTGTACTGGCGGCAGTCCTGTGAGCCGACGCGATAGGGTTGGGCCGCGACGACTTCCCCGGAATGGGCCGAACTGTCGCTCTTCCACGTCACCTTCTGGCCGCTCGCCGTGTATTCGAGCGCCTTGTATTCCGCCTCGAGCGCCTTGCGCTTCTCGGTCTCGCTCAGGCCACTGCCGATCGATCCGCCGACGAGCCCGCCAGCCATGGCCGAAATGATCGTCGCCGCGACTTTAGCCCCTGAAGGAGGCGACGCGGGGGGGTTGGTGATGGAGATATCCGGGCCGCCGCCCTTGCTCAGGGTTCCGCAGCCGGAGAGAGCGAGCAGTGCGGAAACGAGCGCAACGCGAATCTTCATGCCTACAACCAGTTTTCTTGAACGGGATGCGCTGGGGGGCCGCGTCATCGGGGATATCTGGAGGCCATACTATTGATATTTGTCGGAAATTTGGCCGTTTTTAACGGCTTTTGTGCAATCGATGGGCCGCCATAACACAGGCATTCGGCCATGTCGATTGGCTCCCGGGAAGAGCATCATGGAAGGCTGCGCAGGCGCACTATCGCCTTCAACCCGCCCATGGCGGAGCGGTCCAGTGCAAGCGCGCCGCCGTATTCGTTCACAAGGTCGGCGACAATGGCAAGTCCGAGCCCGGTGCCCGGCTTGGTCTCGTCGAGGCGCCGGCCACGTTTCAGCGCATCGCGCGCCTTGTCCTCGGGAATGCCTGGACCGTCATCCTCAATTGCGATCTCGAACAAGCCGGCGGCGCCGGCCGGCGTGATGGATACGGCAACCGCGCTCCTTGCCCATTTCATCGCATTGTCGAGCAGATTGCCAAGCAGTTCCTCAAGATCTTCACGCTCGCCGGCAAAGACAATGTCGGCCGCCGGCAGCGCAAGCGACAGACTGACATCCGGCTTGAGTTTTTGCAGCACGCGCACCATGCGCTGGACCAGCGGCGTCACCGGCGTACGGTAGACAACGCTGTCGCGCTGCGCCGCGACCCGGGCGCGCTGCAGATAATGATCGACCTGCTTCTGCATCGAGGCGGCCTGGTCGGCGATGAGCTGGCCCTTGGCGCCGCCAAGCGCCCGCCCCTCATTGATCAGCACGGCGAGCGGCGTCTTCAGCGAATGGGCGAGATTGCCGACCTGCGTGCGTGAGCGCTCGACGATGCGCTTGTTGTTTTCGATCAGCGCATTGGTCTCGTTGGCGAGCGGCTCGATCTCGGCGGGGAACTTGCCGTCGAGCCGCTGCGCCGTGCCCTCGCGCACTAAAGCAAGCGCGTTGCGAACCCGGCGCAAGGGCTGCAGGCCGAGCAGGATGGCGATCGCGTTGATGGCGATCATGCCGACGCCGAACAGGCTGAGATAGGTCAGCAGGCGGCCTTGGAAGGTGGCGATCTCCTGCTCGAGTTCGGTCTTGTTGCCCATGACGCGAAAGCGCGCGGCGCGGTTCTTGGCGTCGAGGACGAATTCGCTTTCGAACACCTGCAATTCCTCGTCGCCGATGCCGTCGGTGGAATAGCTGCGCTGGAAACTGGAATTGAAAGGCACCTCGGCGACGGTCGGAGACGGGATCGTCGTGGTCATCGAGGACGAATGAAGGTTGCCATGCACGCCTTCGGAAGCCGGTTCCACCGACCAGTACCAGCCCGAATTCGGCTCCGAGAAGCGCAGGTCGCCGAGGTCGGGAGCGCCGGTGAGCTGTCCGGACTCAGAAACGCCGACGGAGCCGATCAGGTTGAACAGATGCGCCGACAAAAGGCTGTCGAAGCCACGCTCGCTGGCCTGGCGGTAGAGCGTGGTGATCAGGGTGAAGATGACGATCAAAGTGAGGATCGCCCAGATGGTGGAAAAGCCGATGACGCGGAAGGCCAGCGAGCGCGGCCAGAGCCGTGCTGAGAAAGGCTTCCTTGCTGGTATGGGGAGCGGTTCCGCCTTACGCCTCCGGCTCACGCATGCGATAGCCCATGCCGCGCACGGTTTCGATCATATCGATGCCCATCTTCTTGCGCAGCCGGCCGACGAAGACCTCGATGGTGTTGGAATCGCGGTCGAAATCCTGGTCGTAGAGATGCTCGACCAGTTCGGTGCGCGACACCACCTCGCCCATATGGTGCATCAGATAGGCAAGCAGACGGAATTCATGCGAGGTCAACTTCAGCGGCTGACCGTCGACATCGGCCTTGGAGGCCTTGGTGTCGAGGCGCAGCGGCCCGCAGGTAAGCTCGGACGAGGCATGGCCGGCGGCTCGCCGGATCAGCGCCCTCACCCGCGCCAGAACTTCCTCGATGTGAAACGGCTTGGTGACGTAGTCGTCGGCGCCGGCATCGATGCCGGACACCTTGTCGCTCCAGCGGTCGCGTGCGGTGAGGATCAGCACCGGCATCTTGCGGCCGTTGCGTCGCCAGCGCTCGACGACGCTGATGCCGTCCATCTGCGGCAGGCCGATGTCGAGCACGACGGCGTCGTAAGGCTCGGTGTCGCCGAGGAAATGGCCCTCCTCGCCGTCATAGGCGCGGTCGACGACATAGCCGGCATCGACCAAAGCATCGGCTATCTGCCGGTTCAGATCCTTGTCATCTTCGACAACGAGTACGCGCATGATCGGTCAGGCCTGTTGAGGTCTCAGATATAGGCCGATTCCGGCGGCCTGGGAAACGGTGGGGGTCAGTTCGCCGGGACGACGATCTCGGAGCGGCGCGGACGCTGACCGTCCTTGCCAGGAACGAGCACGACGATAACGCAGACCTCCTGGCCGCCACGCGTCGACTGCGAGGCCTTGGCCAGCGTTCCGCCATTCTGCTCTGCAACCTGCTGGCCGATCGCGTAGCAGTCGGCGGCGGCGGCCGGCGTCGCCTGCGAAGCCAACACGCCGGCGATACCAAGCGCCAGTGCCGCGGTTCTGAAATGGGAGCGAAGCGTTTTCATGGTCGGCGTTGTAACGCAACTGTGCTGAACGTGAAATGAACGGTGAGCGGTTGAAAATCCATCCCCGCAACACCCCCTGCGCGCGAAACGAATGAATGCAATCATGCCGCCCAGATCCCCTCAGACCGGGCGTGCGATTCATAGCCGGAAAACCGGCAGCGCGGCTATGTTTTTTGCCAGCTGGTTCTCAAGTCGTAGGTGGATCGGGAACAGGTCAAGGCGCGACCATTCTCAGAGGCGCCCTAATTAGCGTAGGGAACGCCAAACCATCGGAGTGCGCCATGACGGATAATGACCTTGCCGACCTTTACCGGGGCTACATCGCCTGCCTGAATGCCCAGGACTGGGCCAATCTCGGAAGGTTTGTCGGCAATGAAGTTCAGCACAATGCCGAAATGCTCGGCCTGTCAGGCTATCGCCGCATGCTCGAAGGCGATTTCGCGGCCATTCCCGATCTCAGTTTCAACATCGAACTGCTGGTCTGCCAGCCACCGCGCGTGGCGGCGCGCCTGCATTTCGACTGTCATCCCAAGGGAATGCTGTTCGGCCTGCCGGTGAACGGCAAGCGCGTGTCGTTCGCCGAGAATGTTTTCTACGAATTCGCAGAGGGTCGCATTCGCGAAGTGTGGTCGGTCATCGACAAGGCCGAGATCCAGGCGCAGATTTAGGTGGCGCTTTGCGTGATGGCGCGTATCCGCAGCACCCCGTGATGGAGCGCCAAGTCCTCGTCGTAGCGCGCCTCGGCGAATTCCAGCGACAGGCGTGTCTGGTCGCGCGAGCCGGTGGCGAATGCAGCGCCGTCGAGGCGCGCCCGGATGCTGTCCATGATCAGACGCGTCTCGGCCTCGCCTTGCGCCTTCGACCAGACATGCAGCGTGATCAGCTGGTCGTCATCATTGTCGGCGCCGGTGTCGAGATCGAACGCGCTGGTCCTGCCATACGTGACATAGGGGAAAGCGGCACTGTCTGCCGCCTGCTCGCGCAACCCGGCGCCGCCGAGCAGCGCCGTCAGCGAGGCGTCGCTCTTCAATCTCATGAACAGGGCTTGCAGCAAATCGCCGGGCGCCGTCATCCTCGTCTCCGTTCGCCTGTCTCTCCTAAGAGCATGATGTCTTCAGAAAACCGCTTCACACTTTTCAACATCATGCTCTGGAACAAACCTCATGCCGCCAGCAGTTTCGCGCGCAACCTAACTGCGTTGCACCGGTTTCGCCAGATGACGACCGGCCCGACGCAAGTTGCGAATCGGGCGGCATGGCCGTTTCACGGACCGGTTTCTATTTGGCATGCAGGGAGTTTCAAGAAGGGTGTTATGAGGAGGGCTGTTTTCTCAGACAATTCGAGGTCATTTCATGCGAACGCCATCGCTGCTGCCGGCTTTTGGAAAGCTTGGCGTCAAGCCCGCGGTCGCGATTGCGGCAGCACCCACCCCGTCGAAGGGCATGAATGCCATGGCTTTGCGCATGCGGGAGGTTCTTTCCGTGCATGGCGGCCTCGTCTTGAAGCTGTCGGTGCTGGTCTGGACGATCCTGATCCTGGCGGCGGCATTTTTCATGTCACGGGCCTGACGCCGCGATGGCAAACCGCTACGCCTTGCGCATGGACGAGCCCGAAAGCTGGACCATCTTCGACATCTTCACCGGCCAGCCTGTCGAGCTCAAGCATCAGGTCATGGTGGACATGACTATACGCGATGCGGAAGCGATGGCCGACCGCCTGAACAGCCGGGACGTCAAGCGGCGGGCAAAAGCGGACCGCAAATCCTGATCCAGGTCGATCGCAGCCGGGAGCTAACTGAAATCCGCGGCGGTGAGCACATATATGCTCTTGCGGGTGCGCGCATAGGCCTTGCTGGCGATGTCATGGATGGATCTGGACGCCGTATCGAAGGCTGCCAGATAGGTGGCTTCCGAGGTCGCCGTCCCCGACGGCGCCTTCGAGATTGCATCGGCGGCGACAGAGAAGGAAATCTGGAACATGCCGTCATGGCCGACAAAGCGGATGCGCTTGCCGGCCTCGTCATAGCTGCGGCTTGGATTGGGGAATGTCAGGCTCATGACTTGGCTCCCTTGGGTGCGGCGGCAGCCTTCTTGACTGTCGCCCGCTTCTTCTTCGGTGTCGGGTTCAGGGCTTCCTCAACGCGGTCGGCTTCTTCCTTGGCCAGGCGCAATCCCCTGAGCCTTGCGGTCTTGATCTCCCTGGCTCTGGCCTCGGATACGTAATCGGAGGTTGCCTTGTTGCGCTCGGCCGTCTTCTTCTGCTTGTCCATGAAGCGGGCCTCAGCTTTTTCCATGATGCTCTGATTGCCGTCGGCCATCGCTTAAATCTCCCTTGTGCCTGAAACCGTTGAAATGAAACTTTCCATATAAATAGTCGCTTTGGCGCAGAAATTCAATTTTTTGAATTATTTAGACGGATCGCGATATCTGGAAATCCACAGGCCACATAATACTTTTTAATATTTTGAGCTGCCCGCGAATAATTTTTGGCACTCCTATCTATCGAGTGCCAACGCGCCTATAAGAGCGGTGTGGCCGCCTGTGCAGGCCCCAGAAAGAAGTTCTCATGAAGTTTCGGCCACTCCACGACCGCGTCGTCATCCGGCGCGCCGAAGGCGATACCAAATCCAAGGGCGGCATCATCATTCCCGACAATGCCAAGGAAAAGCCGCAGGAAGGCGAAGTCATCGCCGTCGGCCCCGGCGCACGCGACGAAAACGGCGCGCTTGTTCCGCTCGACGTCAAGGCAGGCGACTTGATCCTGTTCGGCAAATGGTCGGGCACCGAGGTCAAGATCGACGGCGAGGACCTTCTGATCATGAAGGAAGCCGACATCATGGGCGTTATCGAAAAGGCAGTCGAAGCCAAGAAGGCCGCCTGACGAAGCGCCGCGCATCTGCGCGGTGACGGTCCACTCCAAATGCGAACTGGATGAAAAAAATGTCTGCCAAGGAAATCAAATTCTCCACCGACGCGCGCGACCGCATGCTGCGCGGCGTCGAGACCCTCAACAACGCGGTGAAGGTCACGCTCGGCCCCAAGGGCCGCAACGTCATCATCGACAAGGCCTATGGCGCGCCTCGCATCACCAAGGACGGCGTCACCGTCGCCAAGGAAATCGAGCTTGCCGACAAGTTCGAGAACATGGGCGCGCAGATGGTGCGCGAAGTTGCTTCGAAGACCAACGACCTCGCCGGTGACGGCACCACCACCGCCACGGTGCTGGCCGCCTCGATTCTGCGCGAAGGCGCCAAGCTCGTTGCCGCCGGCATGAACCCGATGGATCTCAAGCGCGGCATCGACCAGGCTGTCGCCGCCGTGGTCAAGGACATCAAGGCGAAGGCCAAGAAGGTCAAGTCGTCGGCCGAGATCGCCCAAGTCGGCACCATCGCCGCCAATGGCGACGCCACCGTCGGCGCCATGATCGCCAAGGCGATGGACAAGGTCGGCAATGACGGCGTCATCACCGTCGAGGAAGCCAAGACCGCCGACACCGAACTCGACGTCGTCGAAGGCATGCAGTTCGACCGCGGCTATCTCTCACCCTACTTCGTCACCAATGCCGACAAGATGCGCGTCGAATTGGAAGAGCCCTATGTGCTCATCCACGAGAAGAAGCTCGGCAATCTGCAGGCGATGCTGCCGATCCTCGAAGCGGTGGTGCAGAGCGGCCGGCCGCTGCTGATCATTTCGGAAGACGTGGAGGGCGAAGCGCTGGCGACGTTGGTCGTCAACAAGCTGCGCGGCGGCCTCAAGGTCGCGGCCGTCAAGGCGCCAGGCTTCGGCGACCGCCGCAAGGCGATGCTGGAAGACATCGCCGTGCTGACATCGGGGCAGATGATTTCCGAGGATCTCGGCATCAAGCTGGAAAATGTCACCATCGAGATGCTCGGCCGCGCCAAGCGCGTTCTGATCGAGAAGGACACCACCACGATCATCGACGGCGCCGGCACCAAGGCGACCATCCAGGCGCGGATCGCCCAGATCAAGGGCCAGATCGAGGAGACGACGTCCGACTATGACAAGGAGAAGCTGCAGGAGCGGCTGGCCAAGCTCGCCGGCGGCGTTGCCGTCATCCGCGTCGGCGGCGTCACCGAGTCGGAAGTGAAGGAAAAGAAGGACCGCATCGACGACGCACTGAATGCGACGCGGGCGGCGGTCGAGGAAGGCATCGTGCCCGGCGGCGGCGTGGCGCTTCTGCGTGCCAGGTCGGCGCTTGCCGGACTGACCGGCGCCAATGACGATGTGACGGCGGGCATTTCGATCGTGCTCAGGGCACTCGAAGCACCTATCCGCCAGATCGCCGAGAATTCCGGTGTCGAAGGCTCGATCGTCGTCGGCAAGCTCTCCGACAGCAAGGATCACAATCAGGGCTTTGACGCCCAGAACGAGACCTATGTCGACATGATCAAGGCCGGCATCGTCGATCCGGCGAAAGTGGTGCGCACCGCACTGCAGGATGCCGGCTCGATCGCAGCGCTTCTGATCACCGCCGAAGCGATGATCACCGACGTCCCGGCCAAGGATGCAGCACCCGCGGGCGCTGGCGGCGGCATGGGCGGCTACTGACCCGTCGCCTGAAAGGCCCGCCCGGGAAAGCCGGACGGGCGTAAACAGAACAGCGGCCGCCGGGGCATTTCCCCGGCGCGCCCAAGGATTTCCGTCAGTCAGCAGTCAGCAACGACAGGGAGATCGATAGATGATCAATTTCGCCCCGAAGCCAAATGCTGTGCCCGCGACCAAGCCGGCCGAGGAAAGCCGCTTCGATCGCATTCGCCGGCTTGCCGCCGACAAGCAGAGGCAGACCGATGCCGGCACGATACGCCGCGAACCACCGAAGACCGGCGACAAGCGGCCCATGTGAGGCGCGCGCCGCGTTCCCTCAAGAGGCCGGCACGCCCTACGTGCCGAGGATACCGGTGACCGGCTGCGCCAACACCCACGCCGGGGCGCCTGTCGCCTTCACCGTCGGGCGCAAGCCGGGCCGAAGCCCTCCAGGAGGCGAAGGAAAGCTTATCGTCCAATCCAGCCTCGACTGGACCATCATGCGGCCACCCAGGCTGGGCAACGGCGCCGCAACCGGTGAGTTCCACCACGGCGATGGCATTCGGGCGGGTCAGCATCCTGCGCTGAGGCCGGGGCTGCCTCGACCCTGTTCGGTGTATTGCGCTATGAATTCGCAGCCATCGGCCGCCCTGGGGCAGGTCCTTGAAGGTCATTTGAAGCGTAATTATATCAACAACTAAGCGTGCGGTGCACGCGAAACGTAGTGCTTTGGTCAAGCTTCTCTATGGAGGTTGTCATGGCCAATAAACTCATGGAAGGAAAACGTGGCCAGGATCTGATTAATCTGATCCTTGCCGTTTGCCTGTTCGTCTCACCCTGGATAGTCGGCTTCGCCGCTGAAACCACTGCCGCTTACAACGCCTGGATTGTTGGCGTTGTGCTCGGTGCGCTGGCTTTCGCGACGCTTTCCGTATTCGCCGAGTGGGAAGAGTGGGTGAATCTTGCTCTCGGGCTCTGGCTGATCGTCTCGCCCTGGCTGCTTGGTTTTATGGCGAACGCAAACGCAATGGGAACCCATGTGGTTCTTGGCGTGCTGGTGGTTCTCGCATCGGCCTGGGCAGTCTGGGACGTTCATCACCCGCACGCGCATGCGTGATCGGTGACGACAAAGGAGGGGCCCGGCGCGTGAGCGGCGGGCTCCGCTGATCGCTGAGAGCGATGCGCCGGCCCGTGAGCCAGGCCGCGTGCATATAGCGTGAAAAACAGGACCGCCCGGTCAATATCCCGGCGGCCGCAACAGACCATCATTGGCGGTTGCGCTCCCTTCACGAAACCGGTGCTGCCCCGCCCTGTTCGGTGCGCCGCGTTATGAATTCATCGAGAATACCTGATGTAGCAGCCGCCGAAGCCGGTGGCTGGAAGTCGGCAAGCACCCGCTTCCAGATGCCGGTGGCGCGTTCGGTGGCCGACTTCGAACCGGACTGCGTCCAGTTGCCGAAACTCGACCAGTCGGCAACCAGCGGCTCGTAGAAGGCGGTGCGGTAGCGCGCCATGGTGTGGCCGGCGGAGAAGAAATGTCCGCCCGGCTGGACTTCGGCGATGGCCTCGAAACCGATCGCGTCGTCGTCACCAGGAGTTGCCGCGCAAAGCTCGGCAATCGACTGCACTGCCTCGATGTCGGTGATCAGTTTCTCGAAAGAGACACTCAGGCCACCCTCTAGCCAGCCCGCGGCGTGGATGCAGACGGTGGCGCCGGCAAGCACCGAACCCCAAAGGGCGAATTGCGACTCATGAGCTGCCTGCGCATCGGAAATGTTGGCGGCACTGCCGGCACCCGAACGCCAGGGAAGGCCGATGAAGCGCGCCAGTTGGCCGGCCCCAAGTGTCGCCTTGACGTGTTCGGGCGTGCCGAATGCCGGCGCGCCCGACTTCATGTCGACATTGGAGGAGAAGGAACCGTAAAGCACGGGTGCGCCCGGGCGCACGATCTGCGCCAGTGCCAGACCGGCGAGCGCCTCGGCATGCTGCAGCGTCAGCGCGCCGGCGACCGTGATCGGCGCCATGGCCCCGGCGAGGCAGAACGGCGTGATGACCAGGACCTGCCCGGCGCGGGCGAAGTCGATGATGCCTTGCGCCATCGGAATGTCGAGCTGGCGCGGTGAATTGGTGTTGATGATGGTGTAGCAATGGGCGCCAGCGCGGAATTCATCCTCTGACAGCCCGCGCGCCAGCCGGATCATCTCAAACCCATCCTCGACCTGCGGCGTTCCACGAGCGAAGACAAAGGGGAACTTGTCGGACAGCGTCAACTGCGCGCGGTTGACGGCATAGTGGCGTAAACGGTTGTCGACATCCTGCGGCTCGATGCAGGGGCAAAGCATATGCAGTACGTCGAAATGCTGGATGAGCTTGGTCAATTCCTCGAAGGCGGCGAGCGTGCCCGGCCGGCGGCCGCGTTCGAGATCGGTGACGTTAGGTGCGCCAGCGCCGGCGAGGAAGGTCATGGAGCCGAGTTCGAGCGTGAGGTCTCGGCTGCGATCGCCGGCCAGCGCCGGGATCGACTTTGGCGCCGAGGCCAGTGCGGCCGCGACGATGTCTCGACCGATGCGCACCATCTGGCTGTCCTCATCGACCAGCGCACCGGCTTTCGCGTAAATCGCGCGCGCCTCGGGCAGCAGCACCTTGATGCCGAGCTCTTCTAGTACGCGCAGCGCCGTGTCGTGGATGGCGACGACGCGATCGTCCGAAAACACCGGCTGCGGCAGGAAGGGGTTTTTAAGCGAACGATAATTCGGGTGGCGGCTCGACCCGCTGCCGGCCTCACCGGTGTGTCCGCGCCGGCGGTCGCGCCTGGTCTCCCTTATGACATCATCGACCATGGCCACCACTCCTCATTGCCTCATTGCCTTGCCGTCAGGGTCGTAGGGTGAAGCCGCGATCACACGTGCAGGCCGCTCGACGCCGACAATGTGCACCGAAAGGTCGGTTCCCTCCCCGGCGAAATCGTCGTCGACCAACGCCAGCGCGACGCTTTTGCCAATCGTGTAACCATAGCCACCGGAGGTGACGAAGCCGACGCGCCGACCCTTGTGCCAGACCGGCTCGAAACCGCCGGCGTCGGCATCGACGGCGTCGACTTCCAGCGTCACGATCCGTCGTGTGACGCCGGCATCACGCTCCTTCAGCGCCATCTCGCCGCCTATCTGCGCGCCTTCACCGGCCAGGAGCCGAGCGATGCGGATGTAGCGCATTTTATGCACTTCATCGCTGCGCGCTGATAGAATAGCGGTTGGCGGTCAACAAACCGTGCGGTGTGGCCTTGCTGCCCTTGTGAGCCGGGCTGAAATGGACGAATAGTCTTCGCCGGGTACCCCCGCCCTGAAATTGCCCGCTTGCGGTCTTCAGGTCGTGGTGGGGTGAGTTTCGGGAATGGCCAGTCCTTTAGAACGACGTCCAAGAAGAAGAGGTCCAATCGCCGCCGCATTGCTGGCGGTGGATGCGTGGATCGATTCCTCACTCTACGAAATCCGCTTCAAGGCCGGCCAGTTCTGGGAATCGGCAACCATTTTTTCGCGGCGCTTCCGCGTCACCGGCTGGCGGCGCGGCATAATCGAGGTGCTGAGCGAAGGTTTCACCATGGGCGCCGGCGGCTTCGTGGTGCTCCTGGCGCTGGCCATGCCGGCCTTCCAGATCACCACGGGCGACTGGCGCAGCCAGGGCGATTTCGCCGTCACCTTCCTCGACCGCTACGGCAACGAGATCGGCCAGCGCGGCATCATCCAGCGCGATTCGGTGCCGGTCGACGAGATGCCGGACCATGTCATCAAGGCGGTGCTCGCGACCGAGGACCGGCGTTTCTTCGAGCATTACGGCATCGACGTGCTCGGCCTGTCGCGCGCCATCTTCGAGAATGTGCGGGCCAATTCCGTCGTCCAGGGTGGCTCCAGCATCACCCAGCAGCTGGCCAAGAACCTGTTCCTGTCGAATGAGCGGACCTTGCAGCGCAAGATCAAGGAAGCTTTCCTTTCGCTGTGGCTGGAGGCCAATCTGTCGAAGAAGGAGATCCTGCAGCTCTATCTCGACCGCGCCTATATGGGCGGCGGCACGTTCGGCATCGAGGCGGCGGCGGATTTCTATTTTGGCAAGAGCGTCAAGGATCTGAACCTCGCCGAGGCGGCGATGCTGGCCGGCCTGTTCAAGGCGCCGACCAAATACGCCCCGCACATCAACCTGCCGGCTGCCCGCGCCCGCGCCAATGTGGTGCTGTCCAACCTCGTTGATTCCGGCTTCATGACAGAAGGCCAGGTGTTGCAGGCACGGCTGCACCCAGCCGAGATCGTCGACCGCGGCGAGCAGAAGAGCCCGGATTATTTCCTCGACTGGGCCTTCGACGAGGTCAAGAAGATCGCCAAGCCCGGCCAGCATTCGCTGGTCGCGCACACCACATTCGACGCCAACATCCAGAAGGCGGCGGAAGAATCCGTCGAATTCCACCTCCGCCAGTTCGGCAAGGAATACAACGTCACCGAAGGCGCCGTTGTAGTGATCGAGACCAATGGCGCGGTGCGCGCCATTGTTGGCGGCCGCGACTATGGCGCCAGCCAGTTCAACCGCGCCACCAAAGCGCTGCGCCAGACGGGTTCATCCTTCAAACCCTACGTTTACGCCACCGCGATGGAGCATGGCTTCACCCCGGACTCCGTCGTCTCGGGCGGGCCGATCAGTTGGGGCGGCTGGTCGCCGCACAATTACAATGGCGGCTCGGCCGGCAATGTGACGCTGATCACGGCGATCGCCAAGTCGATCAACACCGTGCCGGTGCGGCTGGCCAAGGACTATCTCGGCATCGGTCCGATCAAGGCGATGGCGGAATCATTCGGCGTGGAATCGCCGCTGGAATCGCACAAGACCATGGTGCTCGGCACATCGGGCATGACGGTGATGGACCAGGCGACGGGCTACAGCGTGTTCGCGCAGGACGGCTTCGCCGGCTCCCGCCACGGCATTACCCAGCTCGTCACCCGCACCGGCGATGTCGTCTACGACTTCGCCAAGGATGCGCCTGCGCCGCATCGGGTTTTGTCGGAACAGGCGTTGAAATACATGAACACCATGCTGGCTGCGGTGCCGGCGATCGGTACGGCGCGGCGCGCGCAGCTGCCCAACATCGTCGTTGCCGGCAAGACTGGAACGACGCAATCCTACCGCGACGCCTGGTTCGTCGGCTTCACCGGCAACTACACGGCCGCTGTCTGGCTCGGCAATGACGACTTCACCCCGACCCGCAACATGACCGGCGGTACGCTGCCGGCGATGGTTTGGCAGCGGCTTATGCTCTACGCGCACCAGAACATCGACCTGAAGCCGATCCCCGGCCTCGACAAACCCTTTGTCGACGAAGAAATCGCGGCCAAGGCCGAGGAGGCGGAGAAGAAAAATGCCGATGAGGCGGCCGCGGATGCCGCCGCCGAGCGCCCGCCTGTGCTGTCCAGCCGCACGACGCAGACACTGCGCGAGATGACCAAGGTGTTCCAGACAGCACCCGTGCTCAGCGCACCATCGGCGCCGGAGACCCTCTCGGCGCTCTGACCAACGCGGCTTTTCCTTCTCCCCTTGTGGGAGAAGGTGGATCGGCGCGCAGCGCCGAGACGGTTGAGGGGTGGGTGACGGAGAGCCGTCGCCGCCAAGCTGGAGCACCCCTCATCCGACCTCGCTTCGCGAGGCCACCTTCTCCCACAAGGGGAGAAGGGGGAGCGCCGCCCACCTACTGCCTATCTGCAATTTCGCTACTGGCTTGCCACAAACCCCTCGCCCGCGATATCCCGACCAACAACTCCTCCTTCGTCCCGGTTCTTCATGCTCAAGACCGCCTTTTTCACGCTGCTTTCGCTTGCCATTGCCATCGGCGGCGGCGGCGGCAGCGTCTGGTATGCGCTGCAGGCGCAGAGCGGTGTCGGCGCGATCAGCATCGGCCAATGGACCGCCTTCCCCGAGATCGGCACGCAAGATGCCGACCCCTATTCGAAGGCGCGCGTGGCGCGCGAGGGCGTACTGGCGCTCGGCAAGGCGGAAGGCTTGTCCTTCATCGCCGAACGCGATGCGGCCGGCGATGAGCTTCAGCGGCAATGCGACTACAGGATCGAAGGCAGTTTCCCGACCGCCCGGTTCTGGACGCTTTATGCCGCCGATCAGTCGCTCGGCGTGGTCGACACCGGCAAACCGCGCCTGGCGGCGCTGCAATCCTACCAGGTGCTGCGCCAGCCCGACAATTCGGTGATCATTGCCGTCGGCAATCGCCCGGCGCCCGGCAACTGGCTTCTGACCGAAGGCTTTGGCCGGATGTATTTTGTGCTCACCTTCTACGACACGCCGATCGCCTCAAGCACCGGCCTTTCCGACGTGACGCTGCCCCGTATCGTCAAGGCGGGCTGCAATGCGTAGGCTGCTGCACGCGATCCTGCTCGGCCTGCTCGGTGCCGGCATCGTCCACATCGTGGTGCTTTTGCTGGTGCCGGAGTTTACCGAGCGCGACGCCTGGTCGCGGCTGGCGATGGCTTCAGACCTCTACAAGATGACCAGGCTCGACGCCGAGGCCGGCGGCGCGCCGGTGGTCAAGTCGGTCGATCCGCTGTTTTACGCCGCCGCCTGCCGCTTCGACCTTGCCGAAGGCGTGGTGCGCATCAAGGCGCCGGGCAGCGTACCGTTCTGGTCGGTCTCGGTCTACGACCGCAACGGCCACAATTTCTATTCCTTCAACGACCACACAGCGACCGGCAACAAGCTCGACACCGTGGTGCTGACGCCGGCACAGATGATCGACGTGCGCCGGGAGCTTCCGGAAGACCTGCAAGGGGCGATATTCGTCGAAGCGCCGATCGAGGAAGGCATCTTCGTCATCCGCGCCTTCGTGCCTGACGACAGCTGGAAGCCGGTTGTGTCGCAGTTTCTGGACCAGAGTTCCTGCGAGCTGCAGGACTACTGATTTTCAGCCCTGATCAGGAGGCGGCTCAGTGGTGCGGAACAGGCATGTTTGGTGTGCCTGGCTTGTCCGAACCGGCCGGCCGCGCCCCGCCCGCCACCGGCGGATGCTCGTAGCGGACGCCGGGGAAAATGATCACCGCCGCCGGCGTGCCGGTGTCCTGAACTGCTCGATTGACTGGTGCCCGTCGCGGCACAAAAGACAGTACCATGCCCATGGTTCGCGTATTCCTCTCGGTTGCCCCGGAGCACAACGCAACGCCTCCAAATGTGATTAAGGCAGGCAGAGGGTTAACGGAGCGCTAACGGATCGCCGCTAATTTGATGTTTGTTCCAGGCCTCACGCGAAACCGACACAGTTGCGGTTGAGCATGGTCCGGGTCGTGTCGAGTGTCGGGCGTATCTTCCGTGTCAGTTTCGGATTTCAGGCAAATCGCTATACGGACGGAGTCGGGAAAAGCCGAAAGGCTGTTTCGCGCCGCGGTGTCGGCGTTCTGCTCGCTGACCCGCCCGTCGCGTCGCGAGATCGCCCAGCTCGAGGATTTGACGCTGCCGCTGTTCGACAGTGTGTCGGTCGAATCGCGCCGCTATGTCGCCGCCGCCCTCTCCGAATGCGAATATGCGCCGACTGCCCTGGTGCGGCGGCTTTGCGAAGAGCCGGTCGATGTCTGCGCGCCCTTGCTGGTCCGTTCCCGCGCCCTGAGCGATATCGACCTGATTGCGCTGATCGGCCGTCACGGCCTGCCGCACGCGCGCGCCATTGCCCGCCGCAAGGATTTGAACCCGACCATCGCGCAGCTGATCAAGGCGCTGGAGAAACCAACCCTGGTGCGGGTGCGGCAGCCCGAGCCTATCGCCGAAGTGGCGGGCGACAGCGCCGAATCCGCTCCCACCGCTCCCAGTCCACCCAAACTGCCCGGCAGCGCTGCCGAAAACGCCAGGCGCCGGCTACGCTCGATGATGGTCGCCGAGGGCGAGGCGACATCGGTCAATCCCTTCGTCGGCTTAGCAACCTACGGCAAGCTGCGGGAGACGGCGCTGACCGGCAACGCCGCTTTCTTCCAGACCGCGCTTGCCGACGCGCTCGACATCGACTTTTCGACGGCGCGCGCGCTGACCGAACAGTCGAGCTACCTCTCGCTGCTTGCCGCCTTGCGGGCGCTCGACCTCAGCGAGGACAGGGCGTTCCTGATCACGGTCGCGGTCTACCCCCGGGAGTTCCCGCACCCGCAGGCGATCCGTATCTTCCTCGACCGCTACCGGCTGCTGCACCACGAGGCGGCTCTCGAAAAGCTCCGCGGCTGGAAGGCCGAAACAGTGTCGCGAGCGGTGCGCGGCAACGCACCCGCCGCCGCGAACGCCGACCAGGTGCCGGATGGCGAAAAGGCCAGCCTCAAGGCATCTTGACGGCGAGAAGCTCCTCGACGGGAACCGAACCGGCCTCGATCTCGACCACCCAGATATCGGGATCGAATTTTTTCTCTCGCTCCAGCCTGGCGTCGAGCACGCTGGCGTCTTCACCAGAGCCGAGCAGCGTGAAAAACCGGTCATCCGGTTTGGCCGAATCGTAGCTCGTCTGCGGCGCCGGGCCGAACAGGGAGACCTCGCCCAGCCGGCCGCGCGACAGCACGAAGACAGTGCCGGCCTCCGTCGCGCCGCGCTTGACGACGGCCGCAAAGCCGCCGGCGCCGAACACACGGCGCAGCAGGGCCGACACCCAAAGATCAGTGGTTACGCGCATGGGAGGGTTCCGGAGGACATGCGCAGCGTCTTAACCGGATTTTCGCCGATCCGCGAGCGGTCGTCTCGTCAGTTGGTCAGCCCAATCTCGCGCATCTTGACGTAGACGACCTCGTCCGGCTCGCCGGTCTGTGGCAGGCCGAACAGCGACTGGAATTCCTTGATCGCGGCCTTGGTGCGGGCGCCGACGACGCCGTCGAGCTGCATGTCGTCATTGCCGAATGCCTTCAACCCGGCCTGGATCTTGACGATGCGGGGATCGGGCGCCTGGGCGGATGCCGGTGCTGAGACCGGAATTGGCGCGGGGGCAGCCTCCGGCGCGGCAGCGGGAGCAGCGGCCATATCCACGGGCCGTGGCGCCGGATGGGGAATACCGGCCGTCGTCTGCCTGGCGCCGAGCTGGTCGAGCAGGACGGCGTCGATCTCGCCGGATGCCGGCAGACCGACCTTCTGCTGGTAGGCCTGGATGGCCTTCTGGGTATTCGGCCCGGAAATGCCGTCCACGGTGCCGGTGTAGAAATCGAGGTCCTTGAGGATGCCTTGCACCTGCTCGACCGTCGGGTCGCTCTTGGCCGGCGCCGGGCCAGGCCGCAGTATGTTGATGGTGGTTTCGGGTTCGTCCGTGCCGGGGTGCGGAAAACCCTCGATGCTGCGAGTGGCGAAGAAGGCACCGGCATGCGGAAACGGCTGGTACCACAGCGCGTTGGCGGAAACGTAGAACAGCGTCACCAGAAAGGCTGTCGAGCCGCCGACCAGGACCGGATTGCGCGAGATCGCGCCGCCGAGCGCAATCGCGCCGGCCTCGAAAGCGCCGCTGCGGCGCTTGACCGCCTTAGGCTGTTTTGCGGAGCGAGCCATTCCTGTCCCCTTTCGCGTCGCCCTTTGTCCTGGTCGCGGGCATCGGCAGCACGCCGTTCCTGTCGGTCGCGCGCTTCTTCGGCCCGTTCACCGGCAGGCTGATCGTGACCGTGGTCCCCTCGCCCGGCATGCTCTCGATCGACATCGTGCCGTCGTGCAAGGCCGCCAGGCCCTTGACCAGCGACAGGCCGAGCCCGGTGCCCTCAAAGCGGCGCGTATAGTCGTTCTGGATCTGCATGAACGGCTTGCCGAGATTGGCGAAATCCTCTTCGGCGATACCGATGCCGGTGTCCCTGACCCAGAAATGCAGCCGCGTGCCGATCCGCTTGGCGCCGACGACGACATCGCCGCCATCTGGCGTAAACTTGATCGCATTGGAGACGAGGTTGATCAGGATCTGCTGCACGGCGCGACGGTCGGCATTGATCTCGCCGGCGTCCGGCGCAATCTGCGCCTGGAGGTCGATATTCTTGGCGTTGGCCTGCAACTTCATCATCGACCGGCACATCTCGACCGCCTCGATGAAGCGGAACGGTTCGGGCTCGGTTGCGTAGGCGCCGGCCTCGATCCTCGAGACGTCCAGGATCGAGGTGACGACGGCAAGCAGATGCTGGCCCGAATCCCTGACCAGGCCGACATATTCCTTCTGGCGCGGGTCCTTGAAGCCGCCGAACATCTCGTGCAGCAGCATATCGGAAAAACCGATGATGGCGTTGAGCGGCGTGCGAAGCTCGTGGCTGACCACGGCCAGGAAGCGGCCTTTCGCCACCTCGGCCGACGCTGCCGCCTCATTGGCGGCGGCAAGCTCGTCGCGCAGTTCGGCGATCTCGTCGTTCTCGCGCAGCAGCAGGGTGAAGGTTTCCTGCTGCTCTTCGGCCCGAACCAGTTCGAGCTGGAATGGCCGGTAATTGTCGGCCATCGGAGCATTGCCGTCCTGCGGCAGCCGTACCCGAAGATCGAGCCGCCGCGCCAGGGCGCCATCGCGCAGGTCGGCAAGCGCGCTCAGATAAGCAACGCGATCGGACAGATGGATGCGGTCAAACAGGCCGGCGCCGAAAAGCAGTTCCGGCGGCAGCTTCAGGATGGTGCGCGCCTTGGCCGAGGCATCCAGGACCTCGCCATGCCGGGCAACATGCAGGACAACGGCGTCGATCATGTCCTCGAGGCGGTCGCTTGGAAGGAGCGCGGGCGCGCGTGCCGCATCGCCAAGGGCTGCAAGCCGGGGAACCAGCGTCAGCCCCCAGGCCAGCGGCAGAAGCCAGTGCCACACCGCGACTTGCACCGCGCCGAGCGGGACGATAGTGCCGACAAAGGGCTGCAGCAGCACTGCGGCAAGGGCGGAAATGCCGCCCCAAAGTGCCGCGCGCTTTGAACCGGCGATCCACCAGGCTTCGAATGGCAGCGCCAGAGCCAGCAGCGCAACCGGCGACGCCAGGCCGCCCGCTGCCGCTATGGCGCCGGCAAGGGCAAGACCGCCGGCGGCAAGCGCGACCTGCGCGGCCAGCGCCATCTTGCCCGACGCCGCCACCAGCAAGGCGGCGAACCAGCAAAGACCGAAGGCGGCGAAGATTGTTGCGACGGTGACGGCGGCACCCATGCCCGAGGTGACCAGTGTCACCGCAGCACCCGCGGCAAAGAACGGAGCGGCAAGCATGATGCCGATGAACCGGCGCTGGCGCAGGCGGTCGTCCCGGCCGACGATGGCCGGATGGACCATGCGTTCGCAACCGGCCGCCAGCGCGCCAGGCAGTTCAAGATATCTGGCCTTTATCAAACTCAACTCAACGCACTCGCACCCGGTCGTGACTGCCCCTGCTTTGCAGGTCGTTTTTGTTTGTTTGAAACTCGCATCGAGCGTTTAAGGAATGAATAAGGCTGACCGGAACAACGACCTCCCTGCCACAAAAATTGCGGCGCAGGCGCCAGAATGCACCGTCATTTGCGGCCATAGTAAACGGAGCGTTATGTGCAAAAGGCGTGCCTGCGGCGGCAAAATCCTGCGCCGGCATGCCAGCATCTCTGGATATATCCATTCATAACAATCGCTTAGATGGTTAGTGCAAGGTGAAGAGAATCGCCGGCGTTTGAAACCAATGCTTTGCAAAATGCTTCGTTTCGAATTTGCCTAAAATTTGAGGAAAATTTTCGCTGAGCAAGCAAGCCGTCCTTTGCGCGTCATGTGTCATTGTCGCTGAGATAAAAGAGGTCATGGCGCATGGACGCATGATCCGGTCATGGACGAGAGGGCAATTCGATGGGCTTTCTGATAAGAATGGCGTTCTGGTTTTCGCTGGTGCTGCTGGCGCTGCCACTGAGCGTCGGTTCCGACGAAGAGGGCCACGAGAGCGTCGGGCCGATCCAGGCACTGTTTGCGGCGCGCGAGGCGGTCGGCGACATCGCCGGCATTTGCGAGCGCAAGCCCGATGTCTGCGAGACCGGCAAGTCGGCGATGCATACGATCACCGCCCGGGCCAAGGAAACCGCCAAGATCGCCGCCGCCATGCTAGACGACAAGGGCACCGAGCCCGAGACGTCGCCCGATACCTCACTGGCCACCGGCAGCGTCGCCGAGGACATCGTGCTGCCGGCGACCGTCAACATACCTGCCAAGCTGGTGGCGAAGAACTAACACCGTTTCCGCTGTCTCTACAGCGACACCGCAGGCCGGTCGGACCTCTCGGCGCCTGCGGGGTTTTTCTTCTTTTTCCGTGACGCCGCAGCCGCGGATGACTATATCCCAAGCAATGGCCACGACGATCCAGACGATCCGCGACGACTTTTCCCTGCTCGACGAGTGGGAAGACCGCTATCGCTATGTGATCGAGCTCGGCGAAGCGCTGCCGCCATTTCCCGACGCCGAACGCAATGCCGTGAACAAGGTGCCCGGCTGCGTCAGCCAGGTCTGGCTGACCACGAGCCGAGCGCCAGGCGCCGATCCCGCCATCACCTTCACTGGCGATTCGGACGCCCATATCGTGCGCGGCCTGGTCGCCATCATGCTGGCGTTGTTTTCGGGACGGTCCGCCAGCCAGATCCTGGAAACCGACGCCGAGGCAACGCTGAAGTCGCTCGGCCTCGACGAACATCTGTCGCCGCAGCGGGCCAATGGCCTGCGCTCGATGGTCAAGCGCATCAAGCGCGATGCCGAGATGGCACTCAAGCAGACCGCTTAATTCCGGAAACAAAAAACGGCGCCTCGAAGGCGCCGTTGATGTGTGGAATTGGGCCGGTGTTACCGCCCCTTGCGCTTGCGTCCGAGGCCCATCTTCTTCGCCAGCTGCGAACGGGCAGCGGCATAGTTGGGGGCAACCATCGGATAGCTGGCGTCGAGATTCCACTTCTCGCGGTATTCATCAGGCGTCAGACCATAGTGGGTCATCAGATGACGCTTCAGCGACTTGAACTTCTTGCCGTCTTCAAGGCAGACGATGTAGTCGTCATGGACAGAACGCTTCGGGTTTACAGCAGGCTTCTGCTTGTCGGCAGGAGGCTGTTCGCTTGCTCCGCCCACACGCCCGAGAGCAGCATGGACGTCGGCGATAAGATTCGGCAGTTCGCCGACTGGCACGGGATTGTTGCTGACGTAGGCGGCCACCACATCGGCGGTCAACTCGATCAGCGCATCGCTATTTCTGGAAGGTGTTTCGACGATATCCATGGTGTTCAGGCCCCAACGAAAGATGTTTCTGTTTGCGCCCTTTTTGAAAGATCGGGCATGGCGCGAATTTCACGCGGAAGAGCTTCATGGATTCGCGTCCGGGCATCTTAATGAGCCTACGGACCAAGTAAGTCAATTCGCATCTTGCGCTATATTCAACGATATTCATCGAATAGTCGCTCTTCAGCTTCAATCTTTCGTGCACTCTGTAACTTCGCGATATTTTCTGGTCGGACCAGGACTGGCATGACGTAGGGTCATGCATCACTAAATCAGCAAGGACTCATAAAGTGGATTGCGATGCTTAGCCTATGCTTTGTAGGCTCGAATAGCTGAATTGCTGGATTCGTACAAAATCAGAAGTTGCAAGGTGTTTACGACGCCCGCCGAAGGAAGACCTGCTTTAGACCGGATTCAATAGGGAACGAGATATTTTCCGTAGACCCAGCCAGCAACAAAACCGCCATTTTGCGCCGGGTCGTGCCAAACTTGACACCATTGGTAGCGAATTGCCTGTTTCTGCTTCCAGTGCGGCCGACCGGCGATTTCCAGAAGGTTGAGCCCTCCCGTGCACTTGCCGGTCATCTGCAGGATCGTCCCGTTGGGATAGGCGGCCTGCTTCTGGGATGCGTTGGACGGATATTTTCGAACGTTGAGCGTGTCGCCGAACGGCACGCCAGCCACTTGCCAAGCGGCGAACGCGGTTGCATGAGACTGGCCGGTGAAAGCCAGAACGGTCGAAGCGACGGCGAGAGCCGCAGCGGTGTTGACATAGAAATTCGTCATCCTCTCCTCCTGTACATCTTCCGGGCTCATCGTCCCGAGCCCGCCGCTGCCAATGCATCCCGGCCCTTGAACCCGCGCTGATCGGCGTGTTCATTTGCCATTCAAGTAACTTCTTCAGTGAGACGCAATGACCAAGACCCCTGCCTTTCCCACCGCTAGCCCGCCCAATCCTGAGAAACACCCTGTCTTCGACACGCATCACGGCATTACCCGCACCGACGATTACGCCTGGCTTAGGGCCGACAATTGGCAGGCGATGTTCAGGGACCCGTCCCTGCTCGACGGCCGCATCCGCGCCCATCTCGAAGCCGAGAACGCGTATCAGACAGTGCTGATGGGCGACACGCTGGAGCTCCAGAAGCAGCTGTTCGGCGAGATGAAAGGCCGCATCAAGGAAGACGATTCGACGGTTCCGATGAAGGATGGCCCCTATGCCTATGGCTCATCCTTCAAGCTTGGCGGCGAACAGCCACGCTATTTCCGCATGCCGCGCGATGGCGGCGATGAGCAGATCCTGCTCGACGGCGACGCGGAAGCCGAGGGCAAACCCTATTTCCGCCTCGGCGGCGTCGATCATTCGGCCGATCACCGTAAGCTTTTGTGGGCGTTCGACGACAAGGGCTCCGAATTCTTCACGCTGCGCGTGCGTGACCTCACCAGCGGCAAGGAATTGCCTGACCAGATAGGCGCCACCAGTGGTGGCGGCACCTGGAATGCTACCGATGACGGCTTCTTCTACACCAGGCTCGACGACAATCATCGTCCGTCCAAGGTGCTGTTCCACGCGCTCGGCGACAGCCCTGAGAATGACCGGCTGATCTATGAGGAAACCGATCCCGGCTTCTTCATGGATGTCGGCGGCACGCGCTCCAATGAATGGATCATGATCGGCATCAACGATCACGAAACCTCGGAATATCGCCTGATGCGCGCCGATGAGCCCGTCGCCGAGCCCAAGCTGGTGGCGGCGCGCGAGACTGGCCTGCAATATGATCTGGAAGAAGGCGGTGACATCTTCTTCATCCTCACCAATGCCGACGGTGCCAAGGACTTCAAGATCATGACGGCGCCGGCTGATGACCCGGTGCGCGCGAACTGGCAAGAGCTGGTGGCACATGAGCCGGGCCGGCTGATCCTGTCAGTGGTTGGCTTCAAGGACCATATGGTCAGACTCGAGCGCAAGGAGGGCCTGCCGCGCATCGTCGTGCGCGACCGCCGCAACGGCGAGGAACACCTGATCTCGTTCGACGAAGAGGCGTTCTCGCTCGGCCTTTCGGGATCCTATGAATACGGCACCGAGATCATGCGCTTCACCTATTCGTCGATGACGACGCCGGCGCAGGTCTTCGACTACAATATGCGCAGCCGCGAGCGCGTGCTCCTGAAGACCCAGGAAGTGCCCTCCGGCCATGATCCGGAGCACTATGTCACGCGCCGGCTGATGGCGCCCGCCGCCGATGGCGAACTTGTGCCGATCTCGCTCCTGCATCACCGCGACACGCCGCTCGATGGCTCGGCACCATGCCTGCTCTACGGTTACGGCTCTTACGGTATCGCCATTCCGGCCGCCTTCAACACCAACTGGTTCTCGCTGGTCGACCGGGGCTTTGTCTTTGCCATCGCCCATGTCCGCGGCGGCAAGGACAAGGGCTATGGCTGGTATGACGACGGCAAGCGGGCGCACAAGATAAACACGTTCACCGATTTCATCGTTGTCGCGCAGCACCTCGTCGCCGAGCGCTACACACAACACGACCGCATCGTCGCGCAAGGCGGCTCGGCCGGTGGCATGCTGATGGGCGCAATCGCCAACATGGCGCCGCACGATTTCGGCGCCATCGTTGCCGAGGTTCCTTTTGTCGATGTGATGACCACCATGCTCGATGCAAGCTTGCCGCTGACGCCGCCGGAATGGCCGGAATGGGGCAATCCGATCGCATCAGCGGAGGACTATCGGATCATCGCCGCCTATTCGCCCTATGACAATGTCGCTGATCACGACTACCCGCCCATCCTGGCGCTGGCCGGCCTCACCGATCCGCGCGTCACCTATTGGGAACCGGCCAAGTGGGTGGCGCGGCTGCGCGAGCGCAAGAGCGGGACCAATCCGGTGCTGTTCAAGATCAACATGGATTCCGGCCATGCCGGCGCGTCGGGCCGGTTTTCCAGGCTGGAGGAGATCGCCTATACCTATTCCTTTGCGCTGAAGGTGATGGGCAAGGCCGAGATTGCAAAGGAGGCGTCATGATCGATCTATCCACCTTGACGGCCTACGTGGCGGTTGTGCTTGGCTTTGTGTTCATTCCAGGCCCAGCCACACTTTTGACGGTGGCGCGAGCGACGAGTTCCGGGACCCGGGTTGGCATCGCGACGGGCGCCGGCGTCGCGGCTGGCGATGTGTTCCATACCGTCATGGCGATGGTCGGCATTTCGGCGATCATCGCCACGTCGGCAACGCTGTTCAGCATCGTTAAATACATTGGCGCGGCGTATCTGGTTTACCTCGGCATTCGCGCGATCATCGAGAGAACACCGGCCAACCCTACTGCCGGAGCGGTTGCGATCTCCGCCGGCAAGGCGTTTCGACAGGCTGTCTTGACCGAAGTGCTCAATCCAAAGACCGCGCTTTTCTTCCTCGCCTTCCTGCCCCAGTTCGTGCGGCCTGAAAACGGATCGGTAATGCTCCAGCTGATGACGTTGGGCATAATCTTTGTTCTGCTCGGCCTTTTCAGCACAGTCGTCTTTGCCGTAAGCGCGGGCCGGCTCGGCACGTTCCTGCGCCGCAATCCATCAGTGGTGAAATGGCAAGGCAAGGTGGTCGGCGGTATCTACTGCGCGTTGGGCGTTCGTCTGGCCTTGCAGCAGCGCTGATATCGGAGCGAAAGGCGCGCCCCGTCGAGGCGTGCCGATCATCACTTTTTGAATTCCGCGCTGCTCATTTTCACTCGCAATTGTAATGGCTGCGCGCTACCCAATGCGCGCCACCTTCAAGACAATGACATACGCAAAGGGGCCACTATGTTGCTCGTCGACACCTATCTCGAGAAATCGCCGATCCAGGGCATCGGTGTTTTCGCCAAGACCCACATTGCCAAGGGCACGCTGGTCTGGAAGCTCGACCCGCGCTTTGACCGGCTGATCAACGTTGAAACCTATGAGGGCGAGAGCGGGCCGGTGAAGAGCTACCTCGACCGCTATTCCTATCCCGACCGCCGCGATCCGAACTACATCGTCTTCGAAGCCGACGATGCCCGCTACATGAACCATGACGACGAACCGAATTGCGATGTTTCCTCGCCCGAGGAGACCTATGCCTTGCGCGACATCGCGCCCGGCGAGGAACTGACCTGCAATTACAGTCACTTCTTCGAAACGGGCTTCGACTTCCTCGGTGACCGCCACCTTTAGTCGGATCACTTAGCCGGCTTGCTTCGCGCCGGATAGCCATTGGGATGCGGCGGCACTGCCTTGAGATAGGCGGCTATTGCCGTGCGATCTTCCGGCGTCAGCTGGGCCATGTTGCGCTGGACGTCGACCATGGCGCCGCCGACCGAATCGAAATCGGGCGTAAAACCGGTTTCGAGATAATTGGTGATGTCGGCTTCCGACCAGTCGCCGATGCCGCCCTCGCCCGAGGTGATGTTCGGCACGATGCCGCTGCCTTCGGCGGCGGTGGCACCCGCCAGCCACTGGCTTTTCCTGGTGCCGCCGCTGAGGTCGCGCGGCGTGTGGCATTCGCCGCAATGGCCGGGTCCCTCGACCAGATAGCGGCCGGCCAGCACCGGGTCAGGCGTGCCGTCGGCCAAGGCGATCACCGGTTGGTTGCTGAGATAGAGCCGCTTCCACAAGCCGAGACCGCGGCGGATGTTGAAGGGGAAGCTCAAGGAATTGTCCGGCGCCTTGCCGGCGACCGCCGGCAGCGTCTTGAGGAACGCATAGAGATCGGCAATGTCAGCGGGCTTCATGCGGGCGTAGGACGCGTAGGGAAAGGCCGGATAGAAATGCTCGCCGGAAGGCGACACGCCTTTCAGCATAGCGTTGGCGAGGTCCTCGACCGTCCAGGCGCCGATGCCGTCCTTGGGATCCTGCGAGATGTTGGGCGGCACGAAGGTGCCGAACGGCGTCTTGAGTTCAAGGCCACCGACGAGTTGGAGACGGGCCTCGCCTTGCGAGCCCGGCTTGGCGTGACAGGAGGTGCAGCCGGCGGCATAGAAAATGCGTTTGCCCCTGGCGGCGTCGCCGGGGCCAAGCTGTGCCAGGGTTTCAGTGTCGAGTTTCACTGGCGCCGACAATAACCAGCCGGCGCCGGCGCCGACGACGCCCAGGACAAGGGCGGCGCCGACGAGTTTTTTCAACAGGGCCATTGCCCGGGATCAGCCCTTCTTCACCCGATAGGTCTGGTGGCAGGTGCCGCAATCGTTGCCGAGGGTGCCGATCTGCGCCTTGAGCGCATCGACATCGGCAGGTGCGGCGGCGACAGCGGCCTTGACGTCGGCGACATATTTCTCGTTCGTGGTCTTGAAGCCCGCCATGTCTTGCCAGATTTTCGGCGAAGCGGTGGTGTCACCACTGTCGCTGCCGGCCGGGAACAGCGCATCGACATCGACCTTCTCGGCATTGACCTGCAGCGCCTGCAGCGCCGTCAACACGGCGGCGGCATCGAAGTCTGCTTCCCCCTTGGCGATTTTCGACAGGCCGCCGACGAGTTTTCCGCGCTCCTTCATCAGTCCCTGTCGGTCGAGGATCGGGTCGGCAAAGGCGGCCGAGGCGGCCAGGCTGAGCATAGAGATGGCGATGACAAGCTTTCTCATTCAATTGGCTCCAGGATGATGAGAGGTCGCGACCTGACGTTAACGGATGGCGGGCTGAGATTATTCCGTGCTCGCCGCACGGAAACTGCCGCTTTGCAGTGTGCCTCCGTTTCGATCTGAAAAAAGAAAAGCCCCGGGGATGCCGGGGCTTTATGGATCGATCAGGCTTTCGCCTTTTCGTACATTTCGAGGACATGGTCCCAGTTGATCAGGCTGTCGACGAAGGCCTCGAGATATTTCGGCCGCGCGTTGCGATAGTCGATGTAATAGGAGTGCTCCCAGACATCGACGCCGAGGATCGGCGAGGCGCCATGGACCAGTGGGTTCTCGCCGTTCGGCGTCTTGGAGATTGCCAACTTGCCGTCCTTGACCGAGACCCAGGCCCAGCCCGAACCGAACTGGGTGGTGCCGGCGGCTATGAAGTCGGCCTTGAACTTGTCGTAGCCGCCGAGGTCGGCATCGACCGCCTTCTGCAGGGCGCCCGGAAGCTTGTTGCTGCCGCCGCCCTTCTTCATCCACTTCCAGAAATGAATGTGGTTGTAGTGCTGGGCGGCGTTGTTGAAGAGGCCGGCATTCTTGCCGAACGACTGCTTGACCACCTCTTCGACCGACAGGTCGCCAAGACCGGCTTCAGCGGCCAGCTTGTTGCCGTTGTCGACATAGGCCTTGTGGTGCTTGTCGTGGTGATACTCCAGCGTCTCTTTCGACATGTAGGGCTGCAGGGCCTCGTAGTCATAGGGCAAGGCGGGCAATTCAAAAGCCATCGGTCATACTCCTCATGGAAAAATCCGGTGCGGATACCGGATTAAGATAGGGCTGGATTGTTCTGGAACAACTCCGGAATGAAGCGCCGGTTCCTTTCTAAGCGGGTTCCGGAAAAGTGTCACACGGTTTTGCGGACAGGATGCTGCGTCAAAAAAGAACGCCCAGCAAACGAAGCGGCGGCGGCTCAGCCGGCAGGCGTCGAATGCGCCCATTCCCAATAGAGTTCGCGCGCCTTCTTGGCCACCGGCCCGGGCTGGAGGTTGCGGTCCTCGATGCGGGTGATCGGCACGACCTTGGAATGGTTTCCGGTCGAAAAGATCTCGTCGGCCTCGAGAAAATCGCGCACCGACAGCATCTTTTCGGTGGTCTTGAAACCGTAGTCGCCAAGCAGCGTCATGGTGCGCGAGCGGGTGATGCCGGACAGGAAGGTGCCGTTCGGCGCCGGCGTCAGCACATGGCTGTCCTTGACCAGGAAGATGTTGGAGGTTCCGGTCTCGGCGACATTGCCCAGCATGTCGAGCACAAGTGCATTGTCGAAGCCGCGCATCTTGGCTTCGAGAATGGCGCGGCCATTGTTGGGGTAGAGGCAGCCTGCCTTGGCATTGGTCGGCATGGTTTCGATCGTCGGCCGCCGGAACGGCGAGACCGTGATCGAAAAGCCGGCCGGCGAGATCATCGGCGATTCGTAGAGGCAAAGGCAGAAGCGGGTCGATGCCGGATCGGCCGGCACGCCCATATAGCCGCCGTGCTCGGCCCAGTACATCGGCCGGATATAGACCGCCGTCTTGCCGTCGAACTTCTTCAGCCCGTCCCAGGTCAGACCGACGATCTTGTCGACGCTCATCGACGGTTTGAGACCTAGCGCGATTGCGGAAGCATTCACCCTGGCGGCATGCAGTTCGAGGTCGGGGGCGACGCCCTCGAACCAGCGGGCGCCATCGAAGACGCTGGTGGCAAGCCACATGGCATGGCTGCGCGGGCCAAGGATGGCGACGTTGCCTTCGTACCAGTCGCCGTCGACGAAGGTCCATGTCGCCGATTGCGCCGCAGTCGCCAGTGTCATTGCTCGGTTCCGCTTCGATGCTGCGTGTCTGGTATCATTGGAAGATGCTTTGGCAGGCGCCGTCAACCGGCATCAGGCGGATTTTGTTGAGGCCAGCGAGCCCAAGAAAGCGATCAAGTCTGCAATCGATGCTTGCACCTTGCCCCGCCTGCCCTCAAAACTGTCGCCATGCATTACGCGGCTTACGTCTTCGACGCCTACGGCACGTTGTTCGACGTGCACGCCGCCGTGCGCCGTCACGACGGCGAGATCGGGCCGGACGGCCAGCTTCTGTCGGAAATCTGGCGCGCCAAGCAGCTGGAATATTCCTGGGTGCGCACGCTGATGGGCGGCTATGCCGATTTCTGGCAACTCACCGAACAGGCGCTCGACTTTGCCTTGCGCAAGGTCCCTTCGGCAGACAAGGGGCTGAAGGCCAAGCTGCTCGAAGCTTATTGGCGGCTCGACTGCTATCCGGAAGTGCCGGCCGTTCTGAAGGCGCTCAAAGCGTCCGGCGCCAAGTTGGCAATCCTCTCCAACGGCTCGCCCGAGATGCTGGAAGCGGCGGTCAAATCGGCGGCCCTCGACCAGGTGCTGGACGACATCTTTTCGGTCGATGCCGTCAAGCGCTTCAAGACCGACCCGTCGACCTACGACATGGTGGCGACGGGCTGGCGTCTCTATCCCGGCGCGGTCTCGTTCCAGTCCTCCAACCGCTGGGATATTGCCGGCGCGACCAAATTCGGTTTTCGCACCGTGTGGATCAACCGCGCCAACCAGCCCGAGGAGTACCGGGACTTCCCGCCGGCGCTGATCCTGCCGTCGCTGGAAGGATTGTTGACAGGCGGCTAGAGCAATTCCAGGAAAAGTGTGAAACGGTTTTCCGTCCGGAAAATTGCGCAGAAGGAAAGACGCAGAGCAGTCGGCGTTTCTGTGAAACGATGAACTGCTCAAGGGCTCTGTTGCCTCAAAGCAACAGTGGCATGACGGTCACAGCTTCGCCTTTGTTTGTCCACCCTCAGGCCAGAATCGGAACCGCCTATCGCCCCAGGCATTGGGGGAGACCAACACTGCGCCGCCTGGAAGCATTCACGCTTTCTTGCGACTTGAGACTTAAAAAAGGCAACCATGTTGAAGACCGAAATCGACTCCTATCGCCTGAGCCGTCGCGGCTTTCTGAACGCCGCAGCCCTTGGCGCCGCCTCGATTGCGGTCTCCGCCTGCACCACAACCGAACCGGCGCCGGCGCCGGTCGAGCCGCCGCCGACCTATGTCGATCCGCCGCTCGGCGACTACGCGACGATGTACGGCCCGATTTCGGACAGCGGCTTCGACCTCCCAGCTATCCCGATCAAGAAGATGGACCCGCAGTTCCTGCGCCAGATCGTTCCCGATCCGACCGGCCAGAGACCGGGCACCATCATCGTCGATACGACCAACCATTTCCTCTATCTTGTACGCGAGGGCGGCCAGGCGATCCGTTACGGCGTCGGCCTCGGCCGCGCCGGCTTCGAATGGTCGGGAGACGCCGTCGTTCAATGGAAGCAGAAATGGCCGAAATGGACGCCGCCGGATGAGATGGTCGCCCGGCAACCGGAACTGGAGCAATACAGCGCCAAGAATGGCGGCATGCCCGGCGGCCTCAAGAACCCGCTCGGCGCACGCGCGCTCTATCTGTTCCACGACAATGTCGACACGCTCTACCGCCTGCACGGCTCGCCGGAATGGAACTCGATCGGCAAATCCGTCTCGTCAGGCTGCGTGCGCCTGATAAATCAGGACATCATCGACCTCTACGACCGCGTGCCCTCGAAGAGCCCGGTCATCGTGACGTCCGATATCGGCCAGCCGATGGTGGCGAGCGCAAACCGCACAGCCATTCCGATCGACGGCGGCGTGCCGGACGGTTCTGTCCTGCTCGGCCCGGTGAACTGATCGGCAGCTTTTCCGATTCTGGGTCAAGAAGTGGGATTCCGGCTGTCCCTGCTTTTCCCGGTCCGGATCGTCCCAAACCCTCGTCATTTTCGGCGGCCTGAGCACCGGATTTCGCGCTCCATGCGTCACCGGTGAGCCGATGATCCATTTGGGACATTCCGGCAGATTCCGATAGCTTTACGCGAACGCCTAGGGTCTGCATCCAAGACATGCAATGCCGGCAGCAGGAGGCCAAGGAAGACTTCCTGACGAGCTATGGAGCCGATGCAATCGACGCACCCAAAACCGTCAATTCCGGCGCTCCTGTATTTCGTTCCCGGATGCATGTATATTAGGCTGGAATAGAATTGCAGAGATATACGTTTAATTAGATCATTGATGGCGGGGGAACGCCAATGGTGGGATTTGATTTCGATAGTCCGCCTGCCGACAGCGCCGAGGTCAATTTGTCGGCCGAATGCGAGCGCCAATTGCTGCCGCTCGTCCGCGGAATTGTCGAAGCCGCGGTTGCCGCCGGGTGGAGCCGGGAGGATGTTCTTCTCGCCATGGTTGAGCTGTCCTGGGATCTATATGAGAAGCGTCGAGGCGATCTTTAGCAGCCCCGCGTGACCGGGTAATTCTGTATCGGGTCACTGCACGGTCACCGATCGGGTAGCTCGGCTCGTCCTGGACATAATCCTCGAAAGCGCCGGTCGGAGAAGGGCCACCATGCGGGGAGCGGGTCCGTCGCAATGGCGGCATTAGGCCGAGCAGGTTCGGCAATAGCCGCGCGACCTATATTCTGCATGCAACGCTGGATTGCAAAGCGGGCGCACGATGCACAACAACTAGGCACAAAATGGTAAGATAAGATCGGCAAATCGTCAGATTAGTTCGTGCTAAAAGAGCAAAATCTGTAGATTTATAGGCCAAATCCTGACGAAATTTTCATTTCGGCTKAAAATCTCCTTTTCAATATAAAGCAACGACTCTAAGGTTCGAAAGAACGCCTAGGAACAAGCGTGAATTCTGGGCACCTCCGTACAACACAGGATTAGATCGATCGGCGCGCGGCTGTGACAGAGACGAAGACGCAACACGGAGGCGACGTCCTGGAAAGCGCCGGGACAGACCGGCGGCGCACGGATCGGCGCATCTTCGATGGAATCCCCGAAAGCGCGGGGCGGCGCCTGGTCACCTTTCGAGGCGGAGCGGCTCATGCCGTTCATGGGCCGGGATCACACACATTCAAAGCGGGGGAACATTTCGGTTCGGTTTTGCTAGCGCCCTCACCCGGGATAGCGGCATCGCTGGGCAGCGACAAAGTCCACGAATGCGACGGCGACGTCGGGATGATCGTGATCGTCCCAGCCGATCTCGGCGGCAAGGTGACCCGGTCATCCACTACGGAGAGCGTAATCGTGGCGCTCACCCCCGAGAGTCTCTTCGAGCTGGCAACGCGTGAATTCGGCACCGGCCATGCCGAGCTTCAACCGCCGCCGTTCGGGACCGTCGATTTCCAGGCGCTGCAACTCGCGCAGTTGCTGAAGGTGGAACTGACGGATCGGGAAACTCCAAACGAGTTCTATGTCGATTCGCTGGTCACCATGTTCGGCGTCCATATGCTTCGGAACTACGCAGGAGCGCGAAAGTTGCCACAAGGCCCAAAAGGCGGTCTGTCGAACCGCAGCGCCCGGCGGGTGCGGGAATTCCTGGACGTAAATTTTTCCAGCAAGATCGCGGTGGCCGAGCTAGCCGCACTCTCCGGCCTTTCGCCAAGCCATTTCATCCAGGCATTCACGAAAACCTTTGGCGAGCCGCCGCACAAATATCTGCTGCGGCTGCGTCTCGATTTCGCCGAGAAACTTCTCGTCGAAAGCGAGCTGTCGATAGCCGAAGTTGCTCATCTGAGCGGCTTTTCAGATCAGAGCCACCTGACCGTCACCATGTCCAAATACCGCAGCAGAACCCCTAAGCAGGTGAAGCTGCAGCGGTGATATTTGCCGCAGGCGCGTCTCCGCAGCCAAAAGTTGCGTGGCAGAGCGGCCACACCTGCCCGCTCAGCGCTCAAAGACCGGATTTTCCTACAAAGATTCCAGACTTTTCCAAAATACATACACCGCGAACGTGCTCATGGTCGCGATGGGAAGTCATTTGGGGCGGGGGCAACCAGATGAAGCAGCATGTCGGATTGTCCCATGGACATTCAATTCGCGGAAATCGAAGTCTTCGCACCCAAGGCCGAAGCGGCTTGGGCCGCGTTGCAGCGCCAATATGCCAGCCGGATCAGCGGTGCGGAGATCGATCATCTGCTTGCCTCCTTCGTGCTCGGATTGACCACCCCGGCGTATGGCGAGGGGGAACCGGCTCTTCATTTCGATCTCTGCCGCGCGCTGGTGGCGATAAGTCTGCCGCCGGAGCGGACCGAAGCCGCCTTGCACTCGGTTCCCGAGCCGACGCAGCCATGGGTCGCGAGCGCCTATCAGCTGATTGAAAAACAAGGCGCCAAGGTCGGTCTCTCGTTGCGGGATAAGACGCGTAATTTCGAAGATTTTTTTGCCGCCGAGGCGAATGATGCGGCACATCAGGACGCCTCGGCAATTGCGAGGGAAAAAGTAGCATGACCAGAAGCGTCGAAAGGCGGAGAAGGATCGAATCTCATCCAGGATTTATCGGAAACTGGATCGCGGGCGCGGCCGGCAGCCGTTCGGTTCGTCGCCGCCTGATGGCGGTGCTGCGCATGGCTCACCGGGTTCTTGGCCTCGGTCGCAAGAATATGGGTCTGGGAACACTGGGCAGCGGCGGCAGCGCGCGTTCGGCTCTGGCCTGCGGCGTGAGTCCGGCCAGCATGCTCGGCGGCCTGGCCGCGATCGCCGCGCTCGGGCTCGCTACGCCCGCGCAGGCACAATATCAAGCCGGTGGCGGATCCGCGACCGGCGGCAACGCCGTCGCCATCGGTAATGGCGCCGCGACGAATGGCAATAACAGCGTGGCATTGGGCAGCTCCAACAGTGCAACGGGCGATGGCACGATCGCCATCGGCTATGCGATGAGTGTCAATGGCCTCAATTCCATAGGCATAGGTGTCTTCGCGGGCGCAACCGGCGTCAATGCCCTCGCCCTGGGCGGGAACGCCAAGGCCAACGGGGACGGAGCAAGCTCCATTGGCGTCAATTCGGTCGCAACCACAAGCGCGGCCGCCTTTGGCAATAATGCGCGTGCCGACGGAGTGAACTCGACGGCGATCGGCTCTGTTACCCGGGCGACCGGGCTGCGGGCCACCGCGCTCGGGTTCGGGGCAACAGCATCCGGCGTGGATTCGATTGCCCAAGGTAACACCGCAATCGCAAGCAACCAGAATGCCGTCGCCATCGGCTTCCAGTCGACTGCTACGGCGATAAACTCCGTCTATCTCGGCTCGCGTACCGCGGCCGGAACGGGAGCGCTGGCCCAAGGCGCGATCGGCGTCGGCACAGATGTGACAGCATCCCAGGTCGATGCCATTGCGATGGGACGTTCGTCCGTTTCGTCGGCGCAATACGCGGTCGCCATCGGCCTGAATGCGAAGGCTACAGGACCGGGTGGCGCGATGGCGCTGGGCCAAGGCACGATCTCGAACAACGTCAATTCGGTCGCACTCGGCGTTCAGGCCAGTGCCACCGGAGCCGGCGCCAGTGCGCTAGGCACGTTGGCCGTTGCTTCTGGAGGCAATGCCACGGCGGTCGGCGTCAGCTCGACGGCCAGCAACAACTATGCGACAGCTGCGGGCTGGGGATCCGTCGCCAGCGGCGCCAATTCCACTGCCGTAGGGCGTCAGGCCGCTGCCAGCGGCATAAACGCCTCCTCCTTCGGGTCCGGAGCCAATGCGATAGGAGACAATTCTCTCGCCGCCGGCGTCAGCGCCAACGCCGGTGGAGTCGGCAGCACCGCGCTCGGCATCGGTACCTCGGCCGGCGGCGCCAGTTCGGCAGCCGTCGGCTTCCAGGCCCAGGCCGCCGGCACCAACGCCGTCGCCATGGGGCCTCAGGCAAATGCATCGGCAGCAAACTCGGCGGCGTTCGGCAACGTCGCCACGGCTTCGGGCAATTTTGCACTGGCTCTGGGCAATTCGGCTGTATCGAGTGGAGTAGGGTCGGTCGCGGCGGGATCTGGAGCCCAGGCCACGGACGTCTCCACCACTGCCCTCGGTAACAACGCTGCAGCAACAGCGGCAAATGCCAGCGCACTGGGATTGGGCGCCACGGCTAGCGGAACATACGCTACTTCACTTGGTTCCACCTCCAAGGCGACCGGCGCCCGTGCGTTCGCGGGTGGCCGTTCCACCACTGCCCAAGGCGACGATTCCATCGCCATCGGCACGACATCCATCGCGACAGCGGCGAGCTCGACAGCAATCGGAGCGGGCGCGGTGACGCTCGACGTCAATGCGATCGCCATCGGCACCGCCGCCGGCGCGGACACTGCCGACGCGATCGCCATCGGCACCAGCGCGTACGCAAGCGGCGGCAAGGCGGTGGCAATCGGCGCGGACAACGTTGCCTATGGCGACGGCGCGGTGGCCATCGGCGATCCGAGCTACGCCAGCGGCACCGGCGCCTTCACCGGCGGCGCCAACAACATCGCCAACAGCGATGGGACGGCGAGCGCCACCGCGGCCAATATGGCCAATGGCGCCGTCGCCATCGGCAACAACAACAAGGCGATCGGGCAAGGCTCCGTGGCGCTGGGGAATGGCTCCACCGCGGGTGCGGCCGGCTTCGTCGGCAATGTCGCGCTGGGCAATGGCGCGACCGCGGCGGCTAGCTCCGGCGATGTCGCGCTGGGCTCTGGCTCGGTGACCGCGACCGCGGTCGGCACCAGCGGCACGACGATCGGCGGTACGGCCTACAGCTTCGCCGGCACGACGCCGACGAGCACCGTCAGCGTCGGCGCGCTTGGCGCGGAGCGGACCATCACCAATGTCGCGGCGGGCCGCCTCAGCAACTCGTCGACCGACGCGATCAACGGCTCGCAGCTGTTTGCGACCAACCAGCAGGTGACGCAGAACACCACCGATATCGCCGCCAACACCGCCGACATCACCAATCTCGGCAACACGATCAACAGCATCAGCACCGGCGGCGGCATCAAGTATTTTCACGCCAATTCGACGCTGCCGGATTCCCAGGCGCTGGGCACGGATTCCGTCGCGGTCGGCCCGAACGCGGTGGCCAACAATGCCGGCGACGTCGCGCTCGGCCTGAATTCGGTCTCGGGCACCACGACGGCGGTTGGTGGCACGACGATCGGCGGCGTCAACTATGCCTTCGCCGGAACCACACCGGCCGGTGCGTTCTCGGTCGGCTCGGTCGGCGCGGAGCGCCAGATCCAGAACGTCGCGGCCGGACGGTTGAGCAACTCGTCGACCGACGCCGTCAATGGCTCGCAGCTGTTCGCGACCAACCAGCAGGTGACGCAGAACACTACCGATATCGCCGCCAACACCGCCGACATCACCACTCTCGGCAACACGATCAACAGCATCAGCACCGGCGGCGGCATCAAGTATTTCCACGCCAACTCGACACTTGCGGACTCCCAGGCGCTGGGCACGGATTCCGTCGCGGTCGGCCCGAATGCTGTGGCCAACAATGCCGGCGACGTGGCGATCGGCCTGAATTCGATCTCCGGCGCCACGACCGCGGTTGGCGGCACGACGATCGGCGGCGTCAACTATGCCTTCGCGGGCGCGACGCCGGCCGGCGCGTTCTCGGTCGGCTCGGTGGGCGCGGAGCGCCAGATCCAGAATGTCGCGGCCGGGCAGTTGAACGGCTCCTCGACCGATGCGGTCAACGGCTCGCAGCTGTTTGCGACCAACCAGCAGGTGACGCAGAACACGACCGATATCGCGGCCAACACCGCCGACATCGCCACCAACACCGCCAACATCACCACTCTCGGCAACACGATCAACAATTTTGCCGGCGACACCTCCACGGCCTACACCGACGCCAATGGCGACGGCATCCGCTATGTGCGCACCAACGACAGCACCCTGCCGATCACCGACGCCTTCGCTCAAGGGGTCGGCTCCTCCGCCCTCGGCTACCAGGCGACCGCCTCCGCCGGCGACGCGCTGGCGCTCGGCCGCGGCACCCAGGCCACCGTCCTTGGCGGCGTGGCGCTTGGCGCCGGCTCGATCTCGGACCGGGCGGTCGCGCCCGCATCGGGATCGATCCTCTCCGGCACCGGTCTCATTCCCTACAACACTGCGGATATGAGCCTGCTCGGCGCCGTCTCGGTCGGAACCTCCACCTCCTATCGTCAGATCATCAACGTGGCCGACGGCACCCAGGACCAGGACGCGGTGACGCTTCGCCAGTTGAAGGGCGCGCTGAGCTCGTTCGCGGTGACGGGAAGCCTGTATTTCCACGCCAATTCGACGGCTCCCGACTCGCTTGCGGTCGGCGTCGATTCGGTTGCGGTCGGTCCGCGCACCACCGTCAACGGCGACAACGGCATCGGCATCGGCAACGGCGCCATCGTGCAGCAGACGGCGCCGGGGGGCATCGCGATCGGCCAGAACTCGACCGTCAACCAGGCCGACAGCATCGCGCTCGGCACCAACTCGACCACCAATGGCGCGCAGGCAGTGGCGCTCGGCGCAGGCGCGACGGCCAACGAGCCGGGCAGCGTCGCGCTCGGCGCGGGCTCAACGACGGCGGCGGCGGTCGCCACCACCGGCACCACGATCAACGGCGTCAACTACACGTTTGCCGGAACAACTCCGACGAGCACGGTGAGCGTCGGCGACGTCGGCAAGGAGCGCACCGTCACCAATGTCGCCGCGGGCAGGATCAGCGGCACCTCCACCGACGCCATCAACGGCAGCCAGCTCTACGCGACCAACCAGGCCGTCGAAGCCATGCAGGGGAGCGTCGGCGATCTCAACGAGTTCGCCGTCCAATACGACAAGAACGGCGACGGCAGCAAATCCAACTCGATAACGCTTGCCGGCGGCGACCCCAACACGCCGGTCGTCATCCACAATGTCGGGGCGGGCGTTGCCAACACTGATGCGGTCAACGTGCAGCAGCTCAACAACAGCCTGTCGACCACGCTGGCGGATTCCAAGACCTATACCAACCAGGTGGCGACCACGACGCTGCAGCAGGCCAATGCATATGCGGACTCCAAACTCAGCCAGCTCAACATGGACATGGGCGAGGTTCGGGGCGAAGCACGCCAGGCCGCCGCGATCGGCCTGGCCGCCGCTTCGCTGCGCTATGACGACCGTCCCGGCAAGCTGAGCGTGGCGGCCGGCGGAGGCTATTGGCGCGGCGAAGGCGCCGTCGCCTTCGGCGCCGGCTACACCAGCGAGGAGGGACGTGTTCGAGCAAACCTGTCCGGCACGACAGCAGGCGGGAACTGGGGTGTCGGCGCGGGCGTCAGCCTTACGCTGAACTAGAGGCCGGCTATGATCAGGCAGGCAGTCCTTGCTGTCGCGATATCCATGACTTCAATGCTCCTGTCCGGCTCGTTTGCGGCCGGGCAGGAAACGATCCCTTCCGGCTACAGGGTAAAACCTTCCGACGTCGCGGTGCCTGCGGATGCGAAGCTTGGCGAATATCAACGGACCACCCGTCCGTTCGAGAACTGGACGCTGATCTGCGACGAGAACCTGAAGGCGCGCCAAAAGGTCTGCAACGTCACCCAGATCATCGAAGACCAGGCTGGACAGGTTGCGTTCAGCTGGTCGCTGGCCGCCACCAAGGAAGGCAACCCCTACATGATCTTGCGCACCCCGCCGATCGCCAAGAGCGACAGTCCTGTCTCGCTGACATTCGAGGGGCGCAAGGAGCCGATAAAAATTCAACTCGACGGATGCAATCAAGCCGTCTGCGTCGGCATGCTGCCGGTTGGTCCGATCATGCGCGAACAGATTTCGAAGGCTGCGGCATCTGTCATCTCCTTTCCGACGACGGATGGCAGAACGATCAACGTGACCGCAACCCTCAAGGGCTTGGCCGCGGCCGTCGAGGCGATCAATTGACAAAGGCATTGCGATGAACCAGCAATCGATCCATGACCGGATAATGTCCCGCAACCAGGGAAAGGATGCTGTTCAGGTCGGCATCGATGACCGGAGCAGACCGAAACGAAACCTGGCGAAGACCGCTGTCTTCTCGTTGCTCGCCATTGCCGTCGTCGCCGCGGCCGGCTTCGCAGCCATGCGCTACGGCCTGGTCCGCAATCTATTGCCGCAACCGGCGGTCGCGGAGACCAACGAGCCCGATCCGGCCTTGGCCGACACGCCATTTCTGCAACACGCCAAACAGGCAGGCTTGCAGTCTTGTTCCAACATTTTCCCGGCCCTTGGGCAGATGCTGACGACCGGCACGACCTACAGCGTCCAGTCGATCTGGAACAACGAGGCCCCCGACAAACACGTCGTGGAAGCCCTGGTCGGCATGAACTACGCCACGCAGGGCTACAGCGGCCCGGCCGCGGGCCTGGTGTTCGCAGCACCCACCGCATCTGTTTGCGAAGGTAAGATGGTCAGGGTGGCGCCGTTCGCGGCCAATTGCGCCGATGTTCCGGCCCTGCTTCCGAAAGGCAGCAAGCTTGCCAACAATCTTGGACAAATCAGCGTCTATGAACTGGCCAATGGAGGGGGCAACGCGATGCTGCTGCCGACAGGCAACAGCTGCGTCGTCATTTCCGTGGCCTCGGCAGCAGGAAAACAAGGAGGCGTACAATGAGGGTGAATTCCACCATTGCGGCAATCGGCATGCTGTTGGCCTGCGCCGGGCGGCTCGCTGCGGCGGACCTCGCCCCCGCGGCGGACGTACCCGAGCCGCCGGCCCAGGAGGAGAAAGGAATCTGGGCGGCGATCGCTTATTCGAACCCAGACGGCAAGCACGGCTTCTTCTGGGGCGCCGACAAGCGTCAGGAGGCGATGGACATCGCCCTCAAGCATTGCCAGAACGCTGGCGGCGACAGCTGCGCCGTGGTGAGCGTGTTTCGCAATCATCGCCACTGGAACGACGACGACAACACGGGCTTTCCCTACAATCATTGCGGCGCGCTCGCGGTGGGCGAGAAGGCGGAGGGACGGCTGACCAGCTGGGGATCGGAGACGGCTCAGACACGCCGCGAGGCCGAAGACCTGACGCTGCAGGTCTGCGAGCGAAGCGGACAGAAATGCAAGATCCGCGAATGGGTGTGTACATGAGGCCCTGCTGGGGCTGAAGGGCTTTTTCACCCAGCCGATCGCCAAGGGGGCGGAGAACGGTTGTGCGGGCCTGTTTCACATCAACCCAAAGCGATCGAACTCCAATCAAGCCGCATGTTTGCACTCAACATGGCACCGTGCTCAAGCGGGGTCAGCCCCTCACCGTGATGGGCATCGACGGAATGCGACACCGGCTCGAAGCAGAAGAAATCGGCGTCCTGCGACGGCGAATGGAGGATGAAGACGTCGAGCGCCCGTGAGGCCGTGAGCGAGATGGTGATCCTGTCCTTAGGCCTGGTGATCCTGGCGCGGCGGTCCCATCCGTCGAAAGCGTTGTTCACCCAGCTTCGCGGCAGCGGATCGTCGAAGTGCCCTGCTCCTGGCCGACGAGCTGCACCTTTGGCGGCGCCGATCTCGATACGCTCTTCGTCACCTCGGCGCGCTTCACCATGACCACCGGCCACCTTGACGCGCACCCACATGAGGGCGGACTGTTTGCGCTCCGACCGGGGGAGCGAGGCCAACCTAGCAACCGCTTCGGTTAGGTTCTTCCTACCGCCCCCTGGATAGGCTGCCCAGAATCCCGCGCACGATCGCCCGTCCGACCGACGAGCCGACCGAGCGCACGACAGCTTTGATCGCGGCTTCGGCGACGGTCTGGCGGTTGGAGGGTCTCGGCGCCGGCGCGCGGCGGCCACCGGACTGCGGCGGCGTATCGTTGCCAAAGCCGGGAATGGTCCAGCGTGAGCGGCCACTGCCGGCCTGCTGCGCCTGCTCATCCGCCTCCTGCGCTCCCTTGGCCTTCTTCTGCAGCATCTCGAAGGCCGATTCGCGGTCGATGGTCTGATCATACTGGCCGGCTACCGGGCTCTGGTCGATCAGCTTGCGGCGCTCATCCACTGTGATCGGGCCAAGCCTGGACGACGGCGGCCGGATCAGCGTTCGCTGCACCATGGACGGCACGCCCTTGGCCTCCAGCGTCGAGACCAGCGCCTCGCCGGTGCCGAGTTGAGTGATCGCGGTCATGCAGTCGAAATCCGGGTTGGGCCGGAACGTTTCGGCCGCCGTCCTCACCGCCTGCTGTTCACGTGGCGTGTAGGCGCGCAGCGCGTGCTGCACGCGATTGCCGAGCTGGGCGAGAACCTTTTCAGGGATATCCAAGGGGTTCTGCGTGACGAAATAGACGCCGACGCCCTTCGAGCGGATCAGCCGCACCACCTGCTCGACGCGGTCGATCAGCACCTTCGGCGCTTCGTCGAAAAGCAGATGCGCTTCGTCGAAGAAGAAGACCAGCTTCGGCTTGTCGGGGTCGCCGACCTCGGGCAGTTCCTCAAACAGCTCCGACATCAGCCAGAGCAGGAAGGTGGCGTAAAGCCTGGGGTTCATCATCAGTTTGTCAGCGGCAAGCACGCTGATGGCGCCGCGGCCGTCGCGGGTGGTGCGCATGATGTCGGCGATGCGCAAAGCCGGCTCGCCGAAGAAATTCGCCGCCCCCTGCTGTTCCAGCACCAGCAGCGTGCGCTGGATGGCGCCGACCGACGGCTTGGTGACATTGCCGTAACGGGAGCTTATCTCCTCGGCACGTTCGGCGATGTTGGCCAGCAGCGCCTGCAGATCCTTCATGTCGAGCAGCAGCAAGCCGTCCTCGTCGGCGATGCGGAAGGCGATGTTCATGATGCCCTCCTGCGCTTCGGACAGGTTCATCAGCCGCGACAAAAGCAGCGGTCCCATTTCCGAGACGGTGGCGCGGATCGGATGGCCCTGCTCACCGAACAGGTCCCAGAAGATGACCGGAAATTCCTGGAAGTCGTAAGGGTCGAGCTTGACCTGTTCGGCTCGCCTGACCAGAAAATCCTGCGCCTTGCCCATCATGGCGATGCCGGACAGGTCACCCTTGATATCGGCGCAGAACACTGGCACGCCGGCATTGGAAAAGCCTTCGGCCAGGATCTGCAGGCTGACCGTCTTGCCGGTGCCAGTGGCGCCGGTAATCAGGCCGTGGCGGTTGCCATATTGCAGCAAAAGCTGTTCGGCGCGCTGATAGCTGTCGTCGGGCTTGCGGCTGGCGCCGAGGAAAATGCTGGTCTCGTCAGCCATATGTCCATGTCTCCGCAAACTGGTCTTAAGCCAATGGCCTTGCCGCACGTATAGTGAGGCCGTTGCACAGCGACAATCCAAATCCTCAGATGGGCCAATTGTCTAAACTGGACCAATGCTCCAAATCGGCCTTTTGGAGCTTGCGGATTTTGCCGGTGTTTGGCAATCGTTCATGGTTCGTCCACGCAGGCTGACCTATATCAGAGGGATCGAGTTCGGACCCTGGAGGCGCATTGCATTGCGATATCGGACAGGGGACCGTAGACTGAACCGCTCCAGGCTGGTGCGGCCGCATAAGAACGAGGAAAATGGATGGGCGCCGGAGCCTTGACCAAGGAAGTCGAACCCACAAACGTCGAGCGCCAGCGATGGCTGGCCTTGACGGAAAAGGCGTTGGCCGGCGCATCCTTCGAGGACAGGCTGGTGTCGCACACCGACGACGCCATTCGCATCGAACCGCTCTATGAGCGCGCCGGCGGGGCCGAACCGCTTGTGCGCGCCAACCCCAAACTGCCCTGGATCGTCAGCCAGCGCATCGACGATCCCGATATCGGCCGCGCCAAGGCCCAGGCTCTGGATGATGTAGCGCAAGGCGCGACGGGCCTGTCGCTGGTCTTCGAGGGCGCGCCGAATGCGTTCGGCTACGGCCTGCCGCGGACGGCGCAGGCGCTGGAGACGGTGCTCGACGGCATACCGCTCAACCGCACGCAGATCCGCATCGACGCCCATCCCTGGAGCCGCGCCGTCGCCGACTGGCTGGTGGCGTTCCTGAGCAAGCGCCGCTCCGACCCGGCGAAACTCAACCTCTCCTTCGGCATCGACCCGGCGGCAATCTTTGCCGGAACCGGCCGGTTGCGGATGTCGATCGAGGCCTTGCAGGCATCGATGCCGCAATCGCTGGCACATTTCTTCTCGCTTGGCGTGCCGGGCGTATTGCTCGAGGCGGACGGGCGGGTGTTCCACAATGCCGGCGCCACCGAGGCGCAGGAGCTCGGCACCATGCTCGCTTCCGCGGTCTCCTATCTCAGAATGTTCGAGGACGCGCGCCAGCCGCTTGTCTACGCCGCACCGCATATCGGCTTTGCCCTGAGCGTCGACCAGGACCAATTCCTGTCGACGGCCAAGGTTCGGGCGCTGCGCAGGTTGTGGGGGCGAATCCAGGAGACGTGCTCGATCCCGGCCGCGACCGCCAATATCCATGCCGAGACGTCGTTCCGCATGATGACGGCAGCCGACCCCGAGACCAATATTCTACGCACTGCGATCGCCGGTTTTGCCGCAGCCGCCGGGGGCGCCGATTCGATCTCCATCCTGCCGCACACGATCGCGCATGGCCTGCCGGCGCCTTTTGCCCGCCGTGTCGCCCGCAACGCGCAGCTGATCATGGCCAATGAAAGCCATATCGACCACGTCGCCGACCCCACCTATGGCTCGGGCGCGGTCGAGGCGCTGACCTTAGGCCTGTGCGAAGCGGCGTGGGCAGAATTCCAGAGGATCGAAGCGGAAGGCGGCGTTCTGGCAAGCCTGCAGCACGGCCATATCCAGGCGCGCGTCAAGGCAGCATCCGAGCGCCGCGCCGAGGCCTACCGGTCGGGTGAACGGGCAATCATCGGCACCACGCTTTATCCGCTCAAAAGCGAGACCCCGGTCGAGACGCTGGCGGCCGAGCGGCGGCCTCCTTTCACCGAGGGCGTGGCGGTGTGCGAGGCCCTGTTTCCGGTCCGCATCGACCAGTCGATCGGAGCCGCACCTTGATCCCGGATTTCTCAGAGCTCGGCTGGTCGGCGCCACGGCGCGCACCCGTCGAGGTCAAGGGCCAGCGGCTGACGCCGGAAGGCATTGCCGTCAAGCATCTCTATAGTCAGGGCGACCTCAAGGGCCTCACCCATCTCGACACCTATCCGGGCATGCCGCCCTTTGTGCGCGGCCCCTACCCGACCATGTATGTCCAGCAGCCGTGGACGATCCGGCAATATGCCGGCTTCTCGACGGCCGAAGAATCCAACGCCTTCTACCGGCGCAATCTCGCCGCCGGCCAGAAGGGCCTATCGGTCGCCTTCGATCTGCCCACCCATCGCGGCTATGACAGCGATCATCCGCGCGTTGCCGGCGATGTCGGCATGGCGGGCGTGGCTATCGATTCCATCCTCGACATGCGGCAATTGTTCGACGGCATCCCGCTCGACGAAATGACGGTGTCGATGACCATGAACGGCGCCGTGCTGCCGATCATGGCGCTCTACATCGTGGCAGCTGAAGAACAGGGCGTTGCGCAGAAGGATCTCGCCGGCACCATTCAGAACGACATTCTGAAGGAGTTCATGGTCCGCAACACCTACATTTATCCGCCGAAGCCTTCGATGCGGATCGTGTCGGACATCTTCTCCTACACCTCGAAGAACATGCCGAAGTTCAATTCGATCTCGATCTCCGGCTATCACATGCAGGAGGCCGGCGCGACGGCGGACCTGGAGCTCGCCTACACCATTGCCGACGGCATCGAATATGCCCGCGCCGGCGTCGCTGCCGGTCTCGACATCGACCGTTTCGCGCCACGGCTTTCCTTCTTCTGGGCGATCGGCATGAACTTCTTCATGGAGGTCGCCAAGCTCCGCGCCGCGCGGCTTCTGTGGTCGAGCCTGATGCAGAAGAATTTTGCGCCGAAGGACGAGCGCTCGCTGTCGCTGCGCACCCATTGCCAGACCTCCGGCTGGTCACTGACGGCGCAGGACCCCTACAACAACATCACCCGCACCATGATCGAGGCGATGGCGGCGACGCAAGGCCATACGCAGTCGCTGCACACCAATTCCTTCGACGAGGCGATGGCGCTGCCGACAGACCATTCGGCCCGTATCGCCCGCAACACGCAGCTCATCCTGCAAAAGGAATCCGGCACCACGCGCATTGTCGACCCGTGGGGTGGCTCGGCCTATCTGGAGCGGCTGACTCATGATCTGGCGGCGCGCGCGCTTGCCCATATCGAAGAGGTCGAGAGCCTTGGTGGCATGGCCGCTGCGATCGAACAGGGCATTCCGAAACTACGCATCGAAGAGGCGGCAGCGCGCACGCAGGCTCGCATCGATTCCGGCGAGCAGATGCTGGTCGGCGTCAACGCGCATCGGCCGGAGAACGACATCGAGGTCGACGTCTTGAAGATCGACAATGCCGAGGTCCGAGCCCGGCAGTTGTCGAAGCTGCAGAACCTCAAAGGCACGCGCAATGTCGGCGCGGTCGAGAGCGCACTCGATGCGCTGACCCGTGCGGCGCAAGGTAACGAAAACCTGCTGGAATTCGCCATCCGCGCCGCGCGGGCCAACGCCACGGTCGGCGAGATTTCGCTGGCGCTGGAAAAGGTCTTTGGCCGTCACGTCGCCTCGGTGCAGACGATCTCAGGCGTCTATCGCAACGCGCTTGGCGACAATCTGACGGTCGACCGGCTCTTGGAGAAGCTCGAAGCCTTCGAAAAGAAGTCCGGCGGCAAGCCGCGCATCCTGGTCGCCAAGATGGGCCAAGACGGCCACGACCGTGGCCAAAAAGTCATTGCTACAGCCTTCGCCGATCTCGGCTTCGACGTCACCGTCGGCGCGATGTTCCAGACACCGGATGAGATCGCGAAACTGGCGGTCGCGCAGGACGTCCATATCATCGGCGCCTCGTCACTGGCGGCGGGACATTTGACGCTGATCCCCGAACTGCGCGATGCGCTGAAGAAACTCGGCCGCGCCGACATATTGATCGTCGCCGGGGGGGTCATCCCACCACAGGATTATGATGCGGTGCTGGAAGCAGGTGCTGCGGAAATCTTCCCGCCGGGCACGGTTATTCCGGAGGCGGCGGATAGGCTGCTGGACCGGCTGCTGGCGGGCTGAACGAAACAGTTGCAGTGCCTATCAGAGTTGCGTCATAGTGTATTGCGCAACCTACGGTATAGACATGGACACCATCATTCACGGACTTGAGGACGGATCGGGCGTTGTAATCTTGCCGCGAGAGATGCTCGACAGCTTGGGGCTGCAAGTCGGCGATGAATTCCAGATCATCGAAACCGATGACGGCATCATTCTAAAGCCGGTGCCGTGTGACGATCTCGAAAGGCAAATGCGTGCCGCTCGCGATGTCATGGACAAGTATGAGCCCGCGTTGCAAAAGCTGGCTGAGCAGATAGGGTCAGCTGGCGTCAGACATCCGACAGCTTGACGATTTCCCATTCCTTGCCGTTGACGCTTGCGACGTCGCCGACCTTCTTGCCGAACAGCGCCACCGCCATCGGCGAGACGTGGGAAATGCTGCCCTTTGACGGATCGGCCTCGTCCTCGCCGACGATCTTCCAGTGCACCTTCTTGCCGTCATCACTTTCCAGCGTGACGCCCATGCCGAAGCGCACCTGGTCGCTGCCCGGTTCCGGCACCGAGAGTTCGGCGCTTTCGCGGCGCGCGGTCCAGTAGCGCAGATCGCGCGACACGACGGCGATACGCTCGCGGTCGGCTTTTCGCTCGGCTTTCGCCAATATGTCGCGCAGATCGGTCAGATTGTCCTCGATCTGCGCCAGCCCGCGCTCCGTCACCAGATTGCGGTGCGGGCTGATCGGCCGCTCGCCAATGCCGGCGATGGCGTTTTCGCTGTCTTCCTCACGGGTGAAAGCTCTGCTCATCGGACAAACTTAGGCCCGCTTCGGCGACTGTACAAGCCACTTGCCGGACCCGGTCATTGGCCGGACTATGGGCCGAGCGAAGACCGCTGCGGCTGGCATGATTCCTGCGGTTAGTCGGGGATCGCAAGGGATGTGCCGATGTTGAACAGACGAGCGCTTCTGAAGGGGACGGCCGGTTTTGCCGTGCTCGGTCTTTCGTCGGACAACGCCTTGGCTAAGACGGCAGCGCGCGGCTCGATCAACGCCGCCGAGCTTGGCGTGCAGCCGGACGCAGCGGACGACCAGAGCAAAGCCTTCGACAGGATGCTTGCCGAGGCGAGCGAGCGCAACGCGTCGGTGTTTCTGCCGCCGGGCAACTATGTCGTATCCAACCTGAGCTTGCCTGCCCGTGTCAGGCTTTCCGGCGTGCCCGGCGCCTCACGCATTATCTACGGCGGTGGTGGCCGTTTGCTCACGGCCGAACAGGCCGAGCATATCGAGTTCACCGCATTGGTCTTCGACGGAGCCAGCGGCTCTCTGGCCGACGATGCGCAAGGGTTGCTCGACCTGCGCCGCGTCGCCCACCTGGTCATCGACAACTGCATAATCACCGGCAGCGGCAAGCACGGGCTGGCGTTGGAGCATGCATCCGGCCGCGTCGAGCGTTCGGATATTTCGGGAGCAGCGGACGCCGGCATCTACTCCGTCGAGGCGGGCGGTTTAGCGATATCGGACAACACCGTGTCCGACTGCGGCAATGGCGGCATTCTCGTGCATCGCTGGCAGCAGGCCGAGGACGGCACCATCGTCAGCGGCAACCGCGTTCAGCGGATTGGTGCGCACAGCGGCGGCACCGGTCAGAACGGCAACGGCATCAACGCGTTCCGCGCCGGCAATGTCTCCATCTCCGGCAACATCGTCTCGGACTGCGCCTTCTCGGCGATCCGCGCCAACAGTTCCAGCAATCTGCAGATGACCGGCAATACCTGCTCGCGCTCGGGCGAAACGGCGCTCTACTCGGAGTTTTCCTTTGAGGGCGCTGTTATCGCCAACAATATCGTCGATGGTGCGGCCAACGGCATCTCGATCGTCAATTTCAACGAAGGCGGCCGCATAGGCATCTGCTCGAACAACATCGTGCGCAATTTGTCGACTACAGGCCCCTACCCCGCAGATGCGCCGGGCTTCGGCGTCGGCATCAGCGTCGAGGCCGACACCACTGTTACCGGCAACATCATCGAGAACGCGCCGGTCTACGGCATGCAGATCGGCTGGGGCGCCTATATGCGCAATGTGGTGGCAACCGGAAACATCATCCGCAACGCGGGAACCGGCATTGCCGTCACGGTGGTCGACGGGGCGGGAAACGCCATCATTTCCGACAACGTCATCGACGGCGCCAGGAACGGCGCCATCATCGGCCAGCGCTGGGCCGAGCCGGCAACCGGCGATCTCGCCAAATCAAGCGATACCGGCTATGCCCATCTGACGGTTGAGCGAAACCGCGTCAGCTGAGCGACGCTGTCGGCCGCAGCGCGCCGACCTTGGCGCCGATGCGGCTTTCGATCGGCGGATTGGCCTGTTCCAAAAGGTTCGCCGCCAGCGCCTTGTCAGCCCCGAGAAGTTTTGCCAGCACCGTGGCTATCATCACCTCGGCGGCGCGGCCGGCGCCGTCGTCGCATTTCAACGCGATGCCGAGGCCGAGCTCAGGCAATGCCGCGCAATAGACGCCTTCGGCGCCGGTCTTGACGAAGATGCGGCCGGGCGCGGCCTGCATCAGCGCGACATCCGCCTTGCCGGTGCCGGCAACCAGGAAAGGTTCGGCCATGCAAGCTGACAGCAAACGTTTGGCAGCCTTCGCGCGCTCAGGGCCAAAGCTCCTGCCCGTCGCCATGCGGGCAAAACCCAGCGCAAAGCTTTTCAGCGGCACGGCATAGGTCGGGATCGAGCAGCCATCGATGGCCCGGTCATCGGCATCGTGGGTGGCGCCGGTCACCGTCTCCATCGCCGCACGCACCATCTCCTGCAGGCCGTGGACGGCCTTGACGTAGCCTTGGTGGGCGATCCCCGCGTGGACACAGGTGCAGAGAAAGCCGGAATGCTTGCCGGAGCAATTGTTGTGCAGCGGGTTCGGCGAATTGCCGGCGCGGGCCAGCGCGATGGTCGCGTCATGACTGGACGGCCAGTGCGCGCCGCATTCCAGCGCTGATTTGTCGAGGCCGGCCTTGGCCAGCATCGCCTGCGCCAATTCGACGTGCGCGGGTTCGCCGGAATGCGAGGCGCAGGCGAGCGCCAGTTCGCGGTCACCGAAGCCATAGGCGTCAGCGGTACCCGTTTCGACCAGCGGCAAGGCCTGGATTGCCTTCACCGCGGAGCGCGGAAACACCGGCTTCGCCGTATCGCCGATTTCCCATACAGGCTTGCCGTCGCTATCGAAGACCGCGACAGCGCCGCGATGGGCGCTCTCGACGATCGCCCCGCGCAAGACTTCGACCAGAACCGGATTCGTCATGACTACGCCCTGAAAATACGGGCTGCTTCTACCTGATCCGGTCGAGAATGGAAACGTAGTTGGCGACCGCCGCGCCGCCCATGTTGAAGATGCCGCCGAGCTTTGCGCCAGGCACCTGGATGCCACCGGCCTCGCCGGTCAACTGCATGGCTGACAGCACATGCATCGACACGCCGGTGGCGCCGATCGGGTGGCCCTTGGCCTTCAGCCCGCCGGACGGATTGACCGGCAGCCTGCCGTCCTTGGCCGTCGTGCCGTCCAGCGCGAGCTTGGCGCCCTCGCCCGGCTTGGCCAGGCCCATCGCTTCATATTCGATCAGTTCGGCGATGGTGAAGCAGTCATGCGTCTCGACGAAGGAGAGGTCGTCGAGCGTCACGCCTGCCTTCTTCAAGGCCTGATTCCAGGCCTGCTCGCAGCCTTCGAACGACAGGATATCGCGCTTCGACATCGGCAGGAAATCCTGAACATGCTCGTTGGCGCGGAAGGCGACAGCGCGGCGCATCTTCAGCGCCGTCGATGTGTCGGTCAGCACAAGGGCTGCCGCGCCGTCGGAAACCAGCGAACAGTCGGTGCGCTTCAGCGGACCGGCAACGAAGGGGTTCTTCTCGCTTTCCTGGCGGCAGAACTCGTAGCCGAAATCCTTGCGCATCTGCGCGTACGGATTGTCGACGCCGTTCTTGTGGTTCTTGGCGGCGATCATCGCCAGCGCATCGGACTGGTCGCCATAACGCTGGAAATAGGCCTGCGCGATCTTGCCGAAGACGCCGGCGAAACCCGCCGGTGTGTCGCCGTCCTCCGGCAGATAGGACGCCTTGAGCAGGTTCTTGCCGATCTCGGGACCGGGCGTCGTCGTCATCTGCTCAGCGCCGACCACCAGCACGATGCGGGCGGCGTTGGCGTCGATGGCGCGGATCCCTTGCCGGACCGCGGCGGAGCCGGTTGCGCAGGCGTTCTCGACCCGGGTCGCCGGCTTGAAGCGCAGCCGGTCGTCGGCCTGCAGCACCAGGCTTGCGGTAAAATCTTGCGGCGAGAAGCCGGCATTGAAGTGGCCAAGCACGATCTCGTCGACCTCGTCCGGGCCGATCCCGGCATGGTCGAGCGCGTCGACCGCGACCTTGGTGATCAGGCCTTCCAGCGTCTCGCCTTCGAGCTTGCCGAAGCGCGAATGCGCCCAGCCAACGATACATGCGGTCATGGCGGTCTCCATCCTTGGCGCCAGCCTAGCATGTGGGCTCATGGCGCAGTTCGCCTTCATTGTTCAAATATAAACAATCCCTCCTGCATCGAAAAGGGCTGCAAGCCGACAATCGCTTGGTGCAGGCTGCAATCGAGTCGATTTTTTGTTGATTGACGGATCAATAAAAAATAATCATGCGGCAAAGAGCCGGGAACAACAATGCCGAAAGTCGGAATGGAGCCATTGCGCCGCAAGGCGCTCATCGACGCGACGATCTCGGCGATCGGCGAGCGCGGCTCGCTTGACGTGACCATGTCGGAGATCGCCGGCCGCGCCGGCGTCTCATCAGCACTTGCCCATCATTATTTCGGCGCCAAGGACGAACTGCTGCTGGCGACGATGCGGCACATATTGGCTGAGCTGACGATCGACATGCGGCGTGCTCTTCAATCCGCCGCCACGCCGCGCGAACGCGTCTCAGCCGTGGTAGCCGTCAACTTCTCCGACATCCAGTTCCAGCCGGAAACCATCGCCGCCTGGCTCGCCTTCTATGTCGAGGCGCAGAAATCATCGGCTTTGCGCCGGCTGCTCAGGGTCTATGCGCGGCGGCTGCATTCGAACCTGATGAGCGGCCTGACCGGCATCTTGGCCAGGCACGAAGCCGACCGTGCGGCGGAAGCAACCGCAGCGCTGATCGACGGCCTCTATATCAGGCGCGCGCTGAAGGACGGCGTGCCGGACGCGGCGACCGCGATCGCGCTGGTCGAAGACTATCTGGAAATCAAACTCGGCGGGCGACAGACACAGTGACAGCCTCAGTGACATCAAGGCGACCCAATTTCCTGATCGTCATGGTCGATCAGCTCAACGGCACGCTGTTCCCCGACGGGCCGGCCGACTTCCTGCATGTGCCGCATCTGAAGGCGCTAGCCGCCCGCTCGGCTCGCTTTGCCAACAATTACACGGCCTCGCCACTCTGTGCGCCCGGCCGCGCCTCATTCATGAGCGGGCAATTGCCGTCGCGCACCGGGGTCTACGACAATGCGGCGGAGTTCGCCTCCTCGATCCCGACCTTCGCCCATCATCTGCGCGCCGCCGGCTACTACACCTGCCTGTCGGGCAAGATGCATTTCGTCGGGCCCGACCAGTTGCACGGTTTCGAGGAGCGGCTGACCACCGACATCTATCCGGCCGATTTCGGCTGGACGCCGGATTACCGCAAGCCCGGCGAGCGCATCGAATGGTGGTACCATAATCTCGGCTCGGTGACCGGCGCCGGTGTCGCCGAGACCACTAACCAGATGGAGTATGACGACGAGGTCGTGTTCCTCGCCACGCAGAAGCTCTATCAGCTTTCGCGCGAGCAGGACGATGCGGAGCATCGGCCCTGGTGCCTTACCGTTTCGCTGTCGCACCCGCACGACCCCTACGTCGCGCGCAAGCAGTACTGGGATCTCTATGAACACAGCCAGGCGCTGGACCCGGAAACGGGCTTCATCGCGCGTGACGATCAGGACGCGCATTCGCAGCGTCTCTATCATGCCTCCGACTACCCCTCCTTCGACATTACCCGTGAGCAGGTGCGTCGTTCACGGCGCGGCTATTTCGCCAACATTTCCTATGTCGACGACAAGCTTGGCGAGCTTCTGGACGTTCTCAAGCGCACGCGCATGCTCGACGACACCACCATCCTGTTCTGCTCGGACCATGGCGACATGCTGGGCGAGCGCGGCCTGTGGTTCAAGATGAGCTTCTTCGAGGGCTCGGTGCGGGTGCCGCTGATGATCGCCGGCAATGGCGTGCCATCAGGGCTGATCGAGGCTCCGGTTTCCAATCTCGACGTCACGCCGACGCTTTGCGACCTCGCCGGAATCGACATCGGGGCGATCGCGCCATGGACCGACGGCCAGTCGCTGCTGCCGCTTGCCAAGGGCGGGCAGCGCACCACGCCCGTGTTGATCGAGTACGCAGCCGAAGGCTCCTACGCGCCGCTGGTGGCGATCCGCGACAGCAAATACAAATTCGTCCATTGCGAGCTCGACCCGCCGCAACTGTTCGATCTCGAAGCCGACCCGCTCGAGCGCGACAACCTCGCCAACGATCCGGCGCACACTGCTCTCGTGACAGCTTTCACAAGAGCAGTCCGGGCGCGTTGGGACATGGTCGCCTTCGACGCCGCGGTGCGCGAGAGCCAGGCGCGCCGGTGGGTCGTCTACCCGGCGCTGCGCAATGGCGCCTATTACCCGTGGGATTTCCAGCCGCTGCAAAAAGCATCGGAGCGGTACATGCGCAACCACATGAATCTCGACAATCTCGAAGAGAGCAAAAGGTATCCGCGAGGCGAATGATGACAACAACGTTCGTTCCCTCCCTCGATCATCTCAAGCAGGCCTATGCCGTCACCTCCAGGGCGACGCAGATCACGCCGTTGCTGGAATCCGCGGCGCTCGCCAAGGAGACCGGTGCTGCGCGCGTGTTCATCAAGCCGGAATCGCTGCAATGGGCGGGCTCCTTCAAGGTGCGCGGCGCCTATTGGCGGCTGAAGCGGCTGTCGCCTGACGAAGCCACGAAAGGCGTCGTCGCCTACTCCTCCGGCAATTTCGCGCAAGGGCTGGCGGCTGCCGGCCAGGCGCTCGGCATTCCCGTCACCATCGTCATGCCGATCGATGCGCCGGCCGCCAAGCGGGATGCCACCGCTGGCTATGGCGCGCGCGTCGTGCTGACCGATCATGGCGAGCGCGCCCGTGAAGAGGTCGCGGCCGCCAAGGCGCGCGAGATTGCCGAGACCGAAGGGCTGGCGTTGCTGCATCCATTCGACGATCCGGAGATCGTTGCTGGCCAGGCCGGCGCCGGGCTCGAAGCGCTCGAACAACTTGAGGCAAAGGACGCCAGTGCCGACCTCTTGTTCTGCTCGGTCGGTGGTGGCGGACTGATCGGCGGTGTGTCGCTCGCCTTCCACTATTTGTCGCCGGCGACCGAGATCATCGGCGTCGAGCCGGAAGGGTTCAACGGCATGGGAGCGTCACTGGATCACGGCGCCATCGAGACCATGCCGATCGCGCCGAAATCGATCTGCGACGGGCTGATGTCGCGGCGGCCGGGCGATGCGCCGTTCGCGGCGGTCAAGACCGCCGGCGTGCGCGGCATCACCGTCGACGATGCATCTGTGCGGCGGGCAATGAAGATCGCCTTCGAGCGGATGAAGCTGGTGCTGGAACCGTCGGGCGCAGCGTCGCTGGCGGCACTGCTCGGCGGCAAGGTGAATGTGGCGGGTAAGACCGTCCTGGTTGTGGCTACTGGCGGCAATGTCTCGCTCGCCGATTTCATGGCGCATATGAACCATGCTTGAAGCAGATTTCGTCATTATCGGCTCCGGCTCGGCCGGCTCGGCCATGGCCTACCGGCTGTCGGAAGACGGCAAGCATTCGGTCATCGTCATCGAGTTTGGCGGCACCGATATCGGACCGCTGATCCAGATGCCGTCGGCGCTGTCGATCCCGCTCAACATGAGCCTTTACGACTGGGGCTTTGCCAGCGAGCCGGAGCCGCATCTCGGCGGCCGCGTGCTGGCGACGCCGCGCGGCAAGGTGATCGGCGGTTCGTCCTCGATCAACGGCATGGTCTACGTGCGCGGCCATGCCCGCGACTTCGACCATTGGGCCGAAGAGGGCGCGACTGGCTGGAGCTTCGCCGACGTGCTGCCCTACTTCAAGCGGATGGAAGACAATGACGGCGGCGAGGATGGCTGGCGGGGCCATGGCGGGCCGCTGCACGTCCAGCGCGGCCCGCGCAAAAATCCGCTCTACGGCGCTTTCGTCGAGGCCGGCCGCCAGGCCGGCTTCGAGCTGACCGACGACTACAATGGTTCGAAGCAAGAAGGCTTCGGGCCGATGGAGCAGACCATCCGCGGCGGTCGCCGCTGGTCGGCGGCATCAGCCTATCTGAAGCCGGCTCTCAAACGGCAAAATGTCAGTGTGGTCAAAGGTTTCGCCCGCCGCGTGATCATCGAGAATCAGCGCGCAGTCGGCGTCGAGATCGAAGCTCACAAACAGATTCAGGTCGTTAAGGCACGACGTGAGGTAATCGTCGCCGCATCGTCGATCAATTCGCCCAAGATCCTGATGCTGTCCGGCATCGGCCCGGCAGCGCATCTCGCCGAAAACGGCGTCCAGGTCGTGGCCGACCGGCCAGGTGTCGGCCGCAATCTGCAGGATCATATGGAGCTCTACATCCAGCAGGAATCCACGCAGCCAATCACGCTGAACTCGGTGCTCAACCCGTTCTCCAAGGCGCTGATCGGGGCGCAGTGGCTGTTCTTCAAGACCGGCCTCGGCGCCACCAACCATTTCGAGGCCGCGGCCTTCGTGCGCTCGCAAGCCGGCGTCGACTACCCCGACATCCAGTACCACTTTATCCCGGCGGCGGTACGCTATGACGGCAAGGCGGCGGCCAAGGCGCATGGCTTCCAGGCGCATGTCGGACCGATGCGCTCGAAGTCGCGCGGCTCGGTGACGCTGCGCTCGCCCGACCCCAAAGCGACGCCGGTCATCCGCTTCAACTACATGTCGCATCCAGACGACTGGACGGAGTTCCGCCACTGCATCAGGCTGACCCGCGAGATCTTCGGCCAAAAGGCTTTCGACAGTTTTCGAGGCAAGGAAATCTCGCCGGGCTCGCACGTCCAGTCGGACGAGGATCTCGATGCCTTCATCCGCGATCATGCCGAGAGCGCCTACCACCCGTGCGGCACCTGCAAGATGGGCCGCGCCGACGACATCATGAGCGTGGTCGATCCGGAATGCCGCGTCATCGGCGTCGAAGGGTTGCGCGTCGCGGACTCATCGATCTTCCCGCGCGTCACCAACGGCAATCTCAACGCGCCGTCGATCATGGCCGGCGAGAAGGCATCCGACCACATTCTCGGCCGCACGCCGCTGGCGCCGTCCAACCTGGAACCCTGGATCAATCCCCGCTGGCAGGTCGCGGATCGATAGGGCATTGTCCAGCGAAGATCATTGGAGACTTCATATGCGCGCCCAGCCAACGGCATCGCACTATGTCAACGGCCGCTACATCGAGGATGAAGGTGGTGCGCCGCTGCCAGTGATCTATCCGGCGACGGGCGAGATCATCGCCACCTTGTATTCGGCGACGCCGAACGTGCAGGAGCTGGCGATCGAAGCCGCACGCGCGGCACAACCGGCCTGGGCGCGGATGAAGCCGGTTGAGCGCGGCCGCATCCTGCGCCGCGCCGCCGACATTTTGCGCGCCCGCAACGCCGATCTCGCGCGCATCGAGACGCTGGATACCGGCAAGGCGATCCAGGAAACGCTGGTGGCGGACGCGCCGTCGGCGGCCGACTGCCTCGAATATTTCGGCGGCGCGGTCGCTGCCTTCAACGGCGAGGCCATCGATCTCGGCGGACCCTTTGCCTATACGCGCCGCGAGGCGCTTGGCGTGTGCGTCGGCATCGGCGCCTGGAACTATCCTATCCAGATCGCCGGCTGGAAATCCGCGCCGGCGCTCGCCATGGGCAATGCCATGGTGTTCAAGCCGTCGGAGAACACCCCGCTGTCGGCGCTGGCGCTGGCCGAAATCTACTCAGAGGCTGGCCTGCCCGACGGGCTGTTCAACGTTGTGCAGGGCTATGGCGATGTCGGCGCCGGCCTTGTCGGCCATGATGTCGTTGCCAAGGTTTCGGTGACCGGCTCGGTGCCGACCGGCCGCAAGGTGCTGTCGCTCGCCGGCTCCAAGATGAAGCACGCGACTATGGAGCTCGGCGGCAAGTCGCCGCTGATTGTCTTCGACGATGCCGATCTCGAAAACGCCATTGGCGGCGCCATGCTCGGTAATTTCTACTCCACCGGACAGATCTGCTCGAATGGAACACGCGTCTTCGTGCAGAGCGGCATTCACGACCGCTTCGTCGACCGGCTGGTCGAGCGGACGAAGAAGATCCGCATCGGCGATCCGCTCGATCCGGAAACGCAGATGGGTCCGCTGGTCAACAAGGCGCAACAGGAGAAGGTGATCTCCTACATCAAGGCCGGCCAGCAGGATGGCGCGACGCTCGCCTTCGGCGGCAATGTGCCGTCGCTGCAAGGCTTTGATGGCGGCTTCTTTGTCGAGCCGACGGTGTTCACCGGCGTCACGGACAACATGCGCATTGCGCGTGAGGAGATTTTCGGCCCGGTGATGAGCGTGCTGAAGTTCGACGGCGAGGACGAGGTCATCGACCGCGCCAACGACACCGAATTCGGCCTTGCCGCCGGCGTGTTTACTCGCGACCTGCGGCGTGCGCATCGGGTGATCGCCGAGCTGCAGGCCGGCACGTGCTGGATCAACGCCTACAATCTGACGCCGGTGGAAATCCCGTTCGGCGGGGTGAAGCAGTCCGGTATCGGGCGCGAGAATTCGCTGGCGGCGCTGGCGCTCTATTCGCAGTTGAAGTCGGTGTATGTCGAGACCGGGGACGTGGCGAGCCCGTATTAGGGCCTCACCCCTTCTGCGCTGTCCCATCAAGATACTGCGTCAGCGCGCAGACCAGATGATAGAAGATGCTGGCCGGCACGTCCGATGCCAGCGAGCGGCCGCGTTCGTCGATGCGGTCGATCCAGAGGCCGAGCGGGGCCGGGTCGATGTGCCAGCGGAACAGGCGGCCGACACGCGCCTCGATTTCCGGCTTGAGATCAGGCCCACCTGAACCGTCAAGCGCGATCGCCGCCTTGATCGCTTCCGCCTGCGGCCAGCTGCGCGACACCAGGTCGAGCGGCAGGCCTTGCCGGGAGACCGCACCATAAGCAAGGCCGGTGGCGCGGTTGAGGCCGTTGGCGATGGCCGAAGCATAGAGCTTGCGGGCAAAATTGCTCAACTCGCTCTGGCCACTGCGGGCGGCAAAATCCGTAAGCAGCGAGGCCCATTCGAAATGGTGGCCAGGCTCGGTCCAGGCCCCCTTCTCGCCAGCCGCCGGTTTCCATTCCGCGTCAAAGTATTCGCCGAGCGTCCAGCTTTCCGGGTCGAAGAAATGGCTGCGAAACAGGTCGATGATGCGAGCGGCGCGGCGCAGATAGGTGCGCTCGCCGGTCGCCTGATGCCAGGCCAGGAAGGCCTCGAGCAGATGCATGTGCGGGTTGGAGCGCCGTTCGCCCTCACCGTCCGATGTCTCGAGAAAGCCGGTCATGCGGCTGTCCTCGAGATGCGCGTCGAGGAAGGAGAAGGTTTCCTCACCAAGCCACAGCGCATCCGGATTGCCCGAGAGATGGGCGTGCGCCAGCGCCAGCAGCACGCAGGAATGATCGTAGGCATCTTCCGTGGCGTCGGCGACGCTGCCATCGACATTGAGCGTGCGCACCCAGCCGCCCCTGCCCGTGCGGCCCTTGCCGGCGATGAAGTCGATGCCGTGGCTGATCAGCCGGTCGGCGGGACCGTCCCAGCCGTGTTCCTTGGCAACGGCGAAGGCATAGATCTGACGGGCTTGGGTCCGCATGCGCTTGGGCTTCATCAGCGGCGTGGCGTCGAAGCCCAGAGCCTCGTGGAAACCGCCATGACGCTCGTCGACGCCAACCGTCGACCAGAGTGGCAAGGTCTCCTGAAACAGCCAGTGACGGACGCGGCGGCGCCAGGCGCCGCTCTCGATGACGCGGTCATGCGCCGGCGTGAACCGTGTCTCCAGCCGGCCGGATTTTTCCAGCTGCTCGACGATCTTCTTGACGTGCTGGCTATGGCTGACGGGAGCGACGAAAGTGGCGTCGGTGGTCGAGACGATGGCGACGTCCTTCATGCCGATGGCCGACAGCAACCTGCCGTCGCTGCGGATGTAGGAGTTTTCGCAGTCGATGGCGACGACGTCGCCGACGATGACATTGCCCGCGCTGTCCGACGGACCGACATCGAGCAGCGACTGCCAGGAGCCGAGATCGTTCCAGCGGAAGCCGGCCGGCACCATGGCGATGTCTTTTGCACGCTCCATGATGGCGTAGTCGATCGAGTTCGACGGGATGGCGGCGTAAAGCTCCAGCGGCATATAGAGGCCGGACAGGTCCGATGTCGCTGCCTTATAGGCCGCTTCGGTGGCTTGCCAGATATCAGGCTGAAAGGCAGTGAAGGCATCACGCATGGCGCCGGCGCGAAACAGAAAGATGCCGGTGTTCCAGTAGAAGGTGCCAGCCTCGAGGTAGCTTTGCGCAGTGGCGAGGTCGGGCTTTTCGACGAAGCGCGAGACGTCGAAGACGCCATCCTTGTGGGCCGCGACTTCGATATAGCCGTAGCCGGTCTCGGGCTGCGTCGGCCTGATGCCGAAGACCACCAGCCGGCCGGCAAGGGCTGCCTCGCTGCCCGCCTCGATGCTCTGCCAGAACTGTTTCGGCGTGGCGATCTCGTGGTCGGACGGTACCACCAGAACCAGGCTGTCGCCGAACTCCGACAATGTGCGCAGCGCGGCCAGCGCCACGGCGGCGGCGGTGTTGCGACCGGTCGGCTCGAACAACGGGCCGCCGCCGGACAGGTCGATACCGGCGAGGTCGGCACGGACGCGCTCGGCATGCCGTTCCGAGGCGATCAGGAAGATCGGCGTTTCGCCATCAGGCCTGTCCGTCAACCGCCGCAACGTCTTGGCGAGCATCGAGCCGTCGCCGGAGAGATCGTGGAACTGCTTGGGATTGTCCTCGCGCGACAGCGGCCAAAGCCGCGAGCCGACGCCGCCGCTCATGACAAAACTGACAATCCGCTCGGTCATTCGGGTCTCGTGCTCAAGGGTTGTTGGTCGATTGGATAGCACGCATGCCTTTAAGCCGTGTTTACCTGACTGGAGATTCGCACGGCTGCCAGCTCGATGAAGGCCTTGACCAGAGGCGAAAGGTGGCGGCTGCTCGGATAGAGGACGTGGAGGCCGCCGGCCGGTGTCGTGTGCTCCTTGAGAACGCGCAGCAACCGCCCTTCATTGATCAACCCCTCGGCAAGCACGTGGGGCAATTGGGCGATGCCGAAGCCCGCAAGCGCGGCTGCAATGACCGACTGCATCTCGTTTGCGGCGAAGCGGCCAGCCACCGCGACCGTCTCCTGGCCGCGCGGCCCATCCAGCACCCAATGAGCGCCTGAAGCCGAGGGACCTGCGACCACGCATTGATGGCGCGCGAGATCCACCGGCTCTTCCGGCACGCCGTGTTGCGCGAGATAGTCCGGGCTGGCGCAGAGCAGCCTGTGCGTGGAGCCGAGCTTGCGGGCGATCAGCGTCGAATCCTGGAGGGCGCCGGTGCGGAAAGCGAGATCGATACCGTCCTCGACCAGATTGAGCCTGTCGTCGGTCAGGCGGAGCTCGACCTTGGTCTTTGGATACATTGCGAGGAAGTCGATGACGGCGCCGATAAGGAAATGGCCGCTAAAGCCGACCGGGGCCGAAATGCGAATCGTGCCTGACGGCTCCGCCCGCGCCTCGGCAAGGCGCAGATTGGCTTCCTCGATCGTCCGCAGCGCCTGGCTGCTCTGCTGGTAATAGAGGCGCCCGGCATCCGTCACGTTGAGGCTGCGCGTCGTGCGCTGGAGCAGGCGGACACCCACCTCGCGTTCGAGCGCGGCAATGCGGCGGCTGACCGTCGTCTTGGGCATGGCCAGCACGCGCGCCGCAGCCGTGAAGCTGCCGGCTTCGACGACGCGCGCAAATACGACGATGTCATTGAGGTCGAGCATTGTATCCAAAAACGGTACGATGTTTTCCAATTATAGGCAGTTATGCATCAATACGACAAATCCTAATTCTACTCCAGCGAACAAAAGGAGCAGACGAGATGATTAGCAAACGAACCATTCTTGTGACCGGCGCTACCGGCCAGCAAGGCGGCGCGGTGGCGCGCGCGTTGCTGTCGAAAGGACATCGGGTGAAGGCGCTGACGCGCAAGCCAGACAGCGAAACCGCGCGACAGCTGGCGACAGCGGGCGCCGAAGTTGCGGCAGGTGATCTCGCCGATACAGCCTCCGTCGTGAGAGCCGCCGGAGACGTCGACACCATGTTCCTGATGGGCAACAGCTATGAGGCCGACATGGAGGAAGAAACCCGCCAAGGGATCCTTGCCGCCGATGCGGCGAAGGCTGCCGGCGTCGGGCATCTGATTTATTCATCGGTTGCCAGTGCAGACAAGAAAACCGGCATTCCGCATTTCGACAGCAAGTATCTCGTCGAGAAACATGTCGTCGGGCTCGGCATCCCCTACACGATCAGTGCGCCGGTAGCCTTCATGGAGAATGTCGTCGCGCCGTGGTCGATCAGCGCGCTCAGCCAGGGCACTTATGCCTTCGCGGTTCCGCCAAAGCGTGCCCTCCAGCTGGTCGCTCTGGCCGACATCGGCGCCTTCGTCGCCGCCTTGGCCGAGCGGCGCGAACAGGTGTTCGGCAAGCGTTTCGATTTCGCCGGAGACGAACTGTCGGGTGAAGACGAGGCGAAGATCCTGTCGCAGGCCATAGGCCGCCCCATCAGCTATCAGGAAATCCCGATCGCCGTGGCACGCCAGCAGAGCGAGGATGCCGCGCTGATGTTCGAATGGTTCGACCGCGTCGGCTACGATGTCGACATCGGCGCCTTGCGCAAGGAATTTCCGGAGGTCCGCTGGCACAGTTTTGCCGACTGGGCACGAGAATTCGATTGGGGTGTGCTTGGGCAGGCGACTTCCGCCGCCTGACTATTCTGGTCTGAACCGAAACGTGGGAACCTAAAAGGTCTGGTTGTAGGCGCCGACGTCCGGGCTGCGGCGCAGCACGGCGTCGACCGCCTCGAACATCTGCCGGCGGCGGTCGGACGATACCGGGCTTTCGACGACCACGACAAGCTCCGGCTTGTTCGACGATGCCCGCACCAGGCCCCAGGTGCCGTCCTCGGCAATGACGCGCACGCCGTTGACGGTGATAAGGCCCGATATCTTCTGGCCGGCAAAGGTGATGCCTTCCCGCTGCATGGCCTGAAAATCCGCCACCACCCGCTCGACCACGCCGTATTTCACCTCGTCGGCGCAATGCGGCGACATGGTCGGCGTGCCGTAGGTCAGCGGCAGCGCGCGGTAGAGATCGGCCATCGAACTCCTTGGATTGCGGTCGAGCATCTCGCAAATGGCGATGGCCGTGACGAGACCATCATCGTAGCCGCGGCCGATCGGCGGGTTGAAGAAGAAATGGCCCGACTTCTCGAAACCGGCGACGGCGCCGAGCTCGGCAACGCGGCGCTTGATATAGGAGTGGCCGGTCTTCCAGTAATCGGTGGTCGCGCCATTGGCCTTGAGCACGCTGTCGGTGTTGAACAGGCCGGTCGACTTGACGTCGACGACGAAGGTCGAGCCCGGATGCTGGCTGGAAATGTCACGCGCCAGCATGACGCCGACCTTGTCGGCGAAGATCTCGTTGCCCTCATTGTCGACCACGCCGCAACGGTCGCCATCGCCATCGAAGCCGAGACCGACATCGGCGCCGGTCTCCAGCACCTTGTCGCGGATGGCGTGCAGCATCTGCATGTCCTCCGGGTTCGGGTTGTAGCGCGGAAAAGTGTGGTCGAGCTCGACGTCGAGCGGGATCACCTCGCAGCCGATGCGCTCCAGCGCCTGCGGCGCGAAGGCACCGGCGGTGCCATTGCCGCATGCGGCCACGACCTTCAGCTTTCGCGCGATGCGTTTGTTCCCGACAAGGTCGTCGAGATAGGTCTCGCGAAAACCAGAGACGAATTCATAGGAGCCGCCGCCGGCAAGATGGAAATCGCCCGACAGCACGATCTGTTTCAGTGCGCTCATCTCCTCCGGCCCGAAAGTCAGCGGCCGCGCCGCGCCCATCTTGACCCCGGTCCAGCCGTTTTCATTGTGCGAGGCCGTGACCATGGCGACGGACGGTGTGTCGAGCGCGAACTGGGCGAAATAGGCCATCGGCGACAGCGCCAGGCCAATGTCTTTTACTCTGGCGCCCGCAGCCATCAGGCCGGACACCAGCGCCAGCTTGATGCCGAGCGAATAGGCGCGGAAATCGTGGCCGGTGACGATGCCAGGCCCGGCGCCAAGACGCCGAATCAACGTGCCCAGCCCCATGCCGAGCGCCTGGACGCCGATCAGGTTGAGCTCCGGCGGCTGCGCGGAGCCGGGGTGACCGAACCACCAGCGCGCATCGTACTCGCGAAATCCCGACGCTTTGATCAGCGCTTCCGTTTCGAATTCGAAGCTGTTGGGCCGGGCGTCGCCTACGATTTTCAGGGGCAAGACAGCAGAGCTCCAGATGGCGAAAACACGATTTATCGAGGCTGCTGCCTAGCACGCAAGGCTTTAAGCGGGGTTTATCCCGGGCGGGAAATCCAAGCTTTGCGGCAATGCCCGACGAAAGCGAACGAAATGCGACGGAAGCGCTGCCATTGCCGCTTGCAGGAACGAAGTACGGCGGCTATAAGCCCGCGGTCTGGTCACGGAGTGTAGCGCAGCCTGGTAGCGCACCTCGTTCGGGACGAGGGGGTCGCAGGTTCAAATCCTGCCACTCCGACCAGAAAAAACAGACACTTAGGTGTCCGTTTCTCCCGACATCCCCACAAGACACCTTAAAGGCAAACCGGCCGCATCGGCGTGTGGCGTCGGCATGGTGTTTTGACGAGACAAGTATCCGCGCTACCTCGATAATGGGACAACCGCCGAAACAGCGGCCCGAAACGAGGTGTGCGGAAGATGAAGTTGTTGATTTCGATCGCAGGCCGGCTGTCAGCGCTGCTTGCTCTGTCGCTGGCGACAGGCTGCTCATCGCTGGGCGGTACGGTCAACCCGGCGAAATACGACAGCATGACATGCGCCGAGCTCAACAATGCCGTGGGCGATATCGCGCGTGAAATCTCGCAAACCGCCATCACCCGCGGCAAGGTCGCCAACACCAGCGTGCCGAACTGGCTGCTCGGCGGCGCACGCGTCAAGACCGCCGTCGCCAACCGTGAGACGGCCAGGATCGAAAAGCTGAAGCAGCGGGAAGAGGTGATTGTCACGACAAGAGCCGGCAGATGCCCCAAGTCAGCGGGCTAAGCGAACTGGTCCTGCCCTGAATATCTGCTTCACTTCACGCCTCAAGCACTCAACCGGAACCGCGTCACATCGATCGCCGCATTCATCAGCGTCTGTGTGTAGGCTGCCTGCGGGTTGCTGAATATCTCTTCCGTCGGGCCTTCCTCGACGATCTTGCCTTGCTTCATGACGATGATGTAGTCGGCCATGGCGCGCACCACGGCGAGATCGTGGCTGATGAAGAGGTAGGACAGTTCGTGGTCGGCCTGCAGCTTGCGCAAGAGCTCGACGATCTGTTTCTGCACCGAGCGGTCGAGGGCCGAGGTCGGCTCGTCCAGCACCACCAGTTTGGGCTTCAGGATCATGGCGCGCGCGATGGCAATGCGCTGGCGCTGGCCGCCTGAGAATTCGTGCGGGTAGCGGTTGCGGGCATTGGGGTCGAGGCCGACCTCCAGCAAGGCCTCGACGGCGCGCTGGTCGCGTTGCTTACCTGACAGGTTCGGCTCATGCACCAAAAGCCCTTCGGTGATGACCTGGCCGACAGTCATGCGCGGTGACAGCGAGCCGAACGGATCCTGGAAGACGAGTTGCATCTCACGCCGCAGCGGCCGCATCGCCTGGCGGTCGGCGGTGGAAATATCCCGGTCGCCGAAGCGGATGACGCCGTCGCTCGGCAACAGCCTGAGCAAAGCGCGGCCGAGCGTCGATTTTCCGGAACCGGATTCGCCGACGATGCCGATGGTCTGGTTGCGCTTCAGCCGAATCGAAATGTGGTCGACAGCGCGTAGCATCAACGGCTCGCCGGCGAGGAAGCCGCCGCCGATCTTGAACGTCACTTCGACATTGCGGCCCTCGAGCAGCACCGGCGCGTTGGCCGGCGGTGGCGCCTTGGTGCCGGTCGGTTCGGCGGCCAGAAGCATTTTCGTATAGGCATGCTGCGGGTTGGCGAAAAGCGCTTCGGCCTCGCCTTCCTCGACCACCTCGCCATAGCGCATGACATAGACGCGGTCGGCAAAGCGCCGGACAATGCCGAGGTCGTGGGTGATGAAGACGATGGCCATGCCGAGCTTGCGTTGCAGTTCGGCGAGCAGCACCAGGATCTGCGCCTGGATGGTGACGTCGAGCGCCGTCGTCGGCTCGTCGGCGATCAGAATATCGGGGTCGTTGGCGAGCGCCATGGCGATCATGACGCGCTGGCGCTGGCCGCCCGACATTTCGTGCGGATAGGATTTCATCCGCCGCTCGGGATCGGGAATATGCACCAGCCTGAGCAGCTTGAGCGCCTCCTCGCGCGCCTCGGCCGCGTTCAGCCCGCGGTGCTTGCGGATCGGTTCAATCAGCTGGTTGCCGATCGAATAGAGCGGATCGAGCGAGGTCATCGGCTCCTGGAAGATCATGCTGATCTTGGCGCCGCGCACCTTGTTGAGGTCGCTCTTGGTCATGGTCAAAAGATTGCGGCCGCGATAGTCGACGTGACCCGTCGCCTCGCCGTTGGACGCCAGCAAGCTCATTGCCGCCATCATCGTCTGGCTCTTGCCGGAGCCGGATTCGCCGACCACGGCGACGGTCTCGCCGGCATTGACGTGGATGTTGATGCCTTTGACGGCTTCGACGGCGCCGTCGAGCGTGCGAAAGCGGACGCGAAGGTCCTTGACGCTGAGGATCGTTTCGGGATTTCCCATCTCGACGGTTCCCATCTTTATCGATCTCTCGGGTCGAGCGCGTCGCGCAGGCCGTCGCCGACGAAGTTCAGCGCAAACAGCGTCGAGACGAGGAAGAAGGCCGGGAACAAAAGCAGCCAGTTGGCGGTGCCGATGTTCTTGGCGCCGACCGAGATCAGCACGCCCCAGCTGGTCATCGGCTCCTGCACGCCAAGGCCGAGGAAAGACAGGAAGCTTTCCAGGATGATAACCTGCGGCACCAAGAGCGTCATGTAGATCACCACGGGTCCGAGCAGGTTGGGAATGACATGGCGGAGCAGGATGCCGCGCTGGCCAACGCCCATGGCCTCGGCGGCCTGGACATATTCCTGACGGCGGATCGACAACGCCTGGCCGCGCACGATGCGCGCCATGTCGAGCCACAGCACCGCACCCACCGCTAGGAACATCAGCACGAAGTTGCGGCCAAAGAACACCACCAGCATGATGACGAAGAAGATGAACGGCAGCGAATAGAGCACGTCGACGATGCGCATCATCACCTCGTCGATCTTGCCGCCGGAAAAGCCGGCCGCCGCCCCGTAAAGGACGCCGATGACCACGGCGACAACGCCGGCAAGCAGGCCGATGGCCAGCGAAATGCGCCCTGCCATCAGCGTGCGCGACAACAGATCGCGGCCGGTGTTGTCGGTGCCGAACAGGAAATACTGCTGTTTGACCGACGCGGTCATCGTCAATTCGAGCCCGTCGGCCGATTTGCTCTCTATCTTGGTGTCGTCGAAGGCATCGGAGCGGTCGAGATAGCGGATGTTGCGCTCATCGATCGGTTTGGTCGAGGTGACGGTGACGGTGACGCGATTGCCGTCCTGTTTCCATTCCTTGATGTCGACGCGCATGCGCTTGATCGCATCGTCAAGCGCCGTCTCGATCATGTCGGTCCGTGGATAGGGGCTGAAGCTCGGCGGCGTGCGCACATAGTCGGCATAGATGGTGGTGTATTGATGCGGTACGAACCAGGGGCCGAACACGCTAATGACGCCGATGAAGGCAAGGTAATAGAGGCTGAACATGGCGGCGCGATTGGCCTTGAGCCGCGCCCATGCGTCGCCCCAGAGCGAGCGGCCGACGACGGCCGGCGGAGCGGCGGTGGCTGCGATATCAGTCATAGCGCACCCTCGGATCGACGACCGCATACATGACGTCGACGATCAGGTTGAAGACGATGGTGAAGAGCGCGATCACCACCACGGTTCCCATCACCAGCGTGTAGTCGCGGTTGAGCGCGGCATCGACGAAATAGCGGCCGACGCCGGGAATGGAGAAGATGGTCTCGACGATGACCGAACCGGTGAGCAGCGCCGCGGCCGCCGGACCGGTGAAAGACACGATCGGCAGGATGGCGCCACGCAGCGCGTGCTTGACCACCACCGACCAGTCCGACAGGCCGAGCGCCCGCGCCGTTCGGATATGATGCGAGCGCAAGCTCTCGATCATCGAACCGCGCATCAGGCGGGCGACAATGGCGATCTGCGGCAAAGCGAGCGTCAGCACCGGCCCGATCTTGTTGATCAGTGCGCCGTCGCCCCAGCCGCCGATCGGCAACAGCTTCCAGGTCAATCCGAACACCAACTGGATCACCGGCGCGATGACGAAGGTGGGGATGGTGCTGCCGGCGGTCGCCAGCGCGATGACCGTATAGTCGCCAAGCTTGTTCTGGTTGAGCGCGGCAATGGTGCCGAGCACCGAGCCGAGCAGAAGCGCCAGGATCAGCGCGGAGGTGCCGAGCTGGACTGAAATCGGCAAGCCCTTGGCGAAGAGTTCGGTGACGGTGAAGTCAGGCAAATTGTAGCTCGGCCCGAAATTGCCGCGCAAAAGATTGCCGAGATAGTGAGCATATTGCAGCCAGAGCGGATCGTCGAGGCCGAACTGGGCTTCAAGATTGGCCCTGATCTCGGGGCTCAAGCCCCGCTCCTGATTGAACGGGCCGCCTGGTGCGACGCGTATCAGGAAGAACGCCATGGTCACGATGACGAATAGCGTCGGTATGGCGGTCAGAAGCCGCCGTAAGATATATCGCAGCATCGGCGCCCCGCTTCGGCCAGAGCGCCACACGTCCATGCGGACGCATTGCCACGCTCCGGCGCTCCAAATCTTCGCACCGGGCTTGCCGAAAATCGACCACGACTTTCGGACCGATGCGATGACCGACCAGCCCGCCGCGCCCGGATGGGGCGCGGCGGTCCAGTCAAGGATGATTCAGTCCTTGGAGATGAAGCGGGACGGATGAACGTCCATCACATTGTCATCGAAGCCATGCAGCTTCGAGGAAACGATATCGTGGAAGCTGTAGTAGAGAAGCGGAATGTTACCGACATCATCGACAAGGATGCGCTCGGCAGCAGTGAGGTCCTTCATGCGCTCTTCGGGTTTGCCGCCGGCTGCCGCGGCCTTGTCCATGGCCGCCTCGTATGCCGGGCTGTTGTAGTTCGAATAGTTGTTGCCGCTGGCCTTGCGTGTGATGCCGAGGAAGGTTTCCGGATCCTTGTAGTCGGCGATCCAGGCGGCACGCGCCACGTCGTAATTACCCTTCTGCTCGAGGAAGGAATAGTGGGTCTTGGTATCGGTGTTGAGCAGCGTGATCTCGACGCCAAGCGGCTTCAGCTGTTCCTGGATGGCAACCGCGGTGTTCTTGTGATTTTCCGAGGTGTTGTAGCGAATCTCCATCTTCAGCGGATGCTCAGGCGTATAGCCGAGTTTCTCGAGGATTTTCTTGGCGGCGTCCTCGCGGTCGATCTGCGACATGTCGGCGTATTTGGCCAGTGCCGGCGTGTAGCCCGCGATGCCTGGAGGCACCATCGAATAGCCCGGCAGCATGGAGTTCTGCCAGACCTTTTCGGCCAGGAAGTCGCGGTCGATCGCCATCGAGATGGCGTTGCGCAGCTCGACATTGTCCCACGGCGCCTTGTCGGTCTTGACCGCGTAATAGTAGGTGCCGAGATACGGTCCGACGCGGACCTGATCGCCGAACTTGGTCTTCAGGTCAGCGAGCTGTTCGGTCGGCAGGTCGCCGTAACTGTCGAGTTCACCGGCCTCGAAGCGCTTCATCGCCGATGAGCGGTCTTCGGTCGGAATATAGTTGACGACGTCCATCTTGACGGTCGCGGCGTCCCAGAATTTCGGATTCTTGACCAGCTTCATGTGGTCGTTGGGAACCCACTCGGCCAGCGTGTAGGCGCCATTCGAAACAAGATTGCCCGCCTTGATCCAGTCGGCGCCGAGCTTGTCGATCGAGGCCTTGTTGACCGGATAGGTGGCCTGGTGGGTCAGCATCTCGAGGAAGTATGGCGTCGGCGCCTTCAGCGTCACCTCCAAGGTGTTGGCATCTATCGCCTTGACGCCCATATCCTCGGGCTTGCCTTTCTTGGTGTTGACTTCCTCTGCGTTCTTCACGGGATAGAGCATGGAAGCATATTCGGCGGCGGTCGCCGGATCCTCCAGCCGACGGAAGGAGTAGACGAAGTCGTCAGCCGTCACCGGGCTGCCATCCGACCATAAGCCGTCCTTGCGCAGCTTGAAGGTGTAGACGGTGCCGTCATCCGATACGGTCCAGCTTTCGGCGGCGCCCGGAATGAGGTTCGTCTTCTGATCGTGCATGACCAGTCCCTGGAACAGGTCGCGTATGACATCGGCTTCGTAGGTGGTGGAGGTCTTGTGCGGATCGACCGTCTCCACTTCGGCGGCGCTGCCTCTGTTATAGACGGTCTCGGCAAGGGCCGGCGTCAGGAACGTGCCTGCAGCAAAGGTCATGGTTGTGGCGACCAGCGTCGCCTTCAGCATATTTTTCAGCATGAAGTCTCTCCCTGCGGCGCGGCCCAGCGGCTCGCGCCTTTCGAGTGTTAACGCCCCGGAACCGATTTCTGGCCCCTTTGAGCGCGCCGCCGGTTCCCTTTCCGGCAGCTGGTGGCCAGGACACTAGACAGACGGAAATATTATTTCAACCGCCCGCTGCTTGACGTAGAGTGAGTAGTCCCGCGCTAAAATAGTTCCAGCTAAAATTCAAATGCCATTCAACTGGCTGCACCTTGCGGTTGCTTTATCGGTTTTCTGTTTTTGCAAGCGAAGTTTGGCATACTCGGCAGTATGCTGCAGAACCCAAAACTCCCCGCTTTGTGGTGTCGTTTCCGGGCGAACGCCTCGGGGACCTCGGCGATCGAATTCGCCATGCTGGCGCCTTTGTTCATCCTGCTTCTACTCGGAATGGTTGCATATGGCATCTATTTCGGCGCCAGCCATTCGGTCCAGCAAATCGCGGCGGATGCGGCGCGAACGGCGATTGCGGGGCTGAACGCCACTGAACGCAAGACGCTGGTGACCAACTTCAACAACGATGTCAATGGTTATCCCTTCGTCGATGCCACGAAACTGACGGTCGACGCCAAGGACAGCGTCGCCGATGGCAGTCAGTTCGTGGTCTCGGTCAGCTACGACGCACGCAATTTGCCGATCTGGAATCTGTTCCCCAATCTGGCGATGCCGGGCATGACCATTCAACGCCAATCGACGATCCGGGTCGGGGGCATCTGATGCGTAGTGCCGTTGCTGGAATGTGGCAGATATGCCGGCGGCTGCTGCGCGAGAAGCGGGCCAATTTCGCTGTCATGACGGCGCTCTGCGCGCCCGTCGCGCTGGTCCTGACGGCGTTCGCCGTCGACCAAGGCGCCCTATTCAACGAGCGCCGCGCAGCGCAGTCGATCGTCGACCTGGCGGCGATCACTGCTGCGGCCAATCTTGCCAACGTTGAAACGGCGGTGCTGACGACGCTGAAGGACAATGGCATCAGCTCGGTTGCCGTGCAGAAAGACGGGACAACCGCCGCGCCAACAGCCACCAAGGCGGTGGTCCAGATTGTGCCGGGGCGCTACACCGGTTTGAGTTCGATCGCCGCCGGCAGCCGGTTCGAAGCGGGCAAGCTGCCCTACAACGCCGTGCGCGTGTTCCTGAAGAAGCAGGGCACGCTCTATTTCGGCACCTCGCTCATGGCCCCGCCGGTCATCGGCACGATGGCCACCGCAAATGCCCAGGCGCAGGCGACATTCTCGGTCGGCTCGAGGCTGGTCAGCGTCAATGACGGCCTGCTCAATGCGCTCCTCAAGGGACTGGTGGGCGGCAACATCTCGCTCAGCGTGATGGACTATAATTCCCTGATCGCGGCCGACATCAACGTGCTTTCCTTTGTCGACGCGCTCGCGGTTCAGTTGAACATGACCGGTGTATCCTATTCGGATGTGCTGGCTTCAAAGGCCAGCATCGGCCAGATCGCAACCGCCATGGCCAATGTCCCGGGGCTTGGCAACACGGCCAAGCTGGCCTTGCAGTCGGTGGCCTCGAAGGCCACCAGCACGGTCCAGATTCCGCTCAGCCACCTTGTCGACCTCGGCTCGGTCGGCCGCCTGGGTCTCGGGCAAAAGCCCTCGGGTCTGGGGGTCGATACCAGCGCCATGGGGATGCTGACGGCCGCAGCCTCCCTTGCCAACGGCACCAACCAGGCCCAGCTCGACCTTGGCGTCACCGTGCCTGGCCTCACCGCCACGACGCTCAACGTCGCCATTGGCGAGCCGATGCAATCCTCGCCATGGCTGGCTGTCGGCGAGGCCGGCACCGTGGTGCGCACCGCGCAGACACGCATCAAGCTTCTGGCGTCGGTCACCGTCGGCAACAGCAATATCGGCGGCGGCATCAGCCTGCTCTCCGTCACCCTGCCGCTGCATATCGAAATCGCCTATGCGGAGGCCAAGCTGACGGACATAAGCTGTCCGACGGGCCGTCCCGAGAGCATCAAGGTCACCATCGCCACGCGCCCCGGTGTCGTCGAAGCGCATCTCGCGGCCAGCAGTGCCGACGGCAATCCCGGCGCCTTCGCCGATTTCACCAAACCGCAATCCTTCTACAACACCGAAATCGCTACGGTGAGGCTGCTGCTCGTCCCGCTCTTGTCGGTGAAGGGCTCTGCGGCGTTTGCGATGACCAACATGAACTCGACGGATCTGGTCTTCAAGTATAGCGACATCACCGCCAAGACGATCAAGACCGTCTCAACGCAGAACCTGACGCAGTCGCTGACCACCTCGCTGGTCAAGAATCTGTCGCTGACGGCCAACGTGCTGGGCCTGCCGATCAACCTCAGCGCCCTGCTTGGAACGGTCAAGCCGGCTGTGGTGGCACTGCTGAACAGCGTGACGGCGCCTGTCGACGCGCTGGTCTACAATGTGCTCGCAGCGCTCGGTGTGAGCGTCGGCCAGGCCGATGTCCGGGTCACCGGCGCGACCTGCGGCCGCTCCGTTCTGGTGCAATAGGCCCGATCTATAGGTTAGCTAGCCGGTTCGTCCGACAAACCAGCCCAGCGCCGGTAGCGACAGCCCCTCATCCTGTAGGACCGCACCGCCACCCGGAGCTATCGCCACGACGGGCCCGAAATCCGGCGGCAGTGGCCAGTCGGCCGGCTCGTCGGCGAAATTGAAGACGCAGAGCAATGTCTCGCCCTCGCCCTGCCTGATGAAGGCAAGAACATCGCCCTCGGTATCGAGAAAACGGATCGAACCCTTGACCAGAGCCGGATGCGCCTTGCGCAAGGCCAGCATCATCCGGTAGCCGGCGAGCACGGAATTTTCGTCGCCATTCTGGACGTCGACCGCCCGGGCCCGCTGGCTTGCAGGCACCGGCAGCCAGGGCTTGGCCGAGGAAAAACCGGCATTGTCGGCGCCCGCTTCCCAGACCATCGGCGTGCGGCAGCCGTCCCTGCCTTTGACCGTCGGCCAGAAGCGGATGCCGAAGGGATCACGCAGATCCTCGAAGGTCAGTTCCGCCTCCTGCAGCCCAAGCTCCTCGCCTTGATAGAGGCAGATCGATCCGCGCAAGCAGGCGAGCAGAGCGATCGAGAATTTCGCCACCGCATCCGGATCGCCGCCCGGCCGCGTCCAGCGGCTGACATGGCGCACGACATCGTGGTTGGAAAACGCCCAGCAGACCCAGCCATCGGCAACCGCTGTTTCAAACGCCTCGACGCAGCCGCGCACATGGGCAGGCGAGAATTGTGCCCCAAGCAGATCGAACGTGTAGCACATGTTGAGCTTGTCGCCGCCGGAGGTGTAGGCGGCCAGCGTCTGCAGCGAACGGCTTTCGTCGCCGACCTCGCCGACACTGGCGCGGCCGTCATACTCGTCGAGCAGAGCGCGAAAGCGCCGGAGGAAACCGAGGTTCTCCGGCTGCGACTTGTCGAACAGATGTTCCTGGAAGAGATAGGTGTTGGTTTCGCCATTGGTGCCGGCGACGCTCGACGCCAAAGGCGGATTGCTACGCAGCCAGCGGTCATGGACATAGTAGTTTACCGTGTCCAGGCGGAAGCCGTCGACGCCGCGGTCGAGCCAGAACCGCACCGTGTCGAGCAGCGCGTCCTGGACCTCCGGATTGTGGAAGTTGAGGTCCGGCTGCGAGGCGAGAAAATTGTGCATGTAGTATTGCCGGCGGGTCGCGTCCCACTCCCAGGCCGGGCCGCCGAAAACCGAGAGCCAGTTGTTGGGGGCGTTGCCGTCGGGTTTGGTGTCGGCCCAGACGTACCAGTCGGCCTTGGGGTTGTCGCGACTCGATCGGCTTTCGACGAACCATTCATGTTTGTCGGAGGAGTGCGACAGCACCTGGTCGATGATCACCTTCAGGCCGAGCCGGTGCGCCTCGGCCACCAGCGCGTCAAAATCATCGAGCGTACCGAACATCGGATCGACCGCCTGATAGTCAGAGACGTCGTAGCCCATGTCGGCCATTGGCGACTTGAAGAAGGGCGACAGCCAAACGGCGTCGACGCCGAGCGAGGCGACGTGCGCCAGCCGCGATGTGACGCCTACGAGGTCGCCGCTGCCGTCGCCTGTCGTATCCTGGAACGAGCGCGGGTAGATCTGGTAGATGACGCAGCCGCGCCACCAGTCGGCTTCTTCAGGTCCCGACTGGGCATTGCCATCGGCCATCACGAACCCTTCCTGGCGCGGACCTTTGCGGTCCGGCGCTCGATCATGAAACTGACACTGCGGCCGGGCAGCGGGCGCGCAAGGTCGACCGCCTGCGTTTCAACGGCCGGCTGCCATTGGAATCCTTCCCGCACGGGCAGCGTAAAGACGCATTGGCGGCGGTCGCCATTGACGATGACGGCCAGGCGGCCTTCCGCCGTATTGCCAAGCAGCATGACGAGACGGTAGCGCGAGGCATCGTTCCAGTCGGCCTCACTGAGCAGCGCGCCGGTCTCGGTCAGCCAGGCGACATCGGGCACATCAGAACCAGTCGGCGGCTCCCCGGTCAGGAAGCGCGTGTCAGAAAGCGCTGGCGCAGCGCGGCGCAGTGCGGCGAGCGCCGACACATGGGCTTCCAGCACGAGGTCGCGCCCGGCCCAGTCGAGCCAGGTGATGGCGTTGTCCTGTGCGTAGGCGTTGTTGTTGCCCTTTTGCGTGCGGCCGAATTCGTCGCCCGCCGTCAGCATGATCGTACCGCGCGAGGCAAACAAGGTGGCGAGCAGCGCTCGGCAGTCACCGGAACGGGCCTCGGCAACCGCCTTGTCAGGGGTCTCGCCCTCGACGCCATTGTTCCACGACAGGTTCTCATTGTGGCCGTCACGGTTCTTCTCGCCATTGGCCTGGTTGTGCTTGGCCTCATAGGTGACGATGTCGGCCAAAGTCATGCCGTCATGCGCGGCGATGAAATTGACAGTGCGGCTGGCCGGTTGACCCTCCCTGCCGAACACGTCCGACGAACCGGCGAGCCTGGTCGCCAGCGCGCCGACCGCGCCGGCATCGCCGCGCCAGAAGCGCCTGACGTCGTCGCGGTAGCGGTCGTTCCATTCGAGGTATGGCGGGCGGAAATTGCCGAGCTGGTAGCCGTTCGGGCCGATGTCCCAGGGCTCGGCGATCAGCACCCTATCGGCAAGGATCGGGTCGGCAGCAATGGCTTGAAGCAAAGGTGCTTCAGGATCGAAAATGCCATCGACGCGGCCGAGGATCGGCGCCAAATCGAAGCGGAAACCGTCGACGCCAGCGTAGCGGACGAAATGACGGAGCGTATCGTGCACCATCTCCCGAACGATAGGATGGTCACAGGCGACCGTGTTGCCGGTGCCGGTGTCATTGACCAGGCGGTTGTCGGTCTCATGCCTATAGTAGGCACGGTTGTCGAGGCCGCGCAGCGATAGCGTCGGGCCGAGCCGATCGCTCTCACCGGTGTGGTTGAAGACGAGATCGAGGATGGTGCCGATGCCGGCCTTGCGCAGCGCAGCCACCGTGTCGCGCAATTCGGTCAGGCCGCCCGGCGCCAGGCGCGGGTCGAGGGCCATGAAGGTGACCGGGTTGTAGCCCCAGGCGTTGCTCAAGCCGAGCGGCGGCAGATGCCGCTCGTCGATCCATGCCGTCACCGGCATCAGTTCGACGGCGGAGACGCCTATCTTCTTGAGGTGCTCGATGATGGCGGGATGAGCAAGTGACGCGATGGTGCCGCGCTGCACTTCCGGCACGTCGGGATGCAACCTGGTGAAGGAACGGACATTGAGTTCGTAGATCAGGCCGCCGGGCTTGAACAGCGGCGGCTTGGCCGGCACGACCTTGGGCGAAGCCACGGCAATTGCCTTGGGCATGAGCTGCGCGGTGTCGGCGCCTTCGTTGCGTTTGGCCGTGAGCCGCCAGTGATACTGGTACGGCCGGTCGATTTCGATGGCGTAGGGATCGGTGAGCAGCTTGTCGGGATCGAACCACAGGCCGCGTTCGGGCGCATAATCGCCATCGGCGCGAAAGCCATAGCGGGTGCCGCCGGCAAAGCCGGCGACTGACAAGGCAAAAACGCCCTCGCCTTCCGGCTGAAGCTCAAGCCGGTCGGTTTCGCGGGCGCCGGTGCCGTCGAAGATCGACACCCAAAGACGCCGTGCCGACGACGACCAGGCGGCGAAGCGGATGCCATCGCGGGTGATGGTTGCGCCGAGATGGGTCATGGGCGCGGCTCCCCTTCTCCCCTTGTGGGAGAAGGTGGATCGGCGCGCAGCGCCGATACGGATGAGGGGTGCTGGAAGGAATGAGGCATTGGTGCTTGAAACGATGGTGTGCGCCAAGCTGGAGCACCCCTCATCCGGCCGAGCTTCGCTCGGCCACCTTCTCCCACAAGGGGAGAAGGAGAGGCGCGCCGCACCACTCTCAAGTAATCACGCTCGGCTTGTTGCGGCCGGTGTGGCTCTTGATCCCGGCAATATCATCCGCCGCCGCAATCAGGTCGGCAAGCGCCTCTTGCGTGTCGAGATCGTGCCTCGCTCCGTCCGGCTCGTAGCGCTCGATATAGACGCGCAGCGTCGCGCCTGAAGTGCCGGTGCCCGAGAGGCGGAAGACGACGCGCGAGCCGCCTTCGAACAGGATCCTTATGCCCTGGTTCTTGCTCACCGAACCGTCGACCGGATCGTGATAGGCGAAGTCGTCGGCATTGGCGATCTTCAGGCCGCGCACGCTGGTGCCAGGCAGCGAGGTCAGCTTGGCGCGCAACTCGTCGACCAGGACATTGGCGCGTTCGGTCTCCACCTCTTCATAGTCGTGGCGCGAATAATAGTTGCGGCCATAGGTCGCCCAGTGCTCGGTGACCACCTGCTTGGCGCTTTCGCCGCGCACCGCCAGGATGTTGAGCCACAACAGCACTGCCCACAGCCCGTCCTTCTCGCGGACATGGTTGGAACCGGTGCCGGCACTTTCCTCGCCGCAGATCGTCGCCATCCCGGCATCGAGCAGATTGCCGAAGAACTTCCAGCCGGTCGGCGTTTCATAAATGCCGATGCCGAGCTTTTCGGCGACGCGGTCGGCAGCGCCGCTGGTCGGCATCGAGCGGGCGATGCCTTTGAGGCCGTCCTTGTAGCCCGGCGCCAGTTGCGCATTGGCGGCAAGCATCGCCACCGAATCCGAGGGGGTGACGAAGATGCCCTTGCCGATGATCAGATTGCGGTCGCCGTCACCATCGGAGGCGGCGCCGAAATCCGGCGCGTCCGGTCCCATCATCTCGTCGTAGAGGTGCTTGGCGTGGACCAGGTTGGGGTCGGGGTGATGGCCGCCGAAATCCGGCAGCGGCTTGTAGTTGCGGCAAGTGCCGTTCTCCGCGCCAAGCCGGCGTTCGAGGATTTCCTTGGCATAGGGACCGGTGACCGCATGCATGGCGTCGAAGCGCATGCGAAAGCCGTATTTGAAATTGGCGCGGATGGCGTCGAAATCGAACAGGCTTTCCATCAGCTCGGCATAGTCGGTGACCGGATCGATCACCTCCACCGTCATGCCACCGGCCTCGACGGTGCCGATTTTGTCGATGTCGATCGCCGCGATGTCGGCGGTCTTGAAGCTCGAAATCGTCTTGGTCTTTTCGAAGATCGCGTCGGTCAGTTTTTCCGGCGCCGGGCCGCCATTGCCGGCATTGTACTTGATGCCGAAATCCTCATGCGGGCCGCCTGGATTGTGGCTGGCCGACAGGATGATGCCGCCGAAGGTCTTGTATTTGCGGATGACATGCGAGGCGGCCGGCGTCGACAATATGCCGCCCTGCCCGACCATCACCTTGCCGAAGCCGTTGGCCGCCGCCATGGCGATGGCTTTCTGGATGACCTCGCGGTTGTAGAAGCGGCCGTCGCCGCCAATCACCAGCGTCTTGCCCTTGAAGCCATCGAGCGCGTCGAAGATCGACTGGATGAAATTCTCGGCATAGTGCTCCTGCTGGAAGACAGGCACCTTCTTGCGCAGGCCGGACGTGCCGGGTTTTTGGTCAAGATAGGGTTTGGTGGCGACGGTCCGGATCATGCTTCAGGCAACCCTTTTCGAAAGCAACAGGCGGTAGAGTTCAACGTATTTGTCGGCGCTCTTGTCCCAGGAAACATCGGCTTTCATGCCCTGGCGCTGGATCTGTTCCCAGACGGCCGGGCTCGCATGCGCGTCGACCAGCCGGCGGATGGCGTGCAGCATGGCGCCGCCATTGTTGGGCGCGAACTGGAAACCGGTGGCTACACCTGCCGAGATCGCGGCTTCGTTGGCGTCTATGATGGTGTCGGCAAGGCCGCCGGTACGGGCAACGACCGGCACGCAGCCGTAGCGCAGGCCGTAAAGCTGGGTCAGCCCGCAGGGCTCGAAGCGCGACGGGATGACAATGGCGTCGCAGCCGCCTTGCATAATGTGGGACAAACCCTCGTCGTAACCGACGACAACGCCGACGCGGCCGCGATGGCGGGCTGCGGCGGCAAGCAGCGCGCCTTCGAGGCCGGCGTCACCCGAGCCGAGGATCGCCAGCCGCGCGCCGGTGGCGACGACGCCGTCGACCACCGCTGCCAGTATGTCCATGCCCTTTTGCCAGGTCAGCCGGCTGATCACGCAGACGATCGGGCTGTCGTCGTGCTCCAGATTGAAACGGTCCTCGACAACCGCCCGGTTGGGAAGGCGAGCCTTGAGCGTCTGCGCGGAATAGGCCGACACCAGATGCTTGTCGGTCTCGGGGTTCCAGATGTCGGTGTCGATGCCGTTGACGATGCCGTAGAGGTCCGAGGATCGCATGTTGATCAGGCCGTCGAGGCCCATGCCGAATTCGGGCGAGCGGATTTCCTGCGCGTAAGTCGGGCTGACCGTGGTGATCGCCCAGGCGGCCTGCAGGCCGGCCTTGAGGAAGCCGACGCCGCCATAATACTCAACGCCGTCAAGCGCCATCGCCACCGCCGGCAGGCCGAGCTCACCGAAGATGCCGGCGCCGAACTGGCCCTGGAAGGCAAGGTTGTGCACAGTGATCAGCGACGGCACGCCGACCGCCTTGCCGTATCGCATATAGGCCAGCGTCATCGCCGACTGCCAGTCATGGGCATGGACGAGATCGGGCTGGTAACCGGAAATGGCGCCGCCGGCGATATCGCCGCCGACCTGGCTCAACGCCGCGAAGCGCCGCCAGTTGTCGGGCCAGTCGGCGCCGGCCGCGTTGCCGTAAGGGCCGCCCGGACGGTCGTAGAGATGCGGCGCGTCAAGCACGAACAGATCGAGCCCGGCAATCTTGACGGCATGGACCGAAGCCTTGCCGCCCTGCAGCAGCGGGTACTGGTAGACGGCCTTCCTTTTCTTGAAGGCGTCCATCACCTGCGGAAAGCCGGGAATGAGCGTGCGCATCGTCATGCCCTTGGCGGCAAGGGCGATCGGCAGTGCGCCGGTCACGTCGGCAAGTCCGCCGGTCTTGATCAGCGGGAAAATTTCGGGCGTGACCGACAGAACCTGCATGCGTTTATGGTATCCTGTCTAACTCTTTGTTTTGCGCAATTCCGGACGGAAAACCGTTTCACACTTTTCCTGGAATTGCTTCAAAGCTTCAGCTTGTCGATCATGTCCTGCGTGACCAGGCAGATGCCCTTTTCCGAAACGCGGAAGCGCTTGGCGTCGAGAGCGGGGTCTTCGCCGACCACCAAACCTTCCGGTATCCTTACACCGTGGTCGATGACGACGCGCTTCAACTTTGCGTTCCGGCCGACATGAACGTCGGGCAGCATGACGACTTCTTCCAGCGTCGAATAGGAGTTGATGCGCGCGCCGGTAAAGATCAGGCTGCGCTTCAGCGAAGCACCCGAGACGATGCAATCGCCTGATACCAGCGAGGAGACGGCCGAACCGCGCCGGCCATCCTCGTCATGCACGAACTTTGCCGGCGGCTTCAATTCGGCATAGGTCCAGATCGGCCAGTCGCGGTCGTAGAGATCGAGTTCAGGGGTAATATCGGTCAAGTCGATATTGGCTTCCCAATAGGCGTCGACCGTGCCGACGTCACGCCAATAGGCCTCGTTCTCGGCGGTCGAGCGCACGCAGGATTTGGCGAAGCGATGCGCGATCGCCTTACCGTGCTGGACGATATAGGGGATGATGTCCTTGCCGAAGTCGCGGCTCGAACCCGGCTCGGCGGCATCGCGGCGCAGTTGCTCCATCAGGAACTTGGTCTTGAAGACATAGATGCCCATCGAGGCCAGCGCGAATTCCGGTTTGTCGGGAATGCCGGGCGGATCGGCGGGCTTTTCGACGAAGGCGATGATGTTATCCTTGCCGTCGACGTGCATGACGCCGAAGCCGGTCGCTTCCATGCGCGGCACTTCGAGACAGCCGACGGTAACGTCGGCGTTGGCGTCGACGTGCTGGCGCAGCATCAGTTCGTAGTCCATCTTGTAGATGTGGTCGCCGGCGAGGATGACCATGTATTCGGGGCCGTAGGCCTCGATGATGTCGATGTTCTGGTAGACGGCGTCGGCCGTGCCTTCATACCACTGGGTTTCCGAGACACGCTGCGAGGCCGGTAGAATGTCAAAGCTTTCGTTGCGTTCGGGGCGCAGGAAGTTCCAGCCGCGCTGCAGATGGCGGATCAGCGAATGCGCCTTGTACTGGGTGGCGACACCGAGGCGGCGAATGCCGGAATTCAGCGCATTGGACAGCGCGAAATCGATGATGCGCGTCTTGCCGCCGAAATAGACAGCAGGCTTGGCGCGCCGGTCGGTCAATTCCTTGAGCCGGCTGCCGCGGCCGCCGGCCAGCACATAGGCCATGGCATCGCGCGCCAGCGGCTGGGTTCTCTTCAAGTCTGCCATTTTTACCCTCCCAAATTACCAGTCTGGAGCATCGCTCAGTCGCAACGCGTGACGGACCTAGTCCGCAACGAGTTCAAGCATGATCGTCGACAGCGGCGGCAAAAGCATCGTTGCCGATATGCCTCCTCCCTCCGCCCTGGCTTCGACCACGCCACCATTGCCCTTGCCTGAACCACCATAGTCCGAAGCGTCGGTGTTGATGATTTCGCGCCATTTGCCGACCTTGGGCAACGGCACGCGATAATTGTCGCGCGGCACCGGCGTGAAGTTGGAAATGACGGCGATAGGATTGCCGTCAGGCGCACTGCGCAGCCAGGCGAAGACCGAGTTTTCCTTGTCGTCGACGATCAGCCAGGAAAAGCCGTCCGGCTCGCAGTCGCGCGCATGCAGCGCCGGGCGCGAGCGGTAGAGATAGTTGAGGTCGCGCACCGTCTGCCAGACGCCGCGATGCGGGCGGAAGTCGAGCAGGTTCCAGTCGAGCGCGCGCGCCTCGCTCCATTCGCGGCGCTGGGCAAATTCCTGGCCCATGAACAACAGCTTCTTGCCGGGATAACCCCACATGAAGGCGTAAAAGGCGCGCAAAGTCGCGAATTTCTGCCAGTCGTCACCGGCCATCTTGCCAAGCAGCGTGCCTTTGCCGTGCACGACCTCGTCATGGGAGAGCGGCAGCACGAAATTCTCTGAAAAGGCGTAGGTCAGGCCGAAGGTAAGGTCGTTGTGGTGGTGCTTGCGGAAGATCGGCTCCTTGGCGAAATACTCCAGCGTGTCGTGCATGAAGCCCATGTTCCACTTGAAGCCGAAACCCAGCCCGCCTTCATGCACCGGCGCCGAGACTTTCGGCCATGAGGTTGATTCCTCGGCGATCGTCATCACGCCGGGATGGTGGCCGTAGAGCTCCTTGTTCATCTTCTGCAGGAAGGAGACCGCTTCGAGGTTTTCGCGGCCGCCTTTCTCGTTGGGGATCCATTCGCCGGCTTTGCGCGAGTAGTCGAGGTAGAGCATCGAGGCGACCGCATCGACGCGCAAACCGTCGACATGGTATTTCTCGGCCCAGAACAGCGCATTGTTGACGAGGAACGACACCACTTCGCGGCGGCCGAAATTGTAGATCGCGGTGTTCCAGTCGGGATGAAAACCCTTGCGCGGGTCGGCATGCTCGTAGAGCGCGGTGCCGTCGAAATTGGCCAGGCCATGCGCGTCGACCGGGAAATGCGCCGGCACCCAGTCGAGGATGACGCCGACGCCGGCGCGGTGCGCACCGTCGACGAAACGGGCAAAGCCGTCCGGATCGCCGAAGCGCGCCGACGGCGCATAAAGTCCGGTTGTCTGATAGCCCCATGACGGGTCATAGGGATGTTCGGAGATCGGCAGGAATTCAATGTGGGTGAAGCCGGTTTCGACAGCATAGGGGATCAGCTGGTCGGCGAGTTCGTCCCATGACAGGAAGCTGCCATCATCATGCTGCTGCCAAGAGCCGGCGTGGACCTCGTAGATCGAGATGGCTTCGCGCCGCGGATCGGCCTTGCGCCAGTAGCTGCGATGCGCATCGTCGCCCCATTCATGCGCCGGCGGCACCGCCGTCACCGAAGCGGTGGCCGGGCGCAGTTCGGACTTGAAGGCGAATGGATCGGCCTTCAGTGGCAGGCGCACGCCGTCGGGGGCGATGATCTCGTATTTGTAGGGGTGACCGGCGCCGATATCGGGAATGAACAGTTCCCAGATGCCGGTGTCGCGGCGGTCGCGCATCGTGTGCCGGCGGCCGTCCCATTCGTTGAAGTCGCCGACCACCGAAACGCGGCGCGCATTGGGCGCCCAGACGGCGAAATGCACGCCCGACGCGCCTTCATGGTCGATGAGATGGGCGCCGAGCTTGTCGAACAGCCTGAGGTGCGACCCTTGGGCGATGTAATAGTCGTCCATCGGGCCGAGCACCGGACCGAAGGAATAGGGATCGGTCAGCCACCAGTCGCCGCCGACATTTTTGGCGTGATAGCGCAGCGGCTGGCGTTTGCGGATCGAAACCTTGCCCTCGAAGAACCCGGCGTCGTCGCGGCGTGAGAGCTCGCCAACCTCCTTGCCGGTCAACGTATAGGCGGTGACGAACTCGGCATTGGGCACGAAGCAGCGGGCGACGAAGCCCTTGCCGGCTTCATGCACGCCCAGGATTGCAAAAGGATCGCCATGCGTACCGGCAACAATCGCCGCGACATCGCCGGCTGGCGCCAGCCCGTCCGGCCCGCTTGTCGCAGCGGTCACGCGCGGTTTCCTCATCAGCCGATTTCCCTCCCGGGGAGTTGGGCCACGTTGTTCGTGGCCTCATGCAATCATATCAGGCGGGCACGTTCCAGATTTCTTTCGCATATTGGCGGATCGTGCGATCGGAAGAGAACCAGCCGACGCGGGCGACGTTGCGGATGGCGCGTGCGTACCAGTCGGGGCTGTTGCGCCAGACGGCGTCGACATCGCGCTGGGTAGCGGCATAGGCGTCGAAATCGGCGGCCACCATGAACCAGTCGCTGTTGTAGAGACCGTCGACCAACTCGCGGTAACGGTCCGGCTGGTCGGGCGAGAACACGCCCGACGACACGGCGGCGACTGCCTGCGCCAGTTCCGGCGACCCTTCGATCACCGCGCGCGGGTTGTAGCCATTGCTGCGGCGCTCGGCGACCTCGGCTGTGGTCAGGCCGAAGATGAAGATGTTGTCGTCGCCGACGCACTCCTTGATCTCGACATTGGCGCCGTCGAGCGTGCCGATGGTCAAGGCGCCGTTCAGCGCGAACTTCATGTTGCCGGTGCCCGACGCTTCCATGCCGGCAGTCGAGATCTGCTCGGAGAGGTCGGCGGCCGGCATCAGCACCTCGGCCAGGCTGACATTGTAGTTCGGCACGAACACCACTTTCAGCAGACCGCGTACCGACGGGTCGCTGTTGATGACCTTGGCGACGTCGTTGGCGAGTTTGATGATCAGCTTGGCGTTGTGATAGCTGGGCGCGGCCTTGCCGCCGAAGAATTTCACGCGCGGCATCCAGTCCCGCTCGGGATGCGAGCGGATCTGGTCGTAAAGTGCGATGGCTTCCAGGATGTTGAGCAGCTGGCGCTTGTATTCGTGGATGCGCTTGACCTGGATGTCGAACAGCGCCGACGGATCGACCTTGATGCCGAGCCGATCGGCGACGAGATTGGCGAGCTTGACCTTGTTGGAGCGCTTGACGGCGGCGAACTTGTCGCGGAACGCGGCGTCGTCGGCGAAGGCATCGAGCCCCTTGATGGCGTCGATATTGTCGAGGAAGCGGTCGCCGATCGCCTCGCGGGTGAGCGCGGTCAGCCCCGGATTGCACTGGATCAGCCAGCGCCGCGGCGTGATGCCGTTGGTCTTGTTGTTGATGCGCTCGGGATAGAGCTTGTGAAGGTCGGCAAACACCGTCTCCTTCATCAGCTCGGTGTGCAGCGCCGACACGCCGTTGATCGAGTGCGAGCCGACAAAGGCGAGGTTGCCCATGCGCACACGGCGGTCGCCGGCTTCCTGGATCAGCGAGATGCGGCTGATCTGCTCATTGGAGAACTGGTTGGTGGCGCGCGCTTCGAGCAGCACCTGCGCATTGATGGCGTAGACGATCTGCATGTGGCGCGGCAAAAGCCGCTCGAACAGCGGCACCGGCCAGCTTTCCAGCGCCTCGGGCAGCAGCGTGTGGTTGGTGTAGCCGAAGGTACGCTTGGTGATGTCCCAGGCCTGGTCGAAATCCATGCCGTGGACGTCCATCAGGAGCCGCATCAGCTCCGCCACGGCAATCGCCGGATGGGTGTCGTTGAGATGGATCGCCGCCTTGTCGGGCAGCGACACGAGATCGCCATACTGGCTGAGATGGCGCTGGACGATGTCTTGCAGGGAGGCGGTGGAGAAGAAGTATTCCTGGCGCAGCCGCAGTTCCTGCCCGGCCTTGTGGGAATCGGCGGGGTAAAGCACGCGCGACAGCGCATCGGCCTTGTTGCTTTCGGCAAGCGCGCCGATGTGGTCGCCGGCGTTGAACTTGTCGAGCAGGATCGGATCGATCGGCATGCCGGACCACAACCGCAGCGTGTTGACGCGGTTGGCCCGCCAGCCGACCACCGGCGTGTCGTAGGCGACGGCCTGGACATGCTCGGTCGGCTTCCAGACGTGACGTTCAAGCCTTCCGTCCTTGGAGGTGATCGATTCCACCGAACCGCCGAAGCCGACCTCGAAGGCGCGCTCGCGGCGTTCGAACTCCCAGGGGTTGCCGTGGTCGAGCCAGGTCTCGGGCAGTTCGACCTGCCAGCCGTCATGGATTTCCTGGCGGAACATGCCGTTGGCGTAGCGGATGCCGTAGCCGTGCGCGGGAATGTCGACAGTCGCCATGCTTTCCATGAAGCAGGCGGCGAGCCGGCCGAGACCGCCATTGCCGAGCGCAGCGTCCGGCTCGAGCCCGGCGATGAGGTCGAGGTCGACGCCCAGCGACTTCAGCGCTTCGCGCATATTGTCCATCAGGCCGAGATTGGAGAAGGCATCGCGCATCAGCCGGCCGATGAGGAATTCGAGCGACAGATAGTAGACGCGCTTTTCCTGCTGGGCGTAGGCCTCCTGCGTCGCCTGCATCCAGTGATCGACGATGCGGTCGCGCACGACCTTGATCGAGGCTGTCAGCCAGTCATATTGGGTGGCGACGGAGGTGCCCTTGCCGACCCGGTATTTGAGTGCCGACAGCACCTCGTCGGCGAGCGTCTTGGGATCGGGGATTTCGAGAACAGGGGCTTTGGCTGTCATTGTTCGCGTCATACTGCCTCTCGTGATCGTGCTGCGATCATACCGGCTTTCGCTGTCAGTCCCAGCCCATCCTAGTGCATTGCAACATACATTCAATCGATTTAGATCGATATGCCGCCGGTTGCCCCTGCGGCAATTTATCCGTCGAGCGGATCAGGCCGCGAGCGCCGCCTCCGGCGGAACCTTGGCTCCCGTCATGAAAGCCACGGCATCCGACATCGTATATTGCTTGGGATCGATGACGCAGAGGCGACGTCCCAGCCGATGGATGTGGATGCGGTCGGCGACTTCGAAGACATGCGGCATGTTGTGCGAGATCAGCACGATCGGCAGCCCGCGTTTCTTGACGTCGAGGATCAGTTCGAGCACGCGACGGCTCTCCTTGACGCCAAGTGCTGCGGTCGGCTCATCCATGATCACCACGCGACTGCCGAAAGCGGCGGCGCGCGCCACCGCCACGCCCTGGCGCTGGCCGCCGGACAGCGTTTCCACCGCCTGGCTGATGTTCTGGATGGTCATCAGGCCAAGCTCGGTGAGCTTGTCGCGGGCGCGCTTTTCCATCGCCGGCCGGTCGAGCATGCGCAGCCAGTCGCCGAGGAAACCGGGTTTACGGATCTCGCGGCCGAGGAACATGTTGTCGGCGATGGAAAGCGCCGGCGACAAAGCGAGGTTCTGGTAGACCGTCTCGATGCCGGCTTCGCGCGCCTCCATCGGCGATTTGAAGGAAACGGCCTTACCTTCAAGCCGGATCTCGCCCTCGTCGGGCACGGCGGCACCGGAAATCGCCTTGATCAGCGATGACTTGCCGGCGCCATTGTCGCCGATGACGGCCAGGATTTCGCCCGGGTAGAGATCGAAGTCGGCATTGTCGAGGGCGGTGACGCGGCCGTAGCGCTTGATCAGGCCGCGCGCGGTGAGGATGGGTTCCTGGGTCATGATTATGCCGAAACCTTTCTGATCCATTGGTCGATCGCCACGGCGCCGATGATCAGCACACCGGTCAGCAGCACCTTCCATTGCGGATCGGCGCCCAGCATGTTGAGGCCCATCGAGACGACACCGACGATCATCGCGCCGAAAAGCGTGCCGAGGATTGAGCCGCGTCCGCCGAAGAGTGAAATACCGCCGATCACCGTCGCGGTGATCGCCTGCAGATTGTAATCGGTGACGGCGGCTGAAGGGGAGATCGAGCCGTTGCGGCCGATGGAAACCCAGGCCGCAAAAGCGGCGATCAACCCGGCAAGGGTGTAGACCGTCACCAACACCTTTTTGGTCTGGATGCCAGACAGCTTCGCCGCCTCCTGATCATCGCCAACGGCGTAGACGTGGCGGCCCCATGCCGTGTGATTGAGCACGTACCAGAGGATCATCACAAGCACGACCGTGGCGATGACGCCGAGCGTCAGCACCGCCGTGCCGATCTTGAAGCTCAGGGCAAAGAGATGCAGCAGCGGCGCCTGGGTGTCGACGTCGGTGTCGCGGATCGTCTCGTTGGCCGAATAGATGAAGTTCGTCGCCATGACGATGTTCCAGGTGCCGAGCGTGACGATGAACGGCGGCAGCTTCATGTAGGCGACCAGCAGGCCGTTGAGCAGGCCGCAGGCCGCGCCCGCGGCAAGCCCGATGGGCACCGCGAGCACGGCCGGCATGCCATAGCTGACCGCGCAATTGCCCATGATCACGGCCGAAATCACCATGATCACGCCGATCGACAGGTCGATGCCAGCGGTCAGGATGACCAATGTCTGCGCGGCACCGAGGATGCCGACGATGGCGATCTGCTGCAGAATCAACGTCAGCGTGTAGGATGAAAAGAAACGTCCGCCGATGGCGATGCCGAAAATGACGATCGACAGGACCAGCACAATCAGCGGCACCGCCGCCGGCGTGGAGTGCAGGAAATGCTGGATGCGCTTGACGGCCGATTTGTGCTCGTCAAAGGCGGCAACGCTTGTGTCGCTGCTCGAGAGAACTTTTTCGAATTCCTGAGCCTGAGCCATGTTTCCTCTCCCCTGGGCCTCAGCTCCATGCCGACACCCGTTCGCGCCTGTCCGGTCTGCTGCCGAGATTATTCGCGTTTACAGTGACACATCGTCCACCCGAAGTGGCCGGGGATCAAGCCCCCGGCCGTCAGGTTCTTGCGGGCTGTCAGGCAGCCTTCAGCCCCAGCACTTGGCGAGGCCTTCCTTGGTGTCGATCGACTTCACGCCATTGGCCGGCTTGTCGGTAACGAGGTTGACGCCGGTATCGAAGAAGTTCTTGCCTTCGGTCGGCTTCGGCTTGGTGCCGTCCTTGGCGAAAGCCGCGATCGCCTCGATGCCGAGTGCCGCCATCTGCAGCGGATATTGCTGCGAGGTGGCGCCGATGACGCCTTCGGTCACCGACTTGACACCGGGGCAGCCGCCATCGACCGAGACGATCAGCACCTGACTTTCGAGACCGACAGCCTTGAGCGCCTGATAGGCGCCGACCGCGGCGGGCTCGTTGATGGTGTGGATGACGGTGATGGTGTTGTCCTTCTGCAGAAGGTTCTCCATCGCCTTGCGGCCACCCTCTTCGTTGCCGTTCGTCACGTCATGGCCGACGATGCGCGCGTCATCCTCGTCGCCGATCTTGTTGGGATCCTTCACATCGATGCCGAAGCCCATCATGAAGCCCTGGTCGCGCAACACGTCCACGGTCGGCTGCGAGGGCGTCAGGTCGAGGAAGCCGATCTTGGCGTCCTTGGCCTTGTCGCCGAGGGTGGCGGCAGCCCAGGCGCCAATCAGCTTTCCTGCTTCCAGATTGTCCGTGGCGAAGGTCGCGTCGGCAGCGTCGATCGGGTCAAGCGGGGTGTCGAGCGCGATCACCAGCAGACCGGCGTCACGCGCCTTCTTCACCGTCGGCACAATGCCCTTGGTGTCGGACGCGGTGATCAGGATGCCCTTGGCGCCGTCGGCAATGCAGCTTTCGATCGCCGCCACCTGGCTTTCGCTGTCACCGTCGATCTTGCCGGCGTAGGTCTTGAGGTCGACGCCAAGTTCCTTGGCCTTGGCGGTCGCGCCTTCCTTCATCTTGACGAAGAAGGGATTGGTGTCGGTCTTGGTGATCAGGCAGGCGCCGACGCCGGCGGCAGATGCCGTAGAGGCAAAGGCCATCAGGCCGAGGCCCGCCGCGGCGAACACGGTGGACTTCAATAATGCTTTGGTCACGATCTTCCTCCCATGGAACCATGCGGATGCCGCCAACCGGCATCTCGGGCGCATCCACTGAAGTTCTCCCAGTGTGGACGCGCCCTCAAAAGACACCAGTCGGCCGGAGCTGTCAATAATTAAATCACTCTTATTTATTATTGACACAGTTGCACCGTTCACTCATTCTAACCCAAAAGCAGTGAGGGGAAACAACGGGAGGAATAAGGGTGGAAACCGGCACTGCAAGGCACGGTTCGCCCGAGGCGGCTGACAGCCGCCTGCATCGCGGCACCAACCAGAGCGGCATGCGCGACCACAATGAGCGGCTGGTGCTGTCGTTGGTGCGCCAGCATGGCAGCCTGGCCAAATCAGACATTGCGCGCATGACCGGGCTTTCGGCGCAGACTGTCTCGGTCATCATGCGCGAGCTGGAAGAAGACAGCCTGCTGGTGCGCCAGGCGCCGTTGCGCGGCAAGATCGGCCAGCCTTCCATCCCGATGGCGCTGAACCCCGAAGGCGCCTTCTTCATCGGCCTCAAAATCGGCCGCCGCAGCGCCGAACTGGTGCTGATCGATTTCCTTGGGCATGTGCGCTCGATGCTGCAGCACTCCTACCGCTATCCGGCGCCACGCGAGACGGTGGAGTTCGTTACGTCGGGCATGAAGACGATGCGCGCAGAACTGACACCGGCGCAGGATAAGCGCATTGCCGGGCTCGGCATCGCCATGCCGTTCGAACTTTGGAACTGGGCCGATACGGCGGGTGCGCCACGCGACATCATGGACGAATGGCGCCATCGCGACATACGCGCCGACATCCAGTCGCAATGCGAATTCCCGGTCTATCTGCAGAACGACGCCACATCAGCCTGTGGCGCCGAACTGGTGTTCGGCCAAACGGGCGGCGTGCGCGACTTCGTCTATTTCTACATCGGCGCCTTTGCCGGCGGCGGCATCGTGCTCAACGGCCGGCTTTTTGGTGGACCGACCGGCAATGCCGGGGCGCTGGGCTCGATGCCGGTGCCGGGGCCGGACGGCAAGCCGACACAGCTCATCGACGTCGCCTCGATCGCCATGCTGGAAAAGGCGCTCAGCGCGCGCGGCATCGACGGCTCCTATCTCTGGACCTCACCGCAGGAATGGGGCGACATTGGCGCCGATTTGGACGACTGGATCGCCAGCGCCTCGCGAGCGCTTGCCTACGCCATTGTCGCAGCGTCCTCGGTGATCGATTTCGAGGCCGCGGTGATCGATGGTTGGATGCCGCTCGCAGTACGGCGTCGCCTCGTCGATGCCGTCAGGCAGACGATAGGCACGATCGACGGTGAAGGCCTGAAGCTGCCGGACGTGCGCGAAGGCACCGTCGGCATCCATGCCCGCGCGCTGGGTGGCGCCAGCCTGCCTCTGTCCGAACGCTTCCTCATCGGTTCGACCACGATTTCCAGGAGCACCTGAATGCTGATCGGTATTCCGTCGCTGCTCGGTCCGGAGCTTCTGGCGACCTTGCGCGCCATGGGCCATGGCGACGAAATTGCGCTCGTCGACGGCAACTACCCGGCGGAAGAACAGGCAAACCGGCTGGTGCGAGCCGACGGTCATCACTTGATACCGGTGCTCGACGCCATATTGAGCGTGCTGCCGGTGGACGACTTCGTGCCGGAAGCGCTTTTTCGCGCCTCGGTCAAAGGCGATCCCTCCGTTGCCGATCCGGTCCACCGCGAGATCGAGGCGATCTGCACCAAGCGTGCGCCGGGCCGCAAGGTGGTTGCGCTGGCCGGGGCCGACTTCTATGCACGCGTCCGGTCGGCGTATGCGATCGTCGCGACCGGTGAGCCCAGGCTCTACGCCAACATCATCATCCGCAAAGGCGTGATCTATCCGCCGGAAAGTCCTGAGACATGATCCTCTGCTGCGGCGAAGCCCTGATCGACATGCTGCCGCGCACCACGACGCTGGGCGAGCCGGCCTTTGCGCCCTATGTCGGCGGGGCGGTGTTCAACACGGCGATCGCGCTCGGCCGCCTCGGCGCCCCCGCCGGCTTCTTTTCCGGCCTGTCGTCGGATCTGTTCGGCGGCCAGTTCCGCGAGGCGCTGGGGGCAAGCAAGGTCAGCTCCACCTATGCGCACACCTCCCCTCGCCCAACCACGCTGGCCTTCGTGCGGCTCACCAACGGCCAGGCGACCTACACTTTCTACGACGAGAACACCGCCGGGCGCATGCTGACGACAGAGGATCTGCCGGAACTTGGCGCCGAGATCGAAGCCATGCTGTTTGGCGCCATCAGCCTGATCTCAGACCCGGCGGGTGCTGCCTACGAGGAATTCATGAAGCGCGAGCATCAGCGCCGCGTCATGATGCTCGATCCCAACATCCGGCCGAACTTCATCCCCGACAAGGCCAGGCATCTCCGCCGCATCCGCACGATGATGGCAATGGCCGACATCGTGAAACTGTCGGATGAGGATTTGCACTGGTTCGGTGAGGCCGGCTCGCATGAAGATGTCATCCGCAACTGGCTGGACCGGGGGCCGAAGCTGATCGTCGTCACCCACGGCAGCGAAGGCGCCGTCGGCTACAGCCGCGAGCACAAGGTCACCGTGATGCCGCAGAAGGTGGAGGTGGTCGACACGGTCGGCGCCGGCGACACTTTCAATGCCGGCATTCTGGCCTCGCTGCACGAGCAAGGCCTGCTCACCAAGGCTGAGATGGGCGGCCTTTCCGAGGACGCCATCCGCCAGGCGCTGGCGCTCGGTTCCAAGGCGGCGGCAGTGACGGTGTCACGGGCCGGCGCCAATCCGCCCTGGCGGCATGAAATCGCCTGATCCATGCTTCATCCGGCCGCTAGCCGCCCATGAGCCGATCACTTTATGTTTCCGCGAGCCGGAAAGACGCGATAAATTAGCCACGTCACGTCCTGGAAAGCCCGGATTTCCGGCATCTTGCTGCAGCGCGGCAAAAATCTGAGGTAACGGGCTGCGACACCTCGGCTTCCGGCCGCCTGGCCGGCCCGGCTTTCTCGACCGGCCCAACTCTGGTACCAGCGGGCCGGTTAAGTTGTTGTTTCTGCGCGTATCGTTGTTCCCTGGACCGCGCGCATTACCGTTTTGAGGCCAACATGCAGTTTATCGATCTTGGCGCGCAGCGCGAACGTATCCGCGACCGGCTGAAGGCCGCGATCGACAATGTCGTCGAGGAAGGCCGCTATATCCTCGGGCCGCAGGTCACCGAATTCGAAAACAAGCTCGCCGCCTATGTCGGCACCAAGCATGTCGTGGCCTGCGCCAATGGCACCGACGCGCTGCTGCTGCCGCTGTTTGCCGCCGGCATCGGCCCGGGCGACGCGGTGTTCGTACCGAGCTTCACCTTCGCCGCGACGGCGGAAGTGGTGGCTTTGGCCAAGGCCGAACCGGTGTTCGTCGATGTCGACGCCGAGACCTACAACATCGACATCGCCAGCCTCGAGGCGGCGATCATGATGATCAAGAAGGAAGGCCGGCTGAAGCCGAAGGCGATCATTCCGGTCGACCTGTTTGGGCTTGCCGCCGACTACGAGGCGATCATGGCGATTGCCAAGCGCGAAGGGTTGCTGGTGATCGAAGATGCGGCGCAGTCAATCGGCGGCTCGTCAGACGGCACAATGTGCGGCGCCTTCGGCCATGTCGGTTCGACCAGCTTCTATCCGGCAAAGCCGCTCGGCTGCTACGGCGATGGCGGCGCGATGTTCACCAATGACGATGCGCTGGCCGACCAGCTCAGATCGTTTGCCTTCCACGGCAAGGGCGAAACGCAGTACGACAATGTTCGCGTCGGCATCAATTCACGCCTCGACACGATCCAGGCGGCGATCCTGATCGAGAAGCTTGCCATCCTCGAAGACGAGATGGTCGCCCGCCAGGTGGTGGCCAAGCGCTATGCCGAAGGTCTCGGCGACATCGTCAAGGCGTCACGCAATCTGGGTGGCGGCCGCTCGGCCTGGGCGCAATATGCCATCGAGACGTCGAAGCGCGACGGCTTGCGGGCGCATCTTGGCGAAAAGGGCATCCCGTCGGTGATCTATTATGTGAAGCCGCTGCACCAGCAGATCGCCTACAAGAATTATCCGCGCACGCCGACCGGCCTCGCCGTGTCGGAGGACCTGCCGAAGCGTATCCTGTGCCTGCCGATGCACCCCTATCTCAGCGAAGCCGATCAGGACCGCATCATCGAGACGATCCGCAATTATATTGGGTCGAACTCGGCGCATGTAGCGGCGGCGTAGGACTAATGATCTCCCCCCTTGAGGGGGAGATGTCGCCGAAGGCGACAGAGGGGGTCGGTTCGACCGGGCTCGGCCTCCTTACTACAGAAAGAGGTTGGCGCTTTTACTCGCGGCGACCCCCTCTGGCCTGCCGGTAATCTCCCCCTCAAGGGGGGAGATTACGCGTTTGCTTCCGCTGCCTTCCCGCTCGCAATAAAATGCGGGTTGGCGAAATCCGCGTCGTCGCTCTGCTCGCGCTTGCCATAGGTGAGCGGCTCGCCGTCCAGCGTGCGTGTCATGCCGCCGGCGGCGCGCAGCACGGCGTCGCCGGCCGCGGTGTCCCATTCCATGGTGCGGCCGAAGCGCGGATAGATGTCGGCTTCGGCGGCGGCGAGCAGGCAGAATTTCAGCGATGAGCCGACCGAGACGATCTCGGCGGCGCCGAGGTCCCTGATGAAGGCTTCGGTCTTCGGTGTGTTGTGCGAGCGGCTGGCCACGACGGCGAGCGGCGTCACCGCCGTCCTGACCGAAATCCGTCGCCGGCCGACGATCCGGAAGTCGCCATCGACCTCGATTGCTTCGGCCCTGCCCGGCCGTCCAGAGAAGAACCGCCCGCTACAGGGCGCGAAGACGACGCCGACTTCCGGCACCCCGTCGCGGATGAGCGCAATGTTGACGGTGAAATCGGTCCTGCGGTTGACGAATTCCTTGGTGCCGTCGAGCGGATCGATCAGGAAGAAGGCGCCATCGAGATCAGGCGGCACGATGCCGGCGGCGACCTCTTCCTCGGCCACGCAGGGAATATCGGGATAAGCCGCACGCAGACCGGCAAGGATGATCGTCTCGCTCTCGCGGTCGGCTTCCGTCACCGGCGAGGAGTCGGACTTTTTGTCGACCGCGCAGCCGGCCTTGAAGACCCGCATCACCTCGCGTCCTGCATCGAGCGCCAGGCGCTCGAATACGGCCAGCATCACCTCGTCGTCAGATACCGCCGCCGGCTTCGTATTGGTCTTCAGCAATGTCGCGCTCGTTCAGCCAGTGTTCCAGAGCCTCTACCATCTCCTCGGCCGTCTTGCCGAGTGTCTTAAGATGGATTTCCGGTTTTTCCGGGGCTTCATACGGTGAATCGACGCCGGTGAAGTTCTTGATCTCGCCATTCAGCGCCCGCGCGTAAAGGCCCTTCGGGTCGCGCCGGGCGCATTCCTCGAACGGCGTATCGACGAACACCTCGACGAATTCGCCGTCGGCCATCAGCTCGCGCGCCATGCGGCGCTCGGCGCTGAAGGGCGAGATGAAGGAGACAATGACGATCAGCCCGGCATCGGTCATCAGCTTGGCCACTTCGGCGACGCGGCGGATGTTTTCGACGCGGTCGGCATCGGTGAAGCCGAGATCGCGGTTGAGGCCGTGGCGGACATTGTCGCCGTCGAGAATGTAGGTGTGGCGTCCCGAGGCGAACAGTTTCTTCTCGAGCAAATTGGCGATGGTCGACTTGCCCGAGCCGGAAAGCCCGGTGAACCAGAACACGGCGGGGCGCTGGCCTTTCAGGTCGGAGCGGCCGCGCTTGCCGACATCGAGCGACTGCCAGTGGATGTTTTCGGCACGGCGCAGCGTATGCAGGATCATGCCGGCGCCGACCGTGGCGTTGGTGATGCGGTCGATCAGGATGAAAGCGCCGGTGGTGCGGTTGTCGGCGAAGGTGTCGAAGGCGATCAGCGCGCGGGTCGAGATGTTGCAGATGCCGACTTCGTTCATGTCGAGTGACTTCGCCGCCTCACGGGCAAAGTCGTTGACGTTGACGCGGTATTTCAGGTCGGTGACGGTTGCGCTGGTCTGGTCGGTTTCGGTGCGCAGAATGTAGGAACGGCCCGGCAGCAGCGCTGCCTCGTCGAACCAGACGATGTTGGCGGCGAACTGGTCGGCGACCTGCGGCCGTGCCGCGGGCGACACCAGCAAGTTGCCTCTGGAGACCTCGACCTCATCGTCGAGCACAAGGGTGATGGCCTGGCCGGCGACGGCCTGGGCGAGATCGCCGCCGTGCGCGACGATGCGCTTGACCCGCGAGGCCTTGCCGGATTTGGCGACGACCACCTCGTCGCCCTGAGCGACGGAGCCTGACGCTATGGTGCCGGCAAAGCCGCGGAAATCGAGATTGGGTCGGTTGACATACTGCACCGGAAACCGGAACGGCAATCCGACGGCGGCCTCGTCGACCGACACGGTTTCGAGATGCTCGATCAGCGACGGGCCGGAATACCACGCCGTCTTGTCCGAGCGGCTGGTGACGTTGTCACCATAGCGGGCCGACATCGGGATCGGCACGATCGTCTGGAAGCCGAGCTCATGCGAGAACTGCCGGTAATCCTCGACGATGCGGTCGAACACGGCCTGGTCGAAAGCGACGAGATCGATCTTGTTGACGGCCAGCACGATGTGGCGGATGCCGAGCAGCGAGGCTATGATCGAGTGGCGCCGGGTCTGGCGCAGCACGCCCTGGCGCGCATCGATCAACACGATCGCGAGATCCGCGGTCGAAGCGCCGGTCGCCATGTTGCGGGTATATTGTTCGTGGCCGGGCGTGTCGGCGACGATGAACTTGCGCTTGGGCGTGGCGAAGAAGCGGTAGGCGACGTCGATGGTGATGCCTTGCTCGCGCTCGGCCTCGAGGCCGTCGACCAGAAGCGCGAAGTCGATGTCGTCGCCGGTGGTGCCGTGCTTGCGGGAATCGCGCTCGAGTGCTGCGAGTTGATCCTCGAAGATCTGCTTGGTGTCGGACAGAAGGCGGCCGATCAGCGTCGACTTGCCGTCGTCGACCGAGCCGCAGGTGAGGAAGCGCAGCAGCGACTTCTTCTCCTGTGTCGCCATATATTCGCGGATGCCATCGGTGGGGGCGAGGCTCTTGGCCAGGATGTGGCGCATACTCAGAAATACCCCTCGCGCTTCTTCTTTTCCATCGAGCCGGCTTCATCGCGATCGATGAGGCGGCCCTGGCGCTCGGAGGTGCGCGCCGTCAGCATCTCGCCGACAATGGCTTCCAGCGTGTCGGCGTCGGATTCGATAGCGCCGGTCAGCGGATAGCAGCCGAGCGTGCGGAAACGCACCAGCCGGTTCTCGACCGTCTCGCCGGGTCGCAGCGCCATGCGGTCATCGTCCTTGAGGATCAGCATGCCGTCGCGTTCGACCACCGGCCGCTCCTTGGCGAAATAGAGCGGCACGATCGGAATGTTCTCCTGCAGAATGTACTGCCAGATGTCGAGTTCGGTCCAGTTCGACAGCGGAAAGACGCGGATCGATTCGCCCGGCGCGATGCGGGTGTTGAAGATCTTCCACATTTCCGGCCGCTGGTTCTTCGGGTCCCAGACATGCTGGGCGTTGCGGAAGGAAAAGATGCGCTCCTTGGCGCGCGACTTCTCCTCGTCGCGCCGCGCTCCGCCGAAGGCGGCGTCGAAACCGTATTTGTCGAGCGCCTGCCGCAACGCCACAGTCTTCATCACATGGGTGTGGGTGTTGGAGCCGTGGTCGAAGGGATTGATGCCGTCGCGCACGCCGTCTTCATTGACGTGGACGAGCAGGTCGAAGCCGAGCTTCTGCGCCATCTGATCGCGAAAGGCGATCATCTCGCGGAACTTCCAGGTGGTGTCGACATGCAGGAAGGGGAAAGGCGGCTTGGCCGGATAGAAGGCCTTCATCGCCAGATGCATCAGCACGGAGGAATCCTTGCCGACGGAATAGAGCATCACCGGCTTGGAGAAGGCGGCAGCAACCTCACGGAAGATGTGGATGGATTCGGCCTCGAGCCGCTGCAAATGCGTAAGCGCGATGTTCATGGACTGTGAGCGTTCTCTCGTGCCATCCAGACCTTGCATCAGATGGATCGGGCGTCTTTTTCAGCCGCCCGGTTCAAGCTTCACTGCTGGACACTATCGGTTCGTGCCGGCGTTCTAGCAGATCGCCACCTGATATAACAACGCTGGAAAGGCCGGCGGCAAAGCCGATAAGGAACGAATTTTCCATGAAAAGCCCGGAATCCGGAAATTTCTGCCCGGCAGATCGATAGCCCTCAAAGGCCGTGAAAAATCTTGGCGGAACCCTCGGGAAAACGGTCGGGCCGGTGGATGCTTTCGCTATGCGATGCGGCCACGCCACGGATTTCGATGGTTGCAAGATCCTCGCCGCACTATCGAAAACCGGACCCAGCCGCTATACCGGCTCCTGAACCCGCGCCGGGCGGGATGCTGCAAAAAAAGTCGCCGCCAAACACCGTCCGTCGCCAAGCGAACCCAGCGCATTGTGAACCAGAGCATTGACCCCGATTTCCACCATCAAGCAGCACCTCTCGCCGTCACGGATCAACATCACCTTCTCCATCCTCTGCTTCTTTTGCCCGCCTGTGCTGGGGTCGGCGGTCAGCTTTGTGTTCAATGGCGGCGGCCTGTGGTCGGTGTTTCTGCTTGCCCTGAAAAGACGGCGTTTCAACATCGACCGGCCAATGGTCGCGATGACGGTGGCCATCTATGCCTATTGTGCAGCCTTCGTGCTCGCCTCTATCGTCAACAATTCGATCGCCAAGGATGCGCCTCATCTGGCAGGGCTGATCACCTTCCTGTTTTTCCCCGTCTCATACGCAACCTGGAGCATCACCGAGAAAACCATGCTGGCGCGCATCGTCGTGCTGGCGAGCGCTGCCGCATGTTTTGGCGCCCTGCTGCTGGCGATCGTGCAACATTACTGGCTGGGCGTACGAGCCGAAGGCGGTGCCGGCAATCCAATCGTATTCGCGACGGTCGCCTGCCTCAGTGTTCTGATGTGCCTGGCGGGCGCCCTTTCAAACGTCGAAAAGAACAAGGTCCTGCTTGCCTGCGCAGCGCTGGCCGGGGCGGTCGCCATCCTCTACTCGGGGTCGCGGATCATATGGCTGGCACTGCCGGTGGCCGGCATCGCCGTCCTGCTGATCAACCGGCGCAGGCTCACCAGCCGAAACGCCATTCGTCTGCTGCTGATTGCTGGCGCGATCGGCGTGGTTATCGCCGCCATCGGATTCCCGATCATTTACGAGCGCGCAGCTTTCCTGTTCAGCGACTGGGATGCGCTGGCCACGAAAGGTGACCATGCCACGGCGCTCGGCTTCCGCGCCGCGCTTTGGCAGATCGGCCTCGGCGCTTTCCACGACATGCCGATTTTCGGTCATGGCATTGCTGCAAGCCACGAGCTGATAAAGGATGGATTCAACAATCAGTTCAACATGCCATACACAGGCTTCAGCCATTTCCACAACGGCTTTCTGACCGCATTGGTGGAGGCCGGGCTCATCGGCGCCATCACGCTTGCGGCTGTGTTCGTCGTTGCCGCCAGAAACGCAGCAATCGTTCTGCGCACCAGCACCGACACCATCGAGCGGTTCGGTGCCACGATGATCGTCGCTACCGTGATCACCTATCTGATCGCCGGCCTGACCGGCATCCTGATCGGCCACGACATCCTCGATTCGACACTGATGGTGTTCCTGGTATCCGGGACCTATCTTGCTTCGGGCCGCCAACAGGCGTTGCCCGAAGCGGCCTCGACGCCGCAGGCAAGCCAGCCGTGAAAGTGCTGGTCACAGGCGCGACGGGCTTCATCGGCAGGCAGGTCGTCAACCAGGTTCGCGAAGCCGGGTTCGAGGTGCGCATGGCATCGCGTCACCCGGAGCCGCTCGATCCCGCGAGCGATGCCGTCAAGTTGCCGGAGTTCGACGCGCCCGCCAGCGCGTTCCAGGCGCTGATGCCAGATATCACCCATGTCGTCCACTGTGCGGCTCTCAACAATGACCGCAAGGCGAGCGAGGCCGACTTCTTGGCCGCCAATGCGACACTGACCGCCCAGTTGGCGCGCGCGGCCGCCGCGCAGGCCAGCGGGCGCTTCATCTATTTGTCTTCGATCCGGGCAGTAGTCGGTCCCGGTTTCAGTGGGACGATCAGCGAGGCGACGCCGCCGGCCCCGCAATGCGCCTATGGGCGCTCGAAACGCGAAGGCGAGATCAGGACGCTGGAAGCCTATGCGTCCAGACCTACCGATGCCACGGCGCTGCGCCTGCCGTCGATCTATGGCGAAGGCATGAAGGGAAACCTGGCAACGCTGATGCGCCTGGGCGGCATACCTATGGCCTTGTCGCTGCCGGCGGCGGCCTTCAGCGGCGTACGATCGCTGATGTCATGCGAGGCGGCGGCGCGGACCGCGGTGTATCTGTTGAGCCGTCAGCAGCCGCTTCGCCCCATCTATGTCACCTGCGACCTGCCGCCGCTGCCGGTCTCGGCGATCATCGGGGCGTTCCGGGACGGTTTTGGCTACACATTGCGGCTGTCTAGGGTGCCTGCTCGGCTGATGCGGGCAGTGCTGGTCTTGCTGGGCAAAGGCAAGGCATGGGAAGCGATGACAGCGACGCAGATATGCGATCCGACGCTCCTGGTATCCGAAGGCTGGGCGCCGCGGACCGACACGCTCGAACAACTGACCGAGCTTGCGCGGCGCTATAAATCCGGCGTTGCTCAACCGCGGTAGAAGATCGTACCGACGAGAATGCGGACATCGAGGCCGATCGAGGCCATCCTGAGATATTCGGCATCGGTCTCGGCGCAGAGTTTGGGGTCGGACATGTCGATGCCTTTCATCTGCGCGAGCCCGGTAATGCCCGGAAGCGCCGCAAGCACGCCCAATTGCCTGCGGCGTTCGATCAGCTCCGTTTGCGTGGGCAGGCATGGGCGCGGCCCGACCAGGCTCATCTCGCCGTTAAGCACATTCCACAGCTGCGGCAGCTCGTCGATCTTGAATTTTCGCAGCACCGCGCCGACGGAAGTGACGGAGTTTGCCGGCGCCTGATGCGAGGGCAGAGACGGCGTTCCGACAACCATCGTCCGCAGCTTGTGGCAGCGAAACGGCACGCCATTCTGTCCGACACGGGCCTGCGAAAACAATGCCGCTCCAGGCGACGACAGCCTGATTGCCAGCATGGCAAGCAGGACGACAGGCGAGGTCAGCGGCAAGAGAACCGCCGCCACGACGAGGTCGAAAGCTCGCTTGGGTCCCCTCATGGCCGTCCCTGCATGCTCTAGATCCGCCGCCAGATGAAGGCCAGATAGAGCCCAAGCGTACCAGCCAGCGTCTGCCGGTAGACGCCGCTTTTTCTGAGAAGACGCAGGCGTCGCAAGACACCGCCCTTGCGCGCCCTGATGAACAGGCCGAGACAAGCGGCGGCATCCCTGCTGAGGATGTCGCGATTGACCGCCAGACCGCTTAGATTGTGATCGGTCCAGACGGCGAACTCGCCCTTGAACAGACGGCCCAGCCGCGACAGCCGCGCCTTCCACGACACGTTGGCACCGACCAGGTTTGCCTCATGCTGGCGGTAGCGCACCAGCGGCCGCGGATCATAGCGGACAATGCCGCCGGCAGCAGTGACGATCAGATAGGTCCACCAGTCATGGCTGACGAACTCGGTCCTTGCCGATGCCGTTGCCAGCAACTTTCGCGCCGCGCGGTTGATCATCATGGTGTTGCCGCCGGCAATGCTCTGCACGAGCGCATTTCGAAACGACGGCGGCTTTAGGAACAGCGGCGAATAGCCTTGCGCTGCTCCGGTTTCGGACATGGTCGCGGTCCTCGAGCAAAACAGCAGCGGTGTTTCGGCATCGTGCCCCTGCATCCAGGCAATAGCGCTCTCCAGCCTGCCCGGCTCCCAGATGTCGTCCTGGTCGCAGAATGCGTAGTAGTCGGCATCGATGCGCGGATCGATGATCATCGAGCGGAAGTTGGCGGCAAAGCCCTGGCGAGGACCGTTCGACAGGGTCAGCCGGCCCTTGGGCCAGCGGCTCTGCCAGGCGCCGATGATGGCAGAAGTGCCATCCGTCGACCCGTCGTCGGAGACCCAGAGGTCGACAAGAGGATGCGACTGCGCAAGCAGCGAGGCGAGCTGCTCGTCAAGGAAAGCCGCGCCATCTTTCGTGCCCAGCAGCACGGCCACGCGCTGATCTTGTCTGCTCACGGGTTCAGAATCATCTGCAAGCGCCTGGGAACGGCCATCGGATTGGTTTCAATAGCCAATCCCGGTCGATCAGGACAGGCTTAACCCGCTTGCCCGACTGTTTTCGCAATGATTTCGCGGTGTGCGTCGGCTTGAGGCTCTTCCGCCTGATGAAGCCCGGCCATGACGGCGAGCGCGGCGGCCTTGTCCTGGTCGCGCATGGCCGCCTGCAGCGACGTCAGCGCCGCCTGGACCCTGGGCCACCCCACGACATCGGTTCGCAGGCCGAAGATCTTGGGGATATCGAGCGCGACAATCTCCTCATTGCCGCCATGCAGCACCTCGTGAAGCTTCTCGCCCGGCCTGATCCCGGTGAAACGGATCGGAATGTCGGTGTAGGGGCTTTTGCCGGCCAGGCGGATCATGGTTTCGGCGACTTCGAGGATCGGCACCGGCTTGCCCATGTCGAGCATGTAGATGGCGTAATCGTCCTTGCCCTGGCGCCGCTCGGCATCGGCCGCCGACATGATGACGAGGTCGACGGCTTCGGCCACCGTCATGAAGTAGCGGGTCATGCGGCGATCGGTGATGGTGACCGGACCGCCGGCCTCGATCTGCGCCTGGAAGATGGTGGCGACCGAACCGTTGGAGCCGAAGACATTGCCGAACCGCACGGCGATGAACTTGGTGCCGGAGCGACGGCCATTGGGTTCGGTGGCGTGCGTTTCGTGCAGCGAAGAGACGATCTGCTCGGCGGCGCGTTTTGTCATGCCGAGCACCGAGGTCGGATCGACCGCCTTGTCGCTGGAAATCAACAGGAACTGCGGCACGCCGCATTTGGCGGCAACCTCGGCGCAGACGAGAGTACCCAAGACGTTGGTCTGGATCGCCGATTCCCAGTTTTCCTCAAGCAGCGGCACATGTTTGAGCGCGGCGGCGTGGAAGATGATGTCGGGCTTGAAGTCGCTGACGACGCGGGTGATCTGGCGCCGGTCGGTGACATCGACGATGCGGCTCTTGAGCCGGGCATGATCTTTCTCGTCGACCTGCTGGTCGAGCTGGAAAATCCCGAACTCCGAGATATCGGCAACCAGAACCGCCTCGGCGCCGAGTTCCAGCGACCGCTTGACCAGGATGCGACCGATGGAGCCGGCGCCGCCGGTCACCAGGACGCGCTTGCCGCTGACGAAGCCGCCAATGCGCTCAACGTCCGACGGAACCGTGGAGCGGCGCAGGATGGTTTCCATCTCGACAGCGTCGAGGACCAGCTTTCCGCCCTGCCCGAGCTCCGAGACGCCGGAGAACTGGACGACGGCGATGCCGCTGTGACGGGCGACACGGACCAGCTCCGAATACTCCTCGATCTCGCGTTCGGTGCCATTGCCGAAAATCAGCATGTCGAGGCTTTTGGTGCCTCTTGCATATTCTTCCAGCACCTCGACCAGGTGGGGCCGCACGGCCACCACCGGAACGCCCTGGATCTGCGTGCCCAACGGCGCGCCGTTCTCGATGGCCATGATGCCGGCGATGGAATACTCGGCCGGCGCTGCCGTGCGCGTGAACCTAATGATGACGTCGGCTTCGCCGAGCCTGCCGACGAACAGCGCCTGCTTGATCGCAACATTGTTTGCGTTGCGGCTCAGGATTCGCCAGCTCGCCCCGTCGCGCAGGAAGCGGTAGTAGAGCCGCGGCGCCGATATGATGGTGAAGGAGACGAGGAAAAAGACGATAAACTGGCGCTCGTTGAGGCCGGTCACCGGCTGAAACCATCGGACCGCCAGCGAGACGACGTAGAGCGTGACGGTCAGGATCGCGCAGCTCTTCAGGATGTTGAAGAAGTCGGGCGTGGAGGCGAAGCGCCACACGGTGTTGTAGAGGCCGCAATAGCGAAACAAGAGATGGCTGAGAAGAACAATGCTCACCCAGCACGCCAGGCCCGGCCAGGAGAGCGCATCGAATGAAAGTCTCGACTGCGAAAGCCCCAGACTCAGCGCCACCGCGACCAAGACCATGACCAGGTCCTGGATCATTATAATGGCGCGCCGCATCTTCGGCCGAAGTCCCGATACGGCTTCTACATAGGATGTCATTGGGTAGTACTGAACTCCAGGCGCAAGGACTTGGACACTAACGTAGTGCGAGAGCGACGGAAACCCGTCACCGATCACCAGTTTAGAGTGCCAATCCCCAGCCCCGCCGCTTTGTATCGCATAGCGTGGAGTCACGGTCATCGCCAGATATTTTTTTGGAAACGCGTCCGCTGATGTATCGGGCGCTCAAACAGGCACTCTTTTCGAGGGCGGCCTGCCTCAAGCCATGGGTGCTCCAGCCGGCGAGACGAAGGCTTCGAAGAGGCCCGGTTTCAGCTTCACCGGTTCCCTTGCAGCCTCCTGGTGATTTTTGCACGGACCCGCCTGAGGCCAGTTTCGATTGATGATGAGAGAATTCGGTCGCCCACATGCGGAGGCGAGTAAAGATACTGGAGTCCTACGGTGATTCTTAACCGCATTGATGTTGCGGTTGCCGAGGTCACGGAGCCGGCAGTAGTGGTGACGCGCCAGTTGCCTCAGCCACGCAGCGCTGGATGCTGTTTGACCGGCGACCCAATAGCTACTGTACTCTTAGATATCCGTAAGGGGCACTTCAGCAACAGAGCCGTGCTCCAGTTTGAAAATCCTGTTGCAAAATCGTTTGATAAGCTGGGTGTCGTGAGAGGCAAATACCAAAACTTTTGCGGCATCAATCATAGTTTCAATGCGCCGTTTTGCTTTCTCCTGGAACTCGGCATCTCCCGTGCCAAACACCTCATCGATCAATAGGATCGACGGAGCATACATGGTCGAAACGGCAAACATCAAACGAGTCATCATCCCCGCCGAATAAGTCCGGACAGGCAAGTCAAGATAGTCGCCGAGTTCGGTAAATTGGGCGATCTTATCATAGGTTTCCCTTGCATCCTTCTTGGTTCGACCCAGCAACATCATGACTCTGGTGACGTTGTCATATCCTGAAAGTTCAGGATCCATTCCCGCGCCAAGCTCGAATACCGTTCCGATCGATCCCTCCCGCACAATTTTGCCGTAGAGGGGGACATATATTCCCGCCATTGTTCTCAGTAGGGTGCTCTTGCCTGCGCCGTTGTGTCCAACAAGGCCAACGCAGTCACCATCGCTCAGGCTAAAAGATACGTCGTCTAGCGCGGTGACCGTTACAACATTCCCAGCTTCGGCACCTATACGTCCACCGGTACCCAAGCGCACCAGATGATTACGCACTGACATCGAACGAGCATTGTAAATGGGATAGCGAACGGTTACGCGATCAAACTCTAACTTTGCCATTCTCAGAGCCAGAACGCCAGACGCCGTCCTCGGCCACTCAACAACGAAATGGCTACGACGCCACAAACGACCATGCTTACAAGCGACACTCCATAGACCCAAAGGCTTGGTATTCTTCCAAAGAAAGGTGCCCGGACAATTTCCATAAAATAAGTAAAAGGGTTCAACCAGATCACGAATTGGCTGATCCCCAAATTCTTGGGTTCGTAGATGACTGGTGTTACAAAGAATAGAAGAGGCATAAGCGATTGAACCAGCGGATCCAAGTCCCGAAACCTTGTACCGGCAATGCCTATTATTATAACAATAAATAATAGGTTGGCGGTTACGATGATCAAACCTAAAATTCCAACCAACCCGTAGAACGAAAACGCATGAGGAAAACATAAGATCATGAGGATCACAATTGCAATATTGTGGGCCAAAGTTATTAGCTGGCGCATCACAAGCTGGAGCGGGTGCATTATAAGTGGCAAATTGTAATTTCTAATTATCTGCGCCTGCCTAATGAAAACACTCGATGCCTCTACCAGGCTACCAGAAATGAATTGCCACAAAACGAGGCCGATAGCCAAGCGGGGCATCAGTTCGCTTGGCGCCTGATTCAAAAGGGCGCTCCAAACGATCCCCAGACCCAGAACGCCTATTCCCGCACCGAGAGTTAACCACCATGGGCCTAGTACGCTTCTCCGATAGCGTGCTTTTGTCTCGCTCACGGCGAGACTGATCGCAAGAGGCAATCGTCGTCTGAGTGCGACAAGCTCACCGGTTAGATCGTCAGTATTCATAAGCCCTCTGACGCCATTAGCCATTCACTTGGCAACGGAATGCGCCGTTACGTACTCATAAATCTTGGTCATTTCGTCATCCCATGTGATGGGCTCCATTGTCTTAAGACCGCCATCGGCCAACTTCTGGCGAAGTTCTCGGTTATCGTAAAGGGCGGCAAAAGCATCAAATACCGCCTGCGGGGTAGGATCCACAAGGTAAGCATTCTTGCCATGCTCGCAGTGCCATTCAATATGATCTCCGTTGTTCGAGATCACTGGAACGCCAGATTGCATGAGTTCAACCGGCAGATATGACAGATTGGTGGCAGAGAAGGCCATGCCCAAGTCACACGTTCGGTAAAGTTCGCCCGTCTTCGCAAGGGACATATTGCCAAGTAGCGTAGCCTTGAAAGGCGGCGCCATCGCTAGATCCAAGCCGGCGATTACGATCTCGACATCGGGATAGTGATCTGCAATTTTTTTCAAAGCGACCATCCCAAGCTCGAAACAGCGCCTTTCTGTCGACGGGCGCCCGTAGAAGAATAGGCGCTTAATTTTCGATCGGACTTTCCCATCAGGCTCTGCGGGGAAAAAAATGGTCTTATCAGCTGCAAATCTATAGTTCTGCGCGGTTCCCTTCCCGGCATGGGCTTCGTAACGGCTTTTCAGCCAGCCGCCCCCCGTAATGCCTCTAAACCCGAAGGTATACGTGGCATTGGCCTGCATTGATGCCGTGCCATATGCATAGAACTGGCTTTCATAGTCCTGCATGAAGTAGAATTTGTTCAGAGCGAAAGGAAATGCCCGGACCTGGTACGCCGATTGCCATGTCGTTGCCAATGCCACATATGCCTTCGGCAAGTGCTTTGGGTCTGTTATCACCTCCAATGTGCAATTTTCGAAGACTCCATCGAGTTCAGCCTGAAGGGCCCTTGGATTACTATGGCGCTCGTTGTTATAAATGTAGATGATGTTGCGGCACCCGAAACTCGAAAAATGATGCGCGAAACGAAATAGCGTGAAATGGCCTCCGCCCCAAACGTTCGACCAATCGGGCACGAACCAGACAAACACCGGCTTGTCGCTTCTTGGCTTCGCAGCCTTCTCTGCGCCTCCAAACTTCGTCCAAGGAACGTAGTCATAGACCGAATCAAACGAGGCCCGATAATCCAAAGCGGCAATAAGGGGGGAAACGCTGCTGGATGCTCCGCCGAGCTTTCGGGAGAGCAGAACAAATTTCCGCGGAAATATCTTGAACAGTGAGAATATAATTGCATTACTCCAGCCGTACTGGCGGGCGTAAGCAAGAAACAGGCGCAATTTTAGAAGCATGATGTCTCGCATTAATCAAGGAAGGTGGCGACGTAGCTGGCCAAATCGTCGCGCCAATTGCCTGGCTGGGGCGCTGCCGTCAAGAGTGGCGTATATATCGAACTCATTCCTTCTGAAAAAGGCCGGGGGGCCGAGAGAGGAAAATCCGAAGACTTTACAGATGTTATAACTACATCTTTACCGATGATTTCACCGATCATTTGAGCAATATTGAATCGAGTTACCGTACCTTTGCTTGTATAATGCAAAGTGCCGGTATAACGTGACTCCAGCGCCCAGACGATGAAATCACTAAGTAGGGACGCCCGGGTAATCGACCCAAATTTATCACCTACCGCCCGAAGCGAAACGGCTCCTTCCCTGATTTGCTGTATAAGCTTCCCAACAAATTTATGATCGCCGCTTGCGCCACCCCCGATCATCCAACCTGCGCGCACAATCAAGTGATTCAATGGGCAGTGTTGTCGGACCGCGTATTCGCCCATCAGCTTTGAACGACCATAGTAATTTACAGGCGACGGCAGATCCAATTCGTTGTGTTCGAAGCTGCCCCGCTCTCCAAACACGTTGGATGTGGAAACGTACAACATCCAGGCGCCGGATTTTTCCGCAGCCTTTGCAATGCTGGCGGTCGATAGGTGGTTTCGTATGCCGGCTTGTTGCGGATTTAATTCGCATAAATCCACATTTGTCTCGGCTGCCAAATGCAAAATCGCGTCCGGCTTTTCGGCCAGGACGTAGTCGTAAGCTGCATCGGGATCAGCTAGATCAAATTTTGCACGATCCGCCAAGACTACGACATGAGAAGCGTGCTCCAATGCCTTGGACACGTAACCACCGAGCATCCCGCTACCGCCAGTTACGAGCACCTTCGCCATACTTTTATATCCTTCTTAAGAGGGTACTAGTGCGAGACCGATCAACAACGTGATCGGCGTCCGGCCAATTTTCCCTTAGCGTCCCGGTCGAAACAATTGGCGTGATGCCCACAGAATCGTTCCATAAAATGCATTGCTCATGTTCGGCGGACTAACGCGTGGCCTTGTAGAGAAATTCTGCGCCTTACGAAAGGGTCATGAACCCATCCCGCAAACCAGATTGTATCCAAAGCTGTCAGCAGCTCATCAACCCAATTTTCCAAATGTGGGGGACGATCGACCCAGATCACTTGGCTCTCGCCGATCCAACAGTTCACCTTTTCTGCCGAGCCGCTCGCCGCCATAGCGCTGCTCGCGGATCGGTCCCCACCACCATTTGTTGTCGAGGAACCAGTCGACCGTCCTCGCCAGGCCGCTATCGAAACTCTCCGCCGGCGCCCAGCCGAGATCCCGGCTGATCTTGGAGGCATCGATGGCATAGCGGCGGTCGTGGCCGGGGCGATCGGTGACGAAGCTGATCAAATCGCGGTAGCTCCTGCCGCCGCTGCGCGGACGCCTGATGTCGAGCAGGTGGCAGATCGTCTCGACGACGCCAAGATTGGTGCGCTCGGAATTGCCGCCGACATTGTAGCTTTCGCCCGGCTGACCCTTGGTGGCGACCAGCTCCAGCGCCCGCGCGTGATCCTCGACGAACAGCCAGTCGCGCACATTGGCGCCGGCGCCATAGACCGGCAGCGGTTTTTCGTCGAGCGCGTTGAGGATCACCAGAGGGATCAGCTTTTCGGGAAAGTGATAGGGCCCGTAATTGTTCGAACAGTTGGAGAGCACGACCGGCAGGCCGTAGGTCTCGTGCCAAGCCCGCACCAGATGGTCGGACGCCGCCTTCGAGGCGGAATAGGGCGAGGATGGCGCGTAGGGCGTTTCCTCGACGAACATGCCGCCGTCGAAGGGCAGATCGCCGAACACCTCGTCGGTCGAGACATGGTGGAAGCGGAAGCGGGCCTTCCTGTCCTCGCCAAGGCCGCGCCAATATTCGAGCGCCGAATTCAGCACCCGGTAGGTGCCGACAATGTTGGTCTCAATAAAGGCGTCGGGTCCGTCGATCGAGCGGTCAACATGGCTTTCGGCGGCGAGATTCATGACGACGTCTATCTCGTCGCGATGGAGGATGTCGAGGACCGCCCGCTCGTCACAAATGTCGGCCTGCGCAAATTTGTAGTTGTGCGCATTCTCGATCGTGCGCAGCGAGGCGAGATTGCCGGCATAGGTGAGCTTGTCGAGATTGGTCACATGGTAGGCCGGATTGGCGCACAAATGCCGGCACACCGCCGAGCCGATGAAGCCGGCACCGCCTGTCACCAGAAAATTCATGGCGCTCTCCTCACATCGTCGCGCGTCATGCGAACACCTCGGCATTGGCGAGCGTCGGCGCCTTGAGGTCCTTGGCCGAGAGCTCGAAGCCGCCGGCGGGCGATGGCCAATCGATGCCGATGTCGGGGTCGTCGAAACGGATCGATCGGTCGTGCGCCGGCGAATAGGTGTCAGTGACCTTATACAGAACCTCGGTGTCCGGCACGAGCGTGACGAAGCCGTGCGCGAAACCCTTCGGCACCAGGATCTGGTTGCCTTTCTCGGCCGATATTTCGAGCGCGATCCACTTGCCGAAGGTTTTCGAGTTGCGGCGAATGTCAACCGCGACGTCGAGGACCCTGCCTCTGATCACACGCAGCAACTTGTCCTGCGCGCGTGGAGGCAGCTGATAGTGAAGCCCCCGCAAGACGCCCGCTGCCGCCGAATAGGAGTGATTGTCCTGGACGAAACGCAAATCGATCCCGGCCTCGGCAAAGCGCTCGGCATTCCAGGTCTCGATGAAATAGCCGCGCGCGTCGCCGTGCCGCTTCGGGACGATCTCCAGTACGCCGTCCAAACCGAGCTGCCTGATTTCGAGCATTCTAGTTCTCCGTCAGTTCGATGACACGCCGGCGCAGGTAGGCGGCGTATTCGTTCTTGCCCAGGCGGGTCGCGCGCTCAAGCACCTTGTCGGCGGTCAGCCAGCCCTGCTCGAAAGCGATTTCTTCAGGACAGGCAACCTTGATGCCCTGGCGGTGCTCGATGGTGCGCACGAAGGACGAGGCCTCATGCAGGCTGTCATGCGTGCCGGTGTCGAGCCAGGCATAGCCGCGGCCAAGCTGATGCACATGCAGCTGCCCGCGCTCGAGATAGGCGTTGTTGATCGCCGTAATCTCGAGCTCGCCGCGCGCCGAGGGCTTGATTGTCGAAGCGATGTCAACGACCTCGTTGTCGTAGAAATAGAGGCCGGTGACCGCCCAGTTGGACTTCGGCTTCTTCGGCTTTTCCTCGATCGTCAAAGCGGTGCCGCTGAGCTTGTCGAACGACACCACACCATAGCGCTGCGGATCCTCGACATGGTAGGCGAACACCGACGCGCCGCTTTCCCGCTGCGCGGCAGCGCGGCAGAGCTGCGACAGGCCCTCGCCGAAATAGATGTTGTCGCCGAGGATCATCGACACATTGTCCTTGCCGATGAAGTCGCGGCCGATAATGAAGGCCTCGGCAAGCCCGTTGGGCTGCGGCTGCTCGGCATAGGACAATTCGAGCCCGAATTCCGAACCGTCACCCAGCAACTCGCGAAAGATCGGCAAGTCGCGTGGTGTCGAAATGACCAGAATCTCTCGGATCCCCGCGAGCATCAAGACGCTCAGCGGGTAAAAAATCATCGGCTTGTCGTATATCGGCAGGATTTGCTTAGAGATCGCTAATGTCAGGGGATAAAGACGCGTCCCGCTGCCTCCTGCAAGGATAATTCCTTTCAACAAGCTCTCCTTGAATTGCCAGGCCCCCGCCCGAAATCAAGTTGACCGTGCTTAGGTTTCGCGCGGAGGCTTGTCAATTCAATCTCGACCCTGGATCTGCGCCAGAATTGCTCTGCATCTGCCGTCTCGCGGCAATTTTGACCGACTAGCCACAAGCTGTTGACCGACCGGCCACAGGCTGGCGATGCAATCGGCGCGGCGCCGAGCGGCCACGACCTGGCGATGCAACCCCGCTAAGCGATTTGGCAAACCGGCTTCCGGTGCTAAACAGCGGCAGGGCGAACACAATGCGCGCATCGCGCTTAGGCAGCAGGAACTTTCCATGGCCAGATTGCTTGTGACCGGCGGCGCCGGCTTTCTCGGATCGCATTTGTGCGACCGACTTGTCGGCCTCGGGCACCATGTCGTCGCCACCGACAATTTCCTGACCGGATCGCTGGACAATGTCCGCCACCTCTCGCAAAATCCGTTGTTTGAACTGATGCGTCACGACGTCACGCTGCCGTTCGATGCCGACGTCGACGGCATCTACAATCTCGCTTGCCCGGCAGCGCCCATTCATTACCAGCGCGACCCGATCCAGACGACAAGGACCAGCGTGATTGGCGCGATCAACATGCTAGATCTCGCCACGCGGAACGGCTCTGTCATCCTGCAGGCGTCGACTTCGGAAGTTTATGGCGACCCCGACATCCATCCGCAGCCGGAAGATTACTGGGGGCGGGTGAACCCGGTCGGCATCCGCAGCTGTTACGACGAAGGCAAGCGCTGCGCCGAGACGCTGTTCTTCGATTATTGGCGCCAGGTTCAGCTCGAGATCAAGGTGATGCGCATCTTCAACACCTACGGTCCGCGCATGCACCCGAATGACGGGCGCGTGGTCAGCAATTTCATCGTCCAGGCCATAAGGGGCGAACCGCTGACGATCTACGGCACGGGCAGCCAGACACGCAGCTTCTGCTATGTCGACGACCTCACCGAAGCCATGGTGCTGTTGATGGGAACGCCGGCAGAGTTCACCGGTCCGGTCAATGTCGGCAATCCCATCGAATCGACGATGCTGGAACTTGCCGAGCTCGTGCTTGGCATCGTCGGCGGCCGCTCCAGGTTGGAATTCAGGCCGTTGCCGCAGGATGACCCCAGGCAGCGATGCCCGGACATTTCGCTGGCAAGAAAATCGCTGGGCTGGGAGCCGAAAGTCGGCCTCGAAGACGGGTTGAAGGAAACCGTCGCCTATTTCCGCCACCGGCTGGTGGACGCATGACAACAAAAAGCCGGCGGGCTCGCACCCGCCGGCTCATTTGCGTTCAAGCGATTTCAGGGTTGCTTGGGCAGCAGCGACCATACCGCCGGCACCAGGCTGGCGGCGAGCGCAACTTTGATCAGATCGCCGACGATGAACGGCACGACGCCGAACTGCCACGACTTTTCCACACCGATGAGGGTGGCCAGCCAGGCAAAGCCCATGGCCATCATGACGATTTCGGCGACCAGCATGGCGTTGAACAGCTTGATCGGGTGGCGATCCCAGCCGCGATCGGCGGCCCAGCCGACAATGGCAGCCATGACGACGAAGCCGGCGAGATAACCCCCGGTGCCGCCAATCATGTAGGCGATGCCGATGCCCTTTTCAGGCGTGCTCTGGAAGACCGGGAGACCCATGGCGCCTTCGGCCATGTAGAGAAGCAAGGTAGCGACGCCAAGCCGCAGGCCAAATGCGGTGGCGATCAGCAGGACGGCCAGCGTCTGCATCGAAATGTCGACCGGCCCGAGCACGACTTTCGTCTTGGCCGACAGGGTCAAAAGCAGCGTTCCGGCGATCGCCAGCAGAAGCTGGGTTGCCAGGCGCAGCGCGCCCTCCTGAGGCAAAGCGAGAGAAACAAGCGGACGCATCGTCGTTGCAAGTGCCATGGTCTTCCCCAATCCGGATTGCCGCAGGTCGCGGCCTCGCTTTTTCCTATATTGGCTTCCGTGCTATGCGGCAATCGCTTTTGCCGTCCCTCGACCGGAGCTCAACGACACGCCATGGCGCTCAAATTCGACACCAGCTTCGATCCGGCCTACGGCCAGGGCGTCACCGTTGCACCGGACGTACAGCGCGTCACAGCCAAAAACCCCAGCCCGTTCACCTTTCACGGCACCAACAGCTACATTGTCGGGCGCGACACGCTGGCGGTGATCGACCCCGGTCCCGACGACGATGCGCATTTCCAGACATTGCTAAGGGTGATCGCAAACCGGCCGGTCAGCCACATTTTCGTCAGCCACACGCATCGTGACCATTCTCCGCTGGCCGCGCGGCTGAAAGCGCACACTGGGGCCGACGTGCTGGCCGAAGGCCCGCATCGCCCGGCGCGGCCGTTGCGGATCGGCGAGATCAATCCGCTCGACGCCAGCGCCGACACGGCCTTCGTCCCGGACATCGCGCTGCCCGACGATGCGCTGGTCGAGGGCGACGGCTGGGCGATCCGGACCGTGCTGACGCCGGGCCACACCGCCAATCACGCGGCATTTGCGCTGGAAAGCACCGGCATCCTGTTTCCAGCCGACCATGTAATGGCGTGGGCGACCTCGATCGTGGCGCCACCGGACGGGGCGATGGCCGACTACATGGCCTCGCTCGACAGATTGATCGCGCGCGGCGACCGCCTGCTGCTGCCCGGCCATGGCGGCCCTGTGACCACGCCGCGCAGCTTCATGCGCGGGCTGAAGACCCACCGCAAGATGCGCGAACGGGCGATCCTGGAACGGATTCGGGGCGGTGACCGAACGATTCCGGACATGGTAAAGGCGATCTACAGGGACACCGACCCGCGCCTGCACGGCGCCGCCGGCCTGTCGGTGCTTGCCCATCTCGAGGATATGGTCACGCGCGGCCTGGTCAGGACGGAGGGCGACCCGGCCATTGACGGCGTTTTTGCGCCGGTTGGCTAGGGCATGGTCCCGAAAAGTGGAATCCGCTTTTTCGGAAAAGATCATGCTCAAACAGAGAGATAGAGCCCCCTCCCGATTCCATCGGGATGGGGCAGGCTCTAGAACCGGCTGGAACGTTCTTCCGGTTGAGGCGACTTCAAACCGTGGCAGGTGCATTCCGGATTGACCGGAAGTCGTGCCGCGGTCTCCAGCGCGACCCGCGAGGCTGTCATGGAGAGGCTCGGCAACACGTCCTCCTGCAGCAATTTCTGGCGATTGCGGTCCATGTAGTCGTTGAAGCCAGCGGTGACGAACGCCAAGGGCACGAAGCATGCACCGATCTCGCGCGACAAGGTCGCCTCCGGGGCGATCGAATGGTTGAGCACGTCCGCTCCCATGTTTCGATACGCCAGAGCTTCGGCGGGAGTTGTCAATCGCGGCCCGTAGCAGTGGGCAGCGACCAACTGCTGCTCAATGCCATGGACCCGGCATTCGGCAGGCCAATGGCGCCGGGCGGTTTCGACCAGAGCTGCCGCACATCTTGGGCAGACAATCTGCTTGCCCGAGCAATCGAAGCTCTGGCGGCCGGGAAGCAGTGAAAACGGGGTCTGCGTCAGTTCGATGATATCGGCATTCACCACCATGTCACCGGGCTTGATCGCCTTGTTGACGGCGCCGATGGTCGAGCAGGACAGCACTTGCCGTACACCCGCGTTCATCAACACCCAGAACGCGCGGCGATGGCAGGAATGGTCGATATGGTCGCGGGGATTGCCGTGCGAATACATGCACAAGGCACGTTTCGCTTTGCCTTCGGCGGTAATCGACGCATCGAACTCAAGCAGCTTCCAGTTGTCGGAACGACCGAAAGGCGTTTCAAAACTCATGTCGCGGCGCAAGGTGCGCACGCCCTCGAATTCGACATCTTCCGGGAAGGCAAGCCCCCAGTTTGCCGAGCCGGTGATGATCGCCAGCCCGACCAGAGGAATGTCGGATGATTGATCCGCCGGAGCACCGGCTGCGTGATGATTTGTGGGCATGTTTCCAGTCTCGGTCAGGATTTTTGGCGAAGGGTCACGATCAGGACGGCGACCACGACGATGACGGTCCACAATGTCGAGATCGCCGCAATCGTTGGATCGATCTGATCGCGCAGCGACAGGAACATGAGCTTCGGCAGCGTGCTGTTTTGACCGCTGGCGACGAAGATCGAAATGACTGACTCGTCGAGCGAGGTCAGGAAGGCCATCAGCGTGGCCGACAACAGACTGATCCGGAGTTGCGGGACAATTATGCCGCCAATGGCTTTTGCCCAGTTTGCGCCCAGGCTGCGCGCCGCCTGAACCTGGTTCCAGTCAAAGCGGATCAGTGCCGGCAGCAACACAATGCACGCGACCGGGATGGCCAGCACCACGTGTCCAACCAGCACGCCGAACAGCGTTCCGACCAGACGTTGCGCCGCCAGAACAAAGAACAGACCGATCGCCAGCAGGATGCCCGGCACAATGGACGGGGTGAGCAGAACGCCCTGAATGGTCAGGGCGGCCTTTCCGCCGAGCCTGTTCATCGAGATGCAGGCCAGCAGCCCCAGCGGCACCGCGACCGTCGCCGTCAATGTCCCCAGGATCAGGCTCGTCCTGAGCGCGGCCATCCATGTCGCCGAGCCGAAGAACGTCTCGTACCAGCGCAACGAGTATGCGTGCGGCGGGAACTCGAGAAGATTGGATGCCGAAAAGGAGAGCGGGACGACGACGAGCGTCGGCAGCATCAGGAAAATCATTACGAGCGCGCAGAAGCTCCACAGAAGGATACGGGCCAGCCTGTTGTCCGGATAGGCTTCAAGCATCGGTCGCGCCGACATTGTTGCGCGCCATCAGTCGCCGCGCCGCCAGGAACATCATGCCGATCAGCGCCATGAGAACGAGCAACAGAATACCCAAGACGCTCGCCGACCCCCAATCCTGAAAGGTCGATAGCGTGCGCTCGATCCGGATGGAGAGCGGATTTACCTTGCCGCCGCCAAGCACCGCCGGCGTTATGAAGAAACCTATGGTGTAGATGAAGACGATCATCGAACCCGAGATGATGCCGCCGGCAGAAAGCGGCAGAATGACCGTGCGGATCGCTTGCCCGAGGGTAGCGCCCATGCTCGCCGACGCGCGAATGAGGTTTGCGTCGATATCGCGCATCGCTGCATAAACGGGCAGCAGGAAGAGCGGCAGCATGTAGTGAACCATGCCGATGAGCGTTCCCGTGAAGTTGTAGACCAGCGGCAATGGCTCCGCTGTCAGGCCTGAACCGGTCAATGCCGCGTTGATCAGGCCATCGCGCCGCAAGAGCACGAGCCACCCATAGGTCCGCACCAGAATGGAGGTCCACAACGGCAGCATGACGAAGGCCATCAGCAAATTGGCCACCTTCGGTCTGGCGCTGGCCAGGGCGAGCGCCAGGGGGGTGCCGAGAAGAATGCAGATCGCCAGCGTGCCCACGGATAGCTCAAGGGTTGTGACGAGCGCCGACCATGTCAGTCCGCTCGACAGCACCTTCTCGTAATTGCCGACGGTGTATTCGCCCCCCGTGGTCAGGAAGGATTGCCGGATGATCCAGAGGATGGGCAGTATCGCCGCCAGTCCAACGATGAAAAGCGCCGGCAGCGAAAGCGAGAGGAAGAACCGCCGCTCGCGTCGAGCGTCTGCCGCGAGCGCAGGATCGGCGATGACGGTCACGCTCTCGCTCCCGGTATCGCGTGAACTTTCGCCGCTGGTGCATAGGCGGTCACCCGCTGACCGGTGGCAAGCTCGGCGCAGCCACTGGCCAGCGCCGCCGGAATGCAGACAAGAATCTCTTGCCCGCCGTCAAGCGCCAGCGTCAAAAGCCAGTTCTCGCCGCGAAACGCCTTGGCGCGCAGCGTTCCCTCAAGCGCCACCCCGTCCCGCCCAACGAGCTTCGCATCAAGATGGAAGCTTTCCGCGCGGATCATCACAGCTTCGCTTGACGCATCGGTGCCGTCTATTCTGCGCACCGCGCCCGGAGCCACAATGTTGGCCTCACCCATGAACTCCGCGACGAAGCGGGTCGACGGACGATCATAGATCCGCTGTGGCGTGTCGATCTGCTGAATGCGGCCGGAATTCATTACCGCAACCCGGTCTGACATGATCAGTGCTTCGTGCTGGTCATGCGTCACATAGATCGTGGTGATCCCCAGATCGTCGTGCAGACGCCGGATCTCGTACTGCATGGTCTCGCGCAGGTTCTTGTCGAGCGCCGACAACGGCTCGTCCATCAGCATCACGCGTGGCTCGAAGACGATTGCCCGTGCCAGCGCCACCCGCTGGCGCTGGCCGCCGGACAATGCGGCAATGTTGCGCTCCGCCAAACCCTCCAGCTTCACGCGGGCCAAGGTGTCAAGCGCCCGCTGACGCGCCTCCGCTCTCGGCGTCTTGCGCAGCATCAACGGATACTCGACATTTGCCAGAACGTTCATGTGGGGAAACAGGGCGTAGTTCTGGAACACTATGCCGATGTCCCGCTTGTTGGGGGCCAGGCGGGTAATGTCGCGATCATCCAACAGGAGTTTACCGGAATCGGGCCGGACAAAACCGGCCAGAGCCATGAGCAGCGTGGTCTTGCCCGAACCGGAGGGCCCGAGCAGCGTGAGGAATTCGCCAGCCTGAATGTCGAGCGAGACATCGTCCAGCGCGACGTAAGATCCATAGGTCTTGCGCACGCTGTCGATGGTGATCGGGAGCGACTTCATCATGTGCTTCAGCCTTAGAGCTGAAACTCAGCGGGTCATCATCTCATCGAAAGCTTTTTGGGCGGCCTCGCCGTTCTTGACCCACCAGTCGGCGTTCGAAAACACCGAAGTGCCGGCATTTTCAGGCGCCGTCGCCAGGGTCTTGAGGCGATCCTTGGGGATAAGACCACCCTCATAGCCGGCAGGATTGACCGGACCATAGGCGATGAAGTCGGTCAGCTTCGCCACCCGTGCGGGCTGCGTCATCGCCGCGATGAGCTTCATGGCAGCTTCCTTGTTCGGCGCCCCCTTCGGCACCGCAAGGCAGTCCGTGCCGATGACGGAACCCTTGAACGTATAGTCGATCGCGCCGCCATCCGTCTTCACCGTCTGGGCTCGCCCATTCCAGGTGACGACCAGATCCGCCTCGCCGTCTTTCAGCAATTGCGCCGACTGCGCTCCGGAGGTCCACCACACCGAGACATTTGGTTTGATCGCGTCAAGCCGCTTGATGGCGCGCTCCAAACCCTCCGGCGTGCTGAGCACGGGATAGACGTCCGCCGGTGCCACGCCGTCCGAGAGCAGCGCGATCTCGATCAAGTCCTGCGCATTGGCGCGCAGCGCGCGACGGCCCGGGAATTTGGCGACGTCCCAGAACTCCGCCCAGGTCTTTGGTGGATTGTCGCCATAGGTCTTGGTGTTCCACGACATGACGGTGCCATAGGAGTCGAACGGATAGCAGTAGTCGGACTTTGCGCCGGCCGGCACGGAGTTGGGATCGATGATCTTGTAGTCGAGCGGCTCCAGCAGCGACTGTGCGGCTGCCTGCGCGCCTTCCGGTGAGCCGAGGTGGATGATGTCGGTCGTAACCGCACCCGAGGTTACCTGCATCTTGAGGGCAGCCAGGCCGTCGCTTTGCGTCTCCTCGCGGACATCATAGCCGAGCTCTTTTGCAGCGGGAGCCCACATGGCCTCCTTTATGGCGTTGCCATAGTCGCCGCCCGCCGTGGTGATGGTGACTGTTTGGGCATAGACGGGCAAGGCCGCCGAGACTGCGATCGCTGCCAGGGAAATGCGTAGTAACCGGGACATGATTTCTCCTCCTCCGGATTTATCAAAATGCCGAAAAGATAGCTTTTTTAACAATCGTAACGTTACGATTACCGAAAATCGCCCTATAGTCAAGCTGACGCCGGCAGCTCCGTTCAGGCTGGAGGCCTGGATTTGACCCTCAGGTCGAATCCGGTAACGTTGCGATGCCCAGCAGGATCAGCCGGCGCTTTCGCAAATGAAGTCGGGCGATATGGCCAATTTAAAACAGATCGCGGCAGAACTTTCCCTTTCGGTGACCACGGTGTCCCGCGCTCTGAAGGATGGGCCGGAAGTGCAGCCGTCGACCATAGCCCGCGTCAAGGAAGTGGCGAAGCGGGTCGGGTATGTTCCCAATCATCACGGTCGCGCGCTCAAAACCGGACGAACCCTGACGCTGACGGCAGTGCTGCCGATGGAGACACGCGACTACCTGTCCGATCTGGCGAAGCTTCCCTTGATCGAAGGCATGACGCTGGCGGCGCGGCAAGCAGGCTACAGTCTGTCCATCTATTCGACCACGCCCGATGACGATCCCGTCGAAAGCGTACAGCGCCTGCTCGACGCGCGCAGCGCGGACGGCCTGATCATCACGCGCATGGTCTCGGGTGATCCGCGCGTCAAGTTGCTGCTGGATCAACGCATCCCGTTCGTGGCGTTTGGAAGAACCGACCTGGACATCGCGTATCCCTATGTCGATATCGACAATGAGCAGATTGCCTACGATGCGACGCAACGGCTCATGGACAAGGGCTGCCGGCGTATTGCCCTGCAACTCCTCGTGGCGAAGGATCAGGCGAGCGCCATGCGTCTTGCCGGCTATGGCAGGGCGATGGCCGAGGCCGGTATTCCGATCGACCAATCGCTGATCGGTCACGGCACGTTCACGATGGAATCGAGCGTAGCCTGGTTCGACCGCCTGCTGGCGTCATCAGATCCGCCGACGGGCCTGGCATGCGCCAACGAACTGGGCCTTCTGGGAGCGTTGCACGCTCTCGGCAGGCGGGGTCTTGAGCCCGGCCGCGACGTCCACATCGTCACCCGGGACAACACGCGTCTGGCGCGCTTCCTGCCGGCGAAGATCGGCGTTCATTCCGTAGACATGGCAGACGTCGGGCACAAACTCATCGAAGTCCTGGAAAGCCGGATCGCCAATCCGCTTGGGCCGGTCGTGACAGTCTTGTTGCAAGGCAAATTCGACCCGGCCGAGTAGTAGTCTGCCCGCGGTCTCAATCCGCATTTTTGCGGCGCCAAGCGATTCCGATTGGCCGTCTGGTGCTCTGGATGTCACTCCGCCGGTGCCGCCCCACCTGGCCCGCCACCTCCTGATCAAGCTCGGCGAGGAACCCGACTAATTATTTCTGCTGCCGTTGGAATAGACATTTCATGTCTCCTATAATACTCGCTTATATCGGGTCACTTTTTAGATATAGAGTACCTGTCGATCGATGCACCACAACTATCTAATACATTTATAGTTTCTTGGTGCATCCCATCCAGATCAGGATGTTTTCTTGGATAAACTAAGATGACTGCAAATCCGCGTTGTCCACTCAGAGCTGCTAAAAACGGATTCGCCATCAGCGGATGATCCCATCGCTCTACCTTGCAGCAGTCGGTATTATTTTTTAAGTACTCGCTTGCAACTGCCGTGCTTGAAATTGCATAGGGGAAATCTGGCTGTCGAGCCTCAAGGACCAACGCACTTTCAATTAACTCTGCGTCAGACGCAAAACTTTTTGTTTTTCCACAGTAACCATTCATCTCGCCGGAATACCAATACACTATGCTTACTATCGCAATAAACATAGGAGTTACAATAGATAACGCTAATATTGCTTTCTTTCCCATTCATACGACCTTTCTCTTTATTCACAATACGTGATCCTGAACTGGTAGTTCGTCAGCCCGGTCACGGCGCGTTACGCGCGCCAGTTGGGATCAACACTGCGATTGAGCACTGGATAGAGAACCCTTTTTCACCTTTCCGGCACTACGCACAAAGGGCGGACCATTCGTGGCAAGACCTTGCAGGATTTCAGCACCTTGCAGGATTTCAGCGTTTTGTGCTGGTTTGCGTGGGAACGCCGTCATGCTTTACCACCTCGTTGCAGTGGATTATGGCCGAGGCGGCATTGACGCGCGCGTTGGATGCCGAGATCGCCGGGCGCCGCTGGCGCTAGCGGCGCCCGCGCTCACCCCCTGCAGTGCCTTGGCGCCACCCCTCACTCAGCCGGCGCAGCACCCACCTGGCCCGCCACCTCCTGGTCGAGTTCGGCCAGGAACCCAACAATGCGGGATGCATTATCGCCGAGGTCGTAGCGGCCGTAGCGGGAGGCCGAGCGCATGTCGACGACGATGGTGTCGCCATCATTGCTCACCCGGATCGCGACGTCGGCGGGCAGGCCGACCACGAAGCTCCGGGCCACGGCCGATATCGTTACCTCGTCCTGACCGTCTGTCACCGGATAAGGTGCGGTAAGCTGCCAGTCGCGGCGGTCGAGCACGGTTTCGACAGCGTCGACGACGGTTTCGAACGGCAGATCGTAGCTGCGCCCGGTGACCAGCGGATAGGCGTCGGTCTGCAGGCGCGCTTCGCCCGGGGTTGGCGGCGCGAGCAGGTTCATATCCTTGGTGCGGTCGCTGGTATCCAGCGCCGGCGGGTTGTCGAGATCGGTCGAGATGTCCCTGAGCGGCGGCGTGGTCGCCACCCAATAGGCAGCGATGCCGTAGGGCGTCAGCACCAGCAGCGCCAGCAAGGCGCCGACCGAGAGGTCGCGCCCGCCACGGCCGCCGAAATGCCACAACCTGGACAAAGCGAGGCCGGCAAACAGCAAAGCGAACGCGGCAAGCAGGGCGACGATCGCCAGCACCCACAGGAAGGCCGGCGTTTCGACCAGTTCGAAATGATGGCCGGCCAGCACGGTCAGCAACAGCACCAGGGCAAAAGCGCCCGTCCGCCGCGACCAGCCGGCCGCCCTCGATGTTTGCCGCTCGTTAACGTCCATTGTCTTCAGCACCGCCCCAACCCGCACAGAGGCTTAGAGCAAGTCATGCTCAAATTGAACATCCCTTGCTCGTTGTTTCCACGCATGTCGTTGTCCCAAAACCGCTTCGCACTTTTGGGCGACATGCTCCAACGTTTTCGATAACCGCATGCGGCCCAAAAACGTACGACCTCAATCAATCCGTCGGCAGGCGGTAGTCGCTGAACTGCTTGCGCAAGGTGATCTTCTGTATCTTGCCGGTGGCGGTGTGCGGGATTTCGCCGACAAAGGCGACGTCGTCGGGCATCCACCACTTCGCCACCTTGCCGGCCATGAAAGCCAGGATGTCGGCCTTGCTCGGCTCCTTGCCCGGCTTGGCGACCACGACCAGCAAGGGCCGTTCGCCCCATTTCGAATGATGGACGCCGATAGCGGCTGCCTCGGCGACGTCGGGATGGCCGACGGCGAGGTTTTCCAGGTCGATGGTCGAGATCCACTCGCCGCCCGACTTGATCACGTCCTTGGCGCGATCGGTGATCTGCATGTAGCCGCCCGGATCGATATGGGCGACGTCGCCGGTGTCGAACCAGCCGTCCTTGTCGAACTGCTCGGCGCCGACGCCGCCATAATAGGCGCTGGCGATGGCCGGGCCTCGCACCTTCAGGCGGCCGAAGGTCTTGCCGTCCCAGGGCAGTTCCTTGTCGTCGTCATCGGTTACTTTCATCTCGACGCCGAAGGGCGGGTAGCCTTGCTTGCCCTGGACATCGAGCCGGGCCTCGCCCTCGAGCTGCTGATATTGCGGCTTCATGGTGCAAAGCGTACCGAGCGGCGACATTTCGGTCATGCCCCAGGCATGGATGACCTCGACGCCGTAATTGTCCTGGAATTTCCTGGTGATGGCGCGCGGACAGGACGAGCCGCCGATGACGACTTTGCTCAGATGGGGAAGTTTCTTGCCGGTCTCTTCCAGATGTTGCAGCAGCATCATCCACACGGTCGGCACGGCGGCGCTGAAAGTCACCTTCTCGGTGTCGAGCAGCTCGTAGATCGAGGCGCCGTCCATCTTGCAGCCGGGCATGACCAGCTTGGCGCCGATCATCGGCGCGCTCTGGCCAAGGCCCCAGGCATTGGCATGGAACATCGGAACGACGGGGAGAATCGTGTCCCGCGCGGAGATGCCCATGGCGTCGGGCATTGCGGCAATCATGGCGTGCAGCACGTTCGAACGGTGGCTGTAAAGCACGCCCTTGGGATCGCCCGTCGTGCCGGAGGTGTAGCACATGCCGGCAGCGGTGTTTTCAGGGAACGTCTTCCAGGCGAAGTCGCCATCGGCCTCGTTCAGCCAGTCCTCATAGGCGACCACATTCGGCAGCGTCGTCTCAGGCAGATGCGCCTTGTCGGTCAGCACGATCACCTTTTTCAGCGATTTGACCGCGCCGGCGATCTTTTCAAGCAGCGGCACGAAGGTCAGGTCGACGAAGATCGCTCTGTCCTCGGCATTGTTCATGATCCAGACGATCTGCTCGGGAAACAAACGCGGGTTCAGCGTGTGGTAGATGGCGCCGATGCCCATGATGCCGTACCAGGCCTCGATGTGGCGCGCCGTGTTCCAGGCCAGGGTCGCGATGCGGTCGCCGAGCACAAAGCCATCGCGTTCGAGCCTTTGGGCAACCTTCAGGGCGCGGCGATGGATCTCGGCATAAGTGGTGCGAACGACCGGACCTTCGATCGAGCGCGACACGATCTCTCGCGTCCCGTGTTGCCGCTCGGCATTGTCGATCAGCTTGTGGCAGAGCAGCGGCCATTCCTGCATCAGTCCGAGCATCTGGTTCCTCCCATTGGTTCCTCGTTCTTCCGTTTTTGTTCCATTGTGAGACGAACGGACAGATTGTCCAGTCATCAAGTCTCCAACCGTTAACGGCTGAAGCAAGCAGTGATCGAATCCCTAGGGAAACCGCCACAATCCGGCCATCGTCGGTGTTAACGTTCGTTAACGGGGCAAGGGGTGCGATAGGCGACTGAAAGAGGTTCGCATGGACGCGCAGCTCGACGACACGCAGGTGCAAGACAGGCCGTTGGACGACAACCAGGCCGAAGACGTGCTGCTGGACGATATCCAACTCGACGACAAAGAGCTTGAAGACACGTTGGCCGCAAGCCTGGCCGATCTGGTGCCGGAGGCCAAAAAGGTTTCCGAAGACGAATTTGTCGAGGTGGTCGGCGGCGCCCTCGAGGCGGTCGGCGGCACGCTGCTGTTCAAAATGTGCGTCCAGAACGAAGGCGAAGGCCAGCATGTCGCGGCCGCATCGATCGGCGATGGCGGCAATCGCCAGTTCCTGCTGCTCACCTTGCCGACCGGCGGCGGCGCGCTGAAGGTCGAGACCACGTCAAGAAGCACCAACCCGGTGGCCGGCATTGCCGCTGCCTATGCCGGGCTGATGGACGTCTTCAAGACCGCGGCCTGACGTTCGCATATTTGTGATCGTTTCAACGACCGGCCAGGCACACCTGTCTGTCACGATGGCCTTGCGCGACAGGTTCTCCGAACACATTTGAGGGATATGGGAAGCAATCCCCCGTGCTCCCAATCGGACAAGGAGACCCCCCGCATGGACCAGATCGCCAACCCCGCCCCCGGCTTCCAGAGCAATCCCGGCAAGATCATCACCGTCGAGCCCTATCGCGGTACCGTCGTCGTGCGTGCCGGCGATACGGTCATCGCCTCATCGACGCGGGCGAAGCTGCTGTCCGAACCGCCCTACCCCCAGCATTTCTATATCCCCTTCGAAGACATCGATTTCACGCAGCTCGGCAAAACCGCCCTGTCGACCCACTGCCCCTACAAGGGCGACGCCAGCTACTGGAGCGTGCTGCCGGCCGGCGAAACCGGCAAGGACGCGATGTGGGCCTATGAGCGACCCTTCGACGAAATGGTCGAGATTCGCGACCACGGCGCGTTTTACGCCAACAGGGTCACGATCGAAGCCACGCCGGCCTGAGGGCTGCATGCCCTGAAGGTTAGCCAGAACGCTCGTCGCGTCGTTATCATATGACCAAGCTTATAGGCCTCGGCCGAGTCCCGAATGTTGGCGATGGCTCTCAGGCGGCGATGAAAACCGCCTTCCGCCGCAATCTAATCCGTCGTCCCGTCGTTGCCGACGCCATCGGCGTCGTCGAGCCGCACGAACGTCAGCCCCTTGGCCTTCAACGCCAGCAGGCCTTGCACGACGCCCTCGCCGGCGGCGTGGGTCGGCTGGTTGATGTGGGCGATGATCACATCGCCATCCTTGGCAGCGCCAATGCGGCGGGCGGTTTCTTTTGCGCCGAGCAACGAGCCGCCATCGCCGTTTATCGAAAAGCCGGCGATCTTGAAGCCGAGCTTGCGGATCATGGCGATGGCCGACGGGCTGTATTCGGCGGTCGCGCCGCGGAACCATTTCGGCGCCGGCTCGCCGGTCCGCGCGAGTGCCGCCGCGCCCGACTCGACTTCGGCCTGCACCGCTTCAGGGCTGCCGGCGCTGCGGATGCCGTAGATTTTTTGCGGCGTGTCGACGGCCGGGATGTGATGGCCGCCATGGTTTTCCAGTTCGAACAGATCGGGATGCGCGCGCATGATCTCGACGGCGGCGGCATTGCGCTTCAGCCAGATGCCGGTGACGAAGATCGTCGCCGGAATCCGGTTCTCCACCAAGGCCGAAAGTATCCTCGTATCGGTCTGCCCGCCGCAGGCGTCGAGCGTGAGCGCGACGCGGCCCACATTGCCGCCCGCGTCCGCCTTGAGGCGCAGCGTCGGCTCGACAAGCGGCGCCGCGTGGGCCGCAAATGCGGCCCAGAACGATAAAGCGGTGGCCCAAATCAGTTTTTGCAAGGGATGCCTGTTCTGTTTCAGAATCGGCGCTGTCATAGCCGCATTCCAAGACCCGCAACAAGGCGGAAATCGGGACATCGGCCATGCAGAAAGCTGATATCCCGACAATGTGACCGCCGCGCACCATCAGACGGCGTGTTCCAGCTCCACTTGCGTCCGCGACAGGACTTGGCCCACCGCGGCGACGACCGGTTCGACCTCCAGGCGCCAGACGCAGCACGCCTTGCTGGGATCGAGCGGATTGCACAGGCTGCCCGCGACGCAATTGCACGGCATGGACGGCTGCAAAGCGAGGCTGGGCACGCCGACCGGCCCCCAAACGGCCGGGCTGGTCAGGCCATACAGGCCGACAACCGGCGTTCCGGCGGCTGCTGCCATGTGCATAGGGCCGCTCTCATTGCCGACAAACAGTCGCGCCTGTTGCAACACCGCCAGCAGCGTTTCCAGCGACAGCGCGCCGACGAGGTTGACGATCGGCGACGCGGCGTGAGCGAGGATCTGCTCGGCGGGCTTGCGCTCGTCCGGTCCGCCGACCAGCACAAAGTCCAGTCCGGTCTCGCGCGCAATCGTGTCGATCGCCGCGGCAAAGCGTTCCGGCTGCCAGCGCCGGCCGTGAAAGCTCGCGCCGGCATGCACGGCGATGAAGCCGTTCGGGCGCAAACGATGTCTATCCAGCAATGCCTGGGCCCTCACCGTCTCCAGCGGCAATGGCAGGATCGACGGCGCGCGCACGCGCAGAGCCACGCCAAGCGGCTCGAGCGGCGAGAGATAGCGGTAGAGATAGTGCTGCTCGCCAAAGCCGAACGGCTCGGCAAACAGATTGGCCGGCTGACGCTCATGCCAGCGCAGCGGCCTTTCCGGTGGATTGTAGCCGACACGGGTCCTGGCATTGAGGAACCTGACGATGATGCGCGAGGTCTTTGAATCGGTGAGGTCGATGGTCAGGTCGAAACGAAATTGGCGCAGCTTGCTGATCATCGAATAGAGTTCGCGTCCCCGCTCCAGCGGGGTGCCGCGCATGGCAGCGCGGCGGAAGGTCACGACGTCCGAGGCGATGCCGTGCGCGGTCACGAAACTGGCGAGGCGGGCTTCGCAGAGGAAGGCGATCCTGACGCCGGGATATTCGAGCTGCAGGTTCCTGGCGAGCGTGGAGGACAGAACAATATCGCCGATGAACTTGGTCTGGAGGATCAGGATCGAGCGGAAGGGTTTGGGCGAAATCTGCAACATCTGTTTCTCGGCACCGGGCGGGTTGGGGGACCGTGAAATTGGGCAGAAACGATGTCGGGATTGCGTGCTGAGCCGCGCACATCAGCGTGAATTTGCTTACAAAATCGTAAGCTTAGCGCCAAATGGCCACCCCTGGGGTGGCCATTTGCGCGACGCCGAGAGGACTATGTCGAAATCAGGATGCCGCGGCGCTCTTTTTGGGGCGCGGCGCGACCATCTTGGCAATCTGCACCGCGGCCTGCGCGGCGGCCAATCTCGCAATCGGCACGCGGTAGGGCGAGCACGAGACATAGTCGAGGCCGACCTCTTCGCAAAAGCGGATCGAGGCCGGATCGCCGCCATGCTCGCCGCAAATGCCGAGCTTGATGTCGGGCCGCGTCGCCCTGCCCTTTTCAGCCGCCATGCGCACCAGTTCGCCGACGCCCTCGATGTCGAGCGAGACGAATGGATCCTGCTCGATGATGCCCTTCTGACGGTAGGTCTCGAGGAAGGACGCCGCGTCGTCGCGCGAGATGCCGAAGGTGGTCTGGGTGAGATCGTTGGTGCCGAAGGAGAAGAACTCGGCCGACTCGGCAATGACATGTGCGCGGATCGCGGCGCGCGGAAGCTCGATCATCGTTCCGGTGAGATAGTCGATCTTGACGCCGGTTTCTTCCATGACGCTCTTGGCGACGGCGTCGATGCGCGCCTTGACGTAATCGAGCTCCTTCACCAGGCCGACCAGCGGCACCATGATCTCGGGAACGACCAGCGCGCCGGCTTTCTTGCCGGCCTCGACGGCGGCCTCGAAAATGGCGCGCGCCTGCATCTCGGCGATCTCGGGATAGGAGACCGCGAGACGGCAGCCGCGATGGCCGAGCATCGGGTTGAACTCGTGCAAGGCCTCGGTGCGCTGCCTGAGCTTGTCCGGCGAGACATTCATGGCAGCGGCGACTTCGGCCACTTCGGCTTCCGTCTTTGGCAGGAATTCATGCAGCGGCGGATCGAGCAATCGGATCGTCACCGGCAGGCCGGCCATGATCTCGAACAGTTCGAGGAAATCCGAGCGCTGCATCGGCAAAAGTTTGGCCAAGGCGGTGCGGCGGTCCTTCTCGGTATCGGCCAGGATCATCTCGCGCATGGCGACGATGCGCTCGCCGTCGAAGAACATGTGCTCGGTGCGGCACAGACCAATGCCTTCGGCGCCGAAGGAGCGCGCCATGCGCGCATCGAGCGGCGTCTCGGCGTTGGTGCGCACCTTCATGCGGCGCGTCGCATCGGCCCATTCCATGATGGCGGCGAAATCGCCGGAGAGTTCCGGCTGCAGCATCGACACGGCGCCCTTCAGCACCTGGCCGTTGCTGCCGTCGATGGTGATGATGTCGCCCTTGCGGAAGGTCTGGCCCATCGACATCAGCGTGCCGGCCTTGTAGTCGACGCGCAGCGAGCCGGCGCCCGACACGCAAGGCTTGCCCATGCCGCGCGCCACCACGGCGGCGTGGCTGGTCATGCCGCCGCGCGTGGTCAGGATGCCTTCCGAAGCATGCATGCCGTGAATGTCTTCGGGGCTGGTTTCGATGCGCACCAGGATTGCCTTGCGCCCTTGCGTGTTCAGTTCTTCTGCATCGGCGGACGAGAAAACGATCTCGCCGGTCGCAGCACCCGGAGAAGCCGGCAGGCCGACGCCGATGACGTCGCGCGGCGCCTTCGGATCGATGGTCGGATGCAACAGCTGGTCGAGCGAGGCCGGATCGATGCGAGCGACCGCCTCTTCCGTGGTGATCAGCCTGTCGCGCGCCATTTCGACGGCAATCTTGAGCGCCGCCTTGGCGGTGCGCTTGCCGGAGCGCGTCTGCAGCATCCACAATTTGCCACGCTCGATGGTGAATTCGAGATCCTGCATGTCGCGGTAGTGCTGTTCGAGGCGGTCGGAGATGTCGACGAAAGAGCGGAACGCGTCCGGCATCAGCTTCTGCAGCGACGGCTTGTCGGAGCCGGCGGCGATGCGCGCCGCCTCGGTGATGTTCCGCGGCGTGCGGATGCCGGCCACGACATCCTCGCCCTGCGCGTTCACCAGGAACTCGCCATAGAGCATCTTTTCGCCGGTCGAGGGATTGCGGGTGAAGGCGACGCCGGTGGCCGAGGTCTCGCCCATGTTGCCGAACACCATGGCCTGGACGTTGACCGCCGTGCCCCAGCTTTCCGGGATGTCGTGCAGGCGCCGGTAGGTGATGGCGCGGTTGTTCATCCAGCTGGAGAAGACGGCGCCGATCGCGCCCCAGAGCTGCTCGTGCGGGTCCTGCGGGAACGGCTTGTCGAGTTCCTCCTCGACCTTGGCCTTGTAGAGCGCAATGACGCCCTGCCATTCCTCAGCGGTCAGTTCGGTGTCGAGTTCGTGGCCAAGGCTCGCCTTCTGGTCCTCGAGGATTTCCTCGAACACTTCGTGGTCGAGACCCATGACGACGTCGGAATACATCTGGATGAAGCGGCGGTAGCTGTCATAGGCAAAGCGGGCATCGCCGGAATCGGCGGCCAGTGCCTCGACCGTCTCGTCGTTGAGGCCGAGATTGAGCACGGTGTCCATCATGCCCGGCATCGAGGCGCGTGCCCCGGAGCGGACCGAGACCAGCAGCAATTTCGACGGATCGCCGAAACGGCGCCCGGTCAGCGTGCCGATATGGTCCAGCGCTTTTGTGACATCGGCTTTCAGCTGGGGCGGATAGGTGTTGCCGTTGGCGTAATAGGCGTTGCAGACCTCGGTCGTGAGGGTGAAACCCGGCGGCACCGGCAGGCCGAGGCTGCACATCTCGGCCAGATTGGCGCCCTTGCCGCCGAGAAGATTGCGGTCACCCGCACGCCCCTCCGCGGCGCCATCGCCGAAGGTGTAGACCCATTTGGTCATGCTCGCCCTCCAAGTCCTTGGAAGAAACAACACCGGAGCCAAAGCCCGGTTCCCCCGCGTCCGACCCGAGCGTTATTATGCTGCAGTGCGAAAGGCAAGGCGTGGTCAGCCAAGCCTGGCCACTACAATCGATTAAGCAAAAGCTGCGTCAAAAAGACTTGCCGGCCAGCCGCCCGCGATATAGAACATATCATGAACAAGTTGGGAGTAGCGTGATGAAACTCAACGGAAAACTCGACTATCTGGAATTGCCTGCGACCGGCGGAACGCTGGACAGCGTCAAGGCGTTCTACAGCGCGGCGTTCTCGTGGTCGTTCACCGATTACGGGCCGACCTATTCGGCCTTTGGCGAAGGGCTCGACGGCGGTTTCCAGGCCGATGGCGCGGAGGCGCCGACCAAACCGTTGCCGGTGCTTTATTCGCAGGATCTGGAAGCAACCCTCGACGCGGTTGAGAATGCCGGTGGCACGATCGTCAAGCCGATCTTCTCGTTTCCGGGCGGCAGGCGGTTCCATTTCACTGATCCGGCCGGCAATGAGTTGGCGGTCTGGGGCGAATAGCGAGCGCCCGTGCCAAGCGGTGGATCAGTTTTGCACAGGGCCAACTCGGCATTGAGCTTTCGTGCCGCTCGTCCTATAAGGCCGCGCGCAGCGGGCAAAGCCCGCCTGCTGGGGCGTCGCCAAGTGGTAAGGCATCGGTTTTTGGTACCGACATTCCCAGGTTCGAATCCTGGCGCCCCAGCCAATTCACACGCCTTTTGAAATCAATGATTTACAGACGCCATGAATGGCTGCCGTCAGCGGCTATCCGGCTCCCCCACGCGACCCGACTCCATCCACAGAGCCGGGCCGTGCGAAGAGGATCAGTAGTCGCTGTCGTCCTGGATGATGACGGGATGACGATGACGATGGTGGCGACGCTCGATTGAGCCGGTCACGATAACAGTATCCGGACGATGATGTCTGCGGCCGTGGTCGTAGAAGGCAACCGTGCCGTGTTTACGGTGATGAAGGCGTTGACCCTGGTCATTGATGATCTTGACGGTCTTGTGGTGATGTCGATGGTGGGTCGTGATGATTACGTCAGCTTCGGCTGCCGAAGCTATCGCCGGCATCGCGATGAACAGCGCCAAAGCGCTCACGATCATTGTTTTCATTGCAATATATCCATCTTCTGATCATCCCTTCGCGGGGATAACCACCTCCCATCCCTTTGGTTCCGAGTGGCGTCGTCGGTTCTCGCGGCGGCGCGATCAGTGACCGACGCTCCCGCGCAAAACGGCATGTCGAAAGGGAATTTCGACACCAGGTCTTGTTGGCAGGACGCTCTTTCAAAGCCGCCATGAGGAGTTGCGCAGCTCAACAAAGCAGTGCTGCGAACGACCCTCGGCCTTTCAGGATTTCCGAAAGGACGAACCAAGCAGGCCGCCTCAGATTCCGTAAGAAAGTGCAAAGTAAGCCACCGGTCCCAAGATCAGCAAAATCGCCATCGCGATAAGCACGGCGATTGCCAGGCGCTCTGTTCGCCTGACAAGGTCAGCGACTTTGTCGTCGTCAGCCCGCGGTATAAGATCAAGGACCGAAGAAACTTCCGTAGGACTGTCGTTGTCGTTTGCGGGTGGGGTGGTTGCGCGTTCACGCACGGATCTCTGGACAAAAGTCACTATTAGCCTCGTTGTTGAAACGTCACGCCGATTGGCGGTCCCACGACAATCGGGTGCCCGCTAGTCTATGGAGAATGGCGGGCACCCGATTGACCGCCGATGAAGGGACTCATACTCGGCAGCCTGGTTGCAATGTATTGGGAGGGCATAGGTTGCTCACCTTCGACCTATGACTCTGACGCCAGGACTTCAGTCATACCCAGTTCGGACCTTAGTCTGACGGCGGACGAAACGGATGGCGGCCATTCGTTTCGACGCAGAAAAATGCGGGAACATTAGTAGGCTCTGACGAGTTCACTCTCAGCAACAAATTTTCGGGAGAGACATTGTGAACAACATAATTTGGCTCGTCGGAGCAGTGGTCATCGTGATTGCGATACTGAGCTTCTTTGGCCTCCGATAAACGGGGCGCCTGCCGAATTGGCGACAAACACGAACTCGTTCGCGCAACTTTTCTGGGAGAATGAGTTGAGTTGAGGACGCCACGCGTCCCATCGTTTTCAAGCGACCGAAGTTGCGCAATCAGTTCGTCTTGCGGCCAATGATGCGTGCGACGCGACCGAAGCCGGGACCCGTTTCAGCCGGCTTGGCTGGCGATGCTTGCACCGTCATCGTCTCGCGCGCGGGATGATTTATGGGGTCGGAGGCCATGGCCATCACCGCCTTGATGGCCGGCTTTCGGCAGTCAGCGGTCTGCCGACTTCGTCATCCATTCCGACCGGTACCAGTCGACGAATTTCTTCAGCCCGTCCTCTATCGAGACACTCGGCCGGAAGCCGAAATCGCGTTCCAGCGCCGTCATGTCGGCATAGGTCTGCTCGACGTCGCTGGTCTGCATCGGCTCGTTGTGGCGCATCGCGGTGACGCCGAGCAGCCGCTCCAGCGTGGCGATGAAATCGTCGAGCCGCTCAGGCCGGTTGTTGCCGACATTGTAGATCCGGCATGGCGGCACTTCCGCCGGCGGCTTGTCGAGCACGGCGACAATGGCGCGCACGACGTCGTCGATATAGGTGAAGTCGCGCCACATCTCGCCATCGTTGAAAACCCGGATCGGTCTGCCCTCGAGCATCGCCTGGGTGAACAGCCAATAGGCCATGTCGGGCCGGCCCCAGGGACCGTAGACGGTGAAAAAGCGCAGGCCGGTCTGCGGCAGGCCGAAGAGATGGGCGTAGGTGTGGCTCATCAGCTCGTCGGCCTTCTTGGTGGCGGCGTAGAGCGAGACGGGCTTGTCGACCTGGTCGGTCTCGGCAAACGGCACCTTGCGATTGCCGCCATAGACCGAACTCGACGAGGCATAGACCAGATGCTCGAAGCCGACCGTTGCGCGGCAGAATTCGAGCACTTCGAGATGGCCGACCACGTTGGAACGGACATAGAGCCGGGGATTGTCCAGCGAATGGCGCACGCCCGCTTGTGCCGCCAGATGCACGACCTTGACGATGCCTTGTCCGGCCAGCGCATCGGCGAGAGCGCCCGGCTCGGCGATGTCGAGCTGGTGAAAGGAAAAGCCGTTTTGCGGCTTGAGGCGGGCGAGCCGGCCTTCCTTCAGCGCCAGGTCGTAATAGTCGTTCATATTGTCGACGCCGACGACGGCTTCGCCGCGGTTCAGCAGATGATGGCAGACATGGCTTCCGATGAACCCCGCGGCTCCGGTGACGAGTACAGGCAACAACGTTCTCCAGACACATGACCAAGCCAGCCATCAGAGGCGATTGGCTGCATTCCATTGGTGCTATAGTCGAAAGCCGGGGTTGAGGCCACTGGCCAAGCCGACGCGTCAGCTCGCCTCGCGCATCGCCTCGGCGGCCTGCAGATCGACCGACACCAGCTGGCTGACGCCCTGCTCGGCCATGGTCACGCCGAACAGGCGGTTCATGCGCGCCATGGTGATCGGATTGTGGGTGATGATGACGAAACGCGTCTCGGTGGTCGCGGCCATTTCGTCCATCAGGTTGCAGAAGCGCTCGACATTGTGATCGTCGAGCGGTGCGTCGACTTCGTCGAGCACGCAGATCGGCGCCGGATTGGTCAGGAACACGGCAAAGATCAGCGACATCGCCGTCAGCGCCTGCTCGCCGCCGGAGAGCAGCGTCATGGTCTGCGGCTTCTTGCCAGGCGGACGCGCCAGGATTTCGAGCCCGGCTTCGAGCGGATCGTCGGATTCGATCAGCTGCAGTTCCGCCGTGCCGCCGCCGAACAGATGCGAGAACAGCCGCTGGAAATGGCCGTTGACGACGTCGAAGGCGCCGAGCAGCCGCTCGCGGCCCTCGCGGTTCAGGCTCTGGATCGCTTGCCTCAGCTTGCGGATCGCCTCGATGATGTCTTCGCGCTCGGAAACGATGGTCTCCAGCCGGTCCGACAGTTCCTTTTGCTCTTCCTCGGCGCGCAGATTGACAGCGCCAAGCCGCTCGCGCTCGACCTTCAGCCGGTCGAGTTGGCGCTCGATGTCGGCCATTTCCGGCATCGGGCTGTCGGCTTCCAGACCGGTGTGCCGGATGACCAGATGCGGTGGCGTGTTCAGCGTTTCCTGGATACGCGCCTCGACCTCGAGCCGGCGTTCGTCGGCAGCCGTCAGCCGCTCCTCGGCGCGGACGCGAGTTTCGCGGGCGTCGGCCAGCGACTGGATCGCCGCGGTGGCGGCCTTGTCCAGCTCCGCCTGCTTGTTCTCGGCTTCCTGCAGACGGTCGGCAGCCGCCTTGCGCAAGGTCTCGGCCTCGGTCAGCTGAGATAGCAGCGCGCGCCGCCTGGCGTCGATCTCGTCGGGCGCGTCGGCCAGCGTTTCGCGTTCGGCCTCGGCTTCGGCCCTGCGCTCGCCGAGCGAAGCGATCTGCGTCGAGGCGTTTTCGGCACGCTGCAGCCAGCTGCTGCGCTCGGCGCCGATGGCGTCGAGCCGGCGCGTGCGCGCCTCGGCCTCGCGGCGCAGGCCCTCATGCACGGCGCGCGCGTCGGCAAGGGTTGCGCGATCCCTGCCGACATTGGCGGCGGATTGTTCGAGCTGCAATTGCAGGTCCCCGAGATCGGGCGCGTCCTGCAGCAGCATTTCGGCCTCGGCAAAGGCAGCGGCCGTCTCTTCATGGCTGTCGACGATGCGCGCGCGCGCTTCGTCCAGAGCGGCGCGACGGCTTGCCAGCTCACCGCCGGCCTTTTCGGCCTCGGCCAGCGCGTTGCGCGCGGCGTCCAGCCCGTGCTGGGCATCGCGCCCCGCCTGACGGGCGTTTCGTTCGGCCTCGCTTGCCTGGCGCAGCGCCTGTTCGGCCTGGGCAAGGGCTGCTTCCGCCTCGCGCACGATCTGCGTCGCCTGCACCGCCTCGGCATCGAGTTCGGCCAGCCGGTTCTTCTGCGCCAGCCGCTGAGCGGCAGCGGTCGGCGCATCGGCACTTGCCGTCAAGCCGTCCCAGCGCCACAGCGCGCCGTCGCGGCTGACCAGCCGCTGGCCGGGCGCAAGCAGGGCCTGCAGCCGGCGGCCGTTAGTGGCGTCGACAATGCCGATCTGCGCCAGCCGGCGTGCAAGCTGCGAAGGCGCGCGCACCACGCTGGCGAGGCTCTTGATGCCTTCCGGCAAAGCCGCATCGCTTGGTTGGACCTGGCTTTCGCCCCAATGCACCGGCGCGCTGCGGTCGAGCGGCACGTCGAGGTCTTCGCCAAGGGCAGCACCTAGGGCCGTCTCATAGCCTCGCTCGACGCTGAGCTGTTCGAGCACCGATGGGAAAAGATCGCCGCTGGCGGCATTGAGGATCTTGGCCAGCGTGCGCGCTTCGGTTTCGATCCCGGCCAGTTCTGCCTTGGCGTCCTGCAGCGGCGGACGGGCGGCACTCTCAGCGGCGCGCGCCTCGGCGACCGCCTGTTCGGCTGATATGGCGCCGGCCTCGGTCTCCTCCAGCCGGGCGAGCGCATCCTCGACCAGAGCACGCTTCTCGGCAGGGTCGGGCAAGCCCGCGACCTTGGACAGGATCTCGGACAATTCGCGATCGACGTCGGCGAGCTGCCGGGCAAAACGGTCGCGGCGTTCGGCGGTCTCGCGCAGCGTGCGCTCGATCTGGTTGCGCGAGGCGGCCGCCTCGGCCCGTTCGGCGGTCAGCGCGGCGAGTTTCGCTTCACTCTGGACGAGCGTCGCGCCGGCCTGTTCGAAAGCGGCCCGCGTGGTGGCTTCGCGTTCGGCGGCCCCGGCATTTTCAGAATTGAGTGTGGCTTCTTCCTCGCGCAGGCGCTCGAGGATATCCGCATTGTCGCGCACCATGCGCTCTTCGCGGGCGATGTCGCCGTCGAGTTGCTGCAGGCGGCGCTCGAGCTCGGCCTGGCGGGCGCGGATGCGGCCGGCTTCCTCCTCGATCTGCGCCTTGGCAATCGACAGGCGCTGGAAGGCGGCGGCAGCGGCGGCTTCGGCATCGCGCAGGTCGGGCAGCCGATGCGCGCCGATGCCTTGCTCCCTGGCGGCGCTCATCTGCGCCGAAGCGCGGTCGCCGACCAGTGCGGTGGCAACGGCCAGCGCCGAGCGCGCCTCGCCTTCCTGGGTCTTGGCCAGCGTCCAGCGCAAATGCAAAAGCGTGGCTTCCGCCTTGCGGATATCGGCCGACAGGTTCTTGAAGCGCGAGGCCTGGCGCGCCTGGCGCTTCAGGCTTTCGATCTGGCTCTCCAGCTCGCCGACGACGTCGTCCAACCGCTCCAGATTCTGCTCGGCCGCCTTAAGCCGAAGCTCGGCCTCGTGACGGCGCGTATGAAGGCCGGAAATGCCGGCGGCTTCTTCGAGCAGCGCGCGGCGCGCCTGGGGCTTGGCCTGGATCAGCTCGCCGATGCGGCCCTGACCGACCATCGAGGGCGAGCGCGCGCCGGTCGACTGGTCGGCGAACAGAAGCTGCACGTCCTTGGCGCGGGCTTCCTTGCCGTTGATGCGGTAGAGCGAGCCGGCCTCTCGCTCGATGCGGCGCGACACCTGCAACTCATCGGCGTCGTTGAAAGCGGCGGGCGCGGTGCGGTCGCTGTTGTCGAGGAACAGCGTGACTTCGGCGGTGTTGCGCGCGGGGCGCGTTCCCGAACCGGAAAAGATCACGTCGTCCATGCCGGACGCGCGCATGTTCTTGTAGGAGCTTTCGCCCATCACCCAGCGCATCGCCTCGACAAGGTTCGACTTGCCGCAGCCATTCGGCCCGACAATGCCGGTCAGGCCGCGTTCGATGACGAACTCGCCGGGTTCGACGAAGGACTTGAAGCCGAGGAGGCGAAGGCGCGAAAACTTCATTCGCGCCTGCCTACAGGTCGCAGAGGTGCGCAGACGCCAAAGCGCAGTCGCTCCGGCGCCGCCTGGACGTCAGAGCAGAGGGTCGATGATGGCCGATATTTCCTCAATCGACATCGCACCTTTGTAGGTCTTTCCGTTGATGAAGAAGGTCGGCGTCGAGTCGACCTTGAATTCATCGGCGCCGCGCTTCTGGACCGATCTCACATCGTCCAGAAGTTTCTGGTCCGTCAAGCAGGCCTCGAAGGACTCCTGTGTAAAACCGGCGAGCTTGGAGATCTGCAGCAGGGCATCCTTGGTGTTGTTGACGCCGACCCAGTTGGCCTGCTGCTTGAAAAGCACGTCCACCATCGGGAAATAATTGTCCTTTGAACAGCGCGCCAGCATGAAACCAGCCTCGGCGCTCGGATCGAACGGGAATTCGCGCAGGATGTAGCGAGCCTTGCCGGTGTCGATGTACTTGGTCTTCAACTCAGGGAAGGTGGTCGCGGCGAAATGCGCGCAATGCGGGCAAGTCATCGAGGCATATTCGACGATGGTGACCTTGGCGTCGTCCTTGCCGAGCTGCTTGTCGGGCAGAGCGCCGGGCTTCAGCAGCTCGGCCATGTTGACGTCGCCCGTCGAGTCCGGTGCCTTGGCGGCGGCCGGCGTGGCAGGCGTCGCGGCCGGCGTGGCAGGCGTCGCGGCTGGCACGGCAGGCGTTGCAGGCTTGACGTCCGCTGCCTTGGCGTCCTCGCTGGAGTCGCTGCATGCGGCGAGCAGTGCCACTGCCGGAATAACGGCCAGCGAAGACAGGAGGTTTCTGCGGGACAAGCTACGGTTCATGCGAATCACCTGACTATGGTTGGATTTTGCAATGCAAAGGCTAGAAAAGGCGAGAGTTGGCGGGAATTAAGGCATCGCTGTCCCCATTCCAATCGCCTAACACTACATGCATCATCACGAATGCGCGAGATTGGTGACGGGTTCATGACCGGCTGATTACCCTTGCCGCTTCCTCTCGCCGAGTATGGTGGCGCCCAGCCGCTCCAGCGAAGCGCGCAAGCCTTCATCCTCGATCTTTCCGACCGTATCGGACAATTTGGCCTTCTCGACAGGAGTCAACGGCCTGGGAGCCGGTTTCGTCCGGGCTTTCTCAGACAGCACCGGCTTCTGCACGATCCGGATCCTGCCGATTGCGTTGAAGCCAAGGAAGGCATTGACCCGGTTGATGATTTCGCCGGTCTCGTGCTGCAGATGCAGCGCTGCCATGCCTTCGCACGCGATGACCAGCGTTGCCGGTTCGAACGGGTCGTCTTCGTGCATGCGGCGCGGCCATTGTATCTTTTCGGGGCGCGAATGGCCGGCAAGCCTGGGGCCGGCGATCTCTTCCCACGACTGCACCAGCCCGATCGAAATGCCCGCCCGCTTGCGCAGCACGGGATCGAGGATCTGGGTGGCGAGATCGCTCACCGGAACGGGATTGCCGTAAGGCGTTCTCCCTGCCATGTACGTTCTCCAGCCACGCTCCTCACCAGCCTAGAGCCAGCCCGCGATCAATGGCACTGCACGAACAGACCCGCAAGGCCGCATCCGAGGACGGAGACGTCGCTTCGCGCCTGCTCGCTTGGTACGACGCACACCATCGCGAGTTGCCGTGGCGGGTCACGCCGCGTGCGGCGGCCGGCGGCGCCCGGGCGGATCCCTATCGCATCTGGCTGTCGGAAGTGATGCTGCAGCAGACCACGGTCGAAGCGGTAAAATCCTATTTTCGCGCTTTCGTCGAGAAATGGCCCGATGTCGAGGCGCTGGCCGCGGCGCCGACCGAGGATGTGATGAAGGCCTGGGCCGGGCTCGGCTATTATTCGCGGGCGCGCAATCTCAAGGCCTGCGCCGATCTCGTCGCGCAGCGCGGCGGCCACTTTCCGGATAATGAAACGGGATTGAGGGAATTGCCGGGCATTGGCGCCTATACGGCGGCGGCGATCGCCGCGATTGCCTTCGACCGGCCGGCGGCGGTCGTCGACGGCAATGTCGAACGCGTCATCTCGCGGCTCTATTCGATCGAAACGCCGCTCAGCGAGGCGAAGCCTGAAATTCGCGCTTTGGTCGAAAGACTGGTTCCGCAGACAAGGCCGGGCGACTTCGCGCAGGCGATGATGGACCTCGGAGCCACGATCTGCACGCCGAAGCGGCCGCGCTGCATGCTGTGCCCGCTGCGCGAGGATTGCACCGCCATCCTGTCAGGCGACCCCGAGCGTTTTCCGGTTCGCCTGCCGAAAGCTGACAAGCCGCTCAGGCGCGGCGCCGCCTTTGTGGCCGAGCGCGGCGACGGCGCCATTCTGTTGCGCAAACGGCCGGATAAAGGCCTGCTCGGCGGCATGACCGAAGTGCCGACCACTGGCTGGACCGCGCGGGTGGATGGCGCGACGACTGCGGAAGCGGCGCCCTTCCCCGCCGACTGGCGGCGCGCCGGTGAGATCGCGCATGTTTTCACCCACTTCGCGCTCGAGATCGAAGTCTTTCATGCGCAGGTGAAAAGTGATGCCCCGGATGGGTATTTCTGGTCGCTGGCCCATGACATTTCGGGGGAGGCGCTGCCGACTGTCATGAAAAAGGTCATCGAAGCGGCGATACCGGGCGCGACCAAGAAGCGTCCGCGTTGAATAGCGTTTGCATGAAAGGCCCCACATGACTGAAATCCGTCACATCGTGTTCGATATCGGCCGCGTGCTGATCCATTACGATCCGAGCATTCCGTTCAGCCGCCTCATCCCCGACGCGCAGGAGCGCAAGTGGTTCTTCGACAATGTCTGCACGCATGACTGGAACATCGAGCAGGACCGCGGCCGGACGTGGGAAGAGGCGGAGGCGCTGCTGATCGCCGAGCATCCCGATCATGCCGAAAACATCCGCAATTTCCGCCGCCACTGGCACGAGATGGTGCCGCATGCCTATGAGGACAGTGTCGCCATCATGCTCGGCCTGATCGAGAGCGGGCACGACGTGACCATGCTGACCAACTTCGCCGCCGACACGCTTGCCGAAGCGCGGCTGCGCTTCGACTTCCTCAGCCGCCCGCGCGGCGTCACCGCGTCGGCCGACATCCGTGAGATCAAGCCCGACCGCGCCATCTACGACTACCATGTCGCCGCCTTCGGCCTCGAACCCTCAGCCACATTGTTCATCGATGACAGCCCGAAAAATGTCGACGGCGCCAAGGCGGCCGGCTGGCAGGCTGTGCTGTTCACGGATGCAAAAACGCTCAAGGCGGACCTTGAGCGTTTTGGGATTGAAGTCTGATCTCAGGCGGTTGCGGAGGGGCCGATCAGGCTCCTGCCCGCTCCATGCCGAGCCTGGCGATGCGGCGCAATTCGTCGATCGGGGTCAGGCCGCCAGAGCGCTCATAGTGCCAGAAGGTCCAGCCATTGCAGGCGTCCAGCCCCTGCACTTCGGCGCCGATCTTGTGGATCGAGCCGGCGCTGTCGCCGATCGCCACCGTGCCGTCGGCGCGCACCTTGGCGGCCCAGCGCTTCTTGGAGTCATAAAGCGTGGCGCCGGGCTGCATCAGTCCAGTGTCGAGGAGGCTGACAAAGGCGACGCGCGGCTCGGCGCGCTTGCCGGTGAGCACGGTGAGATCGGCGCCGTCCAGCGGCCGCACCGCATCGATGCGCTCATTGGCGGCGTCGATATAGGCCTGCTCGCGCTCTATGCCGACGAAATGGCGGCCGAGGCGCTTGGCGACCGCGCCGGTGGTGCCGGAACCGAAGAACGGGTCGAGCACGATGTCGCCCGGCTTGGTCGAGGCCATCATGATGCGGGTAAGCAACGCTTCCGGCTTCTGCGTCGGATGCAGCTTGTCGCCATTGTCGTTCTTCAGCCGCTCGCCGCCGGTGCAGATCGGGAACAGCCAGTCGGAACGCATCTGGATGTCGTCGTTGGAGGCCTTCATGGCTTCGTAATTGAAGGTGTAGCCCTTGCCCTTCTGATCGCGAGAGGCCCAGATCATGGTCTCATGCGCATTCTGGAAGCGGCGGCCGCGGAAATTCGGCATCGGATTGGTCTTGCGCCAGACGACATCGTTGAGGATCCAGAAGCCGAGATCCTGCATCTTGGCGCCGACGCGAAAGATGTTGTGATAGGAGCCGATGACCCAGATGGTGCCATTCGGCTTCAAGACGCGGCGCGCCGCCAGCAGCCAGGCGCGGGTGAAGGCGTCATAGGCCTCGAAACTCTCGAACTGGTCCCAGTCATCATCGACGGCATCGACCTTGGACTGGTCGGGCCGGTGCAGGTCGCCGTCGAGCTGCAGATTGTAGGGCGGATCGGCGAAGATGACGTCGATGGATTTTTCCGGCAGCCGGTCGAGTGCGGCGACGCAATCGCCCTTGAGGATGGTGTCCAGCCACTCGGATTGCTGGGGAGCGTGAGAAAGGTCGTCGAGAAGACGCACGGCAGACATTTTTACACCCAAAGCACGCGTTACTGTTTACTCCCCGTTATGGTTACCGATCAGCGTAAATATTCGGTGAAGGACGCAACCGACCCGGCAGCCCTGATGTCGTTAATTTGCGCAGCCCGGCCCGTTGGTGTATGTCGCGCCGCTTGAGCCCTGCAGGGCCTCCATCACCCTCCCAGTTCCGGATTGCCATGCCCCAGCCAGATCTTGTCATCTTCGATTGCGACGGCGTGCTCGTCGATTCCGAAATCATCGCAGCCCGCGTCGAGGCCGAGCTGCTGACACTCGCCGGTTTCGAAATATCGGCCGAGGAGATCGCCGAAAGCTACGCCGGGCTGACCTTCAAGGACATCATGATGCGGGTCGAAGCGAAGTCCGCGATCCCGTTCCAGGCCTCGATGATCGACCGCGCCGAAGAATTGGTCGACCGCAAATTGCGCAGCGACGTGCGCGCCATCGACGGCGCGCGCGAGGCGGTGGCGGCGGTCACGGCGCCGCGCTGTGTGTGCTCGAATTCGCGCTCGGAGCGGATCGAATTCATGCTGGAGAAGGTTGGCCTTTTGCCATTCTTCGCCGGCCGGATTTTTTCAGCGCTGGAGATGCCGAGCAAGAAGACCAAGCCCGCGCCTGACGTGTTCCTCGTCGCGGCGGAGAAACTCAACGCCGATCCGGCAAACACCTTCGTCATCGAGGATTCGGTGCATGGCGTCGCTGGCGCCAGGGCCGCCGGCATGCGCGTGATCGGCTTCACCGGCGCCGCGCACAGCTATCCCGGCCATGCCGACGCGCTGACCGAGGCCGGCGCCGAAACGGTCATCCGCCGTTGGGCCGAATTGAAAAGCGTGATTGCCGCGCTGTCGGAGTGGTCGGACGCCTGAACTCAGTCCTTGGCTTTGACCGACTTGGCTCGAGCCGGTTTCTTCTTTGCCCTGTTATAGGCAATGGCGGCGCGGACGAGCGCTTTCAGCGCATCCGCATCGATCTCGTCGCCCTCGGAAACGTCGATCGCCCGCCACACCTTGCCGCCAAAGCCGTTGTTGAACAGCTTGCCGGGGTCCGGCAGGCTGGCGCCGTGGGAAAAGGTGAGCTTCACCTTGTCCTTGTGGGCGTTGCCGACCGCGATCATGCCGTCGCGCGACCATACCGGGCTGCCCATCCACTTCCACTCCTCGATGATTTCGGGATCGGCGTCGAGGATGGTCTGGCGCAGGCTGGCGAGCGTCTTGCCGCGCCAATCGTCCAGCTCGCGGATTCGGGCATCTATCCGCTCGGAGGCAGAGGCGCCTGCCTCTGACTTGTTCGCACCGCTGGTCTTCATGGTCTTCTCCGTTCACATCTTCTCGCCGGGCAATTTACTGGCCTGCTTCACCCAGCTGGCAAACCTGGCCTCGTCGATCTCTTCGCCTTCATGAATGTCGAGATAGCGCACTTCCTTCTGCCTGGAGCCGCCGGGAGGAATGGGATCCAGCGACATGCCGCGGAAGAAGGCGACTTTGACGTATCTGGTGAAGCAATGCAGGCTGAGGAACCAGCCCTCGCCCTTGATGCCATAGAACGGTGAGTTCCACTTCACCGCCTTGTAGACGCTGGGAACGGCGGCGACGATGAGCGCGTCAAGGCGGCGCCCGACATCGCTTTTCCAGCCCGGCATGGCCGCGATATAGGCCTGCACGGGAGCATCCCCATAGGCCTTGGCGATCTGCGGGTTGCCGCCTGAAAGCAGGACCGGCCTGGCTGGCGCTGGTTTGGCTGGGGCCGGCTTTGCGACCTTCGATTTTCCGGGCGCCTTGGCCATCGTCCCTAGCCTTGCGCGCGCTGCTCGCCGTGCGGCCGGGCGACATAGGGCAGCACGAACATATAGAGCCCGCTGAACAGCAGCAGGAAGAGCGGCAGTAGCGGCGAATAGACCACCCATGCCGGAGGCTGCCCGAATGCCATGGTGATGAAATTGGCTGCCACGGTCACCGTAAAGATGATCGACAGCCAACGGTGGGTTTGCCTTATCCACTTGCTCCAGTTCATTGCCACCTCCTCTTGAAAACGAGCGCTTACCAGCGTGCCAGCTGGGTGATCTGGATGAGATTCCCGCAGCTGTCGTTGAGCTGGGCGATGGTCGAGCCGGTCACTTCGGTCGGCGCCATGGCGAACGCTCCGCCGCGCCCCTTGATGCGCTCATAGTCGCCCTTGATGTCGTCGGTGAACAGCATGAGCGCGGGCTGACCCTGCTTGAAGATGGCCTGCTGGTAGGTTTTGGCGGCCGGATTGTCGTTGAGCGCGAGTTGCAATTCGGTTCCCTCGGGCTCATCGGGTGAGGTTACGGTCAGCCAGCGAAAAGGCCCATTGCTGAAATCGGCCTTCACGGCAAAGCCCAGCACGTCGGTGTAAAAACGCAGGGCGTTGTCCTGGTTGTCCACGTAGACGCTGGTCAGCTTGATCTTCATGATTTTCTCCTCTGTGCGTTCGGTGGCCCCGCGATCAGGGCATGGCGCTGACTTGTACCGGCAGGCCTCAATCTGGCTTCGCCAGAAGCTGCTCCAGCTTGGTGAGGAACTGCTGCCACCCGACCCTGGCGCCGCCATAGGCCTGTTTCTGATCGGGATGGAAGCCGGACTGCTCGACGCGCAGATGGGTCCCGGTGCTCGTGGGCGTGAGTGTGAACGTCACCACGCTCTTCAGATTGTAGGCCGCATCCTCATGCGCAAAATCCCAGCTGTAGGACAGCGTCCTGTTTGGTTCGATGGCCAGCACCTCGCAATCGAGCACGCCGCCCCAGTCGCCGCGAAGATTGAAGCTGTGGCCGATGACAGGCTTGAAATCGTTCTTCATGAGCCACTCCTCCATCAGATGCGGCTGCGTCAACGCGCGCCAGATCTTTTCCGCCGGCCAGGATATTTCGCGTTCGACGACGACGGTGCGCAGTTCCGGCTTGCTCACTGGTCCATCCTTTTCAGCAGATCCTCGAGATGGTCGAAGCGGCTCTCCCAAAACCCGGTCATCTGAACTGTCCAGTCGGTCAACGGAGCGAGCGCGCCGGGCTGCGCGCGGTAGTGGGTCTGCCGTCCGGCGTGGCGGTCGAGCACCAGGCCGGCCTGCTTCAGGACGCCCAGATGCTTCGATACCGCCGGCTGCGAGACTCCGGACTGCGCCGTCAGCGCTCCCACAGTCTGCTCACCCTGGCGGCACAGGCGCTCGAAGATGGCCCGCCGGGTCGGGTCGGCAAGCGTTCTGAACAGAGTGTCGTGGGCGTCTGGCATCGGGATCAATAACCTGCGAGCTATTGATTGACATATAACCGCCGAGATATGAATGAGTCAAGTGCGCCGGCGCAATGGACTAGGATCCAAGGCGCACACGCCAGCCCCCCGCAGACGCATTCCTGCAGGGTCATGGTCAGATCGTTTGATCTTTCAAAGAGTTGACAGCCACCGCCGCAACAGCGACGACGCCCAAGTGCGGCTTAGTTCGTGGCGGGAGCTCGCTTCTTCTTGCCGGACTTCTTGTCCGCCGCCGCCGGCGCGGTTTCGTCATAGCCGGCATATACCTGGTAGTCCTTGGCAGAGGGCTCGGGCACGACGACGTTGGAATCGGTGAAGACGAACTGGGTGGCGGTCGAGGGATCGCTGACCTGAATCTGATAGGGGTGGATCTGCGAATAAAGCACGTCGGTGCCATGCATGACGGCGATGCGGATAGGCATGGTGATGGTGCCGGGAGTGAACATCGGTCCCGGCACGACCTTGCCGGCAACGCCAACCTTCATCGTCAGCTGACCGTTGGCACGGCTGCAATCGCGGCTCACATCGCTGATCGAGGCCTGGTAGATGATCTTGGTCGGATCCTTGTTCGGGTCGACGATGGTGCCATCCGGCGCCGTCTGCGCGGCGGCAGCGGCCTCGGCATCCTGCGCGGCGTCGACCTTTTTCTTTTTCGGTTGCGACGAGCCCTTGGCGTAGGTGTTGAAATAGGCGGTGCCGTCACGCAACGTCACTTTCGGACAATAGGCCTGCAACTGGCTGGCGAGCACCTTGGGATCCTGCGGCGGTATCGGCGCATTCGGGTCGGTCTTCTTGCCCAATCCGAGGTTGAGGATGCCATTGTCGCTCGATTGGCAGCCGGCGGCGGCAAGCATAAAGCCGGTGAGCGCCAGACCCGCGACAAAGCGACGGTTGAACGAATAGAACGCCATGAAACTGCACTTCCCTCTCGCAAAGCTGGTGACGTATAGCAATGGCGCGGCAAAAATGCGACTGAGCCAGCGCAGAAATTAACCACTCTGTGGTGAACGGAAACGCCAGGCGGAAACGGGTCTGTGACATGCAATATGTGAGTACTCGCGGGGAAGCGCCCGCGCTGGGATTTTCCGACGCGGTGCTGGCCGGACTGGCACGCGACGGTGGGCTCTATGTGCCGCGAGAATGGCCGCAGTTTTCGGCAGCCGAGACTCGCGCCATGCGCGGCCTGCCCTATGCCGACCTCGCCATCCGCGTGCTGACGCCGTTCCTCGGCGGCGAGATCGCCGCACCCGTTTTCGAACGCCTGGTGCGCGAAGCCTATGCCACCTTTCGCCACCAGGCGGTCTGTCCGCTGGTGCAGACCGGTCCGAACACTTTCATCCTCGAGCTCTTCCACGGTCCGACGCTGGCTTTCAAGGACGTCGCCATGCAGCTGCTTGCCCGGCTGATGGACCATGTGCTGGCTGAGCGCGGCCAGCGCGCCACGATCGTCGGCGCCACCTCGGGCGACACCGGCGGTGCAGCCATCGACGCCTTCGCCGGCCGCGACCGCACCGATATCTTCGTACTGTTCCCGCATGGCCGCGTCTCGCCGGTGCAGCAGCGGCAGATGACGACATCGACCGCCGCCAACGTCCAGGCACTGGCCATCGAAGGCAACTTCGATGATTGCCAAGGGTTGCTGAAGGACATGTTCAACGACCACGCCTTTCGCGATGGTGTCTCGCTGTCGGGCGTCAATTCGATCAACTGGGCCCGCATCATGGCCCAGATCGTCTATTATTTTTCCTCGGCGCTTTCGCTCGGCGCGCCAGACAGGCCTGTTTCCTTCACCGTGCCGACAGGCAATTTCGGCGACATTTTCGCCGGTTACGCCGCCAAGAAGATGGGCCTGCCGATCGAGCGGCTGATCGTCGCAACCAACGACAACGACATATTGGCGCGCACCTTCGCGACCGGCGAATACCGCACCAAAGGTGTGTTTGCGACGACGTCGCCGTCGATGGACATCCAGGTGTCGTCGAATTTCGAGCGGCTGTTGTTCGAGGCCTCCGACCGCAATGCCGAAACGGTGCGGCGCTATATGGCCGGGCTGAAACAATCCGGCGCCTTCACCATAGAAACGGCCGAAATGGCCAGGATGCGGGCTGAATTCGACGCTGGCCGCGCTGATATGGATGAGGTTGCCGCCACCATCCGTTCGACGCTGGAGACCAGCAACTATCTGCTCGACCCGCATACGGCCGCGGCCGTGCATGTCGCCGCCGGCAAGGTTGACGGCGCCGTGCCGATGGTGGTGCTGGGCACGGCCCATCCGGCCAAGTTCCCGGCGGCTGTCGAAGCCGCCTGCGGCGTGTCGCCGACCCTGCCTGCATGGCTGGGGTCCTTGATGTCAGCCGACGAAAAATACACGGTACTTCCATCCGACCTGAAAATGGTGGAAGATTACGTGAGCCGCCACTCAAGGGCAGCGCGTTAGGGAGTACTTGCCATATGGGTGTTGAGGTAAGCCGTCTGTCGAACGGCCTGACAGTCGCCACCGAAACCCTTCCAAGCCTCGAATCCGTTGCCCTTGGTGCCTGGGTCAAGTCGGGCGCTCGCAATGAGCGTGACGAAGAACACGGAATGGCCCATCTGCTCGAGCACATGGCCTTCAAGGGCACGAAAAGGCGTAGCGCCTTCGAGATCGCCTCGGAAATCGAGGATGTCGGCGGCGAGATCAACGCCGCCACCAGCGTCGAGACGACGTCCTACTATGCCAGGGTGCTGTCCGACGACGTGCCGCTGGCCGTCGATATCCTCGCCGATATCTTGCAGGAATCGGAGTTCGACCCGCAGGAGCTGGAGCGCGAGCAGCATGTGATCCTGCAGGAGATCGGTGCCGCGCACGACACGCCCGACGACATCGTCTTCGACCGTTTCACCGAGACGGCGTTCCGCCATCAAACGATCGGCCGCTCGATCCTCGGCACGCCTGAAACCGTCAAATCCTTCACCTCCAAACAGCTGCACGATTTCATCGAGCGCCAATATGGCGCCGAGCGGATGGTGGTCGTTGCGGCCGGCGACATCAAGCACGACAATTTCGTGCGCGAGGTGGAAAAGCAGCTCGGCGGCTTCCGAAGCAAGGCCGACAGCACCATGCCGCAATATGCGCAATATGTCGGCGGCGATTTCCGTGAGGATCGCGACCTGATGGACGCGCAGATCGTGCTCGGCTTCGAAGGCCGCGCCTATCATGTGCGCGACTTCTACGCCTCGCAGGTGCTGTCGATGATCCTCGGCGGCGGCATGTCGTCCCGGCTGTTCCAGGAGGTCCGCGAAAAGCGCGGCCTGTGCTATTCGGTCTATGCCTTCCACTGGGGCTTTTCCGACACCGGCATTTTCGGCGTGCATGCCGCGACCGGACAGAGCGACATTGCCGAACTGGTGCCCGTCATCATCGACGAACTGCAGAAGGCCGGCGAAAACATCCTGCAGGAAGAACTCGACCGGGCGCGCGCGCAATACCGCGCCGGACTGATCATGTCTGCGGAAAGCCCGGCCAGCCGCGCCTCGCAGATCGCCAGGCAGCTGCTTTTGTTCGGCCGGCCGATCGCCAAGGAGGAGTTGATGGAACGACTGTCGGCGCTGACCGTCGAGCGGCTGACCGACCTGTCGTCACGGCTGTTTTCGACCAAGCCGACGCTGACCGCCGTCGGCCCCGTGGGTACGCTCGCGCCCTATGAGGCGATCCTCGATTCGCTTGCGGGCACGCACACCACGGCCCGCAAGCTCGCCGTCTAAGTCCCTTCAAGGCGCGCCCCGTGTTCGCGCTCCCTTTCTTTCGCCGTGACCTGCCGGCACTGAAGGGCGACCGGGTCACGCTGCGCGTGCCCTACACCAACGACTATCGCGAATGGTCGGCGTTGCGCGGCGAAAGCCGCGGCTTCCTCGAACCGTGGGAGCCGCGCTGGACGCCCGATGAGCTCGACCGCACGGCCTGGCGGCTGCGCATCGGCCGCTACCGCGAAGATTATGCGCAGGGCACCGCCATCGCCTTCTTCATCTTCGAGAAGGCGAGCGGCAAGCTCGCCGGCGGCATTACGCTGGGCAACATCCGCCACGGCGTCTCGCAGAGCGGCCATGTCGGCTACTGGATCGGCGAGCGTTTCGGCGGTCGCGGCCTGATGACCGACGCAGTCAAGGTGGTCTGCCGCTTTGCCTTCGATACGCTGAGGTTGCACCGGATCGAAGCTGCCTGTATTCCCGACAATGCCCGGTCGATCCGCGTGCTTGAAAAAGCCGGATTCCGGCGCGAAGGACTTTTGCGATCCTACCTCAGGATCAACGGCATCTGGCAGGACCACTACCTCTACGCTCGGATCGCGGACGATCCGCCGGGCGCTGGAACGAAGGACTGATTTTGACGAATTTCCTGCGAAACGGGTCGCTGTTGGCCTTCGTTCTGGCGGCTGTCGTCACGCTGTGCGCGGCGCTCCCAGCCTTCGCCGTCGAACCGATCAAGATCGCCCGCGACGATATCGCGCTCGACCTGTCGCGCGCCGTCGAGATCTACCGCAACCAGGGCGAAAACTTCCAGGTGTCGACCGCGCCCGGCCCCGACGGCATCGTGCGGCGCATCGAGGTCGAGGCCAATGACGCACGCTCTACCGGTGACTGGGCGGTGTTCGCGCTGGCCAACACCACCGACCAGCAGCTCGACCGCCTGATCGTGGCGCCGCATTTCCGGCTGGTAAATTCCGGCATCTTCTGGCCCGATCTCGGCGCCACCCGCATCGCCGCGATCACCCCCAGCGAGGGCTTCGCGCTCGACCGCCAGTCAAGCCCCGACGCCGACGTGTTCCGGGTGACGCTGAACCCGGGAACGGTGATCACCTTCATCGCCGAACTCGCTTCGCCCAAGCTGCCGCAGGTCTATCTCTGGGAGCCGGAAGCCTACAAGGACTCGGTCAATTCCTACACGCTGTTTCGCGGCATCGTCATCGGCATTGCCGGCCTTTTGGCGTTGTTCCTGACCATCCTGTTCGTCGTCAAGGGAACCTCGATGTTCCCGGCGACAGCTGCCTTAGCCTGGGCGGTACTTGCCTATATCTGTGTCGATTTCGGCTTTTTAAACAAGATCATAGAGATATCGCCCGGCAATGAGCAGATGTGGCGGGCGGGAACGGAGGTGGCGCTTGCAGCGACCTTTGTGGTGTTCCTGTTCGCCTATCTCAACCTCAACCGATGGCACGGCCATTTCAGCTATGGCGCGCTGGTCTGGATCCTCGGACTGGTGCTGATTGCGGGTGTGGCCATCGTTGACCCGGCCGTCGCCTCCGGCATCGCCAGGCTGTCCTTCGCCGCCACGGCGCTGACCGGACTCGGCCTGATCATCCTGCTCGGTATTCGTGGTTACGATCGCGCGATCATGCTGGTGCCCAGTTGGGTGATGGTGCTTTTGTGGCTATGCGGATCGTGGATGGCGATCACCGGCATGCTCGACAACGACATCGCCCAGCCGGCACTGGGCGGCGGGCTGATCCTGATCATCCTTTTGATCGGCTTCACCGTCATGCAGCATGCCTTTGCCGGCGGCGCGCTGCATCAGGGCCTGTTCTCCGACCTTGAGCGCCAGGCCCTGGCGGTGGCTGGCTCCGGCGATACGGTGTGGGACTGGGACGTTCTGCGCGACCGCGTCGTCACCAAGCCCGATGTCAGCATTCAGCTTGGCCTTGCGCCCAACAGCCTGGGGGGTGCCGCCCGCAACTGGCTGCCGGTGCTGCATGCCGACGACCGCGACACCTTCCGCACCACGCTCGACGTGGTGCTCGAACACCGGCGTGGCCGGGTGTCGCAGAATTTCCGCCTCCGCGGCGCCGACGGGCACTACCACTGGTTCTTGCTGAGGGCGCGGCCGGTGATCGGCTCGGACGGCGAAGTGATTCGCTGCGTCGGCACCATGGTCGACGTTACCGAGCAGAAAAAGTCCGAGGAAAGGCTGCTGCACGATGCCGTTCACGATAATCTGACCGGCCTGCCCAACCGCGAACTTCTGATGAACCGGCTGGAGGCCATCATCTCGATCGCGCGCACCGAAGAGAAGGTGCGCCCGACTGTCTTCGTCATCGACATCGACCGGTTCAAGCAGGTCAATGACGGGCTTGGCATCTCGGCCGGCGACACCATTCTGCTCACCATTGCGCGCCGCTTGCACCGGCTGTTGAAGCCGAAGGATTCGCTGTCGCGCTTTGCCGGCGACCAGTTCGCGCTGATGCTGCTTTCCGAACAGGACCCGTCCCGCATCGCGGCGGTAGCCGACGCCATCAAGCACGCCATCAACAACCCGATCACCTTCGCCAAGCGCGAGATCGTGCTGACCGCCTCGATCGGCCTGATCACCTGGACTTCGGCGCAGACTTCGGCCGAGGACATGGTCAAGGACGCCGAGCTTGCCATGCACCAGGCCAAGCGCTTCGGCGGCGACAGGATCGAGCCGTTCCGGCCGGCCTTCCGCACCGTCGGCACAGACCGTCTGCAGTTCGAATCCGATCTGCGCCGCGCCATCGAGCGGCGCGAATTCACCCTTGCCTACCAGCCGATCGTGCGGCTCGAGGACGGCAGCATTGCCGGCTTCGAAGCGCTGCTCAGGTGGGACCACCCGCGCCGCGGCATGATCCCGCCGGGCGATTTCATTCCGGTCGCCGAGAGCTGTGGCCTGATCGTGCAGCTTGGCCTGTTTGCCATGCAGCAGGCGGCCGAGGACCTCGCCGGCTGGCAAAAGCAGATCGGCGACACGCCGCTGTCGGTGTCGGTCAATCTGTCCAGCCGCCAGCTGATCCGCCGTGACCTGGTCAGCGATGTCCGCTCGGTCATCGCGCGCGCCAATCTCAAGCCACGCTGCTTCCGGCTCGAACTCACCGAATCGCTGGTCATGGACAATCCCGAGCAGACATCGCATGTGCTGACCAAGCTGAAGCAGCTCGGCATCGGCCTGTCGCTCGACGATTTCGGCACCGGCTATTCGTCGCTCGCCTATCTGACGCGCTTCCCCTTCGACACCATCAAGATCGACAAGAGTTTTGTCGACGACGCGTCGCCGAAGCGTGCGGTGCTGCTGAAATCCATGGTCAATATGGCGCACGAGCTCGGCCTGTCTGTAGTGGCCGAGGGCATTTCCGACGAAAGCGATGCGCTGGAACTGCGCCAGATGGGCTGCGAATACGTGCAGAGCTTCATGTTCGGCGCGCCGATGCCCGGCGATCAGGTGCTGAAGGCGCTTAAGGAGCAGTATCCGATGACGCAGGCTTAGAGGCCGTTGGGCTCTGGGTGGCTGCCAGGTCAGGCATGCCCGGCCGCCAGGCTCAAATGCGCCAGGTCGATGCCGATCGAGGCGAGGATGCGGTCGTATTTGCGTTCGATGTCGGCGTCGAACAAAAGCTCCGGCGTGGCCGGGCAGGTCAGCCAGCCATTTTCGGCGATCTCGGTTTCCAGCTGGCCGGCGCCCCAGCCGGAATAGCCGAGCGCCATCAGCGCGCGCCGCGGGCCGCGGCCGGACGAGATGGCGCGCAAGATGTCGACGGTCGCGGTCAGGCAGATATCATCGGAGACGGTTAGCGAGGATTCCACCCGGTAGTCGCCCGAGTGCAGGACGAAGCCGCGACTGCGGTCGACCGGGCCGCCATTGCGCACGACGAAGTCGCGCGCCTGCGCCGGCAGCCGGATCGCCTCCTGCTCGTTCATGATGCCCAGTTGCACCAGAAGATCGGGAAACAGCATCTGCTGCGTCTGGTTGATGATCAGGCCCATCGCGCCTTCGTCGCTGTGCGCGCAGATATAGATGACCGAGCGCGTGAAGCGGTCGTCCTTCATGCCGGGCATGGCAATCAGGAACTGGTCGTCGAGAAAGCCGCGTCCGCCGGCGATCTTTTTGTGGCGCAACAAGTCCATGGAGCGGAGCGTAACGCGTTTCCGGAGCGCCGAAAAGGTGCGCCGCGCGCGATTTGCCCAAAGCCCAATAGCTGGAACAACGGATTCCTGACTACCAATTTCCCCGACGGAATGCTTGAACTCGACTGTCCCTCGCCCAAAAGTCACGCAAATATGATACGCAGAGAGCCATGAAAACATTGCGCGGCCATGAACTGACGATCAAATCCCTGCCATGCAAAGCTTGAAAATCCTGCTGCTCGGTGCCGCCATCGGATGCGGAGCAGCCCTTCCCGCCGCGGCTTCCTCTTCGGACTGGTACAACAGCGAAGGCGGCAAGGTGCGGCTGGTGACATCAGGCAAGGCGGACGAGGCCGGGCGCATCCATGGCGTGCTCGACATTGCGCTCAAGCCCGGCTGGAAGACCTATTGGCGCGACCCGGGCGATGCTGGCGTGCCACCGCAGATCGATGTTTCGGCCAGCACCAACATCACCGATGCGGCGTTTTCCTTCCCGCCGCCGCAGCGCCATGACGACGGCTACGGCAAATGGGCCGGCTACAACCATCCGGTTTCGCTGCCGGTGACATTCACCCTGTCATCGCCTGGGGATGCGGCCGTCATCGATGCCGACATCTTTCTCGGCATTTGCGAGACGATCTGCATTCCGGTGCAGACGCGGTTGAGCGTCGATCCCGCCGCCGATCCCGACAATGCCGAGGATGCGGCTCTGGTGAAGGCGGCCCTTGCCACCTTGCCCGCCCCTGCCAAAGCCGATTTCGGCATCAAGATCCTGCCCGGCGACCACGAGACGCTGGTCGTCGAGGCGACCTTTCCCGGCGATCCGGAAGCGGCGGATTTCTTCGTCGCCGGCGAGCGCGACTACATGTTCGGGGCGCCTGCGCGCAGCGAAAAGGACGGCCGGCTGGTGTTTACCATACCGATCCTCGACCGACCGTCGGCGACACCGACCGATGGCGGGTTGTATTACACCCTGACAAGTGCGGAAGGCGCGGTCGAGGGCGTTCTGCCGTTCCCCTGATACAAGTCCCGATCCAGGCCTTCCCTTGATCCAGGCCTTATCGGCGGTTGCGGGAGATGCCTGATTTCGCTATCGCAAGAAACCTTCCCTGCTTTCACACGAGGACCATCATGACCATTGCCGTTGGCGACAAACTGCCCGATGCGACCTTCAAGGAAATGACCGCCGACGGCGCCAAGGTGATCACCTCGGCCGAGATTTTTGCGGGCAAGAAGGTCGTGCTGTTCGGCGTTCCCGGCGCCTTCACGCCGACCTGCAGCAACAACCATCTGCCGGGCTATCTCGAGAACCATGACGCCATCCTGGCGCGCGGCGTCGACACCATCGCCGTCGTCTCGGTCAACGACGTCCATGTCATGGGCGCCTGGGCCAATTTCACCGGCGGTCAAGGCAAGATCCTCTATCTCGCCGACGGCAATGGCGATTTCGCCAAGTCGATCGGCCTCGACTCCGATTACTCCAGCGGCGGCATGGGATTGCGCTCGAAGCGCTTTTCGATGATCGTCGACAATGGCAAGGTCACCGCGCTCAATGTCGAGACCAAGCCCGGTGTCGACACCTCAGGTGCGGCACACATTCTGAGCCAGCTCTAAATTTTGGTGGCTGCGTCGGGTCATGCGCTGCATGGCCTGACCACTCTGCGCTTCCTGCCGGATTGCCTGCTTTTGGGGGACATCGACGATGTTTGACATCATCTGGCGCAGTGTTGCGATCGGCATCGGCGCCACAGTGCTGATGGACCTGTGGGCGATGTTCCTGCATCTGGCGCTCAGTCAGCCGCGGCCGAACTGGGGGCCGCCCGGCCGCTGGGTCTGGCATCTAAGGGAAGGCAAGGTCTTCCACGACGACATTGCCCACGCCGCACCCTATGCGCACGAGACGGCGCTGGGCTGGGCCTTCCACTATTTTACCGGCATCGTCTACGGCGTCATCCTGGTGGCGCTGATGGGCAGAGCGTGGCTGGACGCACCGACCTTTCTGCCGGCCTTCATCCTCGGCATGGTCACCATCGGCGCCGGCTGGTTCCTGCTGGCGCCCGGCATGGGCGCGGGTTGGGCCGCTTCAAAGCGCCCCAACCCGATGCAGATCCGCGCCTTCAACGTGATCTCGCACACCGTGTTCGCGCTCGGCCTTTACGGTACGGCCCTGCTAATCCGTTGAGGACAGGTTCTATTCGCTGACAACGCGCGGCTTCATCGCGGCGACGGTGTCGATGATCTCCTGACGCAGCGCGTCCTTCTCCGCCTCGAACTGCTCCCGCGTGATGCTCCTGCCTCCGGTGGCGGTGACACCGAATTCCTCCAGCGTGGATTCATAGCGCGCCTTCCATCGGATCACGTGCCCGGTCATGGCCTGGGAGAGCGCCGGGACTGAACCCGGATGCGCCGGCAGGCCGCACGACTGCGTCGTCCGCGCTTCGGCCGCCAGCATGACGACATTCCAGGCGTCGAAGCCGATGAGATCCATCTGGGCATAGAGGAACGCGCCATGCGCGCCGTCCCAGATCGACTGGTTGATGACCAGGAAGGGCGTGGCGCGGCAATAGCCGTGGCGTGCCGTCATCTCGGCGTTGAAGGTCTCGGTGCGAACCTGAAGCCGGTACCTGGCGGCTGCGAAAAGAGCGATGTAATCATCCGCCGTGCGCATGATGTTGCGCGCATCGTCCGGCGCGAAGCCGGCCTCACGCAGGAAGGAGCCGATCTTCGGATCGTCCCAGAGTTCCTTCGAGAAAACGCGCGTCACGCCATCGGCATCCGGCGTCGGACGCATCATTTTCTTGAGATCGGCAAAGCTGTGCTTCTGCTTGCCGAAAGTCCTGCGTCCGAACATCGCCGCGCCTCACCGCCAAGATCGATTGCGCCGTTCTATCACCCAGGGATGAAATCGACTTTAAGCCAAAGTCTAGAATCACAGGCTTCTGATGATGCGTATCCGCAGGCCTTGTGGACGCAGATCATCAGAACAGATGGCGCAAGTCTCTTCGCCCGTCCACGACGCGCACTATCTCGACGCACTCGACTAAGCCGTCGTCTGTATCCGGGATCGTTTCGTAAAGCAGCAGGAACGGCGCCTCGACCAGCATTCGGGTTGAGGGACGGATGTCGGGTCGCCTCACGCCCATGCGTGCCTGATCGGCCAATTGCATGGCCCGCGACTCCAGCCGGTCGTAATAGCGGTCGGCTGCTCGAAGGCTTTCGCCGCCTATTGTCAGATAGATGTCAATCAGGTCAGCTCTGGCCGCTGGCGACCAGACTACCCTAGCGGCCATTCGACGAGGCTTTCACCAGCCGCTGCCGAGCTTCCTTTCTCAGCGCGTCAAAGTCTACAGGCTCCGGCTTCCCGCTTGCCTTGCCTTCATCCCATAGCTGACGCAGCCGGCGCACGTCCTCTTGTCGAAGCTCGCGCTTGGTGAGCCAATCACGCATCGCCTCGCGCACGATCTCACTCGTGGTGGCGTATTCACCCGCTTCCACTGCCTCGCGCATGGTCGCCGCCTGTTGCGGCGTCACGGCCACGCTTATCTTTTCCACGTCTGCCATAGGATCTTACTCTTGCTCTAAGGTAGTAAATAATACTCCTTTTGCTCCTCTCCAACAATCCGATTGCTGCACTGCGGACTGCCGCTTCTGGCCGCATCAGCGGCCGTCGATCGGTCGCCATCCGTGGAGGATGCTGCGCGCGCCGATGTCATAGGCGAAATAGCTGCCGCCGCCGGCCGGCTGATCCGCCTCGCGGCTGATCTCGCGATTGCTGAGTGAAAGCAGCAGCAGCGTTCCGACGCCACCATGGCCGACGAAAGCAATGTCGCCGCCAACGGCGGCGTCTAGTACAGCCTCGACCTCGCTCACAATGCGCTGCTGGGCATCGATGGCGCGCTCCCAACCGCGAATGCTTTTGTGCGGATTGGCGAAGAACCAGTCGGCGACTGCCTCAAACTCCGGCGGTGGCAGGAAGCCGGTTGCCGAGCGGTCGTTCTCATGCATGCGTTCGCGCACCTCGACCGTGAGGCCAAGCTGCCTGGCCAGTATCTCAGCGGTTTCTATCGCCTTGCGCTCCACTGACGAGACGACACGCCGGATCGAGCCGACCCATGGCTGCTCGAGCATGGCCAGCGCCCTCGCCCGTCCGATCTCGGACAGTCCCCATTCCGGCACGGGAACGTTGGCATCGATCTGAACCTGGGGATGGGTGATGTAGTATGCAATCGGCACGGGTGAGGTTTCCTGCCGGGAAGCCTAAACTCAATAGCTCTGGGTCGAGCGCCGCGCTCTCGGGGTCGCCGGCTGCTTGGCCGGCGCGGCCGGCTTCAGCGCGGCTGCAGGCTTCGGGGTTGCAGATGCGGCCGAGCCCTTCTTGAACGGCGCCATGCCTTCCCTTGCGAGTTCGTCGGCGCGTTCGTTCTCGGTGTGGCCGGCATGGCCCTTGACCCAGTTCCAGGTCACCTTGTGACGCCGGTTGGCCTCGTCCAGCGCCTGCCAGAGCTCACCGTTCTTGACCGGCTTCTTGTCGGCGGTCTTCCAGCCGTTCTTCTTCCAGCCATGGATCCACTTCGAGATGCCGTCCATGACATATTTGCTGTCGGTGTGAAGCTCGACGGCGCACGGCTCCTTCAGCGCATTCAGCGCCGAAATGGCGGCCAGCAGTTCCATGCGGTTGTTGGTGGTCTCAGCCTCGCCGCCGGACAATTCCTTGGTCTTGCCGTTGAAGCGCAGGATGGCGCCCCAGCCGCCGGGACCGGGATTGCCCGAGCAGGCGCCGTCGGTGAAGATTTCAACCTGCTTGGTCATGTCAGTCCATATTCCGAAGGGGACCTGATGGCGCGGTGGAAGCGAATGCGGCGGATGTATTCGGTCGGATCGCGCTTCATGACCAGCCCGCCATCGGGAACGGTCAGCCAGTCATAGAGCCGGGTCAGCATGAAGCGCAGCGCCGAGCCGCGCGCCAGCATCGGCAGCGCCGCCTTCTCGGCATCGCTCAAAGGCCGCACGCTCTGATAGCCAGCCAGCAGCGCCGTACCCTTGGTGAGATTGAAGGAAAAATCCTTCTCGAAACACCAGGCGTTGAGGCAGGTGGCGACGTCATAGGCATAGAGGTCGTTGCAGGCGAAATAGAAGTCGATCAGGCCCGACAGTTTTTCGCCGAGGAAGAAGACATTGTCGGGGAAAAGGTCGGCATGGATGATGCCCGCCGGCAGGCCCTGCGGCCAATGGCGTTCGAAATCGGCGAAATCGGCGTCGACCTCGGCGGCCAGTCCCGGCTCGACCTCGTCGGCGCGGCCGTGTGAGGCGTTCCAGAGCTTGCGCCAACCGTCGATGGCGAGCGCGTTGTCGCGGGTCATCGCAAAATCCTGGCCGGCGAGATGCAGGGCGGCCAGCGCCTTGCCGACTTCGCCGCAATGCGCCGCTGTCGGCCGCCGCAGCGACAGGCCTTCGAGGAAGGTGATGATGACCGCCGGCCGGCCGGCCAGCGTGCCGATGACGGTGCCGTCATGCGCGGTTACCGGCAGCGGGCAGGAAATGCCTTTGCGGGCGAGATGGCCCATCAGACCGAGGAAGAACGGCAGGTCGGCCTTGTCGACGCGCTTTTCGTAGAGCGTGAGGATGTAGGAGCCGCTCGATGTGTGCAGCAGAAAATTCGAATTCTCGGTGCCCTCGGCAATGCCCTTGTAGGACAGCAATTCGCCAACCGGATAAGCCCTGAGGAACCCGCCGAGTTCGCCCTCGTTGACATCGGTGTAGACCGCCATGGGCTGTTCACGCGGCTCCGTTGACGAAGGCCATATCGGCCCGCGTCAGTTCGACATCGCGCAGAACCCGCATGACTGGAAAATCCTCCGTTTCGGTCGCGGTGATCGCAAGATCGATGGTCACCTCGAAGCGCTGGCGGAAAGCGTCGATGATCTCGTCGACGATGATCTCCGGCGCCGACGCGCCGGCCGACAGGCCGAGCGTCGAAATGTCAGTGATGTCATTCCACGGAATTTCGGAAGCGCGCTGTACGAGAAGCGACATGGTGGCGCCGGCGCGCTCCGCCACTTCGACAAGTCGGCGCGAATTGGAAGAATTCGGCGCGCCGACAATCAGATAGAGATCGGCGCCGGCGGCGGTGTCCTTGACCGCTTCCTGGCGGTTGGTGGTGGCGTAGCAAATCGATTCGGCGGCCGGCGCATGCAATTGCGGGAAGCGCTCCTGCAGCGCCCGGATGATGCCGGCGGTGTCTTCGACCGACAGCGTCGTCTGGGTGACGAAGCCGAGCGCCTCAGGGTTGGCCGGTGCAAAGGTAGCGGCGTCGGCTTCTGTCTCGATCAGCGTCACGGCGCCTTCCGCCAGCTGGCCCATCGTGCCGATCACCTCGGGATGGCCGGCATGGCCGATCAGAAGCACATGGCGGCCGAGCCGCTGGTGGCGCATCGCCTGCTTGTGCACCTTCGACACCAGCGGACAGGTGGCGTCGAGATAGAAGAGTTCTCGCGCCTGGGCGTCGGCCGGCACCGATTTCGGCACGCCATGGGCCGAAAACACCACAGGCGACTTGCGATGCTCGGGCGGGATCTCCGACAGTTCCTCGATGAACACCGCGCCCAGGCTTTGCAGGCCTTCGACGACATAGCGGTTATGCACGATCTCGTGGCGGACATAGACCGGCGCGCCGTATTTCTTCAGCGCCAGCACGACGATCTGGATGGCGCGGTCGACGCCGGCGCAAAAGCCGCGCGGCTGGCAGAGCCGGATCGTCAGAGGAGGCTTGGTCTTGGTGTGAAGCATGAATCCGGGCCGGTTGTTCAGAGGCGAAATGAGGTGTGCACCCCTGCCCTGTCAAGGGCAGCAGCGCATGACCCCGAAAATCGGAATCGATTTTCGGAAACGATCATGCGCCAAACCAAAAGTGTTACAGCGTCCTTTGCGCGTCCAAAAGGACGCGCGGCGCTGTAATATCATTCAGGCTTTGCCGGGCGGCGCAACCTGATGATCAGAACCGCGGCAAGGGCGGCGGCAAGGCCATACCAGGTGAACGCATATTGCAAATGCGAGTTCGGCAGATCGATGATGGTGATGCCGCCGACCGGCAGCCCACCGGGATTCGGCGTCTTGTCGGCGTCGATGAAGATCGGCACCAGCACGGCACCCGCGGGCAGGCCCGCGCTTGCCGCCATGACGTCGCGGTCCTTCCAGTAGAAGATGTTCTTGGCCACATCATTGTCGGGCAGCATCATCGACGGCTTTGCCGGCAGCGGATTGCGCGCCAAGCCGGTGACCGTCACCTTGCCCGTCACCTGCCCTTGCGGGCGTTTGGCGGCGTCCTTGAGATCGTAGGGCACGAACCCGCGGTTGATCAGCACGAAGCGGCCATCGTCGAGCGCCAGCGGCGTGTAGACATTGAAGCCGGCGTCACCGTCCCAGGTGGCGTAGAAATGCCGCTCGCCGGAATGCAGGAACGTCCCGCTGGCGGTGACCGGCGTGTAGTCGACATCGCCGGTGGCGGCAAATTCCTTCTCGACGTCCGCCAGTGGCCGTGGCGCCGAGTGGGTGCGCTGGTCGATGGTCGCCAGCAGGCCTTCCTTCCAGTGCAGGCGCTGCACCTGCCAGGTGCCTAGCCCCAGCAGGATGACGAACAGCACCAGGCCGAGGCCGAGCAGCAACGCCGTCTTCGGCCGCGAACGGCCGGTGGCTTTGGCCAGCGCCTCGCTCATTGCTCGTGGTCCAGCCGGCCTTCAGCAGCCTTGTTGGTGTATTGCAGCGTCAGCAGCACGCCCTTGATCAGCCGGAGCGCCGTCAGACACAGCGCCACCGCCAGCGGTATCCAGATGATGAAATGCAGCCAGAGCGGCGGGCTCAGCGTCACCTCCACCCACAGCGCCAGCCCAACGATGATGAAGCCGATGATCAGGATGACGAACACGGCCGGGCCATCGCCGGCATCGGCATAGGAATAGTCGAGGCCGCAATTCATGCAGCGCTTGCCGACGGTCAGGAAGCCGGAGAACAGCCGCCCTTCGCCGCAACGCGGACACCGGCCGTGCAGGCCGGCCGAAATCGGCTCGATGGGTGGCCAGATCGCCCTATCTTCACTCATGGATAGTGTCTTCGCTCATGTTCTACGGCTCAATTTCGATCGGCGTTCCATCCGGCACCATAGCCCAGATTTCATCCATGTCGGAGTCGGTAACCCCAATGCAGCCATCGGTCCAGTCGACCAATTGAAGCAGCCAGCCCAGCCAGCCGAAGCCGTAGGCCATGATGGGCGCCAAAAAGAAGAAAGGCGGCCGCATTGCCGCGGCCGCCTCTCCGATTCCTTGGGGTTGATTCCCCGATGAAAGCCGTCAGTGGCCTTCGATCAGCGCGCCGGCCGATCCCCAGACATAGATCGCGCTGAACAGGAACAGCCAGACCACGTCGACGAAGTGCCAGTACCAGGCAGCCGCCTCGAAGCCGAAATGCTGCTTCGGCGTGAAGTCACCCTTCATGGCGCGGATCAGGCAGACCAGCAGGAAGATGGTGCCGATGATCACATGGAAACCGTGGAAGCCGGTCGCCATGAAAAAGGTGGCGCCATAGATGGAATCCTTGAAGCCGAACGGCGCGTGAATGTACTCGTAAGCCTGCACCATGGTGAACAGCATGCCGAGGCCGACGGTCAGCACCAGGCCGTTGATCAGGCCTTTGCGGTCGCCATGGATCAGCGAGTGGTGCGCCCAGGTCACCGTCGTGCCCGACAAAAGCAGGATGATGGTGTTGTAAAGCGGCAGATGGAAGGGATCGAGGACCTCGAGACCCTTCGGCGGCCAGACGCCGCCGGTAAAGGCGGTGCGGGCATATTGCTGCACCTCGCCCGGAAACAGGCTGGCATCGAAATAAGCCCAGAACCAGGCGACGAAGAACATCACTTCCGAAGCGATGAACATGATCATGCCGTAGCGCAGATGCAGCGACACGACACGCGTGTGATGCCCTTCATGCGCTTCCTTGATCGTGTCCGACCACCAGGCGAACATGGTGTAGAGGACGATGACCAGGCCGATGAAGAACAGCCACGGGTTGGCGATGTTGTGGCCGAAGATCGGAAAATCACCGTTCTTGAGATACTGCATCAGGGCGACGCCGCCGACGGCGGTGACCAGCGCGCCGATGGAGCCCAGGAAGGGCCACGGGCTCGGGTTGACGAGATGGTAGTCGTGTTGTGGTTTTGCGTGCGCGTCTGCCATATCAACCCCCGAGATTTGCTTCGGTATCTGAAACTTTGGTGGTGCTGTCCGGCGCCGATGAAGCGACCGGTTTGTTCTTTTCGACCGGGAACATGGTGTAGGACAGGGTGATCGTCTTCAAGTCCTTCAGTTCCGGCACGTTGACGATGTCTGGATCCACATAGAACACGACCGGCATGTCCAGCGTCTCGCCGGGCTTCAGTGTCGTGTCGGTGAAGCAGAAACACTCGACCTTGTTGAAGTAGGGGCCTGCCAGTTCCGGCTGCACGTTGAAGGTGGCGCGGCCGGTGACGGCGCGGTCGAACTTGTTGGTGGCGCTGTAATGCGCCTGCGTGGTCTCGCCGATCTTGATGGTGACCGAGCGGGCGACCGGCTGGAACTGCCAGGGAATGCCATTGGTGTTGGCGTCGAAGCGCACGGTGATGTCGCGGTCGAGGATGCGGCCGGCATATTGCTTCTCGGCGCGCTGCGTGGTGCCGCCATAGCCGGTGGCCTGGCAGAACATCTTGTAGAGCGGCACCGCGGCGTAGGCCATGCCGATCATGCCGCCGAAGAAGGCGACGCAGACGGCGGCGACAACGCGGTTGGTGTTTTTCTTCCCGGGATCGGTCATGGTCTGGCGGGTCATCGTCGGCCTCACATCGATCCGGTATGGCCGAATTTGACGATAGTGATGACGTAGAAAACGACAACCAGCGCCGCCAGCGCCAGGCCGATCGCGGCCGAACGGTTGCGCCGCGCCTTCTGCTGGCGCTCGGTCAGCGTGACCAGTTCAAGCTTCTTGTCGATCATGGTCATGCTCCACCGATGGCCAGAGCGCGACCGACGACGCAGTCGGCCAGATAGATGGCGAAGATCGCAAACAGGTAGAGCAGCGAATAGGCAAACAGCGCCTTGGCCGGCTTCATGACGCGGTCGTCATCGGTCATACGCAGCACTTTCCAGGCATACCAGACAAAGCCGGCGCCGAGCGTCAGCGAAGCGATGCCGTAGCCCGCGGTGGTGAAACCGAGCACCCAGGGCAGCACGCCGATCGGCGCGAGGATCAGCGCATAGGCAAAAATCTGGCGGCGGGTAGAGGCCTGGCCGGCGATAACAGGCATCATCGGGATGCCGGCCTTGGCGTAGTCGTCGGACTTGAACAGCGCCAGCGCCCAGAAATGCGGCGGCGTCCACAGGAAGATGATCAGGAACAGTACGAGGCTTTCGAAGCTTACCGTTCCGGTCACCGCCGCCCAGCCGATCACCGGCGGGATGGCGCCGGCGGCACCGCCAATGACGATGTTCTGCGGTGTCGAGCGCTTCAGCCACATCGTATAGACGACGGCGTAGAAGAAGATGGTGAAGGCGAGCAGCGCCGCCGACAGCCAGTTGACCAGCACACCCAACGTCATCACCGACAGCGCCGACAGCACAAGGCCGAAACTCAAGGCCTCGCCGGGCAGGATGCGGCCGGACGGGACCGGGCGACCGGCGGTCCGGCTCATCACGGCATCGATGTCGGCGTCGTACCACATGTTGAGCGCGCCCGAGGCGCCGGCGCCAATGGCGATCGCCAGGATTGCGACCATCGCTATCAACGGGTTGACGGTCACGGGCGCCGCCACCATGCCGACAAAGGCCGTGAACACCACCAGCGACATGACGCGCGGCTTCAAGAGGGCGAAAAAGTCGCCCGCCGTGGCTTCCGAAATTCGAAAGCCCGCTTCGTCAATCAATGGGTCGTCGACCAGGGCCATGCGTAGTTGAGTCCAATCATTCCGTTGGCCGAAACCGCCGGCGGGCCGGCGGTTTCGTATTCGGGCTGCCTTACTTGATCTTCGGCAGCTGTTCCCACTGGTGGAAGGGCGGCGGCGAAGGCAGCTGCCATTCGAGCGTCGTTGCACCCTCGCCCCATGGATTGGCGCCGGCCACCCGCTTCTTCTGGAAGGCTTCGAAGACGCCATAGAGGAAGATCACCACGCCGACGGCCGAGATATAGGAACCGTAGGACGACACCATGTTCCAGCCGGCAAACGCGTCGGGATAGTCGATGGTGCGGCGCGGCATGCCGGCGAGGCCGAGGAAATGCTGCGGGAAGAAGATCAGGTTGACGCCGACGAAAGTGACCCAGAAGTGGGTGTTGGCGATCACCGGCGAGTACATGTAGCCGGTCATCTTCGGGAACCAGTAGTACCAGCCGGCGAAGATGGCGAACACCGCGCCCAGCGACAGCACGTAGTGGAAGTGAGCGATGACGAAATAGGTGTCATGCAGCGAGCGGTCGAGGCCGGCATTGGCGAGCTGGACGCCGGTGACGCCGCCGACCGTGAACAGGAAGATGAAGCCGAGCGCCCACAGCATCGGCGTCTTGAACGAGATCGACCCGCCCCACATCGTCGCGATCCAGGAGAAGATCTTCACGCCCGTCGGCACCGCGATGACCATGGTGGCGAAGACGAAGTAGCGCTGCGTGTCGAGCGACAGGCCGGTCGTGTACATGTGGTGCGCCCAGACGATGAAGCCGACGGCGCCGATCGCGACCATGGCGTAGGCCATGCCGAGATAGCCGAACACCGGCTTCTTCGAGAAGGTCGAGACGATATGGCTGATGATGCCGAAGCCCGGCAGGATCAGGATGTAGACTTCAGGATGGCCGAAGAACCAGAACAGGTGCTGGAACAGCAGCGGGTCGCCGCCGCCATCCGGGGTGAAGAAGGTGGTGCCGAAATTGCGGTCGGTGAGCAACATGGTGATGCCGCCGGCCAGAACCGGAAGCGACAACAGCAGCAGGAAGGCGGTGACCAGCACCGACCAGGCAAACAGCGGCATCTTGTGCAGCGTCATGCCCGGCGCGCGCATGTTGAAGATGGTGGTGATGAAGTTGATGGCGCCGAGGATCGACGAGGCGCCGGCAATGTGGATCGACAGGATCGCCAGATCCATGGCCGGTCCGGGCTGGCCGGAGGTCGACAGCGGCGGATAGAGCGTCCAGCCGCCACCGACGCCGTAGGCGCCGGGCGCGCTCGGCATGAAGGCCGAGGCGATGAGCAGGATGAAGGCCGGCGGCAGCAGCCAGAACGAGATATTGTTCATGCGCGGGAAGGCCATATCGGGGGCGCCGATCATGATCGGCACCATCCAGTTGGCGAAGCCGCCGATCAGCGCCGGCATGACCATGAAGAAGATCATGATCAGCGCGTGCGCGGTGCCGAAGGCGTTGTACATGCTCTTGCCGCCGTCGATGGCGGCATCGCCGTTCATGCCGTAGACCATCTGCGCCAGGCCGGTGAATATCTGGATGCCCGGCTCCTGCAACTCCATGCGGATGACGACCGAAAGCGCGCCGCCGACGATGCCTGCGAAGATCGCGAAGATCAGATAGAGCGTGCCGATATCCTTGTGGTTGGTGGAGTACACCCACCGGACCCAGCCATGATAGGGCTTGTGGTCGTGATCGTCGTGAGCTGCAGCTTCTGCCATGGTCGGCTCCGTTCCCTAAATCTTGCTAACCTGCGGCATCAGTTGCCGGCGGCCGCTACCTTGTTGGTACCGTCGACCTCGGCCATCAGCGCCTTGTTGGCGCCGGGAAGGTCGGTCTTGGCTGCTGCCAGCCAGGTCTTGTACTGCGCGTCGGAGACGACGCGGATGGCGATCGGCATGAAGGCGTGGTCCTTGCCGCAGAGCTGCGAGCACTGGCCGTAATAGAGGCCTTCCTTCTCCGCCTTGAACCAGGTCTCGTTGGTGCGGCCGGGGACAGCGTCCATCTTGATGCCGAAGGCCGGCATGGCGAAGGAATGGATGACGTCGGTCGCGGTGACCAGGACACGGGTCATGGTATTGACCGGCACCACCAGCTCGTTATCGACCGCCAGCAGGCGCGGGTAGACCTTGCGGTCTTCCTTGCCGATCGCCGCGCGATCGGCATCCTGAAGGATGGCCGAGTTGAAGGAGAGCGTGTTCTCGGTCTGGTACTCATAGTCCCAGTTCCACTGATTGCCCGTCGCCTTGACGGTCAGCTTGGCCTCTTCCGGCGGCGTGTACTGCGCGGTCAGGAGCTGGAACGAGGGAATGGCAATGAACAGCAGGATCACGACCGGCCCAACCGTCCAGATGATCTCGATCAGCGTGTTGTGGCTGGTCCTGGATGGAACCGGGTTTACGCTGGCGCGGAACCTGAAGATGCACCAGGCAAGCAGAGCCAGAACCAGGACGGTGATCGGGACGACGAACCACATTGTGTAGTTACCGAACCACTCGATCTGCCGCATCATGTCGGTTGCGGGCGGCTGAAAGCTCATCTCCCATGGCTGCGGCTGGGCCGCATGGGCGGAGGCACCGGCGAAAAATGCGGCTGCAGCGCCTGCTGTTGCCATCAATTTGGCGCTTGCTGGGAATTTTCTCATCGCCCTCTTCATCTCCCGGTTCCTCGCGATCGCGCGCAAGAATATCGAACAATGCCGGGATGGGAATCCCGGACAGTCCCAAGGGTGGTTCAAACCATACTCTATTTCCCTCCGCAAGAAAGGAGCGGGCAAAACCGTGCGGCATTTTTGCGCGCAAGCGCGACCGCGCCGTTTCGACGGCATCGCGGCCCGCGCGGATCGTCGACAGATGGGCTATGCGGGCTTGTGGCCGGAATGCGCCCGACGGTCGCAATTAGGGCGAATTTGCTAGGGAAAAGCGCATTATTGCGCTTGCCGGGGCTGACCGGCGGTCGCCCTATCCTTTACTTGGCCTTGGCGCGGCTTAAAGTGCCGTGATTCGCAATGGAGCCGTCATGACCTCTTGGCTTTCGAGAAACTCCTGGCTTTCGAGCAGCGGGGCGAAGGTCATCTTTCTCGCCGCCCTGATCGGTATCGGCTCGTCCGCCACCGGCATCGCCAATGCAGCGCAGCCTAGCGGCACGGTCAAGTCGACGCATGGCGCGTGGTCGATCATCTGCGACACGCCGGCCGGCGCGACGTCGGAACAGTGCGTGATGATGCAGAATGTCGTCGCCGAGGATCGCCCGGAAATGGGACTTTCGGTCGTCGTGCTGCGCACCGCCGACAACAAGGCCGAGATCCTGCGTGTGCTGGCGCCGCTCGGCGTGCTTTTGCCCAACGGACTCGGCCTCAATGTCGACGGCAAGGATATCGGCCGCGCCTATTTCGTGCGCTGCTTCCAGGACGGCTGCTATGCCGAGGTCATTCTCGAAAAGCCGCTGCTCGACACGCTGAAGACCGGGACGTCGGCTACCTTCATCGTCTTCCAGACGCCGGAAGAAGGCATCGGCATCCCCGTCGACCTCAAGGGCTTCGCCGACGGTTTTGCGGCGCTGCCCTGAACTTGATGCTTGCGAAAAAAGCTGTTCCTGAAGCAGAATTCCCACGGGTTTGATTTTGACTGTGGGTGTCATCATGCGCGCGTTTTGCCTGCTCCTGTCCACTGGTCTAATCCTGACCGGTGCTATTTCGGTCGCCTGGGCCGAGGATGCCGAAATCATGACGGCGCCAGATCCGGCCGTCATTCTCGATATTGCGAAAGGCTATGGCTCGGCCAAGATGGACAAGGACGACAATGGCGACCCGATGGTTTCCGGTCGGATTCAGGGCATGAAGTATTCGGTCTGGTTCTACGGCTGCGAAAACCACGAGAAGTGCACGTCGATCCAGTTCACGGCAGGCTACGCCGATGACTTCACGGCAGAGCAGGCCAATGAGTGGAACAAGAAATACCGCTACGTGAAGTCCTTTGCGGGCGACGGCTCGAACTTCAAGATGGATGTCAGCTTCAAGGGCGGCATCACCCGTTCCAATCTGGAGGAGCAGTTCTCGAACTGGGATTCCATGACCAGCGACATCAAGGAATTCGTGAACGAGAAGTAGGACCCGCGCACCGCTGGCCGACTGCGGATCTTCATTGCGGATTGTGCAGGTGCGTCTTCGCGCCTACATCATGGCAACACCATTCCTCCTGTGAACGGACCTGCCATGAACAGCCTGATCGGCCAATTCGACATTTCAGACGATCGCATCAAAGAGATCGTCGCCGAGACCCTCAACGGCGCCGATGACGGTGAGTTGTTCCTCGAATACAGCGAGAGCGAAGCGCTGATGTTCGACAACGGCAGACTGAAGACCGCCAATTTCAACACCGACCAGGGTTTTGGCCTGCGCGCAGTGGCCGGCGAGGCCAGCGGCTACGCCCATTCCAGCGACCTCTCCGAAGCGTCGCTGCTGCGCGCGGCGGACGCGGTGTCGACCGTCAAGGGCGGCTATTCCGGCACGCTTGCCGCCGCCCCTGTCCGCACCAACCGCCATCTCTACGGCGACGAGAACCCGATCCCCTCGCCTTCCTTCGAGGTCAAGGCCAAGCTGTTGCAGGAAATCGACGCCTGGCTGCGGGCCGAGGATCCGCGCGTGCGCCAGGTGACGGCCTCGCTCGCCGCGTCCTGGCAGCATGTCGAGATCGTGCGCGCCGACGGCCAGATGGTGCGCGATATCCGCCCGCTGGTCCGCATCAACGTCTCCGTCGTGGTCGGCGATGGCGACCGCCAGGAAAGCGGCTCCTACGGCATGGGCGGGCGCAAGGCGTTCGGCGAGTTCCTGGTCGAGGACAGCTGGAAGCATGCGGCACGAGAGGCGCTCAGGCAGGCGCTGGTCAATCTCGAAGCCATCCCGGCGCCGGCCGGCACGTTCGATATCGTATTGTCCAGCGGCTGGCCGGGCGTCATGCTGCACGAGGCAGTCGGCCACGGGCTGGAAGGCGATTTCAACCGCAAGAAGACGTCGGCCTTCGCCGGCCTGCTGGGCCAGCAGGTGGCGGCCAAGGGCGTCACCGTCGTCGATGACGGCACCATGCCCGAGCGGCGCGGTTCGCTCACCGTCGACGATGAAGGCACGCCGTCCGCCCGCAACGTGCTGATCGAAGACGGCAAGCTCGTCGGCTACATGCAAGACCGCCAGAACGCCCGGCTGATGGGCATGAAGGCGACCGGCAACGGCCGGCGCGAAGGCTATGCGCACCAGCCGATGCCGCGCATGACCAACACCTACATGACGGCGGGCGACATGGAGCCGGACGAGATCATCGCTTCGGTCAAGAACGGCATCTATGCCGTCTCCTTCGGCGGCGGCCAGGTCGACATCACCTCGGGCAAGTTCGTGTTCGGCTGCACCGAGGCCTACATGATCGAGAACGGCAAGGTGACGCAGCCGATCAAGGGCGCCATGCTGATCGGCAACGGGCCGGACGCCATGCACCGCGTGTCGATGATCGGCAAAGACATGAAGCTCGACAACGGCATCGGCATGTGCGGCAAGGCCGGCCAGGGCGTGCCGGTCGGCGTCGGCCAGCCGCATCTCAGGATGAACCAGATGACGGTGGGCGGCACCAGGGTTTGAGGTGCCAATCCGCCAGGCTTGAATAGCTGACGCAATAAGAATATCTTACCTTTGTCTTACACAAAGGCGTGCGCGATGGCTGCTACAGAAAAACTTACAACGACCGTCTCCACCAAGGGACAGGTAATCCTGCCCAGCGCGATCCGGAAGCGCAAAGATTGGGGTGCGGGCACACGTCTGCAGGTCGAAGATACGCCGGACGGAGTGCTTCTGAAATTGGCGCCGGCCTTTGCCCCGACGCGACCAGAGGATGTCTTTGGTGTCCTACCGCACAGTGGCAGGCCGAAGACTCTGGAGGAGATGGACGCGGCCGTCCTTGCAGAAGCCCGGCGGCGCAATGCTCGCGATTGATACCAACGTTGTCGTCAGGTATTTGACGAACGACGATCCGGAGCAGTCCCCGCGAGCCCGGCGGCTGATCGATGGTCAGCCCGTCTTTGTCGCCGTCACGGCAGTCCTGGAGGCCGAATGGGTGCTGCGCAGTGCCTATGGCTATGGCCAAGCCGCGATCGCGGGCGCGCTGCGAGTGTTCGGCGGGTTGCCCACGGTTGAACTGGAAGACGCTGCGATCGTCTCCTCTGCGCTCGATCTGTCCGAAGCGGGAATGGATTTCGCAGATGCGCTGCATCTGGGGAAAGCAGCTCATTGTGCTGGCTTTGCAACCTTTGACCGCGGGTTCCTGAAGGCTGCAAAGGCGGCCGGACATGATGGCGTGCAGGAAGCATAGCAAAGAGGCGCGCCGGTAGCGGCCTGCCGTTCGACGTAACCCCGAAAGCGCAGGCTGTTTTCCGACTTCAAATCTCAGCCGGCACCTTGAAGCGAACACAATTCACATTAGGAAATTAGTAACTGTTGAACTGCCTGGGCTGCCGTTTGCGCACAAACACGGTACCCAGCTTCTCGTTGCGGTGTTGGTGATGGCAATGCGGCCCGGCGTCCTGGCTCTCCTCCTTGGCTTCGTTTCGTTGATTGGCGCGACAGCGCTGCATGCCGGTACGGCGGCGGCACAGTCGACATGGTTCAAGGCGCGGTCGACCCAATCTGCCGCCGCCGTGGGCGGAAGCACCAGCGTCCCCTACGGTTGGGTCGATTTCTGCCATCGCCGGCCAAAGGAGTGCAAGGTCCCCGCTTTGCCGGCCGCCGACGTCAAGCTGACCGCGCAGAAGCTGAGCATCCTCAAGCGGGTCAATCAGAAGGCGAACAGGTCCATCAAGCCCGTCAGCAATTTCGATCACTGGGGCACCATGGAAGACCACTGGGACTATCCTGTGGACGGCAAGGGCGACTGCAAGATCTACGCGCTCTACAAGCGCAAGCTTCTTCTGCAGGCAGGTTTCCCCCGGCAGGCGCTGTTGATGACGGTGGTGCGCGACCTCAACAATGAAGGCCACACCATCCTGACCGTGAAGACCGACAAGGGCGATCTCGTCCTGGACAATCTGGTCGATGAGATCAGGCCCTGGAACGCGACGGGCTATTATTTCCTGAAACGCCAGTCGCAGCAGAACCCAAACAATTGGGTGTCGATCAACCAACGCGGCGGCACGCCGAAACGGATGTCGCCAAGCTAGGTTGCGGCTACCGCCGTCTCTTTGGCTTCTCCAGCAGCGCCACCGCCTCGACATGCGGCGACCAGAGGAACTGGTCGATCGGCGTGACGCTTTTCAGCATATAGCCGCCATCCATGAGGATGCGTAAATCCCGGGCCAGCGTCACCGGGTTGCAGGAGACGGCGGCGACGAAGGGCACGTCGGAGCGGGCGATCTGCTTCGACTGGTCTTCGGCGCCGGCGCGCGGCGGGTCGAAGACGACACCGTCGAAGGCGTTCAGTTCCTTGAACGTCAGCGGACGCCGGAACAGGTCGCGGCGTTCGCCGGTTACCCGCTTCAGGCCGGTGGCGAAGCGTGAGCCGCGGTCAAGCGCCGACAGGGCCGCCGCGTCGCCTTCGACCGCGTGGACCTCGGATTTCGCCGCCAGCCGAAGCGCAAAGCTGCCGCAGCCGGCGAAGAGATCCGCGACTTTCTTGGCGCGTTTCAGATGTCCGCCAACGATATCGGCCATCGTCTGTTCGGCGGCTTCGGTGGCCTGCAGAAAGGCGCCGGGCGGCACGGCGACAGCGACGGTTCCGAACATGACCACCGGCTTTTTCGGCTCGATGACGATCTCGTCGTCGATCGAAAGCCGGGCAAATCCATTGGCCATGACGAAGTTTGAGGCGACCCGGCGCTGGTTCTCGCCCAGTTTGCCTGACTCATAGACCGCGACGTCGAGGCCCGAACCCGTCACCGTGACCACCATGCGGAACGACTTGGTGGTGGCGCAAACCAGGTCGGCGACCGCTCGCAAGCGATCGAGTGCTGCGACGATCTCTGGCAACGAGATCGGGCATTCCTCGATGGGGATGATTTCCGGCGACAGATGGCGATGGAAGCCAAGCAGCATACCGGTGTCGGCGCGCCGGGCGGCAAGCACGACGCGGCGGCGTGTGTGGGGTGCACACGGCACCAAGGCGCCGATATCGCTAGCAATGCCCTTCAAGGCATGCACCACCTTGTCGCGTTTCCACTGGTGGTAGGCGTCGGCTTGCAGATGCTGGACGGCGCAGCCGCCGCATTCTGTGAAATGCCGGCAGGCCGGGTCGATACGCAGCGGCGAGGCTTCCAGCACCGCCATCAGAGTGGCGCGATCCCTTTCGCGCGCCGCGGTGACAGTTTCGCCCGGCAGCGTGAAGGGAATGAACAGCTCGCCGGTTTCCGTCTCGGCGACGCCATCGCCTTGCGAGCCCAATCTCTTGATGGTGAAGCGCGTGCTCATCGGTCCTTGATCCCACCGAGCAGGAATTCGCGGTTGCCGTCGCCGCCTTCAATCGGCGACATGTGCAGACCCAATGTACGCCAGCCAGGGACGCCTTCGAGCCATTCCTGCAGCAGGCCGGCAACGCGCGCGGCGTCATAGGGGTCTTTCAGCAGGCCACCCTTGCCGATCGCCTCGCGGCCGGCCTCGAATTGCGGCTTGACCAAAAACACCGCACGCGCTCCCGGCCTGGCGATGGCAAGCGCCGGCGGCATCGCCAGTTTCAGCGAAATGAAGCTGACGTCGGAAACGATGAAATCCGGGATACGGCCGCCGAGATCAGCGGCGGTGAGCTCGCGGGCGTTCAAGCCCTCGATCACGGTGACGCGCGGGTCGGACGAGACATCGGGATGCATCTGGCCGTGGCCGACATCGATTGCCGTAACGTGGACTGCACCGCGCTCTAGCAGCACCTGGGTGAAGCCGCCGGTCGAGGCGCCGATATCAAGGGCTTCCGAGCCCGAGGGATCAAGACTGAAATGGTCGAGCCCGGCAATCAGCTTCAGCGCCGCGCGCGAGACATAGCCTTGCGCGGGATCGTCGATGACGATGAGGCATTGCGGCAGGACGGTCTGGCCGGGCTTGCGGGCGACCACGCCGTCGACTGAGACAGTTCCACGCTCGACCGCGTCGCGGGCGCGCGAGCGGCTTGCAAACAGGCCGCGCTGTACGAGCAATTCGTCGAGCCGCTGGCGTGTGCTGGCTGGCAGAGGGGAGTTCATCGGCCTTCATGGCGAAAGCCGGTCACGAAGGCAAGGACATTGGATGAGCGGGACACTGGAACCGGAGACGCAGATCAGTCCACCGGTTGATTATCGCGCAAGGTCCGGCAAGATGGCCAGGCGGGTGGACGAGGCATGCGAAGTACGAATGCTGATGTGAACCTGCCATTGCGGCGCCCGCGCGCTGGACGTTTGAAGGCGATCCCTAACGACGCTTCATGCGATGCCGTGCGCGCACGTTAAACCACCGTCATTGCGATAGAGGGGACAAGTCATGACCAAGAAGTACACTGCGAAGTGCGCCTGCGGCGCGGTCAAGTTCGAGTTTGATACCGATCCCACTTTCATTGCAGTTTGTCACTGCCTCGACTGCAAGAAGGCTTCCGGCGGCGAAGCTGCGACGTTTTTCGCCGTGCCAGAGGATGATTTCACGCTGATCAGCGGCAAACCGAAAGCGTTTCACTATATCGCCAATTCGGGCAATGGGCTCGACCGGAATTCCTGCCCGGAATGCGCGGCGCGGGTATTCACGGACAATCTCGACGGCTTCCCCGGCACGGTGTTCGTCCAGCTCGGAAGTCTCGACCGCCCTGAGTTGATCGCGCCGAAACTCGAGATGTTCACCAGGCGTCGTCTCGGATGGGTAAAGCCACTCGACCTCCCCCAGTTCGAGAACATGCCCAGTTGAACGATGCCCAGGCGGATGGACGAGGCAATGCCGAGGAGGCTGAATGCTGAAGGGAACCTGCCATTGCGGCGCCGCCCACTGGACCCTGGAACGGGAACCGTTTTGTCCGGAGATCATGCTCTACATAAAGAGATAGAGCCCCATCCCGATCCCATCGGGATGGAACAGGCTCTAGAAAATGGTGCGCGAGGCCGGCCGCTCGACGGCGGGCGTCAGCCCGTCATTGGCGTCGCCAGAAGCCTGCTTGGGCGGGCTCTCGACGGGCGCAGCCGGTACGTCCGGCACGACGACGAGCTGCGGCACCTGCTTGTAGGAAAAGCCGCCCCTGATGTTGCCCATCTTGCCGGCGACGATCTCGACCACCGCCTGTTCGAGCTTGCGGTCGTAGCGGGTTTCGGCCACGGCGGGCGCGGCGATTACAGCCAAAAGGGCCGCGCCGCACAGAAGCGTTCGCATTGTTTTTTAACTCCCTGCCTTGGTCGGGTTCTAGCAGGGCGGCGTTGAAAAACGGCCAAAAGACACGGTAAGCGAAACGCCAAACAGAAGCGTTAACAGAGCGTTACGACTAGAGCGCTTGACGCAATTCCGGACGGAAAACCGCTTCACACTTTTCCTGGAATTGCTTTAGAAGCCGGCAAACCGCTTCAAAGGCGTGAGATTTTGATTCAGGCGCGTTGCGCGAGATTTGTTCAGGCGCGCTGCGCGCGCGCGGAATGGCCAAGCGCAACGAACACCGTGCGCACGATGCCGGCGGCGTCTAGCCCGGCGTCTGCATACATTTTTTCTGGCTTGGCATGGTCGGTGAACTCGTCCGGCAGCACCAGCGGCCGCACTTTCAGGCCGCTTTCCAGCAGGCCTTCATGGGCGAGGAACTGCAGCACATGGCTGGCGAACCCGCCGACAGCGCCCTCTTCCACCGTCACCAGCACTTCGTGCGAACGGGCGAGACGGCGGATCAGATCCTCATCGAGCGGCTTGGCGAAACGGGCGTCCGCAACCGTCGTCGAAAGTCCGGCAGCGCCGAGTTCCTCGGCGGCGATCAGGCAGTCGTGCAGCCGCGTGCCGAAGGAGAGCAGCGCCACCTTGGTGCCTTCCCTGACGATGCGGCCCTTGCCGATTTCGAGCACCGAGCCGCGCTCCGGCATGTCGACGCCGACACCGTTGCCGCGCGGATAACGGAAGGCAATGGGGCCTTCGTCGTAATAGGCGGCGGTGCGCACCATGTGGCGAAGCTCCGCCTCATCGGCGGCCGCCATGACGACGAAGCCCGGCAGCGTCGCCAGGAAGGTGGTGTCGAAGGCGCCGCAATGGGTGGCGCCGTCGGCGCCGACAAAGCCGGCGCGGTCTATGGGGAAACGCACCGGCAGTTTCTGGATCGCTACGTCGTGGACGACCTGATCATAGGCGCGCTGCAGGAAGGTCGAATAGATGGCGGCGAAGGGCTTGTAGCCTTCCGTGGCGAGGCCGGCGGCAAACGTCACCGCATGTTGCTCGGCGATGCCGACATCGAAGGTCCGGGCGGGAAACGCCTCGCCGAACAGGTCGAGGCCGGTGCCGCTCGGCATGGCGGCGGTGACGGCGACGATGCGGTCGTCGGCGTGCGCTTCCTGGATCAGGCTTTCGGCGAACACCTTGGTGTAGGCCGGCGCATTGGCCGGCGCCTTGGTCTGCGCGCCGGTGATGACGTCGAACTTGTTGACGCCATGATATTTGTCGGGCGCGGCCTCGGCCGGGCCGTAGCCCTTGCCCTTCTGGGTCACGACATGGATCAGCACCGGGCCGTCGGCATGGTCGCGGACATTCTTCAAGACCGGGATCAGATGTTCGAGATTGTGCCCGTCGATCGGCCCGATATGGTAGAAGCCAAGCTCCTCGAACAGCGTGCCGCCGGTGACGTAGCCGCGCGCATGTTCGACCGCCCGCGTGATGGCGCGATCGGCGCGCTTGCCGAGATAGGAGGTCAGTTTCTTGCCGAAATCGCGCAGGCCAAGATAGGTCTTCCCTGAAGCGAGCCGCGCCAGATAGGCGCTCATGGCGCCGGTCGGCGGGGCGATCGACATGTCGTTGTCGTTGAGGATGACGATCAGCCGGGCATCGAGCGCGCCGGCGTTGTTCAATGCTTCAAATGCCATGCCGGCCGACATGGCGCCGTCGCCGATGACGGCAATGACATTGTTGTTGCCGCCTGAGAGGTCGCGCGCCATGGCCATGCCGAGGCCGGCGGAAATCGAGGTCGAGGAGTGCGCGGCGCCGAACGGATCGTATTCGCTCTCGGCACGGCGGGTGAAGCCGGACAGGCCGCCCTCCTGGCGCAACGTGCGGATGCGGTCGCGGCGGCCGGTCAGGATCTTGTGAGGATAGGCCTGGTGGCCGACATCCCAGATCACCCGGTCTTCCGGCGTGTTGAAAACATAGTGCAGCGCCACGGTCAGTTCGACGACACCGAGTCCGGCGCCGAGATGCCCGCCCGTATGCGAGACGGCATCGATCAGCTCGGCACGCAGCTCCGAGGCCAGCTGCGGCAGCTCGCTTTCGTCAAGCTTCTTCAGGTCGGCTGGAATGCGGACCTTGTCGAGAAGCGGCGTGTGCAGCGTTGCGTTCACTGTTTAGGAGCCTGCCCAGCTATTTTCGTTCATGCGCGTTGATCATGGGCGAAATATGCCTCCGCCCGCCGAATGTAAATGCGTGTCAGTGACGCGGGTGTTGGTGACGTTAATTGTCCGGTAACGGAATGAACTCTTCCTCATCTCCAGGAACGATATCGAAGCGGCCCGTCTTCCATTCCTGTTTGGCCTGTTCGATACGCTCCTTCGACGACGAGACGAAATTCCACCAGATGTGGCGTGGGGAGCCGAGCGAGGCGCCGCCAAACAGCATGAAATGGGCGCCGCGTTCGGATGAGACGACGAGTTCGTCGCCGGGCCGGAACACCAGCAGACGCTCGGCCGGAAAGCGGTCCCCCGATATCGAGACATCGCCGTCCAGCGTGTAGATGGCGCGTTCCTCGGCGTCGGCTGGAATTTTCACGCTGGCGCCGGGCGCGAGGCGCAGATCGGCGTAGAGCGTCTCGGTGTCGGCTCTTACCGGCGAGCGCAAACCCTGGAAATCGCCGATCACCACGCGACCGCTGACGCCTTCGGCGTCGATTTCGGGCAGATGCAGCGCCGCGGTGTTCTCGAACACCGGCGCCACCTCCTCCTTGCCGTCGGGCAGCGCCAGCCAGGTCTGCAGGCCGGAGACCGACATCGGCGCGCCGCGCAGTTCGTCGGGCGTGCGCTCGGAATGAACGATGCCGCGGCCGGCGGTCATCAAATTCACGTCGCCGGGCTGGATGACCATCTCGGTGCCGAGCGAGTCGCGGTGCCTGATCTTGCCGTCGAACAGATAGGTGACGGTGGAAAGCCCGATATGCGGGTGCGGCCGGACATCGAGCGCCTGGCCGGCGCGCAATATGGCCGGACCCATGCGATCGAAGAAGATGAAGGGACCGACCAGGCGCCGCCTTGCCGTCGGCAGAGCGCGGCGAACCTGAAAACCGTCAATGTCCTTGGCGTTCGGAATGACCATCAGCTCAATCTGGTCGCTGGCGAAGGCGTCGCCAGGCTCAGGGTCCCGGCCGGGGAAAAAACTCATCTGGATATCCTCAGGCGAAGCGCAGCGCCGATTTGGCTTTTGCCTTGGCCGCCACCTCTTCGCGATTGCGCGGATGATGGTTGGTTTCGAGCGAATGCAGCAATTCATGCGCCGATTCAGCGATCGCCTCGACGGCGCGGTCGAAGGCCGCCTGGTTGCGTTGCGAGGGCCGCGTCGTTCCGCTCAATTTGCGCACGAACTGGAGGGCGGCGTCGCGGATCTCGTCATGGGTTGCCGGCGGATCGAAGTTGAACAGGGTCTTGATGTTTCTGCACATGCTTGAACTCCTTACCTGCTTTCTCTGCCCGCCCCGTTTGACAAGTTACTCCGCGTCGAGCGGCTCGGTTCCCACCGGCTTGCCGTCACGCGACAGCCTGATCTTCTCGACCTTGTCTTCGGCCGACTTCAGCAGCCGGTCGCAATGGGCCTTCAGCGCCTCGCCGCGTTCATAGATCCTGATCGACTGATCGAGCGGCACGTCGCCGCGTTCGAGATCATCGACGATCTTTTCGAGCGCGTCGAGTGCCTGCTCGAAGCTCATCGCCTTGACGTCTTCGTTTGCTTCGCCAGCCATACTCTATCCCTTCATCAGCCGCCCGACATGGGCGGCGACCGAAAATGCCAATCCCTGCAGATCGTAGCCGCCCTCGAGCAGGCTGACGAGCCGGTTGCCGCTGTGGCGCCCGGCGCGTTCCAGCAACTGGCCGGTCGCCCAGTCGAAATCGTCCTCGCTGAGGTTGATCTCGGCCAGCGGGTCGCGATGGTGGGCGTCGAAGCCGGCGGAAATAATGATCAGGTCAGGCGCAAAATTGTCGAGCGCCGGCAGGACACGCGACAGCAAGGCATCGCGGAACATGTCTGAGCCGGTCTGTGGCGGCAGCGGTGCGTTGACGATATTGCCGGCGCCGGTTTCGGTCTTGGCGCCCGTGCCAGGATAGAGCGGCATCTGGTGCGTAGAGCAGTAAAGCACTGACGGATCGTCCCAGAAAATGTCCTGCGTGCCGTTGCCGTGGTGCACATCCCAGTCGACGATGGCGACGCGTTCGGCGCCATGTTTCTTCTGCGCATAGCGCGCCGCGATCGCCGCGGTGTTGAACAGGCAAAAGCCCATTGCCGTGGTCTTTTCGGCGTGGTGGCCGGGCGGTCGGGCGGCGACGAAGGCGTTGGCGACACGACCCTCGAAGACGTCGTCGACGGCGGCATTGGCCGCACCGATGGCAGTGACCACCGCCTGCCAACTTTTCGGGCTGGCGCTGGTGTCGGCGTCGATCGGGGCAATGCCACTCTCGGGGATCGCGGCGCGGACGCGGGCGACGAAATCCTCGGGGTGGGCATAGAGAATGGTGGCCTCGTCGCCTTGCGGCGCCGTGACCCGGTCGAGCGCCGCAAAGGCCTCGTCGTCGAGCACGCGCTCGATGGCGCGCAAGCGGTCGGGTCGCTCCGGATGACCGGGCGGCGTCAGATGTTCGAGGAAGATCGGATGGGTGTAGAGCCTTGTGACCATGACCCGATATAGGCGCGCCCGGCCGCTTTGACCATGGTTTGACGCCGCGCCGCCCCGACGTTCAACAGGGTTTAGGTGCTCGGCTGCGTCCAGCGCGAGCCGCCGAATGAGGCCAGCGCCTTGTCCCTGAGCTCCCGGAACTTGGACGACGCCTCGGCCAGCCGCTGGTCCCATTCGGCGTTCGGCACCTGGCCTTCAATGGTCTTGAAATAGACCTGCATCAGGCAGGCGATGGCGAAGGGTTCGATGAATGCCGCCTTGAAGGCCCAGGCCAGCAGGATCGCCAGCACGAAGGCCCAGCCGCCGAGCTGCCCCGGAATGAACCACATGATGGCGGCGGCCGGCGCCAGCATAAGCAGGAAGATGACGAAGGACACGCCCCACATGATCACCGCCAGCCAGACGGCGTTCTTGACCATGGTCTTGCCGTTCTGGGCATAGAGCACGACGCCTTGCCGCGCCGTCTCGAAGGGCGAGGACGAGTTGATGCGGATGTTGTAGCCGAGGATGATCTCGTCGACATAGGTCAGCGACAGGCGGATGACCGTGTTGATGAAAGCGACCAGGCCGCCGAGACCCGGAATGGGCAGGAAGGCAGCGATGCCGCCGATCAGACCCGTGATGGCGCGGATGGCGCCCTTGACCAGCTGATCGAGCACGAAAAGGATGTTGGCCTCGGCGAAACGCTCCTTCACCACATCCTTGGCGTAGGCGATCTGGTCCTGGCCATTGGGGACGTCGCGGCCGTCAATCAGATGGACCATGACGGCGATATGGCCGGCCTTGACGACGTAGAGGATGTATTCGCGGATCCAGTAGAGCGCGATAGAAACGACGCCAATGCCGACGATGCCGCCCCAGAGTGCAAAGGACAGCGGCCCGTCAGGATCGGTGGAGATGTGGCCGACACCATAGCCGACGGAGGCGCCGCTGCCGGTCGCCACGATATAGGCCAGCGTGATGCCGAAATAGACGATCATGCGAAAGACGATGAACGGCCATGTCCTGATCATGATGGACACCGACCTGCCGATATCAAAGTCCCACATGCGCCCGAATCTCCCCTCAGAGATGGACGGCGAGGATGAACCCGGGCCGAGAATTGTCAATCTCGGCAAATGCCGGGTCTCGGCGGTGAGATTTCAGACCGGCTGCGGACCCTGCTTCTTCAGCAACCCTTCGAGCAGCTGTTTGAAGGCCGCCACCACCGTCTTCGATGTCGCTTCGGGGTCGTTCGAATTGGCGATGCGCTGCGCCGCCTGGCTGCTGGCGCCGTTGATCAGGCGCGCGGCGGTTTCGGGGTCGACGCCGGGCACGACCGTCCCCTCTTCCTGCAGTCTGGTCAGATGATCGGTCATTGAACCGACGCAGGCATTGGCATTCGGCCATTGCGCGGGATCCCCCAGCACGGCCGGGCCATCCCTGAACATGATGCGCTGGATTTCGGGCTCCAGCGCCATTTCGATATAGGTCGTGCATTCGTCGACGAAATGCTGCCAGCGGGTCGGCGCTTTCGACGCGATCTCATTTATGCGAACCGCCATCTCGCCGTCGATCTCGGCGATGACCGCCTGCAGCAGCCCCTTCTTGTCGCCGAAATGATGGTAGAGCGCGCCGCGCGTCAGCCCGGCCGAGGCGGTGAAATCGTCCATCGACGCCTCGGCATAGCCGATCGTACCGAAAGCATGGCGGGCCGCCGTGATCAGCTTGGCGCGCGTCTCGGCGATCATCTCCTTGCGGGGTCTGTGCATGGTTCTGGCCTTATTCACATACGCATCGTATGCCAATTGACATACGTCGCGTATGCATTATCTTACAGTCATACGCATCGTATGTAATTGTTGAATTGGCCTTTGTCGAGGAGCCCGCAATGCAAAACCCCTACGCCGAAATCTTTCGTGCCCCCGGAGCCAAGGGCTTTGCCAGCGCCGGCTTCCTGGCGCGCCTGCCGATCGCCATGGCGCCGATCGGCATTGTGGCGATGCTGTCGCAAACGCATGGCGAATACTGGCTGGCCGGCGCCGTCGCGGCGACCTTCGCGCTGAGCAATGCTTTCGTTGCACCGCAAATCTCACGGCTGGTCGACCGGCTCGGCCAGACGCGCATCGTTGTTCCCACCACCATCGTCACCGTGCTCGCCTTCGCCGTGCTGATTGCGGCGGCCAATCAGGACTGGCCGCTATGGACATTGTTCGTGTCGGCATTGGCGGCTGCCGCCATGCCCAGCATGCCGGCCATGGTGCGCGCGCGCTGGACCGAGATTTTCCGCGGCCGGCCGCAGATGAACACCGCTTTCGCCTTCGAGTCGGCTGCGGACGAACTCGTCTACATCGCAGGCGCATCGCTGTCGGTGGGCCTAAGCGCCGCCCTCTTCCCCGAAGCTGGTGTTCTGGTGAGCACGCTGTTCCTCGCCATCGGCTCGACAGCCTTCATCCTGCAGCGCTCGACCGAGCCGCAAGTGCGGCCGGTGGATCGTGTCACAAGCGGCTCGGCAATCCGGCTGCGGCCGGTGCAGATCATCACCTTTGCCCTGGTCTTCGTCGGCGCCACCTTCGCGACGACGGAAGTGAGCACGGTGGCGATCACCAAGGAACTCGGCCAGCCCGGCGCCGCCAGCCTCGTCATCGGCGTCTATGCGCTGGGATCGTTCGTGCTCGGCCTCGTCGTCGGCGCGCTCAACCTGAAGGCGCCGCTGCAACGCCAGCTGGCCATCGCGGTCGCCCTCGTCGCGCTCGGCACGCTGCTGCCGCTTACCGCCGGCACCGTGCCGCTGCTGGCGCTGACCGTGTTCGTCAGCGGCGTGGCGATTTCGCCGACCTTCATCACCGCTTTCGGCCTGATCGAGCGGCACGTGCCGGAAGCGATGCTGACCGAGGGCATCACCTGGGTCATGACCGGCATCGGCATCGGCATGGCGCTGGGCTCGTTTGCCGCCGGCGCGGTGGTGGATGAGTTCGGCGCCCGGAACGGGTTCTGGGTTTCGGTCGCTGCCGGCACTATCGCTCTGGTCACGGTGCTCGCCGGCCAGCGCAGCCTGGCCACCCATGAATGCGACCTGGATGGATGCGAGGCTGCCGCCGTTCCCGCGGAGTGACGTGGACAAGCATCCAGCCGTTTGTTTTCGATAGTGACGACGTTCGCGATTGGCTGAAGCCTCTACGCGGTCGTCATCCCAGGGCGAAGCAGGAGCGAAGCTCCGTCGCGGAGACCCTGGGATCCATGCCGCGACCAAAGGCGAAGGGTACAACGGAACAGTATCCTGCACCGTGGCGGCACGTGGAAGTCGCGGCATGGATCCTCGGGTCTGCGCCGCGTCGCTACGCTCCTTGCTTCGCCCGTGGATGACGAAGAGAGGGTGTTTTACGCCAATCTCCAAAGCATGCGATTGCTAGGTGCGGCTGGTTCCGATCCGCCAACCCGAAGCTTGGGATTAGATAATCTCCGTCTTTGCGATGTGTATGCCAAAGCCTTCGAGACCGACATAGTGGCGTTCGCGCGAGGCGATCAGATTGATCGAGGAAATGCCGAGATCCTTCAGGATCTGGGCGCCGAGGCCGATTTCGCGCCATTCGTTCTCGCGGCGGCGCGCCTCTTCATGGTCCTCGCGGTCGCCGCTCTGCGGCCGCTTGCGCTCCTGATGGGCGACGCCGACGGAGCCTTCTCTGAGGTAGACGATGACGCCGCGCTTGCGCTCGCCCATCGCCTTCATGATGCCGTCGAGCCGATGGCTGGTGCCGAAGACGTCGGTCACCACATCCTCGGAATGCAGCCGCACCGGGACGTCCTCGCCGTCGCGGATATCGCCGAAGACGATCGCGACGTGGTGCATGGAATCCCAGGGCAATGTGTAGGTGAAGACCTGCGCCTTGCCGCCGAGCGTGTCGATTTCGGAGCAGGCGACGCGCTCGACCAGCGTTTCCTTGCGCTGCCGGTAGGCGATGAGGTCGGCAACCGAAACCTGCTTAAGGCCATGTTCTTCGGCAAAGCTTGCCACCTGCGGGCCGCGCTTGACGGTGCCGTCGTCGTTGACCAGTTCCGAAATCACGCCGACCGGCGGCAGGCCGGCGAGCTTGCACAGGTCGACCGCGGCTTCGGTATGGCCCGAGCGCATCAGCACGCCGCCTTCGCGGGCGATCAGCGGAAAGATGTGGCCGGGACGGACGAAATCCGAACCGCCGACATTGCCGTTGGCGAGGTTGCGCACGGTCAGCGTGCGGTCGTCGGCCGAAATGCCGGTCGTGGTGCCATGTTTGAAATCGACGCTGACGGTAAAGGCGGTGGTGTGGGCGGAATCATTGTCGGCGACCATCGGCGACAGGTTCAGGCGCTTCGCCTCCTCGCGCGGCATCGGCGTGCAGACGATGCCGGAGGTGTGGCGGATGATGAAGGCCATCTTCTCCGGCGTGCAATGCACGGCGGCAACGATCAGGTCACCCTCATTCTCGCGTCCGTCATCGTCCATGACGACAACGATCTCACCGCGCTCGAAAGCGCGGAGGGCTTCGACGATTTTCTTCTGATCGTAAGGCATGGACGCTCGCTTCGCTCGCAGGGCAGTAGGGGAATAGGGCAGTAAGGCAGTAGGGAAAAGAAAAATCTGGCTGTGTTCGGCGGGCTGCGTTGCATATTGCCCTACTGCCTTACTGCCCTATTCCCCTCCCTTTCCCGTCTGTCCTCGATGCCGCAGATAATGATCGGCGATCGCGCAGGCAACCATGGCCTCGCCGATCGGCACGGCGCGGATGCCGACGCAGGGGTCGTGGCGGCCCTTGGTCATGACATCGACGTCGTTGCCGTCCTTGTCGATGGATTTGCGTGGCGTCAGGATCGACGAGGTCGGCTTGACGGCGAAACGGGCGATAATCGCCTGGCCGGTCGAGATGCCGCCCAAAATGCCGCCGGCATTGTTGGACAGGAAGACAGGCTTGCCGTCATTGCCCATGCGCATCTCGTCGGCGTTCTGTTCGCCGGTGATGCGGGCGGCTTCGAAACCATTGCCGATCTCGACGCCCTTGACGGCGTTGATCGACATCAGGCCGGACGCAATGTCCTGGTCGAGCTTGGCGTAGATCGGCGCGCCGAGGCCGGCCGGCACGCCGTCGGCGACGATTTCGATCACCGCGCCCACCGAGGAGCCGGATTTGCGGATGCCGTCGAGATAGCTGGTGAAGACCGGAACCGAGGCCGGATCCGGGGTGAAGAACGGGTTTTCTGCGTCGCCAATAAAATTCCAGTTCCAGTTGGCGCGGTCGATGGATTTCTCGCCCATCGAGACCAGCGCGCCGCGCACCACCATGCCGGGCACCACCTTGCGGGCAAGCGCGCCGGCAGCCACGCGCGCTGCCGTCTCGCGCGCCGAGGAACGACCGCCGCCGCGATGATCGCGCACGCCGTATTTGACGTCATAGGTGTAGTCGGCATGGCCCGGCCGGTACTGGCGGGCGATCTCGCCATAGTCCTTGGAGCGCTGGTCGACATTCTCGATCAGCATCGAGACCGGCGTGCCGGTGGTGATCATCGTCTCGCCATCCTCGTCGAGGATGAAGCCGGACAGCACCTTGACTTCATCCGGTTCGCGGCGCTGCGTCACAAAACGTGACTGGCCGGGACGGCGCTTGTCGAGTTCGGCCTGGATTTCGGCCCGCGTGAAGCGGATGCCGGGCGGGCAGCCGTCGACGACGCAGCCGAGCGACGGGCCATGGCTTTCGCCCCAGGTGGTGACGCGGAAGAGATGGCCGAACGTGTTGTGAGACATGGATTTTAGCCCTGCCCGGCATGAGAGCCGGCTTAAGCCTGCCTTCTATTGGCGTTTTCCACAGGGGTCAAACTGTGATCTGGCGGTTTTAGTTTTGACACATTCGGTTGGTTTCTGCTCTCTTCCATCCGCCCGTTGAAAGCTCGCCGCTACCTGTGCAGGCGCAATGACAAAGAGGACGACGATGCGTACCCTGATTGGCGCTGCTGCCGCCATGTTGCTGATTTCCACTGCCGCCTATGCCGGCCAGACCGAAGGCCTGATCAAAAAGGTCGACAAGGACGCACTGACGCTGACGCTGGAGGACGGCAAGTCCTACAAGCTCAATGCCGAAACCGATCTCGACTCGCTAAAGCCCGGCATGGATATCGTGATCGCCTATGACGTGACGAATGGCGAGAACGTCGTCACCGACATGGAACTGCCTGATACTGAGTAAGGCCGGCACCGAGCAAGGCCGGCACCGAATAGGACCAGCATCGAACAGGGTTTTCGACCTGCGGACAAAACAGGATAGACGTCCTGTTTGTTCGCCGCTCGATGCTCCGGCTATCTCTTTGATTCATGCAATTCCGGACGGAAAACCGTTTCACACTTTTTCTGGAATTGCTTAGCCTAAAGCCACTCCAGGCGCCCGTCTTGCAGCCTGAGCACGCGGTCCTGCGGCACCTCCAGCCTCGCCGCTTCGTCTTCGGAAACGCCTTCCACCATCCGAAACAGGGTCCGCACGACGCCGCCATGCGTGACGCAGACCGTCTGGCGATCCAGCGCTTCGAACCACGGCTTCACCCGTTCGAGCAGCATCTGGTAGCTTTCGGCGCCCTCGCCCGGCGGCTGGAAATTCCATTTGTTGCGCCGGCGCGGCTTGACCGAGCCGGGGCTGCGCGCCTCGAGTTCGGCAAAGGTGAACCCCTGCCAATCGCCGAAATGCACCTCGACCAGGCGCGGGTCGGTACGAAAGGCGTCGGGATCGAGCTGCATTGCCAAGCGTAGCCGCTGCATCGTCTCGCGCGTCCGCTTCATCGGGCTGGCGACAAAGTCGAAATCTTCGGGCTTCTGGATCAGTTCGGCCAGGCGTCGTCCGTTGCGGGTCGCCTGCTCGCGGCCGAGTTCATTGAGATCGGTGTCGGCCTGACCTTGCAGCCGGAACTCGGCATTCCACTGCGTCTGGCCGTGGCGCACGATATAGACGAGCGGAACCATCAGGTCTTCCGGAAAGCAGGACAGACGGGCAGAGATTGTGGCAGGACTATTCCTTGACGGTCGAAATATCCGGCGCGTCGACCGCTTTCATGCCGACGACATGGTAGCCGGAATCGACATGGTGCACTTCGCCGGTGACGCCACGCGACAGGTCGGACAGGAAGTAGACGCCGGAATCGCCGACTTCTTCCTGGGTGACGGTCTGCTTCAGCGGTGAATTGTATTCGTTCCACTTCAGGATATAGCGGAAGTCGCCGATGCCGGAAGCGGCCAAGGTCTTGATCGGACCAGCCGAGATGGCGTTGACGCGGATCTTCTTGCCGCCGAGATCGACGGCGAGATAGCGAACGCTGGCTTCGAGCGCGGCCTTGGCGACACCCATGACGTTGTAATGCGGCATCACTTTTTCGGCGCCGTAATAGGTCAGCGTCAGCAGCGACCCGCCATCGGTCATCAGCGCTTCGGCACGCTTGGCGATGGTGGTGAAGGAATAGACCGAAATGTCCATGGTGCGCAGGAAATTGTCGCGAGTCGTCTCGACATAGCGGCCGGTCAGCTCGTCCTTGTCGGAAAAGGCGATGGCATGGACGAGGAAGTCGAGCTTGCCACCCCAATGCTTGGCGACATTGGCGAAAACCTCGTCGAGGCTCGCCGGGTCGGTGACATCGCAATGGCCGGCGACAAAGGCGCCCAATTCCGCCGCCAGCGGCTCGACGCGCTTCTTGAACGCCTCGCCCTGATAGGTCAGCGCGATCTCGGCGCCGTGGTCGACGCAGGCCTTGGCGATGCCGTAGGCGATCGATCTGTTGTTGGCGACGCCCAGTATAAGCCCGCGCTTGCCGGCCATAAGGCCCTGTCCACCCGCCATGTCAGCGCTCTCCGAAAGATTTTCTGCTTTGGAGTGCCTATCGCACAGGCAGAAAGGCGCATCAAGCGCAGACGGGCCGCGCGTTCAATTCAGACACTCGGCAAACAGCGATTGGGGGTGTGTAACGTGTTTGTGAGCTTCAATGCCTCACTGCGGCCAGCGCGCCTCGACGGCCCAGGCCGCGACCGACCAGCCGAATCGGCTGGTTGGCACCGGATGCGGCCCTATTCCGTCACTTTGCGCCAGGGAATGAGCATGCCCACCTGCTTGCGGTAGAGGCGGTACTGATCGCCGAACATCGCGACGAGATCGCGTTCCTCGAGGAAGATGCCGAGCAGGATGTAGCCGGTGCTGCCTGCAGCAAATAGAAGATGGCCCGATGTCATGGACGGCGTCGCCCAGAAGGCCAGGAGAAAGCCGACATAGATCGGGTGCCGGATCCTGGAATTGCCCTGGCAGGCGAAATGCAGCCGCGTCAGCCCTTACGGCCGCGCATCAGCGCTTCGAGCTCGCTGTCGCCACCTTCCGGCAGCATGATGCGGACATGGGCGTAGAGATCGCCATGGCCGCCGGTCTTTTCCGGCAAGCCCCTGCCCTTCAGCCGCAGAACCTTGTCCGAACTCGACCAGGCCGGGACATTGACCGCCAGCCTGCCGGTCGGCGTGTCGACCGGCACCTTGGCGCCCAGCACCGCATCGGCCAACGCTACCTCCAGATCGGCATGCAGGTCGCGACCTTCGATGCGGTAGCGCGAATGCCTGCGGATGTGGATCTTGACCAGTGCATCGCCCGGCTGTCCCGGTCCTTGCTCGCCCTGGCCCTTCAGCCGGATGGTCTGGCCCTCCTCGACATAGACCGGCAGCTTGACCGCGATCTTGCGGCCGTCTGGGAACATGGCCGTCACCTTTTCGGCGGTCGCCATCTCCTCGATGGTGACGTCGAGCGTCACGTTGAGGTCCGCTGCCTGCAACGGCTGACGGCGGTCGCCGGCGCCGCGCGCGCCGGAAAAAGCGTCGCCAAAGATCTGGCTGAAGATGTCGCTGTTGCCGTCGAACGGATCGCCACCCGGACGGCCCGAGCGGAATTCGAAGCGCGAGCCGCCGGCGCCCTGCTGGCGGCGAAAGCCGCCAAACGGATCGCCGCCACCGGCTGCGCCCTCAAAACCCTGGAATTTCGGCTTGCCGTCGGCGTCGATCTCGCCGCGGTCGAACGCCGCACGATTCTTCTCGTCGCCAATGACCTCATAGGCCTGGTTGGCCGCCGCAAACCGGTCCTTCGCCTTGGGATCATTCGGATTCTGGTCCGGATGATGCTTCTTGGCGAGTTTGCGGTAGGCCGATTTTATGTCCTTGGCCGATGCGTTCTTGGCAACGCCCAGCACCTCATAGGGGTCGCGCATACGTCCTGCCCTGGAAAAAGAGTGAATCCATGTTGCCCCCTATATGCGCTCGCATAGGAAGAAATTCCAGTAGCGCAAAGGCTTATCGACGGCTGAAATTGCGGCGCCTGCGATGGCTTGAGAATCAGAGGGGCTTAAAGTCCTGCATGTGCCAGCCGCCGGCGCCGGCCATGCACAATTCACCCTTGAACAAAGCGACGCCGTCGAAGCTTTCGCGCGAGGCGGTGAAGCTGCGGCAGGTCTGGCCATTGTCCTGCAACTCGGCGAGTTCCGTGATGGAGCCGCGCGAGCCGGTACCGGCATTCGCCCACGGCACGGCCTGGCCGCGAAGCTCCTCTATGTCGGCTGAAGAGACCGCATTGCCGATGGTGGTCTGGTCGGAAGCGTTATCGGCGTCCGTCGATGTCGCCTGCGCCGGCGCGCTCGAGGTGACGATGGAGCGGTCGACCTCGGCTTTTTCCAGGCTGAAGCCGCCGGCGCCGCAGGCGGCAAGCGGCAAGGCGACGATCACGATCACGGCTTTCGAACTGGCCGAAGCGAAAGCGCTCCATTGCCTGCTGTCAAAAGCTTGCGCGATACGCGACAATCGGCAACCTCCTGAGATTCGAGACAATTTGAGAAAAACTATGAGTGACACCGAGTTAACAACTGGTGACTTTACCGAGGCCGCCGAGCCGTTCCGGCTCTTTGCCGCCTGGCTGGAGGACGCCAAAAAAAGCGAAATCAACGACGCCAACGGCGTCGCGCTGGCAACCGTCGATGCCGACGGCATGCCGGATGTGCGTATGGTGCTGCTCAAGGGGTTCGATGAAAGCGGTTTTGTCTTCTACACGAATTTCGAGAGCGCCAAGGGCCGCGAGCTTCTTGGCAGCATGAAGGCGGCGATGTGCTTTCACTGGAAATCGCTGCGGCGCCAGGTGCGCATCCGCGGTCCGGTGGAGATCGTCAGCGACGCGGAGGCGGACGCCTATTATGCGACGCGGCCGCGCGGCAGCCGCATCGGCGCCTGGGCTTCGAAACAGTCGCGGCCGCTGGAAAGCCGCTTTGCGCTGGAGAAAGCGGTGGCCGAATACACGGCGCGCTACCCTATCGGTGAGATCCCGCGGCCAAAGTACTGGTCGGGCTTCCGCATCGTGCCGCAGGCGATCGAGTTCTGGCACGACCGGCCGTTCCGGCTGCACGACCGCCTGGTCTTTTCGCGCAATGCCGAAGGCGGCTGGGACAAGACGCGGCTTTACCCCTGACGCTTGTGAAATGGCGCAGCGATCCTAAGCTGATCTGGCTGCAAAGGGAGAATCCAATGAGCCTGTTCCTGGCCTTTCTCGGTGTCTCTTTCATCGTGCTTGCGACGCCCGGTCCCGACACCGCCATCACCATCCGCAACACGCTGCTTGGCGGCCGTGCGGCCGGCGTCTTCACCGCGCTCGGCATCTCCAGCGGCCAAACGATCTGGGCGCTGGCCACCAGCGCCGGTATCGTCGCCCTGCTGGTCGCCTCGGAGCCGCTATTCCTTGCGGTCAAATATGCGGGTGCCGCCTATCTCGTCTATCTCGGCTTCAGGGCGCTGCAGGAGGCGCTTTGGCCCTCCCGCCAGCAGGACATGGCTGAAGTCACGAGGCCGGCACGGCGGCTGACGGCGGCGACCGCCTACCGCCAGGGGCTAATCAGCGATCTCGGCAATCCCAAAATGGCAGTGTTCTTCGCCAGCCTGCTGCCGCAATTCGTACCGCCCGGCGGGGAAAGCTTCGCGGCGCTGCTCGGTCTCGGCGTGGTGTTCGCCGTCATGACCTTCACCTGGCTGGCGCTCTATGCAACGGTCGTCGCCAAAGCGGGGGATTTCCTGCGCCGGCCATCGATCCGCCGCACCATCGAAGGCGTGACCGGAATTGTGCTGGTCGGCTTGGGCATCCGCATCGCGACCGAACACCGGTAGCGGCTCATCCGTCCAGGCGGCATCAGACGCCATGACCATGCCGCCATCTGCGGTGGGTTGAATGGTGCGATGATCCGGGAATCCCGGCGACAGCGTGGGAGATCAATCCTTTTCCAGCCGGAACAGCAGGAAATGCGGCCGCTCGCTGGCAACGCCGAGCGCCGGCCTGATCGACTTGGTCGCCTCCTTCGGCACCAGGAACGTCTCGCGCAGATTGAGCGTATCGCCGGTCTTGGCGCCGGAGAAGATCGCCGAAATGCAGGTCTGCACATTGTCCGGCGTTCTCAGCGAGACAATGGACGTCGGCGACCAGCGCCGTCCCTCGGCATCGATCAGCATCACCTTGCAGCCAAGCCATAGCTTCTGCAGGTCGGGATCGCCCACGGTCACCGAAAAATCGGCCAGCACCGGTACGGAATCGGGCGGCAGGTTCTTCATGCCGAAGGCGCCGCGCAGATCGGTCAATTTCCAATCGCTGCCGCCGAAATGCGCGCTCTGGCCCCAGGCGACGCGGCGCGGATAGAGATCATTGTCGGCCAGCAGCGCCTTGACGCTGTCATAGGCTTCGACAGCCAAGGTCAGAGGGATGAGCACAAGCAGCGCCCAAAGGCTGCGGCGGCGCCATTTCCGCTCGCCGAGGCCATTGTCCTGAACCATATCCTGCGCGGTCATTTCGCTTGTCCGTCAATCGGCTGGGTCAGATCGAGCGTGTCGACGGTTGCTGCTGGCATGCCGTCGGACAAGGCAGCGACCGGCCCAATCGAAATCTCGGCCTGCGAATCGAGGGCCGCCATCAGCTTGCTCGAGATGAGTACCGTCGCGTTGCCGACCTCCTCCGGCCTCACCTCGAAGACCAGCCTTGCCTTCGTCGGCAGACCGGGATCGACAGTGGCCGGGAGAAAGCCGTTGTTGATGAAGGACAGCCGCTCGGTGTGGTCGTAAGTCAGCCCCGTTGGTCCGCGCCAGGAGGCAACCGCAACTGATGTCGATTCGGCTCTGGCCGCGAACGCCACCGTCACCACCGCCCAGACGCCGCCGGTGGTCAGCACCTTCGTCTCGCCGAACCGGTCCGTCTTGAGCTTGCGTGCAAACTCCAGCTTTTCGGCGCGAACCTCGAAGCTGCGGCCGATGATGGTATCGCCCAGCTTGCCCCGCACAGGGATAGGACCGATCAGATCGCCATAATGCGGCTTCGATATCTGCAAGCCGTAGCAGAACGCCACGGCGACAAGCAGCAAAACGAGATTGGCCAGTCTGCGCATCATGGCTGGCCTCCAGTATCGGGTGCGACAGGAATCGTCAGCGTGCCGACCGGGCTCGGATTGAACCAGCCGGGCAGGCCGTAAAGGTTGTCGCGCTGTTTGTAGGTCTTGCGGATGACCGTCAGGCCGAGGCTTGCCGGGGCTGCCGCACCATCCGGCAGCTCCCAGATATAGGCCATGCGCTCCGGCATGCCGGGATGCAGTTCCGGCGACAGTGTCTCGTCGCGCGTCAGAACGATGTAGGGTTTTGTTGCCGGGTCGAGCAGCGGCCGGGTTGCCTGGAGGAGCTCGAAATAATCCTTCGTCGATTGGGCCGTGCGGTTGGTCATGTCGACCTCGAAGACCAGCGCCTTCGTCCCCGGCTTTCGCAAGGTGCCATAGACATATTTTTCTGCGCTGACATAGGCCTTCACCGGCCGCAGCAGCCATTGCCCGGTTTCGATCGGGCCGGCAGGAGCCAGAACCGGTACTTGCGCATGCCTTGCCCCGAAGGCGCCCAGCACGCCGGCAAACGCAATCGCCGCCGCCGTGCCGATGCCGGCGGCGAGCCATGCTTTCAGCTTGGAGCGGGCGGTCTCAAGCATCTTGCGCCGCTCCCGCCGGCCCGGCCGGTTGCGCCATCTCGCCGGTCTGGCGCTTGGGCAGCGCGAAGGCCGTTTCGAGGATCGCGGCGAGGAAGCATATGCGCAGCGGCTCGACCAGAATGCCGGTCGAAGAATCCTGGAAGGCGCTGCCGAACAGCAGCGAGACGCCCTCGGACAGCACCTGCCAGGTATCGAGGTCGTGCGGGCCGATGAGGCGGGTCGCGCCCAGCCACGCCCAGGCCGCCAACCAGTCGATGAGACGGTAGCCGACGATAAGCGTGACGATGAGCACGAGGCCGGAGCTCAACGTCAGGCGCACGCCATTGGCGATCGGCAGATAGCGCGAGCGATAGCCTGAGATGAAGTGCTCGACGAAGTCGCGCATGAATTTCGGAATGGTGCGATAGCGGGCGCCCAGGCGCTCGACCCGTTCGTGCGTGCGCAAGAACTCCTTGTCGTCGCGCACGTCATAGCCATAGATCAGCGCCGTCATGACCAGCCAGATCACCGGCAGCAGCATGAAGAAGAACAGCGCGATGAGCTTCGTTGTCGTGTCGATGGAGGTGACCTCGACAGGCACCATCGGCTTGGCCAGCGCGGTGGAAACAGGATTGGCCAGGCCATCGGCCGCCGCCTGAAGTGCGGAAAAAATGTTGCGGCTCATGATCCAGCCGACAATGTCGTCCTTCCAGCGCGAGATGACGTAGAGACCGACGAAGATCCAGTTGGTCTCGCAGATCACCACGACGATCTGCCAGAAGGACTTTGCCCCGCCGCGTTTCTGCATCGCCTGGGCCAGACGCCTGACCAGCCAGGAGATGACGACGGAAAACACCAGCCAGCGGGAATCCAGCACGTCGAGCACATTGCCCGCGCCCTCGCCGAATGGCGCCATGTCGAGGGTGACGCGCGAATATTGCCGCACCGTATCGCCCAGAAAGCCCCAGGCGGCGTAGTAGGCGAAGAAGGGCAAGAGCGCGACGCTGACCATGCGTGCCAACCGCGTGGTGCCGGTGCTCGTTTCGGCACCTGTCTCGCCGGACGCCTGTCCACTAGCCGCCTGTTGCGCGGCACGGATCGCCGGCAGGCCGGGAAGCAGCGTCTGGAACATAGCGACAGTGACGATGAGCTGCGTGAGCGCTACAAGCGTCAGCAGCGCCAGCCCGGCCATATGGTTGAGGAAGGCGGTGCGCGCGGCGATCTGCATGAACAGATCGCTGCCGACAATGCCCAGCAGCACCATGGCGACCAGTTGCGGCCAGAAGCGCCACCAGAGCCTGAACGTCAGGCCGAGCGGCTTCACAACATCGGCAAGCATTGGACGCTCAATCCGTCAATGCAGGCCTCTTGGTATCTCGAAGGTTGCATTGCTGGCAGCGACGTTGCGGGCCATGTCCTCTCCACTGACTAGAGCTGTTTACCGTTTCGCGGAAACGGCAAACCGCTCTATTTTCTTAGCTTTGACGCAATTCCGGACGGAAAACCGCTTCACACTTTTCCTGGAATTGCTCTGGACCCCCGCCCGCCGGATTTGTGAGATAGGGCGTGAAAACCGCAGTGTACAGATCAAAAAATCGCGTCTGACGCGCGTTTCGCTCGAAGCTGCCACAAGCTGACAGTGCCGTGAGATCAGCTTGCTTTCTTGCGCGTCATGAACGCGGTCAGCGCAGCGCGCGCTTCATCGGACTTCAACCGTTCGAAGAAATGCCCGCTCTCCACCTTGATGCGGGCGAGAAGCTCATCGCGCGGGGCGCGCATCAGATCGCGGGCGATCTTCAGTGCCTCAGGCGGCTTGGCGGCGATTGCGCCGGCCGCCGCCAGCACCGTGGTTTCGAGCGCACTCTCCTCGACCACCTCGTAGATCAGGCCGGCAGCCTTGGCGCGTTCGGCTGAAAAGCCTTCGCCGAGGCCGAGCAGCGCGAAAGCGCCCTGACGGCCGAGGATTTGCGGCGCAAGTAGGCTGGAACCTGCCTCCGGCACCAGGCCGAGATCGACGAAGGGCGTGCGGAACACGGTGCGCGGCGTGGCAAAGGTCAGGTCGCAATGCAGATTGAGCGTGGTGCCGATGCCGACCGCAATGCCATCGACGCCCGAGACCAACGGCTTCTCGGTTTTGGCCAGCGCCATCAGGAAGTCCCAGACTTCGTTGCCGCCCTCGCCGCCGGTGGCGATGACCAGGAAATCGGCGAGATCGTTGCCGGCCGAGAAGGCGCCGGGCACGCCGAGGAAGACGTGGACGCGGACCGCCGGATCGGCGTCGCCTTCGGCCAGCGCCTCGGACATTATCGCGTACATGGCGCGCGTGAGCGCGTTCTTCTTGTCCGGGCGGTTCATGCGGATGATCTGAATGGCGCCCTGGCGCTCGACGAGAATATGGTCTGTCACGGTCATTTTTCCCTGGTGAGCGCTTTAAGTATTCAGGCTGATATCAGCGTCTTGCCGGCGGCGGCGAGGCTTTCGGCGCCATCGATGACGCGGTCCTTCAAGGCGCTGACTTCGCCAAGCAGGTTTTCGGCAAAGAAGCGGCAAAGGGCGATGCGGTTTTGCTCGGCAAGTCCGCCACGCGCCAGATAGGCGCCGCCGGCGGCAAGCGAGATCAACCTGAGATAGGGCGTCGCACCCGCCTGCGCTTCGTCGAGGCGGCCTTCGACCAGCAACTTCTGCAGGAAGCGCGTCGCCTCGGTCAGATCGTCGAGTGCGCGATCGAGAGCCTCGGCGGTGCGGCCGAACCCTTGCAGGTTCGAGGTCCGCACTTCATCGGCTATTCGCTTCAGTTCGGCGATGTAGCCATGCACATGCTCGCCGCCGCCGAGCGGCAGTTTGCGCGCCACCAGGTCGATCGCCTGGATGCCGTTGGTGCCTTCATAGATCGGCGCGATGCGGGCGTCGCGATAAAGGGCTGCGGCGCCGGTCTCCTCGATAAAACCCATGCCGCCATGCACCTGGACGCCGAGCGAAGCGACATCGACGCCGACATCGGTGGAAAAGGCCTTGGCTAACGGCGTCAGCAGATTGGCGCGGTCGCGCCAATGCCCTGCCTCCTCGCCCGATGAGATCCGCGCCAGGTCGATGGCATGCGCGCAGGAATAGGAGATGGCGCGCGCGATCTGGGTCAGCGCCTTCATGGTGAGAAGATTGCGCTGCACGTCCGGGTGATGGACGATCGGCGCCATGCCGGCGCCGGCATAGTCCGACGCCTTGCCCTGGCGGCGCTCATTGGCATAGGCGATCGCCTTCTGCGTCGCGGCTTCGGCCACTGCCACGCCCTGCATGCCGACGCACAGCCTGGCGTTGTTCATCATGGTGAACATGCAGGCGAGCCCCTTGTTCTCCTCGCCGATCAGCCAGCCTATGGCGCCGGGCGTCGCGCCGCCAAAACCGTCGCCATAGATCATGGTGCAGGTCGGCGAGGCATGGATGCCGAGCTTGTGCTCGAGGCCCGAACAGAAGACGTCGTTGCGGGCGCCGAGCGACCCATCGTCATTGACCAGGAATTTCGGCACCAGGAACAACGAAATGCCGCGCGTGCCGGCCGGCGCATCCGGCAGCCGCGCCAGCACCAGATGGAGGATGTTGTCGGTGAAATCGTGCTCGCCATAGGTGATGAAGATTTTTTGGCCGAAGATGCGGTAGGTGCCGTCGCCGGCAGGTTCGGCGCGGGTACGCAAGGCAGCGAGATCGGAACCGGCCTGCGGCTCGGTCAGGTTCATCGTCCCCATCCATTCACCGGAGACGAGCTTTGCCAGATATTTGGCCTTGAGCGCTTCGGAGGCATGCTTGTCGAGCGCCTCGACGGCGCCCATGGTCAGCGTCGGGCCGATGCCGAAGGCCATGGCGGCGGAGTTCCACATTTCGAGCGCGGCGACGCCAAGCATGGTCGGCAGGCCTTGGCCGCCGAATTCTTCCGGTCCCGACAGCGCGTTCCAGCCGCCGTCGATCCAGCTGCGGTAGAGCGCCTTCCAGCCGGGCGGCGTGGTGACGGTGGCATCCTTCAGCACCGCGCCGTGCTCGTCGCCGATCTTGTAGAGCGGCGCGACCTCTTCGCTGGCGAAACGGCCGGCCTCGGCCAGGATGGCGTCGACAAGGTCTTCGCCGAGATCGCCGAACGCGCCGCTGTCGAGCGCCGGTTTGAGGCCGGCGACATGCTTCAGCGTGAACGAAATGTCGTCGACGGGCGCCTTGTACATGCCGCTTTCTCCTCCGCTGCTCGCCCTCCTCGATCCTAGGACCCGGGACGACGCAAAACCATCCGCCTTTGGGCGGCCTCCGGCCTTCTTTTTACGTAAACGTCAAACTTTGTCACGCGGATTTTGCACTGACCTTCGTCACCTTGGCTGAAGCTTTCGCGACTTCGTCATTCTATGGCGGAATCGCGTGGTGAGCGGCGGAGCGGCCATCTCCCCCCTCGAGGGGGAGATGCCCGGCAGGGCAGAGGGGGGCGCGACGGAACGCTAACCTTTTTCACTTCTCAACCAGCCGGGACAAGCCTCTGGTTGCACTGCGATCGATTGAGAGGTCAGAGGGACAGCGCCCCCCTCTGTCCTACCGGACATCTCCCCCACGAGGATCGGATGTCGCGGAGGCTTTCGCCAACGCAATCCCGAAAGCACTTCCTTAACCATAGCAGTTCACCATCGGTGTTTGGTCAGCGGGGATTCCCTGTTTGAAAACGCCGGCGCATCTTCTTCGCCGCTCAGCGATCGCTCTCGCGGCGATGATGGCGCTGGGATCGGCGGCAAAAGCCTCGGACTTTTCCGAGCCGTGGCGGGACGGCGACCGCGCGCTGGTCGTCGACGCCTATGAATACAATTCCATCGACTGGTCGCAGCTTGCCACCGACAAGCGCATTGTCGGCTTCATCAACAAGGCCTCCGATGGACTGCCACCGCCCTATTTCTGCTATGGCGACGAGATTGCGATCAAACTCTGCAAGACATTGTGGAAACGCTATGCGGTGACGCGCGAGTTGTTCCAGACGCGCAAGGTGGTGGCCAAGGCGCTCGGCCTGAAATGGGGCGCCTATCATCTTGCCCGCCCCGGCAATCCGGTCGAGCAGGCCAACAATTTCATCGATTTCGCCGAACCGACGCCGGACGATCTCTTGGCCCTCGACCTCGAAGGCAATGATCCGACACAGTGGATGTCGCTGGAGGATGCCGAGGAATTCGTGCGCCAGGTGCATCGGCGTATCGGCCGTTTCCCGATACTCTATGCCAATGGCAAGACCGCCCAGTACATCGCCGACAACCGCTATCAGTATCGGCTCTTGTCGCGGCTGCCGCTCTGGTATGCGCGCTACAAACCCGACATCGACGTGCATTTTCCGATGGGCAACTGGCAGGGCTATGCGCTGTGGCAGTTTTCGGCGCAGGCCAATTGCGGCCGCCTGCGCTGTCCCTACCGGGTCGCCGGCACGCCCAACGACATCGATGTCAACGTCGCGCCGATGGATGCAGCCACGCTGCGCCAGCAATGGCCGTTCGGCGGCCTGATCAACGTGCCGCCGGACTATCTCGCCTCGATCCCGGTGCCGGTTTCGCGCGCGGCAGGGCTGGCCGGCAAAGTCACCATCACGTATGCCGATGTAGCGATGCCGCCGACTGTCGAGGAGATGGTGGCGGTGCTCGGCGCGCGCTGGCAGACATTCCGCGCCGCGTTCCGCATGCCAGTGGTCAAGACGGTGCCGCGCCGCGCGCGCTTCGGCATTGCCGAGTATGTCGCCTGGAAGCGGACCGCGTATCGCTCGGAGACCCTGCTCGAGGCCGCCTTCCCCCAAGCCGCCGACCCGGTCAGCACCGCATCGACGGAACTCGTTCGCGAGCGCTGAGATTATTCGACCGCGCCGGCCTTTTCCCGCGCCACCGCCTGCCAGCCTATGTCGCGGCGGCAAAAGCCCTGCGGCCAGTCGATGCGGTCGAGCGCGGCGTAGGCGCGGCTTTGCGCTTCACCGACCGTCTTGCCTGACGCGGTGATGTTGAGCACGCGGCCGCCATTGGCGACCAGCGCGCCGCCATTGATGGCGGTGCCGGCGTGGAAGATCTCAACGCCAGCGCCGGCGGCTTCGTCGAGGCCATGGATGACCGAACCTTTCTCCGGCGTGCCGGGATAACCCCGCGCCGCCATCACCACGGTGAGCGCCGCCTCGTCGCGCCAGCGCACAGAACTGTGCGCAAGCTGGCCGTCGACGGCGGCGTTGAGCAGCACCAAAAGGTCGTCCTTCAGCCGCATCATCAGCACCTGGCATTCTGGATCGCCGAAGCGGGTGTTGTATTCGATCAGCTTCGGCCCTTTGTCGGTGATCATCAGCCCGGCGAAGAGAATACCGGCAAACGGTGCGCCAAGCTCGGCCATGCCGCGCATGGTCGGCTCGACGATCTCGCGCATGGTGCGCTCGACCATCTCAGGCGTCATCACCGGCGCCGGCGAATAGGCGCCCATTCCGCCGGTGTTGGGGCCGATGTCGCCGTCGCCGACGCGCTTGTGGTCCTGCGCGGTGCCGAAGGGCAATGCTGTGGTGCCGTCGCACAGGCAGAAGAAACTCGCTTCTTCGCCGGTCATGAATTCCTCGACCACCACTTCGGCGCCAGCGTCGCCAAAGGCGCCGTCAAAACAGGCATCGAGCGCGGCGCGGGCCTCGTCCAGCGTCATGGCGATGGTGACGCCCTTGCCGGCGGCGAGCCCATCGGCCTTGATGACGATCGGCGCACCGACCTTTTCGACATAGGCCTTGGCTGCGGTCAGATCGGTGAAGCGGCCATAGGCAGCGGTCGGGATATCGTATTTCGCGCAGAGGTCCTTGGTGAAGCCTTTCGAGCCTTCGAGCCGCGCTGCCCGCTTCGACGGGCCGAAGACGCGAATGCCCTGATCGCGCAGATCGTCGGCAATGCCGGCGACCAGCGGCCCTTCCGGCCCGACGACGACGAGGTCGATCGCGTTGTTCTTGCAGAAGGTTGCGGCAGCGGCATGATCGGCGATGTCGAGTTTGACCAGTTCGGCCTCGCGGGCAATGCCCGGATTGCCGGGCGCGGCATAGAGCTTGGTCAAGAGCGGCGAGGCCGCGAGCTTCCAGGCCAGGGCATGTTCGCGGCCGCCGGAGCCGATCAACAAAACGCGCATGCCGATGTCCCTTGTCATTTCACGACAGGGACTGCGCTATTGCGCCAAGCGCAGCGGGTCAAGAGTTTTACCTTGCGCGATGCCGGTTGCGCACGGGAACGTCGCGCGGAGGGCACAACGCTCCCGGCCGGATCAGCTCTGGTAGATGACGGGGAACCAGTCCTCACGCAGTTTCTGGCCGGGCTTCATGTCATGGCCGGGATAGGGCGGCGAGGTGCGGCCGGGGCGCTCGACATAGCGCGCGTCATCGCCGACCCAGCGCAGCGACAGCGCCCGGCGCCGTGCCGCCGTCAGATTGCCGCGCGCGCCATGCGCGGTGCGGAAGTCGAACAGAATGGCGTCGCCCGGCTCCATCTGCCATTCCAGCACCTTCAGCGACGGGTCCTTGTCGGGGTCGGGCACCGGCCGATAGTCGCCCTCGCCGGCGTAGAAATTGTCATCGTTCAGCCAGCGCACCGGCAGAACCATCTTTTCCCATTTGTGCGAGCCGGCGATCAGCCGCAGCGTCGCTTCCTTGACCGGGTCGATCGGGATCCAGAAGCTGACGGTCTGGCTGCCGTCGACGAAATAATACGGGATGTCCTGGTGCCAGGGCGTCGGCTTCTGCGTGCCGGGTTCCTTGACCAGCACGTGGTCGTGGAAGAACTGGGCGCTGCGCGACTGCATCGCCGCCGCCGCCAGCTCTGCGGCGGGTGAATTGCGCACCACATCGACGAATTCCGGAATGCGCTCCCAGTTGCAATAATCGTCGAAGAAGCTGCCCTTGCCATTGGCGATGTCAGACGCCGTGGCGCTGCGGTTCTGCATGTTGCGCTCGATGCCGGCGGCGATGGTGCCGACCCAGTCCTTGAAGGCGCCGCGTATGCAGACCGCGCCATCGCGCTGGTAATCGGCAATCGCTGCGGCATCGATATATCTGGCGGCCATCTCATGTCTCCCCTGTTGGATTGCCGACTATCGCAGCCGCCGCACATCGCGTAAAATAATAACTTCTCATCTCTCTTATAGCTTCAACCTATGAACCTGACCCTCACCCAGCTGCGCTATCTCGTTGCCGTCGCCCGCCACGGCAGCGTCACCGCTGCCGCCCGGATGCTGAACGTCTCACAGCCTTCGATTTCGGTGGCGATCGACAATGTCGAAGCGACGCTCGGCCAGAAACTGTTCGTGCGCCAGCGCGGCAGCGGCATCGCGCTCACCTCGTTCGGCCGCGGCGCGGTGGCGAAGGCGAAGCAGGTGCTGGCCGAGGCGGACGAACTGGTTGGGCTGGGGACGCGTGACGCCGATGTCGGCGGCGAGTTGGTGCTCGGCTGTTTCGAGGACCTCGCGCCCTATTTCGCGCCGGTGCTGATCCGCGCGTTTTCGCAACGCTGCCCGGCGGTCGCTGTCATCGTGCGCGACGAGACCTTCGAGACGCTGGGCCGGCGGCTCGGCGATTCCGCCATCGATCTCGGCCTGACCTACGATCTCGGCCTGCCCTCGCACTTCGCCCGCATCCTGCTGCATGAGCTGCGGCCGCACGCGCTTCTGCCGCAGGGCCACGCGTTGGCCAGCCAGGCGAGCGTCAGCCTGGCGGAGCTGGCGGCCCATCCGCTTGTCACCACCGACCAGCCGCACAGCTGGCAGCATATGCTGGACCTGTTCCTCAGCCGCGGCCTGTCGCCGGTCTCGCAATCGACGACGAGTTCATTCGAACTGCAGCGCAGCATGGTCGCCAACGGCTTCGGCGTCGCGGTGAGCTACACAAGGCCCTATGGCGACAGGAGTTATGACGGCCTGCCGCTGGTGTGCAAGCCGCTGTCCGACCCGCTGCCGATGCAGCGCATCATCCTCACCCATGACACAAGCCAAAGGCTGTCGAAGGCGGCGCTGGCCTTCATCGAGGTGGCGAAGGAATGGTTCGCCACGCACGATGTTTTCACCGCCTGAGCGACAATGCGAGCGCTTGACGGCGCTCGCTGCTGCTGCCACTCCAGCACGATGGAAACCATCCAGTCGAAAGCGGCTCAGGGCCGTGTCGCCGACGCGCCGAGCGGCCATTGGGTCTACAAGATACTGCCGCGCTGGCTGTGGCCTTATGCGCAGCTGGCCCGCTGGGACCGGCCAATCGGCTGGCAATTGCTGCTATGGCCCTGCTGGTGGTCGGCAGCGCTTGCGGCCAGCGCCTATCCCCGCCCCACCGACCCGCTGCTGACGCTGCTGCCGGCGCCCTGGTATCTGTTCCTGTTCTTTGTCGGCGCCGTCGCCATGCGCGGCGCCGGCTGCACCTACAACGACATTGTCGACCAGGACATCGACAACAAGGTCGAGCGCACCCGCTCGCGGCCGTTGCCTGCCGGCAAGGTGACGCGCCGCCAGGCCTGGGCGTTCCTGGTCATCCAGGCGTTGTTGGGTCTCGTCGTGCTGTTGCAATTCAACGACTTCGCCATTCCGCTCGGCATCGTCTCGCTGGTCATCGTTGCCGTCTATCCCTTCATGAAGCGCTTCACCAACTGGCCGCAATTCGTGCTTGGCCTGGCCTTCTCCTGGGGCGCACTGATGGGCTGGGCGGTCGAGTTCGGCGATCTCGATGGCCCGGCCATCATGCTCTATATCGGCTCGATCCTGTGGGTGATCGGCTACGACACCATCTACGCGCACCAGGACAAGGAAGACGACGCCATTGTCGGCGTACGCTCGACGGCGCGGCTGTTCGGCGACAACACCAAGACCTGGCTGGTCGGGCTTTATGGCGGCACGCTGGTCTGCTTTGCCATCGCCTTTGCCGCGGCGCAGGCGCCGGTGGTGGCGCTGGCCGGGCTAATCGCCGCCGGCGCGCATATGGCGCGGCAGATCGCGGTTCTGGATATCAACGATCCCGACCAGTGTCTGCGGCTGTTCAAATCGAACAACCAGGTCGGCTGGCTGATCTTCCTGGGCCTGATCGGCGGATCGCTGTGGGTGGCGCTGAAGCCGCTGGTTTAGTCTCCCTTCTCCCCGTCACTATACGGGGAGAAGGTGGCGGCAGCCGGATGAGGGGCAGCGCCAACCTTCGAGGCAAGGTGAAATTCGTTGAGGTAGAAAACCAGCTTGGTCAGCGCTGCCCTCATCGCCCTGCCGGGCGTTCGTCACTCGAAAAGCCAAGCAATTGGCTTTTCGTCCGCTTCGCGGACCGCTCCTCAACTCCCGTATAGTGACGGGGAGAAGAAGGCTGTCATTGGCGGTTTTCGCCAATCGCCGGCGCGTGTTAAGAGAAACTACTCCCTCGCGATAATCTCTTCGCCGTCGATGACCAGTCGCAGGCCGAGATCGCCGGCCCTGCGGCGGGCGAGGAAGCGCGGACGGCGCGTGGTCGAGACCCGGCCCTTGCGGCGATCCTTGGCCGGCAACGCCTTGATGGCGGCGCCGAGCGATTCTTCGAGTGTGCGGGCAATGCCGTCGGATTCGATCAGCAGCATCTGCAGCCGATAGGCATCGGCCCAGGCGCGCCAGTCGGCGGCGACGTCGTCGAGATCGTCGGCCACCAGCAGCGGCACCGACAGCATCGGGTCGTTGTGCAGGAGTTCCAGGGTTACCGTGACATTGCCTTCCGGATCCTCCATCGCGCGGGCGGCGACGCCGCGAAACGCATTGGCGGGCAGTGCGATGATCGCCGGCACGCCGCTCATCTCGAGCGTGCGGCGAATGACGGCGCCTCGTTGGTCGATGGTGAAGGTAACGTCGCCATAGTCGTCGCGCGTGGCATAACTCACCACTTGCGGCAGGCGGAATGGGTCAAGACGCATGTTGCGCCCGGCCCAGACGGGCTTCAGTACACTGTTCATCTACTGCCTTCCTGTGTTTCTCCTGAGAGCCCGTTTTCACGGATCCCACCGGGCCAGTTTTCCCGGCCTCGTTATGCGAAACAGTAGCGCCGGCTCCTTACCGCTGCGCTTAAGAAAGTCGGTTAAATTTTGCTGATCTCAGGGGATGGTTATCGGAATGAGACCAGCCACAAGATGCTGAAAGGATCAGATAACCTTACCGGGATTCATGATCCCGGCCGGGTCGAAGGCGGCCTTCACCCGGCGCATCAGATCGATCGCCATTGGCGGTGCGGTGGCGATCAGTTCGTCGCGCTTCAACTGGCCGATGCCGTGCTCGGCCGAGATCGAGCCGTGGAAGGAACGCACGACATCGTGCACGGCATGGTTCATGGCGTGATAGAGGCCGAGAAACGCCTCATCGTCACCACCCTCCGGCCGGGAGATGTTGTAGTGGAGATTGCCATCGCCCATGTGGCCGAAGCAGACGACGCGCGCCTGCGGGCTGACCGAGGCGACAGCGCCGGCAGCCTTGGCGATGAACGCCGGTATGGATGCCACCGGTACCGAAATGTCATGCTTGATCGAAGCGCCTTCGGGCTTTTGCGAATCCGGCAGCACCTCGCGAAAATTCCAGAAGGCGTCGCCCTGCGCCAGGCTTGCGGCGATCACCGCGTCGCCGACAATGCCTTGCTCGAGGCCTTGCGACAACACCTCCTCGATCAGCCCCCTGGCGTCCTCGGCCGAGCGGCCCGATGAGACCTGCATCAGCACGTACCAGGGCCAGTCCTGGGCCAGCGACCGGGTGACGCCCTGCGCGTGACGCAGCGTGAAATCATAAGGACGCTGGCCGATCAGTTCGAAGGCGGTCAGCGCGGCCCCTGCCCGGTCCATGGCCAGGCTGAACAATGAAAGCGCCGCCTCCGGCGACGACAGGCCGGCAAAAGCCACCTCGCGGCCTTTCGGCTTGGGAAACAGTTTCAGCACCGCCGCGGTGATGATGCCGAGCGTGCCTTCGGCGCCGACGAACAGGTTCTTCAGATCGTAGCCGGTGTTGTCCTTCTTCAATTTGCGCAGATCGTCGAACACCTCGCCGGTCGGCAGCACCACTTCAACGCCGAGGCAGAGTTCGCGCGCATTGCCATAGGCAAGCACCCCGGTGCCGCCGGCGTTGGAGGACAGATTGCCGCCGATCTGGCAAGAGCCCTGCGCGGCAAGCGACAGCGGAAACAGACGATCGGCGGCATCAGCCGCTTCCTGCAGCGTCTGCAGGATGACGCCGGCCTCGACGGTCACCGTGTTGGAGAAGACGTCGATCTCGCGGATGCGGTTCAGCCTCGACAGCGACAGCACGATCTCGCGGCCGGACGCGTCGGGCACCTGGGCGCCGACCAGCCCGGTGTTGCCGCTCTGCGGCACGACAGGCGTTCCCGTCTCGCTCGCCAGCCGCATGATCTGGCTGACCTCGTCGACGCTGCCGGGCCGCAGCACCAGCCCTGTCTTGCCGTGCCACAGGCCGCGACGCTCGGTGAGGTAGGGCGCGATACCGGCCTGGTCGCGGAGCGCATATTTGTCGCCGACGATTGCGGCGAAGCGGTCGATGAGGGCGGGATCGAGATCGAAGGGTGCGTCGTTCATGGGCAGAAACTATGGCGCTCAGCCGACCTTGTCACGTGGGGCAGCGGCACGAAACAGCCGATCGTTGATCGCCTCGCCCAGCCCATCGACCGGGATCGGCTCGACGGCGATCGTCGCCGTACCACTGCGGTCGAGCTCCTGCAGATGGGCGAAGAGATTGCTTGCGGCTTCGCGCAGGTCGCCTGATGCGGACAGGTTGCGCAAGGCGACGGCCGCTTGCCAGCCCTCGGCGCGGTCACCGCCAAAGGCCAGCAAGGCCTCGCCTTCGGCCACGCTTTGCGCATTGAGCCGCACCGACGCGCCCGGGGCATAATGCGACGCCAGCATGCCTGGCGCCTCGATGCCGGCCGTGGCGCCGCGCAGCAACTTGGTACCGACGGCCGCCTCGATGTCGGCCGCGGCAATGCCGCCCGGCCTCAGCAGCCGCACTGTATCGCCTTCGACTTTGACGATGGTCGATTCCAGCCCGACCGGAGTGGCGCCGCCATCGACGACAAGCTGGATTTTCGCACCGAGATCGGCCGCTACGGCTTGCGCCGTGGTGGCGCTGATCTTGCCCGAAGAGTTCGCGCTGGGCGCGGCCAGTGGCCGGCCGAGTCTTGCGATCAGCTCGCCGCCGAACCCCCTGGGCATGCGCAGCGCGATCGTATCCAGCCCGGCGGTGACCAGCGGATGGATGCCGTTGCCGGGCCGTAGCGGCAGCACCAGCGTCAGCGGTCCCGGCCAGAACGCCTCGGCCAGCCGCTTCGACAGCGGGTCGAAGGTCGCAATGCGCTCGGCCATCGCCAGATCGGCGACATGGGCGATCAGCGGGTTGAAGCGCGGCCGGCCCTTGGCTTCGAAGATGCGGGCGACGCCAACGCCATTGGTGGCATCGCCGGCCAGTCCGTAGACGGTCTCCGTCGGAATGGCGACGACGTCGCCGCCTTCAAGCAGCGCCAGCGCCCGTTCCATCGCTTCGCCGACGGGTAGTATCTCAGCCACTTGCATCACCTCACAGGCGCCGGACCTAATACGGCAGTGATCTTCGGGCAAGCCGGCGTTGGCGAATTATCAATGCCTAAAATGTTATGTTTCCCTGCAAGCCGGCATCAATCCACTGGGGGTAAGGCTACCAGCTTGTTGGGCAAGGGGATGGTTTCGATGTCGATGCGTGTGCTTGGAGCGCTTGGTTTCACCCTGGCGGCGATGACCGGTGGGGCACAAGCCTCGTCGATCGTCTTTCTCGGCGTCTCGAAATCCACGCCATCGGTCATCAAGGTCGGCACACCCGAACCGGTCAAGATCGCCTCGTCGCCATCGATCGTCGCGCTCGGCGATCCGCAACCCGACGTCACATATGAAAAGGTCGCGGCGATTCCCGAAAAGCCCAGGCATGGCCAGGCCCCGATGATCATTCGCGGCGGCATCGTCGGCGGCGCGTTCGCCGCACCGGCACCGGCCAAGGCAACCGCCACCGCTACCGCGGCACCCACAGCGGATACGAAGCCCGCGGCAGAGACCGCACCCGCCGGGACGGCGACGGCGTCGAACGGCAAGCCCGAGTCGCAGCCGGCGGCGCCACAGCCGGCGGCAACGCCGCAGCAGCCGATCCAGGGCGTCGGCAAAGCCGAGTAAGCCATTCGGCCGAAACAGTCGGCCAGTCCGCTTGACGCCGATCGACGCCCCGGCGCACGATCGGCTGTCGGCGGCGGCCCCAATTTCGCCAATCGGTTTTGGCACGAGCGCGCCGGGTTTCGAGTGAGCAAGGGGGTATCATGAACAAGGCGAAATTATCGACCGTGGCCGGCCTGTTGCTGGCGTCATTTCTGGGCGTCGGCAGCGCGCAGGCCGGTGACGACATGCTGGGGTCCTATGTCGCGCGTATTTCCGATCGCGACCACCATGCCAGCGACGGCTACGAGCTGAGCAGCGCGGCGCAGATGGTGCGGCAGGACCGCGCCAACTGGCACAAGTTCCACCGCCGCGACGCCGACGACCAGGGCGACGACTGGTTCGGGAGCAATGAAGACCGCGCGTATCTGGAGCGCATGCTGAAGCGCAGTGGTGCCATGAGTTCCTCGACACGGAACGCCATCGTCAACGGCGAGCCGCTGATCCAGGTCGATGTCTATTCAGACAGCGTGCACGTGAGCATTTTGGAGGACTGACAAAGTCAGTTTCAAAAGGACCGACAAGGTTGGCCTCGAGAACAAGAAGGGCGGCGTGTGAACGCCGCCCTTCTCGTTTGATGTCAGTCGCCTGAAAGCTCAGGCCGCTTCTTCCTTGTCGTCGCCGTCTTCGGACTCTTCCTTGTCGTCGTCCTCGTCGTCGGATTCCTCGGTCTCGTCAGCGCCGCCGGCTTCGGCCTTCACGCTGTCGTCATCTTCATCTTCGTCTTCGTCGTCTTCCTCGTCCTCATCGTCGTCCGAAGAGGCCGTGGTTTCCTCGCCTTCTTCATCGCCCGATTCGTCACTGTCTTCGTCATCGCCTTCCTCGTCATCCGACAGGTCGGCGGCCTCGACCGCCGTGGCGGCGGCACGGTCGAGACTATTGTCGGAAGCGGATTCAAGCGCCTCGGGAGTGCCCGAGGTTTCTTCTGTCACTTCGATGTCGTGAGCGGAATTCATGGAAGCCTCCGTGGGGTTGGGAACATGTCCTTTTTGCCACGGAGAGATCATCGCCATATGACTGTAAGCCGGCTCGAACGGCCGGCCGGGCAGAATTTTTTTGGCGTTTCGCTCGCCCTTTAGCCAGCTATTCTGGAGAAGTCCGCGACCTGGTCGGTTGCCGCGCGGATGCGGGCCAGCAACGCCAGGCGGTTGGCGCGCACGGCCTGGTCTTCATCATTCACGAGAACGCGTTCAAAGAATGAATCAACCGGTTCACGCAACACGCTAAGCGCCAGCATGGCGGCGGAAAAGTCTTCGTTTTGAATCGCTTCGCCGGCTTGCTTCTCAGCCTGATTCACCGCCGCAAACAGCGATTTCTCGGCGTCTTCACGAAACAGCGCCGGCTCAACAGTCTCGGCGATGGCCGTTTTCTTCTTCTCCTCGGCGGCCAGAATGTTGGCCGCGCGCTTGGTGCCGGCGAGCAGGTTCTTGCCGTCCTCGGTGTCGAGGAAGGAGCCCAGCGCTTCGACGCGGCGGACGATCTGCAAGAGGTCGTCCGACTGCGGCGTGATGACCGCGTCGATAAGATCGTGGCGGGCGCCCTGATCGCGCAGGTAGACTTTCAGGCGGTCGTGGAAGAAAGCGAGGAGATCGGTCGACTGGCCTGCACCGCTGTCCTTGAAATTGGCGGCAGCGCGATCGAAAATGGACGACAGGGCCAGACGGATGCCGTTCTCGACCAGCATCCTCACCACACCCAAAGCCGCTCTCCGTAGCGCATAAGGATCCTTCGACCCCGTCGGCTTTTCATCGATCGCCCAGAAGCCGACCAGCGTGTCGAGCTTGTCGGCCAGCGCGACCGCAATCGACACCGGATCGGTCGGCACGCGATCGGACGGACCTTGCGGCTTGTAGTGTTCCTCGATTGCTGCGGCGACGGACGGATGTTCGCCCTGCAGCAGCGCGTACTTGCGGCCCATGGCGCCTTGTAGTTCGGGGAACTCACCTACTGCTTCAGTTGTTAGATCTGCCTTGGCCAGCACGGAGGCACGCCCGGCGAGCGCGGTAATCTCCCCCCTCGAGGGGGAGATGTCGGCGAAGCCGACAGAGGGGGTCGTCTCGCGTGAAGCGCTGACTCCCTCTTTCTTCGAGAGGCCAGATAGCGTCGCGGCAGCCGAAGCGACCCCCTCTGGCCTGCCGGCCATCTCCCCCTCAAGGGGGGAGATCGACTGCGCCACTGTCGGCGCGATCTCTTGCGCCAGCCGCTTGATCCGCTCCACCCTCTCGCCTTGCGTACCGAGCTTGGCGTGGAAGGTGACATTGAGATGGTCGAGGCGGGCCATGCGCTGGTCGAGCGGCTTTTTCAGATCGAGCCCGAACTTCTTCGCCGATGCCTCGAGCTGCTCCAGATCCGGCAGGTCGCCCTGGTCGGTCTTCCAGAAATAGAGCGCGTCCGACAGGCGCGCGCGCACCACCTTGCCATTGCCATGCGCGATCTCCTTGCCGCCATCCTTCGCCTCGATGTTGGCGGTGAGAATGAAGCGGTTGGAGAGGTTTTCGCCATCGCCTTGCGGGTGGGTGACAAAGCATTTCTGGTTGGCGCGGATGGTCAGCCGGACAACTTCAGGCGGAATGGCGAGAAAGGCCTGCTCGAATTCGCCCATCAGGACCACCGGCCATTCGACAAGGCCCGACACTTCTTCCAGCAGCCCCTCGTCTTCGACCAGATCGAGCCCGTTGGCAAAGGCGAGGTTGCGCGCGTCCGCCAGGATGATCTCCTTGCGGCGGTCGCCATCGAGCACGACCTTGGCCGCTTCCAGCTTGGTCACGTAATCGTCGAAGCGGCGCACGGTGATTTCGCCGGGCGCCATGAAGCGATGGCCGTAGGTAACGTTGCCGGAACGGATGCCGTCGATCTCGAAATCGACCACCACCGGCTCCTCGGTCTCGGGGCCGAAAGTGCACAGGATCGTCTGCAGCGGCCGCACCCAGCGCAGCGAGCCGGGCTTGGCCGAAGCCGGCCCCCAGCGCATCGATGTCGGCCAGGGGAAGCTGCGGATGATGGCCGGCACCAGTTCGGCGATGATCGCTTCCGCCGCCCTGCCCGGCTTCGAAATATGGGCGACGTAGAAATCGCCCTTCTTCGGGTCGGAATGGACATGCGCTTCAGCAACCGAGGCAAGGCCTGCCTTACGCAAAAAGCCCTGCACTGCCTGTTCCGGCGCCGTCGTCGACGGCCCCTTGATCTCCTCGTGGATATCCTTCGAACGCGCGGTCAGACCCCTGATGTCGAGCGTGAGGCGCCGTGGCGTCCAGTATTCGCGCGCCGCGTCATAGGTCAGGCCCGCCTCGACCAAACCGTCGGTCAGCATCTTCCTGAGATCGCCCGCCGCTTTGCGCTGCATGCGGGCCGGTATTTCCTCGGAGCGAAGTTCTAAGAGCAAGTCAGGCATGGATGGAGCTCGCACGACAATGGTCGGCGGGGCATAGCAACTCGGCTGGCCGCTGTCACCCTCTACCCCATAATCGCCCAATCGGCGTAAGCACCGTCAAATTTCCAGAAATTCTCAGCACCCTGTCGGGACGTGCCGACCCCGCCCGTCCTTGGATCAAAGATTTCCATGAACCAAACGCAGCGCTGAAGCGACCAACGCTCAGGCAGGGACCTATTGGCTGAACGACCATGAAAACGGCATCGAGACTTCTTCAGATCATCGCGCTCAGCGCCTGTTTCACCGCGCAGGCCCATGGCGCCTTCTCGATGCCGGGCGTGCGACAGGCCATGCGGACGATCGATAGCGCAAGCGCTCAAGGCGCAAAGCCGAGCGCCGCCACCATCCAAATCGCAGGCTTGAGCTAGGCCGCCAGTCCGCCGGCTTGAGTCAGCAAAAACGCCTCGCCGCAGGCTTTCGCGAGATTGCGTACGCGCAGGATGTAACTCTGCCGCTCGGTCACGGAAATCACGCCGCGCGCATCGAGCAGGTTGAAGACATGGCTGGCCTTGATGCACTGGTCATAGGCCGGGAAGACCATGCGGTGCATCGGCAGATTGTCGTTCGAGGCCGGAGCGCCGGCCGCGAGCAGCGCCTTGCATTCGGCTTCGGCGTCCTCGAAATGCCTGAGCAGCATCGCGGTGTTGGCATATTCGAAATTGTGCCTGGAATATTCCTGTTCGGCCTGCAGGAAGACCTCGCCATAGGTGACTTTTTCAGCACCTTCGCGACCGTTGAAATTGAGGTCGTAGACATTGTCGACGCCCTGCACATACATGGCCAGCCGCTCCAGACCGTAGGTCAGTTCTCCGGCCACCGGCGCGCATTCGATGCCGCAGACCTGCTGGAAATAGGTGAATTGCGATACTTCCATGCCGTCGCACCAGCACTCCCAGCCAAGTCCCCAGGCGCCCAGCGTCGGGCTTGCCCAGTCGTCCTCGACGAAGCGGATGTCGTGCAGCAGCGGATCGACGCCGATCGCCTCGAGCGAGCCGAGATAGAGCTCCTGCAGATTCGGCGGGTTGGGCTTCAGGATCACCTGATACTGGTAATAATGCTGCAGCCGGTTGGGGTTTTCACCATAGCGTCCGTCCTTGGGCCGGCGCGAGGGTTGGACATAGGCGGCGTTCCAGCCGCGGGGTCCGAGCGCGCGCAGCGTGGTTGCCGGATGGAAGGTGCCGGCGCCGACCTCCATGTCGTAGGGCTGCAGGATGACGCAACCATAGGCGGCCCAGTAATTGTGCAGGGTCAGGATCAGCCCCTGGAACGAGCGGCTGGGATGCATATGGTCTGACGTCACGGCGGCCTCGCAAAGCGCGAAAAAGAAGACATTCCCTTAAAGCATGATCCCGAAAAGTGGAAACCGGTTTTCTCGGACAAAACGGGAAACGTTTTGTCCAGAGATCATGCTCTAAAAAGCAACTGGATCAGGTCGACGATTCAACCGAACGTCGGCCCGATCCAGTTGCCGGGCCGGCAAGCGTCAAGGCAGCGCCTTACGCCGCCTTGCCCGAGAGGTTGAACGCTTTGCTTCCGGCTGGCCCATTGCCGGACGGCGCCGGCGGCCTTCTGCTAAGCTCAGTTCCACCGACAAAGGTTCAGCCATGCAAGGCCAATCCATCGTGCGCCCCGTCACGCGGCAGGATTACGAACAATGGCTGCCGCTGTGGGACGGATACAACGCTTTTTACGGCCGCTCGGGAGAAACCGCCCTGCCCGGCGACATCACCGCAATGACCTGGTCGCGCTTCTTCGATGCCTATGAGCCAATGCATGCGCTGGTGGCCGAGAGCGAAGGCAAGCTTCTCGGCCTTGTGCACTATCTATACCACCGCACCACCACGGCGATTTCGCCGAACTGCTATCTGCAGGACCTTTTCACCACCGAAGCGTCGCGCGGCAAAGGCGTTGGCCGGGCGCTGATCGAAGGTGTGTACGAGCGGGCGCAAGCCGCAGGCTCGGGCCGCGTCTACTGGCTGACGCACGAGACCAATCACACGGCGATGAAGCTTTACGACAAGATCGGGGAGCTTTCGGGGTTTGTCGTCTATCGAAAAATGTTCTGAAAATAAAAACGGGGCCCAGCGAGCCCCGTTTAATCAGACGTATGACTTGCCTCACCCCTTCGGCGCGGGCGCCGGCGCGACCGGCTTGACCTTCGGGGTTTCCTGCGCGGTGTTGGATTCGATCGGCGGCAGCCCCTTCATCAGCTTCTGCTGCAAGGTGGCAAGCACATCGGGATCGGGCTTCAGGTCGCGCGCCTGGTTCCACTGGAAGGTGGCTTCGAGCTTGCGGCCGACGCGCCAGTAGGCATCGCCGAGATGATCGTTCAGCACCGGATCTTCCGGCTTCAGCGACACGGCGCGCTCCATTTCACGCACAGCGTCGTCGAACCGGCCCATGCGGAAATAGGCCCAGCCCAGCGAATCGACGATGTAGCCATCGCTCGGCCTGATATCGACGGCCTTCTGGATCATCGCCAGGCCTTCCTTGAGGTTCATGTTCATGTCGACCCAGGAATAGCCGAGATAGTTCAACACCTGCGGCTGGTCGGGGAACAGTTCCAGCGCCTTGCGGAAATTCGGTTCGGCCTTCGGCCATTCCTTCAGCCGCTCATAGGCGATGCCGCGCTGGTAGTAGATGTTCCAGTTGGCATTGGTCGGCGTCTTCAGCACCTCAACCGCCTTGTCGTAGAGGGTGGCGGCGGAGCGGAAATCCTCCTTCGAGGCATAGACCCCGCCCAGCGCCAGATAGGCGCGCATGTCGTCGGGGTGGGCGTCGACGAAGGCCTTCAGATGGGCGATCGCCTCATCGTGACGGTTGAGATCGGCAAGGTTGAGGCCGAGCTGCAGGTCGGAAAGCTCCTTCAGCGGCGAGGAGGCCGGAATGCGGCGGTAAAGCGCAATGGCGCCTTCGCCGTCCTTCAGCTGCTCCGCAACGGCGGCAAGCTGTACCAAAGCGGCGTCGCTGTCGGGCTTCAGCGCCAGCGCATATTGCAGATAAAGGCGCACGAACGGCTCGCCGCCGCCGCGATTGAGCGCGATGGCGAGGTCAAGCAGGATTTCGGAGGCGCCTTCCGACGGGCTGGAGACGAAGGGCTCGATCTTGTCGCCCTTGCTGATCCTGTCGCGAAGCGCCTGGATGTCCAGCTTGCCCGGCGCGAACGCCTCGGCCTTGTCGAGCACGTAGAGCGCCTTGTTCTTGTCGCCCTTGCGGGCCAGGAAAGACGCATAGGCCTGGGCGCTGCGCATCCATGTCTCGGGCGCGGCACCTCCGGCCGTGGTGTCGGTCAGGGTCGCGTCATAGAGCGCATCGGCCTTGTCCGACATGCCTGAGGCATCGGCGATCAGCGCGCGGTGGAAGGACTTGAACAGGCCGAACCAGTCAGGCCCCTGCAGTTTGTCGATGGAGGCCATCGCCTCGGTGGCATTGCCGGCGCCCTCTTGTGCCCAGCCGGACATGACGCCGGAAATCAACCGGTCGAGATCGGATTCGAGCGACAGCTTGAGCCAGTACTGCGCCTTGGTGAAATCCTTCTTGTGGAAGGAATCGACCGCCAGCGCCAGCCGCGAGAAGCGCTCGACATCGGGAACTTCCTTGAGCTTGTCGGCATAGACAAGCGATTCCTCGAAGCGCCCCTGCGCGATCAGCGACAGCATCAGGCTCTGCTGCAGCGAGGTGTCGCCGGGATTGAAAGCCAGCGCCTGCTTGTAATAGGCGATGGCATTGTCGAGGTCGTTGTCGCCTTCGGCGATGCGGGCGGCGAGATAGGCGCCCGAGAAGGATGTGATCTTGACCGGGTCGGTCGATTCCTTGGCGTAGGCGGGCAACGGAGAAATCGCCATCCCTGCCACAATTGCCAGCCCCGCGAGCCAGCGCGCACGTCCTTGCCGCATCGTATCCCTTTCAGCCAGACGCGACCCGCACACAGGCGGGACCGCCATAGACTCGATGTTTCCGGACAAAGCATGGCCTTTTTGGGGTCAGGCTTCAATCCGGGCCGAATTCACAATCGGGTCACCCGATTAACAAACCATGGCGACGCACACACTGTCGGTTCGGGATAATAGCAGATCGGGGTTGGGAGCTACAGCCTGACATCGCGATATCCGCCCGCCGCGACAGTGCTGCACAGGCCGGCCCACTCGCAACCCTGGCAGGCGTCACGCGTCACGCCGGTTGAAAAGGCCGCGCGCAGGCTGGCGAGCGTTGCCGCGTCGAGGCTGAAGCGGGCGCCGGGCTGGATCGGCCGGGCCAGCAGTTTGCCGACGTCGCGTGCCGCCAGCTCGTCCCGGCCGGCGGCGCTTTCCCCCGAACAGTGGGCTTCGGCGTCGCCGAGCATCGGCTGGCAGATGTCGTCTGGGCCGGAGACGATCAGAACATCCTCGCCCCGGCCAAGACGTTTCGCGATCGCGTCATAGTTGGCGATGAAAGCTGCGCTGTACCCTTTGCCGACATAGGTCAGCAGGCAAAGCAGATGATGGGAGCGCAGTCTGACGGTCATCGGTCCTTATGATGCCTTCCCAGCCGGTTCGGTCTTATTGCCGGAGAAGAGCTTGAGTGTCGCGGCGCCGAGCGCCGATTTCAGCAAGCCGCCGACCAGGAAGGGCAGGAAGCCGAAGGTGATGGCCTGTTCGAGGCCGATCATGACGGCGAGCCAGGCGGTGCCGAGAACCAGACAGGCGAGGTTGCCGAGGACCATGGCGGCGAAGGCGAGCAGCACGCGGCTGCCATTCCAGCCACGCTCGGCCAGCCAGCCGACAAGCGCCCCGACAAGCGGAAAGGCGAAGAGATAACCACCCGTCGGCCCAACGAAATGCTGGATACCGGCTGCGCCGCCGGCCAGAACCGGGAAGCCGACAGCGCCCTCGACGAGCCATGCGGCGATGGTGATGGCGCCGAGCCGCCAGCCATAGAGGGCGCCGATCAGCGTCACGGCGAAGGTCTGCATGGTTACCGGGACCGGCACCATCGGCACTTCGATGTAGGAGGACAGCGCCAGAAACAGCGTGCCGAGGACGACAGCTCCGACCTGCCAGCCAAGCGAGCGGGTCTGCAGGCGCAACGGGCTGAAGGAGGGCTTGGAGGGCGAAAAGGCGATGTCGGTCATGGCGGCTTTCCTGCTGGTTTGAAATTATAGATAGTTTTGTTGTTCGATCTATTATCGAATCCATATTTACGATGCGAAGGCAACCCCTCGCCCTGAAAAAGGTCGGGAGCCATCCGAAATAGCGATGATCGTAGGTCCGCGTCTCGCGTTCCTAGCCGACGATGGCGAAGGCTTCGCGCATCTTGCCGGAGGCGGTCTTGACCGGCTTCTGGCCGATCCACTGCACGTGCCGGCCAAGGGTGGCAGCGGCCGATTCGATATTGCCTTGCCTGAGTGCGCTGAGAATTGCGCGGTGATCCTGGTCGGTGCGGATTTCCCATTCCGAACGCCAGGCGGCGAACAGGAAGCGCGCGCTTGCCGCATGCAAATCGTCGATGGTGGCGATGAGCCGCGGCATGCCGCAGGGCGCCAGGATCAGCCGGTGGAACGTGCGGTTGGCCTCCTCCCAGGAGCGGACATCGCGGGATTTGTCGCCGGCCTTTGTGGCTTCTTCGGCAAGGTTGAGAATGGCCGCCGTCAGGTGCGGCGCGGCGTTGCGCAGCGCCAGAACTTCGAGCGCCGCCCGCATTTCGGCGACTTCCCTGACCTCGCCGAGATCGAAGGAGGCGACGCGCACGCCGCGCCTGGGCTCGCCGATCGCCAGCCCTTGCGCCTCCAGGCGCCGGAAGGCCTCGCGCACCGGGACATGGCTGGTCTGGAATTCCTCGGCGATGTGATCCTGCCGCAGCCGGGCCCCCGGCTCGATCGCGCCCGATATGATGCGGTCGGCGAGCACCTTGCTGATGCGCACGGCGATGGTGTCGTCTGCGGTCTTTGCCATGTTTTATAGATAGTTTGACCCTTGCCGCTTTGTCGAGCCGGCCGCTGTGCGATTTCGCGGCAAATCGCTCGGCGCGCCAGGCGCCGGTCAGTTCACCCGGCTGATGCAGAAGTCGATGACGTCGATCAGCGCCGATTTCTGCGGCGTCGCTTCAAGCGGCGCCAGCGCGTCGCGGGCGATCTCGCCGAAATGGCGGGCTCGCCCGATCGTGTCGGCAATCGCGCCATGGCGGGTCATCAGGCCGATCGCCTTTTCCAGCCCGGCATCGTCGGTGACATTGTCCTCGATGGCGCGCTTCCAGAAGCTACGTTCCGCCTTGGTGCCACGCCGGTAGGCGAGGATCACCGGCAGCGTCACCTTGCCCTCGCGGAAATCGTCGCCGACATTCTTGCCCAGATCCAGGCTGGAGCCGCCATAATCCAGCGCATCGTCGATAAGCTGGAAGGCAAGGCCGAGATTCATGCCGTAGGAGCGTAGTGCGGCGCGATCGTTGCGCGTCGCCAGCGCGATGACTGGGCCAACCTCGGCGGCGGCCGAGAACAGTGCGGCGGTCTTGGCTTTGATGACGGCGAAATGCTCGTCCTCGGTGGTGTCGAGGTTCTTGGCGGCGGCCAGCTGCATCACCTCGCCCTCGGCGATGATGGAGGCGGCGCTGGACAGGATGTCGAGCGCTTCGAGCGAGCCGACATCGACCATCATGCGGAAAGCCTGGCCGAGCAGGAAATCACCGACCAGCACGCTGGCCTGGTTGCCCCAGATCATGCGGGCGGTCTTCTTGCCGCGGCGCATGCCGCTCTCGTCGACGACATCGTCATGGAGCAGCGTGGCGGTGTGCATGAACTCGACCGAGGTGGCGAGCTTGACGTGGCCCTCGCCGGAATAGCCGAACATCTGGGCGGCGGCGAGCGTGAGCATGGGGCGCAGCCTTTTGCCACCCGACGAGATCAGATGGTTGGCGACCTCCGGAATCATCTCGACGTCGGAGCCGGCCTTGGACAGGATCAATTCGTTGACGCGGCCCATATCGGCTGATGTCAGCTCGATGATATCCTTGATGGAAGCGGGTTCCCGCTTCCCGTTTTCGATGTTGAGAACGACACCCACCAACAAACACTCCCGTCTTGATCACGTGTGCGACGGCACCCTGGTCCCACCCCGGACTCTAGGGCGGCACATACCGGCACGGCAAGAGGCGAATTGGCGCGGCTGCGGTGACGACGTGTCAACATTCGAGATAGAGCATGGCGTTGCCCGAAAACCGCTTCACACTTTTCGGCACCATGCTCCAGCGTTTACATCAACGATGCAACCTGCGAACTTCGTCCGATGATAGAACTCGTCCGCACTAACGATGCCGTGATCATCTCCTTTGTCGAATCGCTGATGCGCGATGCCGGGATTGCCTGCTTCGTCGCCGATCAGAATATGAGCATACTCGAAGGGTCGATCGGTCTTTTGCAGAAGCGCGTCATGGTCGACGCCGACCAGGCCGATCAGGCGCGGCGGATCCTGAAAGACGCCGGCATCGAGAACGAAATCCGCCAGAAATAATGGCTGAAGCGAGCGCCCTCGCCGGTGACACGCCGGCACACACGGTCGATGCCTTCCATCGCGGGCGCTTCTGGCTGGTGCAGCCCACGACCGGCCATCGCGCCGGCATGGATGCCATGATGCTGGCGGCGGCGGTGCCGTCCGCCTTTGCGGGGCGGTTGGCCGATTTCGGCGCCGGCGCGGGTGCGGCGGGCCTGGCCGTGCTGTCTCGCTGCCCAGCGGCTGAGGTCGTGCTTGTCGAACGCTCGACCGAGATGGCGGGATTCGCCGCGACGACACTCGCCCATCCCGGCAATGCGCATCTCGGCAACCGCGCCTCGGTGCTGACAGCCGATGTCACGCTGTCGGGCCGGGCGCGAACGCAGGCCGGCCTTGCCGACAATTCCTTCGATTTCGTCATCATGAACCCGCCCTTCAACGCCTCCGAGGACCGCGCCACACCTGACCCGCTGCGCAGGCAGGCGCATGTCATGGAAGACGGCCTGTTCGAAAGCTGGATCAGAAGTGCGGCCGCGGTCGCCAAGCCGCGCGGTGGCCTGGCCGTCATCGCGCGGCCTGAACAGCTTGGCGATCTCCTCGAGGCGCTGGCGGGCCGCTTCGGCGACGCCGAGATGCTGGCCGTCCACCCACGCCCGGAAGCAGCAGCAATCCGCATTGTCGTGCGGGCAGCACTCGGCGCGCGTGGAAAATTGTCGATCCGCCCGCCTTTGATGCTGCATGCCAAGACGGGCGACGGCCCGTCGGAACGGACCGAGATGATCAACAACGGACTGGCATCGCTGTTCAGCGATTGATTTGGGGCTGAGCATTCCGTTGCCGCAAAGCGGCAGCGCGACATGCATTCGCCCCAAAACCGCGGCATTGCCGTTGGCCAGCAAATCCCTACATGCCCAGAGCAAGATCCGCGCCGCCCGAGGAATTTCTTCCAAAACTGATCTATCTTGCTCTTTTGCCACTGGAGACAGCCACCTCGTGAAACGCCTTTTCAACCGCCTGCTGCCGAAATCCTGGCGCTCCAGCGTCGTCACCATTCCCGTCATCAGGCTGCACGGCACCATCATGCCCGGCGGCGGCCAGTTCCGGCCGAGCCTGTCGCTCGCCTCCACGGCCGCCCTTATCGAAAAGGCGTTCCTGTTCGACGCGCCCGCGGTCGCCATCTCGATCAATTCGCCCGGCGGCTCGCCGGTGCAGTCGCGGCTGATCTTCAAGCGCATCCGTGATCTCGCGGTTGAGAAGAACAAGAAGGTGCTGGTCTTCGTCGAGGATGTGGCGGCCTCGGGCGGCTATATGATCGCGGTCGCCGGCGACGAGATCTTTGCCGATCCGTCCTCCATCGTCGGTTCGATCGGTGTCGTTTCGGCGTCGTTCGGTTTTCCCGAGCTGATGAAGAAGATCGGCGTCGAGCGCCGTGTCCACACCGCCGGCCAGAACAAGGCAGTGCTCGATCCGTTCAAGCCGGAGAAGAAGGAAGATGTCGAGCGCCTGAAGGCGCTGCAGCTCGAAGTGCACGAGACCTTCATCGACCTGGTCAAGGAGCGCCGCGGCTCCAAGCTGAAGGACGATCCGGACCTGTTCACCGGCCTGTTCTGGACCGGCAAGAAGGGGCTGGAGCTTGGCCTTGTCGATGCGTTGAACGATATGCGAACCGTGCTCAAGACCCGTTTCGGGGCGAAAACCCAGCTTCGGCTGATCACGGCCCCGCGCGGCCTGTTCGGCCGCATCGGCCTGTTCGGCTCGAACTTTTCGGCGCCCGATATTGCTGCCGCTGCGGCCAGCGGCATGATCGATGCGGCGGAAGAGCGCGCATTGTGGGCTCGCTTCGGGCTTTGAAAAAGCAGGGAAAGCGTCTAGCATGAAGGCTTGACAGTCTGCCTTGCCGCCTTGCGAGGGAGGAGTTTTGAGATGCCGCAGATCATTTTCTTCGCGATTGTCGGCGCCGCCGCCTATTTCGGCTACCGCACCTTCATCCGCGAGGCCGAGCGCGTGACCGCCAAGGTCCGGCGCACCGAAAAGCAGGCGGCCAACGGCGCCAACGGCACGCTGGTCAAGGATCCCAAGACCGGCGAATACCGCCTGGCCAAGGACTGAGCATCATCCCGTCAACAGCCGACACTGTGGATGCCGCAGCCAGGACATGGCTGGCACCCGCCAAGATAAATCTGGCGCTGCATGTCACCGGCAGGCGTGCCGACGGCTATCATCTGCTTGAGAGCCTGGTCGTTTTCACCCGCTTCGGCGACAGGGTCGAGATCGAACCTGCCGACAGCGATCGGTTCTCCGCAGCGGGCCGCTACGCGACTTCCGTGCCGATAGACGACAGCAATCTGGTGGTGAGGGCGCGCGAGGCGCTGCGCAGCCGGGCAGGCCAGCAGAGCACGCCGCCGGTTGCCATCCGGCTGGAAAAGAACCTGCCGGTCGCCTCCGGCGTCGGCGGCGGTTCGAGTGACGCCGCGGCGGTGCTGCGCGGTCTCGTCCGGACCTGGGAACTCGACATCGGCGAGGCCGAACTGGTGCGGATTGGTCTCACGCTCGGCGCTGATGTGCCGATGTGTCTTTCCGCAAAACCGCTTGTCGCGCGCGGTGTCGGCGACGAGCTGTCACTGGTGCCGGATTTTCCCGCACTCGCCTTGGTGCTGGTCAATCCCGGCGTCGCCGTTTCCACGCCCGACGTGTTCAACGCACTTGGGAAGCGGGACAATGAAGGGCTGCCTCCGCTGCCGCGCGGCTTCGACTTCCACAGCATGCGCAACTGGCTGGAGATCACCCGCAACGATCTCGAGGCCCCGGCGCAGGCGATACAGCCGCCCATCGGCAGGGCGCTTTCCCTGTTGAACCGGGCCGGGGCGGGATTCTCGCGCATGTCGGGATCCGGCGCGACATGCTTCGGCCTGTTCGAGACCGGCAATGTCGCCAAGCGCGCCGCGGCCGAAATCCGCAGCCGCGAACCGGACTGGTTTGTCGCAGCGACGCGCAGCATCGCATCGGAGGGGGCCGATGGCCAAAATTGACGAGAGCCGCCCGTTCATCCCGGTGCGCATCGCGGTGCTGACGGTTTCCGATACACGCAGCCTCGCCGACGACAAATCCGGCCAGACTCTGGCCGACCGCATCGCCGAGGCCGGCCATGTGCTGGCAGCCCGCGATATCGTCACCGACGATCGTGAAAAGATCCGCGGTACGGTCCTGGCATGGTCCCGGGACAAGGAGATCGATGTCGTCATCACCACCGGCGGCACCGGCTTCACCGGCCGCGACGTGACGCCGGAGGCGCTGGAGCCGATCTTCGAAAAGCGCATGGACGGCTTTTCCGAAGTGTTTCATCGCATTTCCTACGACAAGATCGGCACCTCCACCGTCCAGAGCCGGGCGACCGGCGGCGTCGTCAACGCCACCTTCGTCTTCGTGCTGCCGGGCTCGCCCGGCGCCTGCAAGGACGCCTGGGATGGCATCTTGAAGCCGCAGCTCGACTACCGCCACATGCCCTGCAACTTCGTCGAGATCATGCCGCGCCTGGACGAGCATTTGCGCCGCGGCAAGGCCGGCTCGTAAAGCAAGGCGGATAGCCGTTCAGCGCTGCCTTTGTCAGGCGGAATGGCAGCTACGCCTTCGAGAGGTCATTTCCTGCGAGTTGCCTAAGGCGTAGTCTGCGGCCAAGTCACTCAAGGCGGAATGATCCGATGAGAACGTATCGCGGCGGCTGCCATTGCGGCGCCATCCACCTGACATTCGAAACTGGCATCGAACCATCCGACATGGAGATCCGCGCCTGCCAATGCGCGTTCTGCGTCAGGCATGGCTCGCGCGCTGCCGCTGACCCGCAGGGACGATTGATCGTCTCCGTCGAGGATGAAGCCCGACTGCACCGATACCGGTTCGGATTGCGCACCGCCGACTATCTCATCTGCCGCGACTGCGGCGTCTATGTCGCGGCAGTGACCACCGATGGTGGCAACCCCAGGGCGATCGTCATCGTCAATGCGCTGGACGACCGACTGCGGTTCAGCCGCGAGCCGGTTCCAATGGACTATGATGCCGAGAGCCGCGAGGGCCGCATCGCCCGACGGCAGGCGCGCTGGATGCCGGTGGAGATCAAGGTCAGCGGATGACCGGTTCGCCGTGGAAGCGGCGGCGCGAGGGCGGCGACACACCGAAGCCGACCTCCATCATCAGCCGCGGCGTGCGTGACGGCACGGTGCCCATGTGGAAGCCGAACGGATCCTCGACAAAGCCGAGACCGGCCTCGCCGGTCAGCGTGACCGGGCTATCGTCGCCATAGACCTTGAGCACCTCTTCCGCCGGATGGCCGACCAGCAGCGTCAGCTGGTGCTTGAGGCTGCGCATGTTGTGACTGCCCCTGACGTACACATGCGGGCCAGTGCCGGCATCGCAAGGCTTCAGGTAGAAGAAGAATTTCAGCATCCGCCAGTCGTCGAGATCGAAATGGTATTTGCCGAGGGAGGCAAGGTTCTTGTCGGCATCGGAGGCCTCGCCAGTCGGAAAGCTCCACCAGACGCGCGTGGTGATCAGCTTTGCCTGCCCGCCGAGATAGTGCTGGGCGATGTCGAGCAGAAGCGGATCGTTCTGGATGGCGAGCGCCGCCTTGCAGCCGAGGATGCGCTCGAAATAGTGGCCGCTGAGCAAGGAACGGCCGAAACGCTTCTCTGCCTCGGCATGATCCCCAGGCATGAATTCGAGCCGGCGATCGAAATTGCCGAAGCATGGCGTGCTTTGCGCGAAGCTGGCGATCTCCTCATGGATCGCCTGCGGCAGCACCAGACCAGAGAACAACCCATCGCTGCGCAGCGTTTCGACGATCGAGTTGAGCTCGACGTCCTTGAACATCGTAGCTCCAAAACTCTGCGCCGGGCGCGCGGCTTTGGCGCCCAGCCAGTGCAGCTTGCGCGCCGGCATGGTGCGGGCAAGCATGAACATTGGCAGCCAGGCCGGGTTCTCGCGCATATCCTTGAGATAGGTCGGGATGCGCACAGCGATGCGGCGGAGCAGGCTGCCATTGCGAGCGATGGCTTCCAGGCTGGCGGCGCCGGATTTGTCAGCGGTCGAAAGGTTCATCGGGGTCCTCAGGTATGAACGGCAGCCGACACAGCGTCGGTTGCTCACCGCTCCGGCAATACCCAAACCCAATTGTCCCGCACTGAGGGGAATGCTACCCCCGTGTCATATTTTGTGCAATGCACAACAGACAACGCACCTGCAAAATTCACGCGAGCTAATGAACGGGCAAAGCTTCGGGCGCCCGCGAACGGCCGAGCAAAAGCACCTTACTTCGGCGGCGCCACCCAGATCTCGGCATTGAGCCTCTTCGTCGCCAGGCCACGAGCGATGGCCTCGGCGCTACGGGCGCTTTTAGCCAGGGACGAAGCTTGGCGCTTGCTGATGACCAGCCCTTCGGCCAGCGCCCGGTTTCCCCGGAGCACCCGCGCCAGGAACGGTGCGCGGCTGCCGCGCGAACGGGAAAAGCGCGCCGGCATGGTTTGCCGCGCCGTGTGGGCGACAACGTCATCGATCCAGCCTTCCGAAAGCCGCGCGCCAGGTTCCAGAAACAGCAGCCAGTCGCCTTTCGCCTGCCGGATCCCGGCGGCAATGCCGCCGGCGACGAAATGGCAGCCGGCGTGATCGGCGACACGATGCGTCTGGTCGGTCGAGCCGGTGTCGCACACGATGACATCGCGCACCACGCCCTCGACCGCGCCGCCGATCAGCGAGGCGAGCGTGCGGGCAAGGCCCTCTTCGTCATCTCGGGTTTCGATAAGAACGCTGAGCATATTTAGCCGAATAGCGGAAAGCCTGGCGCAGCGCCAGTTTTGCATTGCACAACAAAAAAGTTCTTGCTTTGTTCTCGTCGGCAAAATAGGATTATTTTCATGAACAGACCGAATCGACAGCCAGCCGACAGTCCCTGGGAGAGGGCGAAAATGGAACATATCGTGCGTGCGGACATTGCAGCCTTCGGGGCAGGAAGAGCCGAAATGGCCAATGCGATGATCGAACAGAGCGGCATGCGCGTCCGTCCGGACCGCAACCGCGGCCGTTCGGCCGGCATCAATCCATCCGGTCGCTTCGAGCCCGTCAGCCGGCATGTGTTCGACGATGGCTGGAATTCGCTGGAGGAACTGCCGCCGTTCAAGACCGAGGTGCAGGTCGAGAAGCCGCGCACCATCATCACCCGCAACGAATCGCCCGACATCTCCTTCGACCGTTCGATCAATCCCTATCGCGGCTGTGAGCATGGCTGCGTCTATTGTTTCGCGCGGCCGACCCATTCCTTCATGGGCCTGTCGCCGGGGCTGGATTTCGAATCGAAGCTGTTTGCCAAGCCGGATGCGGCGCGGCTGCTCGACAAGGAACTGTCGAAGGACGGCTACCAGCCGCGCACCATCGCCATCGGCACCAACACCGATCCCTACCAGCCGATCGAGAAGCAATACCGGATCATGCGCGAGATCCTCGAAGTGCTGGAGGCGCGCGGCCATCCGGTCGGCATCGTCACCAAGTCCGCCTTGGTGACGCGCGACATCGACATATTGTCGCGGATGGCCGAACGCGGGCTTGCCAAGGTGGCGCTGTCGGTGACGACGATGGACCGCATGCTGGCGCGCACCATGGAGCCGCGCGCGTCAACGCCGACCAAGCGGCTGGAGGCGATAAGGCAGCTTTCGGATGCAGGCATTCCGGCCTCGGTCATGGTGGCGCCGATCATCCCCGGCCTGACCGATCAGGAGATGGAGCGCATCCTCGATTCGGCTCGTGCTGCCGGCGCCCGTGAAGCCGGCTATGTCATCTTGCGCCTGCCGCTGGAAGTGGCGCCGATCTTCAAGGACTGGCTGCTGCGCCACTATCCCGACCGCTACCGGCACGTGATGTCGCTGATCCGTTCGATGCGCGACGGCAAGGATTACGATTCGGAGTGGGGCAAGCGCATGAAAGGCGCCGGACCCTATGCCTGGCAGATCGGCCGACGTTTCGAGATTACTGCCAAGCGGCTCGGCCTCAATGCCGAGCGGCGGACGCTCAGGACCGACCAGTTCGTCGCCGCCGCCAATGCGACCGAGCAGCTGATGCTGCTGTGAAGACCATCCCTGCCCCGCCATCGTTGGCTGGGCAGGCGAAGAAATCCCGTCCGGCCTGTCCCCCGGCCTGCAGACGGTGCCCTCCCGGTCTTGCCCCACTCGACCCTGGAGGGACTTGCGGAGAATCGGAGCCGATGCGAACCTCGCCGCAACATGGCTCGCGCGCGTTCCGATTCTCCGCTTCTTTTCGAAATCGTCGAGAAGCCCGACTTCTCCTTCGAGACGAAGGCGATGGCCGAAGGTCTGTGGCCTGTCGCAGGCATGGATGAAGCCGGCCGCGGTCCGCTCGCCGGGCCGGTGGTTGCGGCAGCCGTGATCCTCGATCCCGCCAACATTCCCGACGGCCTCGACGATTCCAAGCGGCTCAACCATTTGCAGCGCGAGGCGCTGTTCCTGAAAATCCTCGGCTCCGCGCTCGGCGTGTCGATGGCCTCGGTGAGCGCCGAAGGCATCGACGGCAGCAACATCCTCAAGGCGAGCCTGGAGGCGATGCGCCGTGCCCTCGCCGGCCTGCCGATACAGGCGAAGCTGGCGCTGGCCGACGGCCGCGACGTACCGCCGGGTCTCATTTGCGAGGGGCGCGCGCTGATCAAGGGCGACCAGCGCTCGCAGTCGATCGCCGCCGCCTCGATCGTCGCCAAGGTGATGCGCGACCGCATGATGTGCGGTTGCGGCAGCCACCACGAGCGCTACGGGTTCGAAGTCCATATGGGTTACGCCACGGTCCGGCATCGGACGGCGATCGAAGCGCATGGGCCGGTGGCAAGGCTGCACCGGGCGTCGTTCGCGCCGTTCAGGCTGGGCGGGGTTGAGGTGGCGGAAGAAGAGGGTTTTGCCGGGTTGGAGTGAGCCGGCGGCGGCACTGCTGATCTCCCCCCTTGTGGGGGTTGAGGAGCGGTCCGCGAAGCGGACGGAAAGCCATTGCTTGGCTTTCCGAGCGACGAACGTCCGGTAGGCCAGAGGGGTCGCCGCGCATGAAGCGCTGACCTTTCTTGGCCGCAGAAAGAGCGTCGCGCCCGGTCGAACCGACCCCCTCTGTCGCCTTCGGCGACATCTCCCCCTCGAGGGGGGAGATTATCCGCGCTCAACAAAAAAGCCGCCAGGTTGCCCGGGCGGCTTCATGCTTGCGGCTTCAAACCCACTCAGTTCAGCTTGGCCTTCACGTCCTGCAGCGCGGACTTGAACAGGTCGGCGCCGGCCTTGGCATCGACCTTGGCCGCAAGCAGCGTGCGGGCTGCCTCGACGGCGATGTCGACGGCGCTGGCGCGCACCTCGGCGACTGCCTCGCGCTCGGCCTGGCCGATCTTTTGCTCGGCAAGCGCGGTGCGCCTGACAACATAGTCCTCGGTCTTCTTGTGCGCTTCGGCGGCAAGCATGTCTGCCTCGCGCTTGGCGGCGGCGACGATTGCCGCGGCCTCCTGCTCGGCTTCCTTGCGCTTCTTCTGGTACTGGCCGAGCAGCTGCTGGGCCTCTTCGCGCAGCTTGCGGGCTTCATCAAGCTCGTTGCTGATCTTGGCGGCACGGGCGTCGAGCGCCTTGGCCATCAGCCCCGGTACCTTGATGTAGACGGCGATGCCGAGGAAAATGATAAGGGCGACGGTGGCCCAGAGCGTCGCGAGCGATGTGGCGTCCATGATGTGCTCCTCAGCGGGCCACGGATTTGACGGCCGCCGCGATCTCGGCCTTGCCGGTCTTGCCGCCGACAAGCGCTTCTACGATGGCCGAAGCGGTGTCCTCGGCGATCGTGCCGACTTCCTTCATGGCGTTGGCCTTGATGGAAGCAATGCTGGCCTCGGCCTCGCCGAGCTTCTTGTCGAGCGCGGCCTCGACCTTCTTGCGGGCAGCTTCGGCTTCGGCCTTGGCCGCGTCGTTGGCCTGCTGGCCGATCGCGTTGGCCTTGGCCTTGGCTTCCGTCAATTCCTGCTCGTAGGCGGCAACGGCGGCGTCAGCCTCGCCCTTCAGCCTGGCGGCCTGGTCGAGGTCCTGGGTGATGCGATCGCTGCGCACGTCGAGGATGCCGCCGAGGCGCGGCATCACCACCTTCTTCAAGAACAGGTAGAACAGCCCAAACGTGATCGCCAGCCACAGAAGCTGCGACGGGAACGTCGCCGGATCGAATGGCGGGAACGTGCCGTGCGCCTCGGCTGGCACGCCGGTGCCGGAATGCGTTTCGCCTTCCGTGCCGGTATGAGCGCCTTCGGCGGCGGGTGCGGACTCTTGCGCAAAGGCAGATGTCACGAACATGGACTATCCCCTGATATCAGGCATGGCCGCAGGGTAGCGGCCGGCCTGTCCAATCTTCTCGAGTGCTCAGCCGAACAGGGCGAGAAGCGCGATGAGAAGCGAGAAAATGCCCAGAGCTTCGGTCACGGCGAAGCCGAAAATCAGGCGGCCGAACTGGCCATCGGCGGCCGACGGATTGCGCAGGGCGCCCGCCAGGTAGCTGCCGAAGATGTTGCCGAGGCCAATGCCCGCGCCGCCCATGCCCAGGCAAGCGATACCGGCGCCGATGTACTTTGCTGCTTCTGCGTCCATTTTTAAAACTCCTTTGGATCTGTAATTCGTTGCAATTCCATCCGGCGACCGATGCCGGAAACTCTCGATTAGTGCCCGGGATGCAGGGCGTCGTTCAGATACATGCAGGTCAGCACGGCAAAGACGTAGGCCTGCAGGAAGGCGACCAGCAATTCAAGGGCCGTCAGCGCGACCGCCATGGCCAGCGGCAGCACCGAACCAGCGACGCCGACGGCGCCCAGCGCGCTGAGGCTGACGACAAAGCCCGAAAACACCTTCAGCGTGATGTGACCGGCGAGCATGTTGGCGAACAGACGCACCGAAAGGCTGACCGGGCGCGAGACGAAGGAAATCACTTCGATCAGCACCACCAGCGGCAGCAGGAAGACCGGAACGCCATGCGGCACGAACAGCTTGAGGAAGCCCAGGCCGTGTTTCGTGAAGCCGTAGACAACGACGGTTCCGATCACAAGGGCGGCGAGACCGAAGGTGACGATGATGTGGCTGGTGACGGTGAAGAAGTAGGGGAAAAGGCCAAGCAGATTGGCGACAAGGACAAACATGAACAGCGAGAACACGAAGGGGAAGAACTTCATCCCTTGCGTTCCGGCGGCGTCGCGCAGCATGTTGGAAACAAACTCGTAGCCCATTTCCGAGACCGACTGCAGGCGCCCGGGAATAAGGCTGCGGCTCGAGGTAGAGAGGTAAAGAAACGCCGATGCGACGAGCACGGTCGCAACCATGAACAGGGACGAATTGGTGAAGGACAGGTCATAGCCGCCGATGTTGATCGGAATCAGCTTGACGATATGGAACTGGTGGATCGGATCGACCTTGTCAGCAGCCATTTGCATCCCCGTCAAAGCCGCGAACGGCCTCAGTGTCCTTATGCGCCGTTGACGGCGCCAGTTCATTCTTTCGGATCGCGCGACTTCTCGCTTTTTCCGAATTCCGCCACAACACCTGCCGAACGCAGGACATTGAGCACGCCGGCGCCAAAGCCCAGCAGCAAGCCGACGACCAGACCCCATGGCGAGGTTCCCGCCACACGATCCAGAAACCAGCCAAGGCCCACACCCACCACTATCCCGGCGATAAACTCGCTGGACAGCTTGAGCGCCTGGCCATATCCGGCCGTCGCCTTCGCGCCGTCATTCCCCTCTAGCCGATCCGGCCGTCTTGTCGCAAGCGATGCTCCAAGCTCACGCCGGCGGCGCTCAAGGTCTTCATCGCGGATGTCAGGTTCGTGCTTGCCGCCGCGGCCGGTTTCTCCGGTTCCGTGTGGCCCATTCTTGTCGGCCATCGAACCCCCCTGCCCGGTCAGACCGTTACCGTCCGTCCGCTTCTAAAGTCGCCGGCAACATAGTTAGAGGGTCCGCGCCCGTCAAGCCACGGGCGGGACTTCAAAGTCATGTATTTTTTCTAATGAAATCAATCTCTTGCCGAGGTGCGACATCGTGCCCGGCACTATGGGGTCGGCACATGCCCCGAATCCCTCCGGCGACCGGCGTCCGATTTCGGCGCCCGGGGGCTTTTGCGGCTCGTAACAGACGGCAGCCCAGAGGGCTCAGCTCCAGCCGCCGCCATAGGTGCGGTAGAAGATATGCAGGCCGATCTTGGTCATCTTCTGCATCGTGCGGGCCCAACCCGGATGGACATAGTTGGCGTAGTAATGGGTCGATGAGCCGACTTCCGGAATGAAGATCTTGCCGGCGGTGACCGCCATGGCGACATCCTGCGCCACCTTGTAGTTGGCGGGGCTCTCGATGCGCTTCTTGCGGCCGTCGCAGGCGAAGGAGAACTGGCAGCGGTTCAGCCAGTTGTCGTTCTGGTAGACGACGCCGCAGATCGAGTTCGGATAGGCCGGATTGCGGACGCGGTTGAGGATGACCTGCGCGACGGCGGCCTGGCCGCGCACGGATTCGCCGCGCGCCTCGAAATAGATGCCGTTGGCAAGGCAGGCCTGCTCCTTCTTGGAGAAGACGCTGGCCGGCAGCGGGTTCTGGATCCACGAGTGATCGCCCTTGGCCATCGGCGGAATGAAGCGCCCGCTGTTCGGCTCCTCGTCCTGCAGCAACGCCTCGAAGGGCGAGGCCTTGGCATAGTCGGGTTCGGCCTGGGCATAGGCGGTGGCCAGCACGTCCGGCTTGTCATTGTTGACGAGGGCGGCAAGCATGGCCGGCACGCCGGGATCGGGCTTCTTGTCCACATTGGTATGGAAGGCCTGGGCGATCTGGATTTCCTTGCCCTTGATGCCGGGCTTGGCGAAGGCCAGCTTCAGGCCGCTGTCCATGCTCGGCCGCAGCAGCGAAGAGGTGCGCTGGAAGATCGAGCCGGCATTGAAGTTCTTCGGCGGCGCAACCGGCGAGACCTGGATGATGCGGCCTTTCTTGTCGGCGCGCATGATGCGGTCCTCGTCGGGCGTGACGCCTGCGACATTGCCCTTGCCGCGAAACGAGACCTTGCCAACGCCGGGCAGGCGCACGCCCGAGCCCGAAAGCGAACCGGTGGTGACGGAATCGATGAAAGGCATCTCAGCGGCATGGACCGAACCGGCGACGGAGCGCTCGACATAGGAATTCCAGCGGGTGCCCGACGCTTCGAGGCCGGAAATCAGGCTGCCCATGTCCTGGTAGGCGACGACGGTCGGAAAGCCGATCCAGATGCCGAGCCCGATGACCAGTGGCGATACGAAGGAACGTTTTTTCTCACCGGCGGCGGCAGCCAGCCGCTTCAAGACACGTCGATGCACGGGGAACTCTCCAGAAACGCCACTGAGCCACTGGAGAGCCAAAATGAAGCATTAACCTTGATGCGGGGTTAACGTTAACGATGGTGTTTTTTCAAACTGCTCCGGAATGGAACGCCGTTCGCGGGTCCGTCAAATTGGTCAGTTGGGCCGCAGCAAGATCGGCCAGGCGATGAGTGCGCAGAGCGCCCCGACCAGCCAGACGCCTGGCCACGACCAGACGAGCAGCAATGCCGGAATGGCCATCGGCACCACGAAGAAGGCGATGAAGACGAAGCTGTTGGCAAGGCCGAGCGCGGTTCCGGCGCGGCTGGCGCCGGCCAGCGTGGCGAGCTCGGTGTAGGCGACGCCATGCCAGGCCGAGACCGAGATGCCGGCAACGACCAGCAGCACCGCGATCGCCGGCATCAGCGCGGCGTGCGCGCCCGGCGTGGCTCCTGCCGCCAGGACCAGCAGGCCGAGAGCCGCAAAGCCAAGCGCGCTCGTCACGCTGCAGAGGCGCAGGAACCAGCGGCGGTTGCCATGGCGGTCGGTGAAGCGGCCGCTCCAGACGCGCATGATCATGGCGCCGGTCTGCACCGCGGCAAGGCTGGCGCTGATCGTCAGCGTGCCCATGCCGGCGAAATCGTGCAGGAAGACGGAGGCGAAGGTCAGCACCGCCACCTGCGGAAAGCAAAGCAGGCCGATGGCGGTGGCGATGCGCCAGACCTCGACATTGCGCAGCGGCGCCGGGCCGGCCGGCCTTGTCGTCGCAATGCCTCCGGCATTGTCGATCTCCGGGTCGGTTTCGGGCGGTTGATGCAGCCAGCGCCAGGCAAACAGCGCCGAGACAGCGTTCACGGCGGCCAGCAGCCCGAAGACTGCCGCGAAGCCATGCGCCGATGCCAGCGACGGCAGGACCAGTGCGCCGAGCCCCCCGCCGAGCGGCACCGCCGTCTGCCTGATGCTCATCGCAAAACCACGCTCGCCCTCATGGAACCAGGCCATGATGGCGCGGCCGCTGGAACCGTTGACGCTGCCGCCGAGCAGGCCGGTGGCCAAAAGGCATGCGGCCAGCATGGCAACGCCAGGCACATAGGTCGCCGACGGCACGATGAAAAACGCCATCAGCGCAAGCCAGGACGCCGTCGCGCCGAGACCGGTCAACAGCACGCCGCGATCGCCCCAGCGGTCGGTGAGCAGGCCCCAGGGCAGTTCGCTCAAGGCCACCCCCAGGCCGAGGAGGCCGAGGACGAGGCCGAGATTGCCGTTGGAGAGCTGATAGCCCGAGCGCAGAAACACCGCCGCCGCCGGTATGCCGGCGAAGGTGGCGGAGAAACTGGCATTGGCGGCAACGCCGATGCCGAGCACCTTCCAGCGATGATTGGCGCGAAATCGTTCGGCCTTGGAAATGGCGGTGGCGGCGGCGGCTCGACCAACCCGGCGTTGCTCACAATTTGCGTCGGCAATCGACATGGCGGAACTCCTGTAATGGCCCTTCCGGACCCTTGACGCCTTGTCTCTACCGCCATAACTTCATCCCGAATATCGGGAAGTTTTTGACTATTATTCCCGGAAATCAGGATTGTTTCCATGCGGCGCGTAACCTTCGACCTTGATGTCCTCAGAAGCTTCGTCACTGGCATGGAACTCGGCAGCTTCGCCAAGGCCGCCGACCGGCTCGGACGCTCGACCTCGGCGGTCAGCGCGCAACTGAAGAAGCTGGAGGAGCAGGCGGCGACGCCGATCTTCCGCAAGTCAGGCCGCGGCCTGGCGCTGACCGAAGCCGGCGAGACCATGCTTGGCTACGCCAGACGGCTGCTCGAGTTGAATGACGAGGCGGCCTCGGCCATCCACGACGTCGAACTGGAAGGCTGGGTCAGGCTTGGCCTGCAGGAGGATTTCGGCGAGGCGGTGTTGCCGGAGGTGCTCGGGCGCTTCGCCCGCGCGCACCCCAAGGTCAAAATCGAGGCCAGGATTGGGCGCAGCTACGAACTTGCCGAGAGGATCACATCAGGCAATCTCGACATTGCGCTGGCCTGGGACAGCGGCCAGGCGCTGCCCTACAGCCGACATGTCGGCGATGCGCAGCTGCGCTGGATCGGCCCGGCCAAGCTGATCGAGACCAGCCTGCGCGAAGGTGAAGCGCTGCCGCTGGTGGCGCTCGAAGCGCCCTGCCTGTTGCGCACGGTGACGACGGAAACGCTGGACCGCGCCGGTCTGCCGTGGCGGATGGCCTTCTCCAGCCCCAGCCTTGGCGGCATATGGGCGGCGGTCGCCGCCGGGCTCGGCCTGACGATCCGCACCGATATCGGCCTGCCGGCCAATGTCAGGGCGATGGCACCGCAGCTGCTCGGTTTGCCCGCACTGCCGACCATGGCGCTGGTGCTGCACCAGAAGGACGCCGAACTGGATCCGGTTGCGGCGCGGCTGGCCGACATATTGTTGCAGGCGGCGATAGAGGCGCTGCCGGAGGGTGCGAGGATGGATGAGAGGCTGAGGGCGGTTGCTTAGACGCGATGATCATCCGGCGTCGAGTTCCCGCACACCCCCCTCTGTCCTGCCGGACATCTCCCCCGAAAGGGGGGAGATTGCATGGCGCGAGTGCTCTCGCGAATCTTCAATCCCGCAAGAAAGGCGCCGTTAGAACGAACTGCTGATCTCCCTCCTTGCGGGGGAGATGGCCGGCAGGCCAGAGGGGGGTGCTGTCCCGCAAACATTGCAGAGGATTCCCAGAAGCGAAGGCGTGCCCAAAGGCCGGCTGCCTCACTTGCGCTTGTTCGCTCTCCCCGCGAACGGATTGTCCGAAGTCCGCAGCGCTATACGGATCGGCACGCCCGGCATGTCGAAGGCCTCGCGCAGGCTGTTGGAGAGATAGCGGACGTAGGATTGCGGCATCGCGTCGGGCCGCGAGCACTGGACGACAAAACCCGGCGGCCGCGTCTTGGCTTGCGTGACATATTTGACCTTGAGCCGGCGGCCCGCAACGGCGGGCGGCGGATGATGCGCCAGTATGCTTTCCAGCCAGCGGTTGAGCTTGCCGGTGGAAACGCGGCTGTTCCACACCTTGTGCGTCTTGATGACGGCATCCATCAGCTTGTCGAGGCCGCGGCCGGTCTCGGCCGAAACCGTCACCGCCTGGATGCCGCGCACCTGCGGCAAGAGCCGCCCGGTTTTCTCGCGCAGTTCGGCCAGCAACTCCTGCGGATTGTCGATCAGGTCCCATTTGTTGAAGGCGATGACCGGCGCCCTGCCCTCGCGGATGATCAGGTCGGCGATCTGCAGGTCCTGCTTCTCGAAGGGGATGGTGGCGTCGAGCACGATGATGACGATCTCGGCGAAGCGGATGGCGCGCAGGCCGTCCTGCACCGACATCACTTCCAGCTTTTCGTGGATCCTGGCCTTGCGGCGCATGCCGGCAGTGTCGAACAGCTTTAGCCGGCGGCCATGCCAGTCCCAGTCGACGGAGATGGAATCGCGGGTGATGCCGGCTTCCGGGCCGGTCAGCAGCCGCTCCTCGCCGATCAGCGCGTTGATCAGCGTCGACTTGCCGGCATTGGGGCGGCCGACGACGGCGATGCGCATCGGCTTGGTGTCGTCATAGGCGGGTTCGGCGTCCGGATCGGTGATGTCCTCGCCGATCAGCACCTCGCTGGCGGCGACCTCTTCCTCGGCGTCGTTCTCTTCCTCGTCGAAAGCGCGCTTCTCGCCAAGGGCATCGATGACAGCGTCGCGGAGGTCGGGCATGCCCTGGCCATGCTCGGCCGAGACCGGGATCGGCTCGCCGAGGCCAAGTTCCCAAGCCTCCAGCATGCCACCCTGGGCGCCCTTGGCCTCGGCCTTGTTGGCGACCAGCACGACCGGCTTGCCGGACCTGCGCACGATCTCGGCAAAGGTGCGGTCGTCGGGCAACAGGCCGGACTTGGCGTCGATGGTGAAGAAAATCAGGTCGGCTTCGCGGATGGCGACCTCGGTCTGCGCCCGCATGCGACCGGGCAGTGTCGAGGCGGCCGCGTCCTCGAAACCGGCGGTGTCGATGACGTCGAAATGCAGGTCATAGAGTTTGGCCGCGTGGACGCGACGGTCGCGGGTGACGCCCGGCGTATCGTCGACAAGCGCCAGCTTCCTTCCCACCAGCCGGTTGAAAAGCGTCGATTTGCCGACATTGGGACGGCCGATAATGGCGACTTTGAAGCTCATCCGGCCCTACAATCCGTCATCCATCGCCCAAAACCGCAGCGCATTTTGGGCGACGCGTATCATGACGCGCCCGAGCCGCGGATCAGTTCCGACATCAGCGTCGCCCGCTGGCGCGCATTGCGCGGGGCGCCGTCATCGGCGGCGATCTGGTCGAACAGTTTCAGCGCATCCTGGGTCTTGCCTTCCTTCCAGGCGGCAAGGCCGAGCGCTTCGCGCGCCGTGTGGCGCAGCGTGTTGTTGTCGGCGGTCAGCGCCTCGACGCGGCTGGAGACGTCGGCGAAGGATCCGTGATCGACCAGCAGCAGGGCTGCCCGCAGGCGCGCCATGTCGCGAATGCCCTGGGGAATGGCGGTGTCGGCGGCGACGCCATCGAAATCCGCAACGGCGGCGGCAAAGTCGCCCTTGTCGGCCTTGACGGTTGCCGCGCGCATGCGGGCGAGCAGCGGATAGGCGCCGTAGCCATCCTTTTCCAGCTGCTGAAGGGCTGCCAGCGCATCGTCGCTCTTGCCGTCATTGGCAAGCTTCAGCGCCTGCGAAAAGGCATCGCCGGAGCGGTTGGCGCGGCTCTCGTCCCAATAGCGGTAGCCGACGAAGGCAGCCGTGCCGAGCACCACCAGGATGGCAAGGCCGAGGATCGCCGGACCGAAACGGTCCCACAGCGCCTGCGCCTGCTCGCGACGGATCTCGTCGTTGACTTCGCGGATAAAACTGTCGTCGGACATCAATCAAAACCATTGCTGCCCCGGAAGGGGCGCTTCTTGAGCCCGCGTTTTAGCGAAATTTTGTCGGCATGGAAGGGGTTGGGCAGGAAAATCGGCTAATCGCCTGGCAGGCGGCTGGAGCCTGTTCCATCCCGACGGGGTCGGGATGGGGCTCCACTTCCTTTTTGAGCATGATCTTTTCCGAAAACCGGTCTCCACTTTTCGGGATCATGCTCCGGGCACCGACCGTACCCACGCCACATTTTGCCGATAGCCGGCTTTGACTGCCTCCGGATCAAGCCCAGATTGCCGATGCCTCTTCTGTCCCGCGTTGTTGCGTTTTCCACAGCCATGCTTGCCACGGCGGGCGCAGTTTTCGCCGACCCGCCGGCCGCGCCCGTCCCGGCCAAGCCGAAGCAAGTGGTCATCATCTCGTTCGACAGCGCCCGCGAGATTTCGCAATGGCAGCGCAGCCGGGCGCTGGCGAAACGCACCGGCGCGCATTTCACCTACTTTCTGTCCTGCGTCTTTCTCTTGTCGCAGCAGACGCGCGCCGAATACACGCCGCCCGGAAAGTCCGCGGGCAAATCCAACATCGGCTTTGCCGTCTCGAAGCAGGAGGTCGCGGACCGCCTCGACCAGATTGGCCTCGCGGCCGCGGAGGGTCATGACATCGCCAGCCATGGCTGCGGCCATTTCGACGGCAAGGACTGGAGCAAGGCCGACTGGCTGAAGGAATTCGCGTCGTTCGAGCGCATTCTGGAGAACGCCTATTCGATCAACGGCATCACGTCCGAACCCAAGGGCTGGCACGATGTTGCCCATGCCGTGGTCGGCTTTCGCGCGCCGTACCTCTCGACCAGCAAAGGGCTCTATCAGGCCCTGCCTGAAGCCGGCTACCACTATGACGCCAGTGGCGTTTCGAAAGGTCCGGTCGAGCCACCGACCGGTGGCGGCCTGACCCGCTTTTCATTGCCGCAGATTCCGGAAGGCCCGAGCGGCAGGCCGGTGATCGCCATGGACTACAATCTCTATGTCCGGCATTCCGGCGGCTTCGAGCGACCGAGCCAGGCGGTCGAGTTCAGCGAGCGGACCTACCAGGCCTTCCGCGCTGCGTTCGACAAGCAATACCAGGGCAGGCGCATTCCGCTGGTGCTCAGCTTCCACTTCACGCTGATGAATGACGGCGCCTACTGGAACGCGCTGGAACGCTTTGCCGGCGAGACCTGCGTCAAAGCCGATGTCGAGTGCATCAGTTTTCGCGATTATGTGCAGAGGCAGGGTGGCGTCGAAAGACAAGCGTCGGTGGGCGGCTGAGCCGCCCACCGGTTCGATCTCCAAACCTCGGTCTTTAGGCCGGATCTTCGGCGCTCTGCCGCTCCAGGTAACGCTGATCGATGGGCGGCAACGGCTCCCCTTGCAGTGTCGCTTCGAACGCGCGCAAGCGTTTGTGAACCGACTGAAGTTCAACGATCGTCGACCAGGAGGTGAGCAGAAACTGCAGAGACCCGGTAACCTTGCCGAAGGCGTTCGAGATCTGGTTCAGCGCGCCAAAGGTGATCTTGTGCGCAACCAGTGACGGCCCCAGGATCAGCAGTGAGAAAATGTTGTCGGCCTGCAGGTAGGTGTAACGGACAACGTTGAAATAGATGTAGTGGAAATAAAGCCTGAAATAGTTGTGACGAACATTCGCGAACAGCTCGGCAGTGGTGGCTGGCTGGGCTCTGTCCGCATGGTCCTCGCCATAGACCAGTTCCTTGCGGTAAGCAGCTTCAACGCGCTGGTTACGGAATTGTAGTCCCGGAAGCTTCAGACCGGCGACCATGACCGAGATCGTTCCGAACAGACACCAGGCCAGTGCTGCGACCACCAATGGCTGAGGGATCGCACCGACAATCGGCAACTCACTGATGTGGGACTGCAATTGGATCATCACCGGCAGGAATGCAATCAAGGTCATGATCGACTGGACGAAGGTAGCGCCGAGATCCTCCATGATCTGCGAGAAGCGCATCGTGTCTTCCTGGATACGCTGCGAGGCGCCTTCGATATGGCGAAGTCTGCCCCAGTTCTCGACGAAATAACTGTTCATCGCCGTGCGCCAGCGGAAGATCCAGTGGCTGACGATGAAGGCGTTGACCACCTGCACATTCATGCCAACCAGCGCGAGCCATGAAAAGTCGGCCAATCCTATGTAGAATTCGCCATTGGTCGACTTTCCCGTCCCCGACATCAACCCTTGCACATAATCAAAGAAGGGGCCGTACCAGGCGTTGACGGCGACGCTGACCTGCACATTGAAATAGATGAAGAACAGGATGACCGACGTCATCAGGATCGACCAGCGCTGCCATGGATGCGGCGAATACCAGCTCCAGAACGCGTAGAACACGAGCACGCAGAACGCGAAATAGAGATAGAACCAAAGGAATGGCTTCGACACGAGGATGGCGATGCCGATGATGGGCGGCGCGTCGGCGGCTGCCGGCGGCAGGCCGAAGACCGCGCCCAACTGCTCACCTCCAAAGAACCAGAACAGAATTGCCGCAAGGCTCCAGATGGCGACCGAAGAGAAGAACAACTTCGGCTGCGGGAAGAAGGATACGAACACTGTGGTGAAATCCTCGGTCGATGCGCAAATCAGCGGGGTTCAGCGGGCATAAAGTCACACATTAGGTGGAAAGCAAATGCCCGTGCCCGATGCCCGGCATCGAGCAAGACTACAATCATGGCGATTTTGGCGCAGCCGACCAGGTTATCCCAGCAGATACCAGCAATACGGCAGCAGCTACGATCGAGGCGAGGAAGAAGTTGCCCGAGGCCTGCGCCAGCAGGCCAGCGACGATCGGGCCGACGATCTGGCCGATGCCGAAGGACGCAGTCATCAGCGCGAAGATGCGGCGCGGCGCCTGTGGCACGAGCAGCCTTGCCGTCTGCAGGCCGAGCGCGGTGATGGCGATGAAGGTGCCGCCGAGCAGGACGCCTGCCAGCAGCGGCCCGACGGTGCCGCCCATGGCGACGCTGGCGGTGACGCCGACCACTTCGACCAGGCAGCCCACGGCATAGGCTGCGTAGAGCCCGATCCGTGCCGGTATCTTCTGCCAGAGCCAGACCGAGGGAAAGCCGGCAAGGCCGGTGACCATCCAGACCGTAGCCTCGAAGACGCGGCCGCCGCCACCCTGGCGGACGATGGCGACGAGGAAGGTTGCCGTAACCACATAGCCGAAGCCGAACAGGCCATAGGCGATGATGACCTTCACCAGCGACCGGTCCTTGGGCAGCGCCGGTTCGCGGCCGGCCACGCCATTGACGGGCGCGGTGCCGCCAGCGAGCCAGGCGACGAGCGCCAAGCCGCCAGCCGAAATCGCGCCCGACCACAGCCAGCCCGCCGGCCAGCCGGCATGTTCGGTGACCAGGATCGCCATCAGCGCCGAGGACGCCGCGATGCCGAGGCCGACGCCGCCGAAATGCAGCGCCTGCAGATCGCTTCTATTGGCGGCAGCCAGATGACCGAAGACGATGCTGGCCATGAACACCATGACGAAGGCGCTGGCGAGACCGGCGAGGAAACGGATGACGATGAAGGCGGTCATCGTCTCGGTCAGCCCCATCAGGGCGGCGAGCGCAGCACTTGCGGCAAGGCCGCCAAACATCAGCAGGCGCTCGCGCCCATGCGCCCAGCCACCGGCTGCCGCAAGCGCGCCGATGAGGTAGCCGAGATAGTTGGCCGACGCGATCCAGCCGGCATCGGCCGGCGACAGATGGAGTTCCTCCATCATGCCGGGCAGGATCGACGTGTAGACGAAGCGGCCGACGCCCATGGCGACGGCCATGGCAATCATGCCGGCGAGAGCAAGGCGAAGGGGTGACGGCGCGGCATTCATTGCGGTGCACAATAAGGGTGCCCGGTGGGGAGACAATGCGCTTGAATTGGGCCAGGGCAGAGCTTTGGTGAAACGCCCGGTTGCACAGATTGGCGCGAAAACTTCTGCGTCAGCGCCGCCCCTCATCCGCCTGCCGGCACCTTCTCCCCGTAGAACGGGGAGAAGGTGGCTAATCGTGCGCCTCGGCGCCCTTTCCGGCAGCGCTGGTGGTTGGCGAAACCTTCAGCGCACGCTTTTTCTCCCCGTCACTATACGGGGAGAAATGCCCGGCAGGGCAATGAGGGGCGGCGCCGATGTCAACGGTATCGTCTCTTTCTCTACCGCGTCCGCGATTTTCAGCTGCAGCCTGCTTGCGCCGTCTCATAAGCGGTGCGGCGTGCCGTTAAGCGGAACGGAATGTCGCCGAGTTCGCGCGCCGACATGGTGTCGAGCACCGGATGAGACAGCGGATCGGTCGCCCAATTGACGGCATCGCCATTTTGGCGCGGGGCTCGCCGCGCGCCCACGGCCGCAAAGATCTTGAGCAATGATACGATCGTCACCATCCTCGCCTCCTCGGTCTGACTGTCCCGCTAAAATCTGCCTTGTCGGGCTGTCTTTCAATTGAGATTTCAGCCGTAGCGGTTTAGAAAAACTGAAATGGCTATGCTGAACCGCGTCCATCTCAACGGCTTGCGCGCCGTCGAAACCGTTGCCCGCCTCGGCTCGCTCGCGGCGGCTGCCGGCGAACTCAACGTCTCTGTCAGCGCCGTCAGCCAGCAGATCAACCGCACCGAAAAGCAGCTCGGACAGGCGCTGTTCGAACGAACCGCAAGCGGTCTGGTGCTGACCGAATTCGGCAGGGTGTTTTCCGCCAGGCTGGGCGCCGGTTTTCGCGAACTTGCGCAGGCGGTGGCGCTTGCCGACGAGGCAAACCAGTGCACGCTGGTGGTTTCGGTAGCGCCGGCCTTCGCCTCGAAATGGCTGCTGCCCAGGCTGTCGCGGCATTTCGATCGGCATCCCAACGTGCTGCTGCGCATCGACGCCTCGGCTCAGCTGGCTGATCTTGACCATTCCGACGTCGACATCGCCATCCGGATGGGTGATGGCACCTGGCCGGCCGGAAGGGCCGAACTTCTGCTGGCGCAGGAAGTGTTCCCGGTGTGCGCGCCGTCGATCGCCAGCAGGCTCCACGCGATCGAGGATCTGGCGAAGACCTGCGCCATCACCGACGAGCGGACGATGATCAACTGGGAGAGCTGGTTTGAAGCTGCCGGCGCCGAACCGGTCACCTTCCGCAAGGGCGCGCGTTTTACCGACCCGATGCTGTGCCTGGAATCGGCGATCGCCGGGCATGGCGTGATGCTTGCGTGGCAGTTGCTGGCCGCTGACGCATTGGCCGATGGCCGGCTGGTCGCGCCTTTCGGCGTTCGCGTGGACAGCGGGCTCGGCTACTGGATGGTGACCTCGACCAGCAAGGCCGAAAGCCGCAAGGTGCGGGATTTCAAGGTCTGGATCCGCGACGAGATCGCGCAGACCATGGCGCAGTTCAGTGCGCTGGAGAGTGCTGCCTAGACTCTGGCCCAGCGCAATGGCGGTGGAAAGGATGCCGGCCCCGGTCTATGTAAAGTCAGATCAAACAGCACGGCAGGCAGGATCATGACCACACATTCGCGCGGCGTTTCCGCAACGATCGACCCGGTGAAGCTCGACAGGCTGGCCGAAGTCGCCATCAAGGTCGGGCTGCAGTTGCAGCCGGGGCAGGACCTGGTGCTGACCTCGTCGATTGCGGCCCTGCCGCTGACCCGGCGCATCGTCGAGCACGCCTACAAGGCCGGCGCCGGTCTGGTGACGCCGATCTTCAACGACGACGAGATCACGCTTGCGCGCTTCCGCTACGGGGCGGATGCCGGCTTCGACCGCGCCGCCGGCTGGATGTATGAGGGCATGGCGAAAGCCTTTTCCAACAATGCGGCTCGGCTAGCCGTGCGCGGCGAAGACCCGTCGCTTCTGTCGGCGCAGGACCCAGCCAAAGTGGCGCGCGCCAACAAGGCGAACTCGATGGCCTACCAGCCGGCGCTGGAGAAGATCACCGGCTTCGACATCAACTGGAACATCGTCGCCTACCCCGATCTCGCCTGGGCCAAGCAGGTCTTCCCCGGCGATGCCGACGATGTCGCCGTGGTCAAGCTCGCCGATGCCATCTTTTCGGCATCGCGGGTCGACGTAGAAGATCCGATCGCAAACTGGACGGCGCACAATGCAGCGCTGCGCGGCCGCACCGAATGGCTGAACGGCCACAATTTCCATGCGCTGCATTTCACCGGGCCGGGCACCGACCTCACCGTCGGGCTGGCGGACGGCCATGAATGGATGGGCGGCGCCTCGACGGCCAAGAACGGCATCACCTGCAATCCCAACATCCCGACCGAGGAAGTCTTCACCACGCCGCATGCACGGCGCGTCTCCGGACATGTCTCCTCGACCAAGCCGCTGTCCTACCAGGGCACGCTGATCGACGAGATTTCGGTACGCTTCGAGGACGGCAGGATCGTCGAGGCCAAGGCGTCGAAGGGCGAGGACGTGTTGAAGAAGGTGCTCGACACCGACGAGGGTTCGCGCCGGCTCGGCGAAGTGGCGCTGGTGCCGCATTCCTCGCCGATCTCGGCCAGCGGGCTGTTGTTCTTCAACACGCTGTTCGACGAGAACGCCGCCTGCCACATCGCGCTCGGGCAGTGCTACTCGAAATGCTTCGTCAACGGCGCCTCGCTCAGCCAGGACGAGATCGCCCAGCGCGGCGGCAACAAGAGCTTCATCCACATCGACTGGATGATCGGCTCGGACAAGATCGACATCGACGGCGTCCACAAGGATGGCCGCAATGTGCCGGTGATGCGCAAGGGCGAATGGGCCTGAGCTTGCGGAGGGTCGGATGGGCTTCGCCCTGACGGTCAAGCGCATCTACGAGCCACCCGCGCCCGACGACGGGCAGCGTGTGCTGGTCGACCGCATCTGGCCACGTGGTATCAGCAAGGCGGATGCCGCGCTGACGCTGTGGCTGAAGGACATCGCGCCGAGCGACGAATTGCGCAAATGGTTCGGGCATGAGCCGGCTCGGTGGGCGGAGTTTCGGAAGCGGTATGCGGTCGAGCTGGACGGGAACGGTGAGGCGACGGCGCAACTCCGTGGCCTGCGACGCTGCTCTACGGCGCGCATGATGAAGCGCACAACAATGCGGTGGCGCTGGCGGGGTATTTGCACGGGACAGGCTGAGCCGATCGGAATTCAGAAGCCGGCGGGACAGCGCCCCCCTCTGTCCTGCCGGACATCTCCCCCACATGGGGGGAGATCAGACGTCACGCGAGCTTTCGCCAATCACCAGCGTTGCAGGATAAGCGAGGCGCCAATACCGCCAATCTCCCCCCTCGTGGGGGAGATGTCCGGCAGGACAGAGGGGGGCGCGAAGGATCGCGGCGGTGAAGATCTACTTCCCCACTTCCGCCTCATAAACATCGGCCTTGAACCCAACCAAAATCCGATCTCCCAATTCCAGCACCGGACGCTTGATCATGGTCGGCTTGGCCAGCATCAGCTTCTTGGCCTTCTTCTCGTCGAGGCCGGCCTTGTCCTTGTCCGGGAGCTCGCGAAACGTCGTGCTGCCCTTGTTGAGCAGCTTTTCCCAGCCGACCTTGCCGATCCAGCCGTCCAGCTTGCCCGCGTCGATCCCCTCGGCCCGGTAGTCGTGAAAACGGTAGGGCACGTCGTGGCCCTCCAGCCAGGTGCGCGCCTTCCTGATCGTGTCGCAGGTGGTGATGCCGTACATGGTGATGGTCAAAACGCGCTCCCCTTGGGCTGACAGTCGAATCCGCCAACAGCCTAAAACCGCCCTTCCCGCTTTGCCAGCATCCCGACCGCTACCAGCGCATTTGCCTGGCGGCCAGGCAGTGTCCCGGCCGCCATTCTTAAATCACGCAAGCGAACCGGGAGCCGGCGGCATTCCGGCCCTCAGTAGTAGAAGCGCTCTTCGGTGATCTTGCCGTTCTTGACCGTGTACAGGCCAACTTCATCCATCGTGGCCCGCTCGCCGGTAGCCTTGGGCGTTATGTCAAACTTGAAGCGCAGCGCGAACTGATCGCCATTGACATAGGGGCCATCGATCGAGCCGCCATGGACCTCATGGTTCGCTTCCCACCATTCGCCCTTCTGCTTAACGGCTTCCTTGCCGTTGCAGACAGCCATCGGCCCTTCCATCGCCTCATAGCTGACGATGTCGTCGGCATTGTATTTCGCGGCAGCGTTGTGGCTGTCGCCCTGCTTGAGGAGTTCGGTGAAATCCTTGGCAAGTTCCGCAGTGGTCATGATGTTCCTCCTGTTCAGACGCATCCCAAGTAGGGGGCCGCACGCCGGCCTGCCACCGTTAGGACGCTCGGTAGCTGACAACTGGTGTCAGGACGATTGATATAGCGCGGCTATGTGACGAGTTGAGGCGAGCTTGTCATGTCCGCAATCAGGGACATCCATCGGCCAAACATGAAACCAAGGTTCAATATAGGTCGTGCTGAAATTTCTGCCGATCTTTCGGGACCAGCCAGTTATACGCGTTCCCTTCAGCAAAGCTGCTCAATATCTCGATTTCGCTGCTATGCAATACTGCCTCCGCAGGATCGGCCGCATAGACCCCCAAGGGCTTTACGTTTTTCCCGAACTGCTCTCTCGCGAAATATAGGGTCGCACCCTTCTCACACGCCTTCCCGTGGGCAGCATTCTTAAGACCTCGGAGGTCCAGAGTGGACACCACCTTGAGGCCGTTCGGTTTGTACGCAAAGTCGGCAACTATCTCTTTTTCTTCGGAGATGACGAACCTCGGGATAACCTTTCCGTCTTCGATACGACTATTCTTATCACCTAGAAGGCCACCCCTCCTGAGCATTAAAGATATCTCGGAATTAATCTTCTGCTGTTTTTCCCGACGAGAGAGCGATGGCTTGTCTACAAAGAAGTTCAACAGCTTTTTTATGGCTGCCTCGTATTCATCAGTCGTATTGGCAATCAGCTCCCCCGGCCGTCCAATCTGAAAGACCTCGCTGTAAGAGGCCAGCGACCCCAATGCCGTTTCCAGCGGCACGCCCCGGCTTTCTTGCTTTGCCAACACGTTCGCGTAGGCACTCGCAACGTCGTCCCATTTATGACCAGTAAGATGCTGCAGCTTGCGCATCTCTGGCAGGCGCACGTCCAAACCGTTCGGCCCGGCGACCACTATCCCGACATTCACCTGCTCACCACGCACACTGCTTGGGCAAGCGCGAATAAGGGAAAATTTATAAGAGTGCGCCATTCTGAATACCGGCCTTTATTTCGTTCACGCGAGTTAGAACTGCGCCTGAATTCCACCAGTTCAATATAGCATCTGTGTCCGCCCGTGTCAACCAATTGTTTGGATGAGCAGCGATTATATCAGAAACTCTTGGTTGCTGTATTGATGCTATATTATCCAATACTTCGGTCATTGCGCCAACATTTATGTAATTTCCAAAATTCGCTTTTAGATATTCTCTAACCTTAACTGTGTTGGTCGCAGGGTCGGTCACCAGCCCAACTAACGGGAATGGTTTGTTGAGCCACGATCGAGAGTAATCAAAAGAGTATATCTTAGACCTGCCGTTTTCATTTACAACGAAGTAGTTATTCAGATGGCGGTCGTCGTTATTGATAAATAAGTCAAGTGCATAAATGCGCGATATGTCTTCCGATAAATGCGTAAAATCTATGGTTCCGTTTGCCGCAAGGGTCCACCAATCCTTGACTTGGCCGGTCTTCCAGCTAGAGCCAAACCAAAAATTGCCGTCCGTGTGCTCGACCACGCTGAAGTCAACTTGGGGGACACCTACCGATCGCGCAAGCGACGAGCAAAACCATTCAATGTGAGGCAGAGCTGGGTACTTATCGTTCTTTTTGATGACGAACCCGCCGTCATCACCGCAAAAGCAAATTTCGTTTGCGTCTTGGCTTTTGAGGTCAGCCACGCCACAGGCCATAGCTTTGACTGGCACCGCTTGTGGGTAGACTATTACCGCCGGATTTTTCGCCATTTAATGGACGCCGCCTGCTTCGTAATTTCTTGGCGGCGCTCAAGCGACAAACAGTCGGCCTCTGCGTTGCCCCCCTTAAGTCCTCCAGACTTTGTCAACGAGGTCATTGGACTTTTCGAGAGAACGTTATCACTTGCAGCGCAAGTAGCAATATCTGCGATCAATTTGTCGAGTTAATTGAGATCGCGCGTGCGCGAGGGCGTAGTCATGGTTTGGCTCCAAACTGCTTTTCTAGGCGCTCGCGGTCAGCCTTTAGCTCATCAGGCGCTTCCCATTCTGTGGACCAAGTTCGGTGTTCACGATCGGACCATCCCGATGCTTGCTCTACGCGGAGAACACGCGTCAGGACTCGATCGGCAGGTGCGTCGTCAGATGTCACCCATCCATTCGGCGTCAGATGATAAGTGACGGTATATCGATCATAGGCCATCGGATAGATATAGTCGCTGCCGTGGTGACGCGAAAGGCACCGTGAAAGCGGACCAAAATTTCAAACCGAACTACTGTCGACTGCAGGATCGGTTGACAACCCTTTGCTCAGTCCTCGTCTCGCCAGATCACCCGGCGAACCATGCGGATTTCGACAAGACGCCTAACACGAATTTTCAAACGCTCGGCTGCGCTAGGCAGGATGATGCTGGCGTCAAGCTCGCGACCTTTGCAGCGCTCACACCGCATGTGCCGTTCCACGTCCCAAAAAGGTATATCACCGACCAGCTTTGCGAGGTCGCCAGGGAGATAGTGTCGAGTAATGTTGCAGTGCCGGCATCGGATACTAATTAGCTGCCCGACCTCGTGCGCCAGGCACAGGGTTTGCACATTTCGGCGCGGTCGGGTGCTCAGTTCGGGCATAAGACAAGGTAGGAATATGTTCCTTGTCGAGTCAATTCATACCTAATTCCATCTTCCTTTTTCACCGCCGGCGGTTGGACGCAAAGGCAGACCAACCGCCGTGGTGAACTTGACCTAAGGCCTGCTACGCCCCGTAGCCGATGATGCCCTTGACCTCGAGGAAGTCGTGGATCGCCCAGTCGGCGTATTCGCGGCCGCAGCTGTCTGGCCACCTTGCGGACCTGCTCGATGTCGCCGGACTGCACATAGGCGGCGAGACCATAGAACGGTGTCGTTGGCGATCTTCACCGCGTCTTCGTCACCCTTGTAGGAGATGACCGACAGCACCGGCCCAAAGATCTCTTCCTTCTCGATGGTCATGCCCGGGGGTGACGTGACCGAAGACAGTCGGGCGCACATAATAGCCGCGGTTGAGATGCTCCGGCCGGCCGGGGTCACCGGTGACGAGCGTCGCGCCTTCCTTGATGCCGGCCCCGATCAGCCGCTGAATCTTGGGGCGGATCAGCTTGGCAGCATAGGGCAGTTGGCGCCACGGCGCAGACTGATATGCGCCACATCGCCGACGCTGAATTGAAAACCTTCGGCCTGGCGCGGGGCGTCGATCACCACCGGCAATCCCTGGCCGAGTTCGGCATGCAGGCGCAGCGTGCGGCCGTGGAAGACGATGCTGTTGACGCGCGCCGGCGCCGTGCCGGCAGCGGCATCGGTGGTGGCCAGCAGATCCTCGGGACGGACGCCGATGGTGCGTTCGGCGCCCTCGGCGGGTGTATCGCCGGTCTCGGATGTTGCTTCCAGGGAGAGCCCGCCGGCGGCGAAGCGCAGGCGGTCGCCATCGCGGCCGAGGAAGCGCGACTGCAACAGGTTCATCGTGCCGATGAAGCTCGCCACAAATTTCGTCGCCGGCCGGTCGTAGAGCGTGGCCGGCGGCGCGATCTGCTCGATGCGGCCCTTGTTCATGACGACGATGCGGTCGGAGATCGACAGCGCTTCGGTCTGGTCGTGGGTGACCATGACGAAGGTGGTGCCGAGGCGCGACTGCAGCCGTTTCAGCTCGACCTGCATCTGTTCGCGCAGATGCGCGTCGAGCGCCGACAGCGGCTCGTCGAGCAACAGCACGCGCGGCTCGCAGACAATGGCGCGGGCGAGCGCGACCCGCTGGCGCTGGCCGCCCGACAGTTCGGAGACGCGGGCGCCGAGCTTGTCGGCGAGGCCGACCATGTCGAGCGCTTCACGGACGCGCTTGGCCTGTTCGCTGCCGGACAGTTTGCGCAATGACAGGCCGAAGCCGACATTTTCGGCGACGTTCATATGCGGGAACAGCGCATAGTCCTGGAACACGGTGTTGACCGGACGGTCGAAGGGCCGGAGCGCGGTGATGTCGCGGCCGTCGAGCAGAACCTTGCCGCTGGACGGACTCTCGAAGCCGGCGATGACACGCAGGCTGGTGGTCTTGCCACAGCCCGACGGTCCGAGCAGCGTGATGAACTCGCCGCTGATGATGTCGAGATCGACGGCATCGAGCCCGACAATGCCGCCGGGAAACACCTTCGAGACCTTGTCCAAACGTACCAGAGCATCAAGCGCCATCGCGAACCTCGGACGGCTTGGTGGTGTTAACCCAGAGGATCTGGCAGCGCTCGGTGCCGGGATTGCGGAAGGCGTGCAGAAGCGTGCTCTTGAAGGCAAAGGAGTCGCCGCTCTTCAGCACATATTTTGTCGAATCCACCACCAGCTCGGCCTCGCCCGACAGGACGTAGCCGAACTCGTGGCCGATATGCGCATAGGCTTCCGCTGTGCCACCATCGGCCTCTACTGTCACCAGGAGCCCGGTCAGCGTCGCGCCCGGCGGCGACAGCAGCGCCTTGGCAATGCCTTCCGACTTGACCGGGAGCTGCCGCCTTTTGTCGGCACGCACGCAATAGAGATCGTTGCCGGCATCCTTGCCGTCCGTGATCAGCGCCGAGGGCTCGATGTCGAGTGCGGCAGCGAGCGGCCATATCACCTTGACGCGCAAAGAGGACAGGCCGCGCTCGATCTGGCTCAGCGCCCCGATCGACACGCCGGCCTTGGCCGCAAGCTCGGCTAGCGACAGATTGCGCTCCAGCCGCAGCGCCCGCACACGGCGGCCGACGCGGATGTCGGCATCTTTGGGCTTCTCGGTTGTCTCGTCAAGCATGTCCATGCGTGGGTCCTTGTTGCAGTCTTACGGGCGCGGCGAGATGGGCCGGCTTCAAGAAATTAATCGCAATTTACCGGCCGTCGGCGCCGCCCCTCATTGTCCTGCCGGACATTTCTCCCCGTATAGTGACGGGGAGAAACGGGCGGCTTCAGTCCAGGTGCCGCTTCCTGCAACGCTGGAGATTGGCGAACCGATCGATGACAGCGCCCCTCTCCCCGTCACTATACGGGGAGAGGATGCTGTCAGGCAGGTGAGGGGCAGCCCAAACGTCGACAATTGAATGCTCAACCGCCCGCCTTCACCTTCTCGAACATCTTCGCCACGTCGTCATTCTGCTTCATCGGGCCGGTGAAGATGGTCGACTTCAGCATCACTTCCGGATCCGCCGGCAATTGCAGCTTGTCCAGTTCGTCCTTCGCCACGCCGGCGAAGGCGGTGCTCAGCGAGCTGCCATAGCCGTAGGACTGGATCAGGTACTTACCCGAGTCGGCGTCGAGCCGGCTGTTGATGAAGTCGTAGGCGAGGTCGACATTCTTGGCGTCCTTCAGCATGACGAAGCCGCAGGCCCAGGTCAGCATGCCTTCCCTAGGCTTCATGAACTCGACCGGCACACCTTGCTTCTTCAGCGAAGTGGCCGACGCGTTCCAGGTCATGGCGGCGACCAGCTGGCCGCTGGCAAGCGCCTGTTCGACCGAGGTCATGTCGGTGGTGTAGCTGGACAGCAGCGGGCGCTGCTCTCGCAGTTTTTCCGCCACCTTGTCCATTTGCTCAGGCGTCATGTCGAACGGATTGACGCCGGCGAGCAGCGCGGCAACGATCGGCGTGTCATGTACGGCATCGATGGTCGCCATGCGGCCGGCATACTGCTTGTCCCACAGAAGGTTCCAGCTTGCTTCCGGGTTCTTGACCAGATCGGTGCGGTAAAGGATCGAGGTGTTGCCCCAGTCCCACGGCACCATCCAGACCTTGCCGTCGCCGGCCTGGATGTCGGGCAGGTTCTTGAACACCGGGAAAATCGAATCCCAGTTCTTGATGCGCTTGGTGTCGATCGGCTGCAGCAGACCTTCCTTGTTCCAGCGCGCCACCTTGTCGTAGCAGGGATGCGCGATGTCCGGCCGGAAGCCGGCCTTGACCTTGGTGAAGGCATCGTCGTCGTCGCCGAAGATCGAGGCTTCGACGCCGTCCGGATGCGCGGCGAGGAAGCTCTTGTTGAAGTCGGGCAGTTCGTAGCCCGACCAGGTGAAATATTGCAGCTTGTCGGCGGCGAAGGCGACGGTCGACGACAGGACGATTGCAAGGGCGGCAAGCCCGGTACGAGCTGCCTTTCCGGTGATCGATTTCAGGCCAGATGTCAGGTCGAATGCCATTTCAGTTCTCCTCTCTTGTTTTGTTGTCATCAGGATGGTTTCGCGCTGAGCCCGCGATGGCGCAGCAATTCGGCTGTGCCGGCAATGATGAAGGACGCCGCCAGGATCGCTGTCCCCAGCGCCATGACGGTCGGCAGCGAACGCGGGAAGCGCAACTGGCTCCAGATGTAGAGCGGCAGCGTCGGCTCGGTGCCGGCGAGGAAGAAGACGACGATGAACTCGTCGAAGGAAATCAGAAACGCCAGCATGAAGGCCGAAATGATCGCTGGCAGGGAGAGCGGCAGCATCACCCGCCGGAACGTGGTCCAGTCGGACGCGCCGAGATCGAGCGCTGCCTCGCGAATGGTTTTCGGGATGGCGGCAAAGCGGCTGCGCATGATCACCACCGTCGTCGGCAGCGCCACCAGTATATGGCCGAGAACGATGGCGATGCGCGACGGGCCGAGGCCGATGAGGTTGACGAGGATGAGCAGCGATATGCCGACGATGACGCCGGGGATCAGGATCGGCAGCCTAGAGATGGCGCTGATGGTGGCAGCCAGCGGCGAGCGGCCATAGAGGTCCATGTAGGAGACGGTGATGCCGCAGAGCGTGGCGCCGGCGGCGGCCACGACGCCGATGACGAGGCTGTTCAAAAGCGCGCCGGACAGCGCCGGATTGCCATAGAGCGTGGCATACCATTCGAGCGTGAAGCCCTGCAGCGGAAACGCTGCCTGGATCGAGTTGTTGAAGGAAAACAGCGGGATCAAAAGGACCGGCAGGTAGAGAAAGACGAGATAGGCGATGACATAGACGCCAAGCCAGCGACCGCCTTCCGTGCGCGCCGCGCTCATGTGCGGCTGCCGAATTTGCGGTCGGCGCCGCGCGCGACCAGCACCACGCAAAGGATGACCAGCATCACGCAGACCGAGAGTGCAGCGCCGAACGGCCAGTCATTGGCCTTGCCGAACTGAGACTGGATCAGCGTGCCGATCATGGTGCTGGCCGGGCCGCCGACCATGGCCGGCGTGACATAGTCGCCGACCGTCGGCACGAAGACGACGAGAGCCGCCGCCAGCACGCCCGGCATGGAATTGGGCAAGACAACGCGGCGGAAGGTAGTGAAGGGTCTGGCGCCAAGATCGGACGCGGCTTCGAGCAGCGATTTCGGAATGGTGTCGAGTGCCACATAGATCGGCAGGATGGCAAAGGGCGCGTAGGCGTGCGCCAAGGTGACGACGACCGCAGCGGGCGTGTTGAGGAAGGCCAGCGTCGGTTCCGACCAGATGCCGCTTTCGATCAGCGCCGAGTTCAACACGCCGTTGTAGGCCAGCACGATCTTCCAGGCGAAGACGCGGAGGAGATAGCTGGTCCAGAACGGCAGGGTCACCAGGAACAGCAGCAGTCCACGCCTGCGGCCGGCATGGAACGCGAGATAGTAGGCGACGGGATAGGCGGTGACGACAGTTGCCAGCGTCACCAGGCCGGCAATCACCAGCGAGCGCAGCGTCACCGTCCAGTACAGCGGATCGGAGATCACGGTGATGAAATTGCTCGCCGTGAACCCGACGCCGAGCAGCGAACCGTCATTGCCGCGCAAGGCGAGGAACAGCACCAGGCCGAGGGCAAACAGGATCAGGAAGAAGGTGACCAGTCCGCCCGGCAGCAACATGGCAAAGCGGAAGCCTCGGGACGACCCGGACCCTGCTGGCGCTTCAGACGCAACGATGCTCGACATCGGACTGCTCAATGGAAATATGAAATCGACTTAACTTTTTTCATATTCCTGAAACTGTCAAGCTGAATCCGCGGAGCCTGAACGGCCGGCGCACAATCAGCGCTCGAAGGCGTCCAGCATCCGGTACCAGGCAATGGTCGCTGCCACGCCGACCTGCCGGAAGGCATGAAACGGGATCGGCCGGATCGGCGACAGCGGGAACGGCAATTGTGCCGCATCACCGTTCGCCAGGTAGCCCGCCATGCGTTTTCCCAGCGCGCTCATCAGGCCGACGCCCCTGCCCTGGCAACCGACCACGGCGAGCAAGCCTTTTTCAGGTTCGTGGATGTGCGGCAGATGATCCGGCGTCATCGCCACGCGGCCGAACCAGCGCCTCTCGATCGGGGTATCGGCCAATGCCGGATAGAGCCTCACAAGTGCACGCTGCAGATGCGCCCAGTCCGCTTCGCTGGAGGGCAGCGCCATGCGGCCGCGCCCACCAAGCACCAGCCGGCCGTTGGCTGTCCTGCGATAGTAGACGAGGATGCGCCTGGAGTCGGACACCGCTTGCCCTTCCGGCAAGATCGCCGCTGCAAGGTTGGATGACAGTGGCGCGGTCGCGATCTGGAAGGAATGCAACGGCACGATCGTCTCGGCGAGACCAGGCAGCAGTCCATCGGAATAGGCATTGGTCGCCAGGACAACCGCCTTGGCCCGCACTTCGGCGCCGTTTGCGCTCGAAACACGCCAAACGCCGGCGTCCCTGGTCAGCTTCACCACCTTCTGCCGTTCGGCAATGCTGGCGCCGGCCGCGGCAGCTATGCGCGCCAGTTCCAGCGTATAAGCGAGCGGATCGATGATGCCGGCGCGGCGGTCGAGCCAGCCGCCGAGATAGCCTTGCGCGCCGGTCATCGCAGCGATCTCGCTTTGGCTGAGAAGCCGGACATCGGCGCCACGTGCCCGCCATTGGCGATCCCGGTTCGCTGCCGCTGTCAAAGCGGTTTCGGTGTGCGCAGCCTGGATCCAGCCATTGCGCGTGAACGGTACCGCCAGTTTTTCGTCACGGATGACATTGAACACCGTATCTGCCGTCGAGGCGGCGAAATCGACCAATGCCTGGCCACGCTCGGGGCCGAAATGCTCCAGCAGCCATTCGGGATCATATTTCAGTCCGGGAATGACCTGGCCGCCATTGAGGCCCGAGGCGCCCTGGCCGATCTCGCCGGCATCCAGCACCTGAACGCCGAGACCAAGCCGGGCGGCATGCAAGGCCGTCGACAGGCCCATGAAGCCGCCGCCGACGATGACGACATCCACCAGCATGCCATCCGGGACGAGCGACTGAAAGGTGGATGCGGTCTGCGGCTTTTGCCAGATCGGGACGGAAAACGGCGTGGGCAAGGCTTCACCTGGAGTATGGCGTAAAATGAAAATCCTAGTGCTAGTTTCATTTTTTTGAAAGAGATGGCTTCATGTCAGCACTGACAATTGGCTGCGCCACGGGATAGACCTTTGGCGTGAATCCAGTGAAAGTGCCGCGCCCTTCAGGCCAGCTCCCATTCGCGATCATTCAAAGGACCGTAAGCCATGACGAACCCAACGCAGCTTCCCGCCGACGGGCTCTTTATCGGCCGCGCCAAAGCGAGCGATGCCGCGCATCCGCTGGTGGTCACGGTGCGCGACGGCACTGTCTTCGACATCACCTCAAGCGCCGCGCCAACCGTGCGCGATATCTGCGAGATGACCGATCCGGCGGGATATGTGCGCTCCGCCAAGGGCAAGCCGATCGGCGCTCTCGAGGCGATTGCCGCCAACAGCTTTCAGGCCACACGCGATCCGGCGCAGCCATATCTCCTTGCGCCCGTCGACCTGCAGGCGGTGAAGGCGTCGGGCGTCACCTTCGTGGTCAGCCTGCTCGAGCGCGTCATCGAGGAGCAGGCGCGCGGCTCGGCCGAAAAGGCCGACGCCATCCGCGCCGACATTGCCGGGCTGATCGGCCATGATCTGTCAAAGCTGAAGCCCGGTTCGCCCGAAGCGATGGAGATCAAGGCGAAGCTGATCCAGCGCGGCGCCTGGTCGCAATATCTGGAAGTCGGCATCGGGCCCGATGCCGAGATCTTCACCAAGTGCCAGCCGATGGCGTCCGTGGGCTTTGGCGCCGATGTCGGCCTGCATCCGGTGTCGACCTGGAACAACCCCGAGCCGGAGATCGCAATGATCGCGGCGAGCACCGGCAGGATCGTTGGCGCCACCATCGGCAACGACGTCAATCTCAGGGATGTCGAGGGACGCTCGGCGCTGCTGCTCGGCAAGGCCAAGGACAACAATGCCTCAGCTTCGCTCGGCCCGTTCATCCGGCTGTTCGACGACACCTTCGCCATCGACGACGTGAAGCAGGCCATTGTGCGGCTGAAAGTCGAGGGCGAGGACGGGTTCTCGCTGGAGGGCGCGAGTTCGATGGCCGAGATCAGCCGTTCGCCGGAAGAGCTGGTCGCGGCCGCGATGGGGCCACACCACCAATATCCCGACGGGCTGGCGCTTTATCTCGGCACCATGTTCGTGCCGTCGAAGGACCGCGGCGAAAAGGGCAAGGGCTTCACCCACAAGGTCGGCGACATCGTCACCATTTCGTCGGAGAAATTCGGCGCGCTGGTCAATCGCGTGCTTCTGTCGCCCGATTGCCCGCACTGGACCTACGGCGCCAGCCATCTCATGCGCGACCTCGCCAAAGCCGATCTGATTTAATTTCACGACCGTCTGGACGAACGGACTGCCAGCAAACGTTCCTGTCCGGGATCCGAAAGCCGTTTGTTGGCGAAATCCCGGTGACTGTTTTCGGAATTCGCTCCAAGATCGGGGCACGGTCTGAGGGGGCCGAATCGCATGCTGGCGCTCGCGCTCGACCGCCTGGTCAAGCTGCTGCGCAACCGCCGGGCCGAGCGCATTCCGGAAAATATGCACGCCTTAGTTCCGGCACCGCCTGCCTGCTCGGAAATATCTGTATCTCTTGATTTGACGCAATTCCCAAGGGAAAGCGCTGCGCGCTTTTCCCGGGAAAACCGTTTCATACTTTTCCTGGAATTGCTCGAACTGATGCGATCTGATGGGATCGCTGATGGCGTGTTGCACCGCGTCACCATCCATTGGGCGGATGGAGGCTTGCCATCGGCCGCAAAAGAAGATGCTCTGTGCATCCGGGTCGGCGCTGGCAGGAGGAAATGATCGGGCATGGCCCGGATCATCGCCGGACGTGGAGGTCGTTTTTCAACATGGGAGGAAAGCAAATGCTGACGAGGCTACGATTACTCGTGCTTGGCTTGATTGTGGCGCTGGCCATTCCGGCGGCGGCACAGGCCAAGACGTTCTACTGGATTTCGCATGGCGGCCCGGCCGACCCGGTCTGGACCTACTTCCTGGCCGGTGCAAAGCAATGGGCGAAGGACACCGGCAACACCGTTAACACCTCGTTCCACAATGGCGATGTTGCCTCGCAGCAGGAGGCCGTGCGCGCCGCGATCTCGGCCAAGGCCGACGGCATCGTCACCACCAGCCCCGATCCGGGCAGCCTTGTCGAGATCGTCAAGGAAGCACGGACGGCGAAAATCCCGATCATCAATTTCAACACGCCCGATCCGAAGGCGAACTTCAATGCCTATGTCGGTGGCGACAACGTCACCTTCGGCAAGCATTGGGCGCAGTATCTGGTCGACAAGGGCCTGGTGAAGAAGGGCGACTTCGTCTGGATGCCGGTTGAAGTCCCGGGCGCCACCTATGGCGTTCAGGAAGAAGAAGGCATCAAGAGCGTCTTCGAACCGCTCGGGATCACCTATGAAATCACCGAGGCGACGCTCGACCAGGCCGAAGTGATCAACCGCATGGTCGATTACCTCACCGCCAACAAGGCCAAGGTCAAGGCGATCATCGGCCTCGGCGACCTGGTCACCGGCTCGATCAAGCGGGTGTTCGACCAGGCCGGTATCAAGCCGGGCGAAATCCCGGTCGTCGGCTGGGGCAACTCGCTCGACACCACGCAGGAAGTGCTGACCGGCTACGTCAATGCCGGCCAATGGCAGGACCCGCAGGCGACCAGCTATGTCGCACTGTCGCTCGCCAACATGGCAGCGTCGGGCATTCCTCCGGGCTTCAACGTCATCACCGGCGCGCTCTACGAAAAGGACACCGCGCAGGTCTACGACGACATCCTGTCCGGCAAATAACCTGGGTGCCTAACAGTCGCGGCCGCATCGGCGGTCGCGACCGTCCTTTCGCCGAACTGTTCGCAGTATGTGCGAGGTTCAGCCCTTCCCTTCCTGTCACGGGTCATCAGTGGAAAACCGTTCGCTCCCCCAACGCCTGATCGCGAGGCCGGAATTCGGCCCCCTGGTGCTGCTCATCATCGAACTCGCCGTGTTCTGGAGCATCAACCATGACTTCCTGTCGCCGCAGAACATCTCCAACATCCTCGCCTTCACGGTCGAACTCGGGCTGATCGCGCTGGCGATGACGCTGCTGATGACATCGGGCGAATTCGACCTGTCGGTCGGCTCGCTGTTCGGCTTCTCGCCGGTGCTGATGTGGACACTGTTCAACAGCGGCGTCACCTCGCTGGAGATGGGCCTCGTCGTCGCTCTGGTCGTCGCCGCCTTCATCGGCCTGGTCAATGGCTGGTTCGTCACTCAGCTCAAGATCCCGTCCTTCCTGGTAACGCTCGGCATGCTGCTGGTGGTGCGCGGCACGGCGCTGTTCGTCACCGACGGCTTTCCGCAACGCACCTGGAGCGCGGAAGGCAGCTGGCTTGCCGAAGCGCTGGTCGGCGATTTCTTCATCGGGCCGTTCCGCATCTACATGTCGCTGTTCTGGTTCATCGCGGCGGCCGCAATACTCGGCTACGTGCTGACGCAGAGCCGCACCGGCAACTGGATCCAGGCCTCGGGCGGGAACCCTAATGCCGCCCGCGCCCGCGGCGTCAACGTCAACGGCGTCAAGATCGGCCTGTTCATCCTGTCCTCGCTGATGGCGTCGCTGGCCGGTGTCATCTCCTCGCTGCGCACATCGGCCGCCAACCCCAACAGCGGCACCGGCTATGAGCTCGAAGTAATCGCCATGGTGGTGATCGGCGGCACGGCGCTGACCGGCGGACGCGGCACCATCATCGGCACCGTGCTCGGCATCCTGATCCTGCGCGTCATGCGCAACGGCATCGTGCTGATCGGCGTGCCCGGCCTTGCCTACAACATCTTCATCGGCGCGATCATCCTCGGCATGATGGCGCTGCATTCATGGCTGGAACGCCGGCATCAGGCAGGGACGTGAACCATGGCTGAACCGCTCATCCGCATGACCAACATCAAAAAGTCCTACGGGCGCGTGCAGGCACTCGAGGACGCCAATTTCCACGTCAACGAAAGGGAGATTGTCGGCCTGCTCGGCGACAATGGCGCGGGGAAGTCGACGCTGATCAAGGTGCTGTCGGGTGCCGTGCCGCTGACCAGCGGCGATATCTTCATCCGCGGCAAGAAGGTCAATCTGCGCTCGACCAGCGACGCCATCGCGCAGGGCATCGAGACGATCTACCAGGACTCGGCGCTGGTGACGCAACTGTCGATCGCCCGAAACTTGTTCCTCGGCCGCGAGCCCATCAAGCCACCGCGCTTCTTGAACCGCATGGATCAGGAGGCGATGAACGTGGTCGCCCGCGATCTGCTGAAGCAGGTCGGCATCTCCAAGAACATCCCGCCGACCACGCCGATCGGCTCGCTGTCGGGCGGCGAGCGGCAGGCGGTCGCCATCGCCCGCGCCATGCATTTCGACAGCGACCTGATCATACTCGACGAGCCGACTAACAATCTCGGCGTCGCCGAGACGCAAGGCGTGCTGAGCTTCGTGCGCAACGCGCGCGATTCCGGGCATTCCTGCATATTCATCGCCCACAACATCCACCACGTCTTCCAGGTGGTCGACCGTATCGTCGTCATGCGCCGGGGCAAGGTGGTGGCCGACGACATCGACCCGAAGAAGACCACGGTCGCCGAGGTGGAGCGTATCATCACCGGCATGTCGGATAAGGAAATCCGCGACGCCATCGTCGAAGGCAAGCCATCGCACGGCTGAACCGTCTTCGCGCCGTCTGGCACGGAAACGCATCCGCTCTAACTCGTTGTGGAGCATGATCTTTTCCGAAAACCGGTTCCCACTTTTCGGGATCATGCTCTATGACTATGACCATGAAAGCCACCGTTTCGGACATAGCCAGAAGCTGCGGCCTGTCGACCGCGACCGTCGACCGAGTGCTGAACAACCGCGCCGGCGCAAGTGCGGCCAACCGACAACGGGTGATGGAGGCGGCCAAGCAGCTCGGCTATCTGCCGGTGGTCGACCAGGTGACGCTGCCGTCGCGGCCGGCGCATCTGGAATTCTTCCTGCCGCTCGGCGCCAACGGCTTCATGATCGACCTTGCCGGCCACATCGAGGACTATGCGGCGCGGCTGCCGCTGGTCGCCTCCTGCCGCATCCATAACCTTGCAGGCATCTCGCCCAACGCGCTCCAGGCGGCGATCGAAAATATCTCGCTGAAGGTGAACGGCGTCGGCGTCATCGCCGTCGACCATCCGCGCACGCGCAACATATTGCGCGATGTGGTCGAGGCCGGCATCCGCCTCGTCACGCTGGTCTCCGACGTTCCGGCGGCTCCGCGCTCGGCCTATGTCGGCATCGACAACCGGGTCGCCGGGCGTACCGCGGCGCTGCTGATGGGGCGCTTCCTCAACGGCCATAAGGGCCATCTGGCGATGGTGGTCGGCTCGCGCTCCTATCGCGGGCATGAGGAGCGCGAAATGGGCTTCCGCTCGGTGCTGTCGGAAGAGTTTCCCAATTTGACCGTCACCAGCGCCGTCGAGATCAATGACGAGCCGGAGGGCAGCTATGCCGCCACGATGCAGGCGCTGCACAACGAGCCGGACCTGCTCGGCATCTATTGCGTCGGCGCCGGACGCTCGGGCGTGGCGCGCGCCCTGCTTGAAGTCAGACCAAAGAAGAAGCCGGTGTTCATCTGCCACGACCTGACCAGGGAAACGCGCGGCTATCTCGTCGACGATCTCGCCGATGTCGTCATCGACCAGAATGCGCGGCTGATCGCGGAGCAATCGGTGATCCGCCTGCTCGGCTCGATCGCGTCTTCCGCGCCCTATCTGACAAAGAAGTTCATCGAGCCGCGGCTGATCTTCAAGGAAAACGTGCCGGTGCAGTGAATTTTGCGCCGTGGCGGCTTGTCTATTTGTCCGACAAGTCGGGGTAGCTGCCGCAAATCTGCACAGCAGCTATGCATCTTTTATGGTTGCCGAATCATTAAGCAACTCGTAGGTATTGGTGGTCGGCCATCTACTCCTCCCAGATGCGATGCCGGCGTTGAGTGCGGCGCACCTCCTCCCGCGCCGTATTCGAAATCAAGCCCGCTGCCACCTCCTCCCGGCAGCGGGCTTTTTCTTTTTTGCATGGATTCCAAGAGGATGGCCAAGGCCTCGCTAGCCGGGCCGGATGGCAAGCCTCCTCACCCGGATTGCCAACCGAATTGCGAAGGGCAATTCGGGACAATCCGACCTCTCCCCGAGGGGAGAGGAGGTGATTGGCGCCGACGCTTCCTCTTTTCCCCAGCGGGAGCGGGGCGCGGTCCGCGTAGCGGACGAAAAGCCAATTGCTTGGCTTTTCGAGCAACGAACGCCCGAAGGGCGGTGGCCGCGAAGCGGCCGGATGAGGGGGTTCTTAGTCCAAGCTCAGTGCGCTGGAGCTCAACGCGCCCTGAAAGAGCTGATCAGGCCTTCCGCCATGCGCACGAACTGCGTGCTGGGGCCCTGGCAGCCCATGGTCTGCACGCTGACACGCGCGCCTTCGAACAGCAGCGACAGCGTATCGGCGAGAAGCTCGGCCTGACCGATGCCAGCATCGCGGCACAGCGCAACGAGGCGATCGCGCTGGGCGCTCTTGAGCTCCTTGATCACGCTCCTCGCCGGATGGTTCGGCTCGGTCAGTTCGACGGCGGCGTTGGCCATGTCGCAGCCACGACCGTCGGCGGCGAGCATGTCGGCGACCTTGCGGACCCAGGCATGCAATTGCGCCAGCTTGTCGCCGGGGTGCTCCGCCTCGAACTCATCCCATATCGCGGCGCCCTTGGCCGCAGAAGCGCGAAGGCACTGGATGATGAGTTCGTCCTTGGACTCGAAATGACGGTAGAGCGTCATCTTGTTGGTGCCGGCGGCTTCCGTAATGGCGTCGACGCCGACGCCCTTGATGCCATGTTTGTGAAACATGTCTTGCGCCGTCTCCAGGATTCGATCTCGGGGACGCACGCGATCCGTAATGCCGTCTGCCATCGCAGTCTCCTTGTCTCCCTAAATTTTCGGCCCACCTCTTGACTAGGGTGTTACCGGTCTGTAACTATCAGAATGTTACTTACTGGTAACACCTATGTAGCCTTCCGTCAATAACAAGGCCGTGAACTGGTCCTGCCAGATCACAAAGGGCGAAAATTGCGGTTCATGCGGCTCCGGCCGGTGAAGAGATGAAAACCGGTTCGCGATCATCCGATGCGAATCGCTGGAATGGAGACGCTCCAATGTCGCAGCGCAAGGATTTGACCATCGATGAAGCCATCCGGGATCCGATGATCCGGCTGGTGATGAAGGCCGACCGCGTCAACCCGCGCGCCTTCGAGGCGATGCTGAGGACAGTGGCCGATGAGCAGGGCCTCAGCGGCGCCGCGCCGTCTTCGTATTTTTTGCAGGACCCGGGTTCGGCGCGCAGCCGGCGGCTGTCCCGGTCCGCCCATTCATTTAAAGAGGCATGCGTGTCGTGGTAAACTTTTTCATCCATCGTCCGATCTTCGCCTCGGCGATCGCCATCATCATGGTGCTCGCCGGGACGATTTGTTATTTCCTTTTGCCGGTCTCGCAGTTTCCCGACATCACGCCGCCGCAGGTGGTGGTCAGCGCCCACTATCCGGGCGCCAGCGCGCAAGTGGTCGCCGATACGGTGACGACGCCGCTGGAGCAGCAGATCAACGGCGTCGAAGGCATGACCTACATGTCGTCGTCGAGCTCCAATGACGGCTCCTCGACCATCACTATCACCTTCGATGTCGGCTATCCGCTGAGCACCGCGGCCGTCGACGTGCAGAACCGCGTCTCGCAGGCCGCCTCGTCGCTGCCGGCGATCGTCAACCAGGGCGGCGTGACGATCAAGAAACAGAATCCGAATTTCGTCCTCATCGTCAACCTAACCTCGCCCGACAAATCGGTCGACCCGGTGGCGCTGAGCAACCTGGCCTATCTGCAGGTTGTCGATCCGCTCAAGCGCCTGCCCGGCGTCGGCGATGTGCAAATCTTCGGCGAACGGCGCTATTCGATGCGCGTCTGGCTCGATCCCGACAAACTCGCCAATCTCGGCATCACCGCGGTCGACGTCCAGAACGCTATTTCGGAACAGAACGTCCAGGTGGCAGCCGGCAAGATCGGCCAGTCGCCGGCGCCCGCCGGCACCGCCTTCGAAATGCAGGTCAACGCCGTCGGACGCCTGAGCGACCCCAAGGAATTCGGCGACATCGTCGTGCGCGCCAATACGGACACCGGTTCGCTGGTGCGGCTGCGCGACGTCGCCCGCATCGAACTTGGCGCGCTGCAATATTCGTCGTCGGCCTTCTTCGGCAAGGACCCGACCGTGGTGCTCGCCGTCTACCAGATGCCGGGTTCCAACGCGCTCGATCTGCAGCAGCGCGTCAAGGACAAGATGCAGGAGCTGTCGGCGCGTTTCCCCAAGGGCGTCTCCTACGCCATGCATTACGACACGACGCGCTTCGTGTCGGCCTCGATGCATGACGTGCTGATCACGCTCGGCGAAGCCCTGGTGCTGGTCGTGGCCGTTGTCTTCATCTTCCTGCAAAGCTGGCGCACGACGATCATCCCGACCATCGCCATTCCGGTGTCGCTGGTGGCGACGATGGTCGTCATGGAGATGATGGGCTTCTCGCTCAACATGCTCTCTCTGCTCGGCATGGTGCTGGCCATCGGCCTTGTCGTCGACGACGCCATCGTGGTGGTGGAAAATGTCGAGCGACAATTGGAAGCCGGATTGAAACCGCTGGCAGCGACCAAGGCCGCGATGGCCGAAGTCACCGGACCGATCATCGCCACCACCGCGGTGCTGATGGCTGTCTTCGTGCCCGTCGCCTTCATTCCCGGCGTCTCCGGCAAACTCTATAACCAGTTCGCACTGACGGTGGCGATTTCTGTCGGCATCTCAGCCTTCAACTCGCTGACGCTCAGCCCGGCGCTGAGTGCCGCCTTCCTGCGCCATCGCGGCGAGACGCAGTTCGCGCCGTTCCGCTGGTTCAACACGGGCTTCGACAAGCTCTCGCATGCCTACGCTCACGGTGTGCGCATCCTCATCCGGCTGCGCTGGATCATGCTCGGCCTGTTCGCGGCCGGACTGGTCGCCACCTACTTTGTCTGGCAGAAGCTGCCTTCGACCTTCCTTCCGGTCGAGGACCAGGGCTACTTCTTCGTCGTCATCCAGCTGCCCGACGGCGCTTCGCTGGAGCGCACCGACGCGGTGGCGCAGAAGGCGCGCGACATATTGCAAGCGACGCCTGGCGTCGACATTGTCGGCTCGATCAGTGGCCTGAACTTCCTCACCAGTGCAGCGCAGTCGAACTCGGCAGTCGAGTTCGCCATCCTGAAGCCCTGGGAGGAGCGCGGCCCCGACCAGAGTGCGTCGAAGCTGGTCGCCGACGTGCGCGGCAAGCTGATGCAGATTCCGGAAGCCTTCGCGCTGTCTTTCGATCCGCCTTCGATCCCGGGTATCGGCACCACGGGCGGCTTCGAATTCGTCGTCGAAGACCTTACCGGCCGTGGTAGCATGGCCCTCAACGACGCGACGCAAGCCGTGATCGCCGAGGCGCGCAAGCAGCCGGAAATCAATCCGCAACAGCTGTTCTCGCCGTTCTCGACCTCGACGCCGCAGTTCAACTACGACCTCGACCGCAGCAAGGCCAAACTGCTCGGCCTCAATCTGCCCGATGTCTTCAACACGTTGCAGATCTATCTCGGCTCGCTCTACGTCAACGACTTCAACCTGTTCGGCCGCACCTTCCGGGTGACCATCCAGGCCGACAAGGATGCGCGTGCGGGTGCGGCCGACATTTCGCGGCTCTATGTGCGCAATGCATCCGGCGGCATGGTGCCGCTCTCGACACTGGGCAAGCTGGTGCCGTTCGTCGGCCCGGAAACCGTGCCGCACTACAACAACAACGCCTCGGCCACGATCAATGGCGGCGCAGCCCCCGGCTTCTCGTCGGGCCAGGCGGTCGCCGCGATGGAGCGGGCCGCGGCCACAGCGCTGCCCAGGGATTTCGGTTTCGAATGGACCGGCATCACCTTCCAGGAGCTCAAGGCGGGATCGATCGCGTCGGTCGTCTTCGGCCTCGCCATCGTCTTCGTCTTCCTGATCCTGGCGATGCAGTATGAGAGCTGGGCGATGCCGTTCATGGTGCTGCTGGCGGTGCCACTGGCCCTGTTCGGCGCCTTCGCAGCCCTGTTCCTGCGCGGCATGCAGATCGACGTCTACTCACAGATCGGCTTCGTCATGCTGATTGGCCTGGCGGCCAAGAACGCGATCCTGATCGTCGAGTTCGCAAGGCGGCGGCGCGAAGATGGCCTGAGCATCGTCGACGCGGCGATGGAAGCCGCGCGGCTCAGGCTGCGGCCGATCCTGATGACGGCCTTCGCCTTCATCCTCGGCGTGCTGCCGCTGATGTTTGCGACGGGTGCTGGTGCAGCAAGCCGGCAGTCGATCGGCACCACCGTCTTCGGCGGCATGGTCGCCGCGACCATCCTGTCGCTGGTGTTCGTGCCGGTCTTCTACGCAGTCATCGAACGGCTGCGCGAAGGCCGCGAGCGCAGCGAACCCGCCGCACATGACCAGGACCACAGTGACCAGGACAACAATGAACCGACTGCCGACCCAGCGCTCGTGCGACTGGCCGAAGCGGCCGAATAGAATTGGAGACCAAAATGCGTAAATGGAAAATAGCTTTGGGAACGGCCGTCGCCCTGGGGGCGATCTCGGTGGCAAGCGTTCATTTCCTCGACATGGCCAATCTCAGCCTCAATGCCGGCACGGCGGCAGCGACGCCGGCGCCAGCGGCATTCGTCATGCCGGTGCCGGTTGCGAGCGTGGTCAAGAAGACCATCCCGATCTATCTCGACTACGCCGCCCGCATCGAGGCGATCCACAGCGTCACGCTGCAGGCCCGCGTGCCCGGCTATCTCGAGGAGCAGACGGCTGAAGACGGCGCCGATGTGCGTCAGGGCGACCTGCTCTACAAGATCTCGCCCGACGACTTCCAGGCGGCTCTCGACCAGGCCAAGGCCGCAGTGCAGCGCGACCAGGCGAGCCTCGACTATGCGCGCTCCAATCTCGGCCGCGGTTCAGAACTCGCCAAGAGCGGTTATCTGGCCAAGGACGGGTTCGACCAGCGCACCAGCACGTTGCGCCAGGCCGAGGCGTCGCTTGCCGTCAACCAGGCGGCGGTGCGGACCGCCGAGCTCAATTTGAGCTACGCCGAAATCCACGCCCCGTTCGCCGGCCGCGTCGGCCGCAACCAGGCATCCGTCGGCACGCTGGTCAGCGTTGCCGGCACGGTGTTGAACACGCTGGTGCAGCTCGACCCGATCTACGTCACCTTCAATCCGAGCGAGACGGACCTGGCCGAAATCGAGCAGGCCCGCGCGGCCGGCCCGATCGAGGTCGAGGTGCTGCTGCCGGGCGAGACCGAGGCCAGCCAGAAAGGCGAACTCACCTTCATCGACAACACGGTCGACCACTCGACCGGCACGATCACGGCGCGCGCCACCATCGGCAATGCGAAGTTCTCGCTGCTGCCGGGCCAGTATGTCCGCGTGCGGCTGCACATCAGGCAGCAGCCCGATGCACTGATGGTGCCGCAGGTGGCGCTGGGTTCGAGCCAGCTCGGCAAATATGTCTATGTCGTCGGCAAGGGCAACACGGTCGACCAGCGCATCGTCACGCTTGGCGCGAACAGCGGCGATCTGGTGGCCGTGCTGACCGGCGTTGCCGAAGGCGACCAGGTGATAACGGGCAATCTGCAGAAGATCGGACCAGGAATGCCGATCTCGCCATTGCCTCAGGAAAAACCGGCCAGCTGATAACCCCCATCAGCCCCGGTTCTGTGGCGCCCTCGGCACCCACGCCGAGGGCGCCGTTTTTTATGAAGCGCCGTGCACTTTTCCTGGAATTACTCCGAGCAGCGCGACGAGGCAGGCAATGTCGGCGCGCTCGGCTTTCGCCGGCAGCATGAAGGCGCAATAGGGTTGCCCGAGCCGGACGGAAACCGAGGAGAGCGCTATCAGGCGGCCGGCTTCGAGATCGGCATCAGCCATTGTCCTCTGGCCAAGCGCTATCCCCAGCCCCAGCCTCGCCGCCGATATCGCCAAGCTGGAAAGGCCGACGCGACGGCCGTGCGAGGGGTCGGGCGCGCGAATGCCGCCTGCGGCCGCGAACCAGTCCGCCCAGCTTGGATGCGAGGCATAGTTCGGCCCCCAGTTGGTGTGGATGAACTGGCTTTCATGCATATCCGCCAGGACGTTGCCGTGGCGCTTGAGAAATTCGGGCGACGCGACCGGCAGCACCTCGTCATGCACCAGCCGCACCATCCGCAGCGCCGGATAGTGATAATCGCCATAGGAGATGCGCAGGTCGATGTTCTGGCGCACGACATCGACCGGATCGTCCTCGACGCGGATATCGATCGCCATTTGCGGGAAGCCGTCGAGCAGCTCCGCCAGTCGCGGCGCCAGCCACAATTCGGCCAGCGAGAACGGCACGCTGATGACCAGACGCGGCCGCACGCCGCCTTCCAGCATGCGCCGGCCGACCGCCGCGATGTCGCCCAGGGCGCGGGCCGTCTGCGGGTAGATGGCGTGGCCGGCATCGGTCAGCGTGATGCGGTTGCCGTTGCGCACGAAAAGCTGCTTGCCGAACCAGCTTTCAAGGTTTCGGATCTGCTGGCTGACCGCGGCCGAGGAGACGCCAAGTTCGGTGGCTGCAAGCGTGAAGGAGCCGGCGCGCGCGGCAACCTCGAAGGCCCGCACGGCGTTCAAGGGCGGGAGCTTCTCCATTTCGCTTCCTCAATATTTTCTTGTGCAAGCCTAATTATTTTCCGCGTTGAGAGAAAGATTTTTTTGTCGTCTTCTGCTTTCGAAACCGGAGCATTTGACGATGAAAGACATTCTCGACCTTTACCGCTACCCGCTCGACCGCGAAGGCAGCCCTGAATGGCAACGGCTCGTGGACGCCTCCATTGCTGGGCTGGAAACCGACGGCATGTTCAACCTCGAAGGCTTTTTGCGCCCTGGCGTCGCCGAGAAGGCGGTCGGCGAAATCCAGCCGGTGATGGCGGCGCGCTCGCATGTCCACAAGCGCATGCACAACATCTACTTCAAGCCTGACCTTCCCGAACTTGCTCCGGATCATCCAGCGCTGCGCAAGGTCGAGACCATCAGCCACACGGTGTGCGCCGACCAGATTCCCGGCAGCACAGTGCTTGCCATCTATGAATATGAGCCGCTGCTGCGCTTCCTGGCGGCGGCGATGGGCAAGGCCAGGCTGCATGTCATGCAGGATCCGCTGGCCCGCACCAATGTCATGGCCTACCGCTCCGGCGAAGCGCTGAACTGGCATTTCGACCGTTCGGAATTCACCACCACGCTGCTGCTGCAGGCGCCGGAGCGCGGGGGCGATTTCGAGTACCGCACCGATCTGCGGTCGGACGACAACCCCAACTATGACGGCGTCGCAAAACTGCTCGAAGGACGCGATCCCGAGGCCAAGATCCTGCGCCTGAAGCCTGGGACGCTGAACGTCTTCCGCGGCAAGAACACCGCGCATCGCGTCACCACCGTCCAGGGCGAGCGCGAGCGGATGATCGCGGTGTTTTCCTACTATGAGAAGCCGGGCGTCATGTTCAGCCCCGAAGAGCGGGTCGGCTTCTACGGCCGCGCAGCATGAGGCCGAAAGGCTGACACGCCACCCGCTACAAGAATCCGGAAAAGCCTGTTGTAGGATTGTCGACAATCTGCTTGTCTTGTTTCCGGCTCTCACTGGAGTGGCGACATGGCCAAGCTGGATTTCAGTCCGATCGCGGATACGACACGGCGGGCCGAGATCGTCGCGCTGCTCAGGCGCGCGATCCTGACCGGCCAGCTGGAACCCGGGCAAAAGCTCAACGAGCTCAGGATTGCCGAACAGATGCGGGTCAGCCGCGCGCCATTGCGCGAGGCGATGCGCGAGCTGGTGCAGGAAGGCATCCTGACCAGCATCCCCTATGCCGGCACGTTTGTGATCGATGTCACCGCCAAGGACATCGACGACGCCTATTCCCTGAACAAGGTGCTCGACGAGTTCGCCATCGAGCGGACCTGGAAGCTGCGCGACCAGCGCTTCTTCGACGAACTCGACCGCCGCCACGACGCGGTGAAGCAGGCGACGCGCGCGCTCGACACCACCCGCCAGATCGAAACCGCGCTGCAATTGCACGGGCTGATTTATGAATGGGCCGACAATTCGGTGCTCTTGGAAACATGGCAACGGCTGACCAGCCGGCTGCAAATGTACTTTGCCCTGCACCAGCGCGCCCGCAACGAGCCGGTGCCGGCGGAAGATGTCCACGAGACCTATGTGCGGCTCTTGAAAGGCGCCGACATGCGCGCCGCCCAGCGCCATGCCCGCGAGCATATCGACCTCGATTTCGAAGAGCTGCTTGCCTATGCGCGCGGCCTCGAACAGCGGACATCGAAGGGCTGATCCTCCTCCTTAACACCAAGCGACAACGGACAGACACAAGTGCAGATCAAAACCATCAAGGCTTATCGTGTCGTCCAGCCCTTCGTGGACGGACCCTACCGCATGTCGAAAGGGCGGGAGGCCGACTGCTTCGACGCGGTGATCGTCGCCATCACCTCCGACAGCGGCGTGACCGGCTGGGGCGAGATGGCGCCGCTCGGCAATTTCTACTCGGCCGCGTTTCCCGCGGGAACGCGCGCCGGCGTGGTGGAGATCGCGCCACATCTGATTGGCCAGGATCCGCGTGGCCTCGCCGGCATCGGCCGGCTGATGGACACGGTGTTCAAGGGCCATCCCTACATCAAGTCGGCGCTCGACATGGCCTGCTGGGACCTGGCCGCGCGCGCCGCCGACGTGCCGCTGGTGACCATGCTTGGCGGCCGCGAGAGCGACATGGTGGAGACCTACCGCGTCGTCACCCATGGCACGCTCGACCAGATGGCGGCGCTGGCCAAGAGGATCATCGCCGAGGGTTGCCGCCGCCTGCAGGTCAAGGTCGGCGGTAACGTGCATGACGACATCGACCGGGTGACGGCCGTCGCTTCTGCCGTGCCGAAAGGCACGGTCATTTTCTGCGACGCCAATGCCGGCTGGACGCCCTATCAGGCGCGCCAGTTCGCCGACGCCACGCGCGGCATCGACTACACGTTCGAGCAGCCCTGCACGACGATCGAGGAAAACATGTCGGTGCGCCGCATGCTCGACAAGCCGATGGTGCTGGATGAATCCGTCATCTCGCTGGAAGCGATGCTGGAGATTCACCGCCTGGGCGCGGCCGACGGGCTGACGCTGAAGATCTCGCGGCTGGGCGGCGTGACCAGGACCCGGCAGATCCGCGACGTCGCCGTCGATCTGGGCTTCATGATCACCGTCGAGGATACGGGCGGCGCCGAGATCGATACCGCGGCGATGGCACATCTGTCGCTGTCGACGCCGGAGGAACGCCGGCTGCACGCCATTGCCTTCCACGAATGGGTGACGGTGCGCACAGCAAAAAACGCCCCGCCAGTCACCGGCAGTCATATGGGCATTCCCGACGGACCCGGCCTCGGCATCGATGTCGACCCGAGCCTGCTTGGCAAACCATTCTTCGAGATCGGCTGAGATGAAGATCAAGCGCGTCAAGGCGACGCCGATCAATTACCGGCTCGAAGCCCCTTATGTCTGGGTGTTCGGCGAACTCGACGGTTTCTCGCCGACAATCGTCGAGGTCGAGACCGAGGATGGATTGGTCGGCCTCGGCGAGGCGCCGACGCCGGCCGCCGCGGCCGTCATCAACGATGCGCTGGCGTCACGGCTTGTCGGCCGCGACGCTTTCGACATCGCTGGCGCCGAGGAAGTCTGTCTGCCCTTCTGGAGCGGCGTGCAGTCGATCAACGACCGTACCCGCATCATGGCCTTCGGCGCCATCGAGGTGGCGCTGTGGGACCTGCGCGGCAAGGCGTGGAAGCAGCCGCTCTACCAACTGCTCGGCAGCGCCGTGCGCAAGGACATCCCTTTCACCGACTATTTTTCGCTGCGCGGCGATGGGGCTGAGGTGAAAGGCGAGAAGACACCCGAGGAAGTCGCCGACTATTGCGTCGAACTCAACGAGCGCTTCGGCACAACCTTCTTCGAAGGCAAATTCTCAACGGCTGATCCGAAAATCTCGCTGAAGATGGTCGAGCTGATCCGCAAAGAGCTCGGCGACGAGGCGATGATCCGCATCGATTCCAACCAGGCCTATTCGCTGGCGACCGCCAGGCGCCTGGTGCGGCCGCTGGAGGAGCTTGGCGTGCGCAACTGGGAGGATCCGGTGGCGAGCATCGAAGAGATGCGCGAATTGCGCCGTCATTGCTCCATCCCGTTCTCGACCCACAACATCGACATTGCCCGCGCCATGGAGCTGAAGGTGCCGGACGCCTTTGTCGGTAACCCGACGGCGCATGGCGGCATCGGCCGCATGCAGCGCTTCGTCGGCGCCTGCGAGCATGCCGGCATCGACTACTGGTGCTACAGCGGCGACACCGGCGTCGGCAGTGCCTGCTATCTGCATCTCTGCGCTGCACTCGGCTGGATACGGGAACCCAACCAGTCGCTGTTTCGCATGCAGCCGATGGACATTATCGAGGAGGGACCGTTTTCGCCCAGGAACAATGTCGTGCCGGTGCCGGAGGGCCACGGCCTCGGCGTCACGCTGTCGCAGGACAGGCTTGCCGCCTGCCATCGCGACTTCGTCGAGAATGGGCCATGCAACAAATATCATGATCCGGAAAGACCCGGCACCTATCGCCGGCTGCCGCTTAACTAGGCCGTTTTCGGTCCGCAATTGCGTCAAAACAACGAGGAGTGATCACACAAGCCGACAAGAGACGGATACAACAAGAGAAGCCCGCAGATGTGACGAGCGCGCGGGACGAGCGAGTAAAAAGCAGATGGCTCCGACGAACGTCCGGCAGGACAAAGGGGGGCGCTATCCCACCAGCATCAGCAGGCTCTCATCACAACTATCGCTTCGCCTCCAACTTGAAATCCTCCCGCCTCACCCCTTTCTCGGTTGAAATATTTTTCAAATGGAAATAGGAATGTTCAAAATGATGATTTGACGCTGCGGCGCGTCATGACTGGAGGAAGCGATATGGCCCATCCGCAATTTGCAGCGGAACTTCTGCAGCGCGCTGAAGCTCAAGGCCCGATCACCATCGGTCTCGCCGGCGCCGGGCAGATGGGTACCGATATCGTCGTCCAGGTGGCATTGATGCCGGGCATGCGGATCGGTGCCATTTCCGAGGTTCGACCACAAGCGGCGATCGATGCCGCCCTGCTTGCCGGCCATGACCGCTCCGACATCGTCCAGGCCGCCAATGCGTCCGCCATCGACCGCGCCATCGAGGCCGGCAAGATCGCTGTCACCGAGGATTTGCACGCACTGGCCGCGGCCGGCCGCATCGACGTCATCATCGACGCCACCGGCAATCCCAACATCGGCACGCTGTTTGCGCTTGAGGTGATGAAGAACGGCAAGCATATCGTCATGCTCAATGTCGAAGCCGACATCACCATCGGGCGCTTCCTCAAGGAAGAGGCGCGCAAGGCCGGCGTCGTCTACACGGGTGCGGCCGGCGACGAACCTGCCTGCACGCTGGAGATCATCGGCTTTGCCCGCAGCCTCGGCTTCAACATCATCGCCGCCGGCAAGGGCAAGAACAACCCGCTGAAGTTCGACGCCATGCCGGCCGACTACGCCAAGGAAGCAGCCGAGCGCAACATGAACGCGCGCATGCTGGTCGAGTTCGTCGACGGCTCCAAGACGGCGATCGAGATGGTGGCGATCGCCAACGCCACGGGGCTAGTGCCCGACGTGCCGGGCATGCATGGCCCGACGGCAACGCTGGAGGAACTGGCCAGCGTGCTTTGCCCGCGCGAAGATGGCGGCGTGCTGCACCGCAAGGGCGTGGTCGACTATTCCATCGGCAAGGGCGTGGCGCCCGGCGTGTTCTGCGTCATCGAGACCCGGCATCCGCGCGTCATGGAGCGGATGATCGACCTCAAGGTCGGCAAGGGCCCCTATTTCACGATCTTTCGGCCCTATCACCTGACCAGCCTGGAAGTGCCGCTGTCGGCGGCGCGCGCCGTGGTCTACAAGCGCGCGGATATGGAACCGCTCGACCATCCGGTTGCCGAAGCGGTGGCGGTGGCCAAGAGCGATCTCGGCACGGGCCAATCGCTTGGCATGATCGGCGAGACGGACTATCGCGGCTTCGCCATGACCTGGGAGGACGCGCGCGCCAAGGGTGCGCTGCCGCTCGGGCTTGCCGAACGCGCCAAGGTGGTCAAGCCGATCAGAAAAGGCGACTTCCTCACCTATGAAAATTGTGTACCCGACGATTCGATGGTGATAACGCAGATCCGCCGTCGTCTCGACCAGTCGGACGGACGGTTCGTGACCAACGCTGCCTGAACCTTCGGGAATAGCTGTGATGGACGATGTCGTTATCGGGATCGACGCCTCGACGACGGCCGTGAAGGCGATTGCTTTCACCCGCAATGGCGCCGAGCTTTTCCAGGCGCGCGAAACCTATCCGCTTTCAAATCCGAAGCCCGGCCATTTCGAACAGGATGCCGAACATTGGTGGGCAGCCCTCATCAGTGCGCTGCAGCAGGTTGCCGACAAGGTCGGCGCCGCGCGCGTGGCGGCAATCGCCATCGCCCATCAGCGCGAGAGCTTCACCCTGATCGATCAGGGCGGCAAGCCGCTCATTCCGGCGATCCTGTGGCTGGACGAGCGCGCCCGGCCGCAGGTCGCTCGACTGTCGGCCGAGCTCGGCCGCGAAGCGATCCGCGACTGGAGCGGCAAGCCGCCGGATCCCACACCGGCGCTGTACGCCATCGCCTGGCTGGCCGAGCACCAGCCGCAGGTGCTGGCCGAGGCTGCGGCCCTCGTCGATGTTCACGGCTTCTTCGTCCACCGTCTCACCGGCCGTCTCGTTACCAGCACGGCAAGCGCCGATCCGCTGGGCCTGCTCGATGTCGCGACAGGCGAATGGCACGCTGACCTCGTCGCGGCTGCCGGGCTGCAGCCACGACAGCTGCCGGCGCTGGTCGGTCCAGGTGAGATCTGTGGTGGACTTGCCGAAAGCATTGCGCAGCTGACCGGGCTGAAGACGGGCACGCCCATTGTTGCCGGCGCCGGTGATGGCCAGGCGATGGGTCTCGGCATGGGCGTCTACGGGGCAGGCAAGAGCTATCTCTCGCTCGGCTCCGGCGTCGTCAGCGGCTGCTATTCCGGCACGGTCACCACATCGGACGCGTTTCGCACGCTGGTCTCGCCGACCGGTTCCGGCTTCATGCTGGAGACCGTGCTGCGCTCGGGAATGCAACTGGTCGACTGGATCGTGCGCATCACCGGCGCGACCTCCGCAGCAGAACTGGAGAAGCTTGCGGTCGATGTCGCGGCCGGCAGCGATGGGCTGCTGGTCATGCCCTATTGGGCCGGCGTGATGAGCCCCTATTGGGATAGCGCCGCGCGAGGCGCTGTCGTCGGCCTGTCGCTCAACCATGAGCCCAGGCATCTCTTCCGCGCGACGCTGGAAGGCATCGCTTTCGAGCAAGCCATCGCAAGCGAGGCGATGGAAGGAGAGAGCGGCGGCAGCCCGACGGAGATGATTGCCGCCGGCGGCGGCACCAATTCGGCGCTGCTGATGAAGATCATCTCCAGCGTGCTCGAGCGGCCGCTTCTCGTGTCCCCGGTCAACGAGGCGGCCGCACTTGGCGCGGCCATGCTGGCGGCTTCGGCGATCGGCTGGTTCGCCTCGCCGGAAGACGCGGCCAAGGCGATGGCGGCGGCGCCCGCCAGACGTGTCGATCCGGACATGGCGCTGGTGCCGGCTTACCGGGCGCGCAGGGCGATCTATCGCGACCTTTATCACGCGACGCGCGATATTCATGCGCGGCTTGGCGCGATTTGAGGTCGACCTGTCGCTTCCGGCCTGAAGCTACCGGATTTGCGTCTTGTCTGGCCAGTGCTAAGCTCAGCGGGCTCATGAAAGCAGCGTTCCACCTCGCGGCCCTGCCCTGGATCGTCGCTGTTGCGACAGCTCCAACGGCGGCGCGCGCGCAAGACGAACCGTCTCTTGAGGTCTCCGTCGACCTGGACAATGACGGCCGTACGGATCGGGCCGTCCTCGCGCAAGATACCAACAGCGGGCAAGCGGACCTCTCGATCTATCTTGCCGCCGGTGACGGTAGGCTCGACCCTTCGCGCAAGCCGAGCTTCGTCAAGAAGGCGCTGACGGAGGACCGGATTCTTGCGCTCGAAAGCAAAGGCAAGGGATCGCTTGTCATCACCTCCTGCTTCGGCTGCGGCGCCAGCAAATCGACGGAAGAGACGCTGACCGTCGTTTATCGCCGCGGCAAGTTCCTGGTCGGCGGCTACAGCCGCAGCTGGGACTGGGGCGAGCACAAAGCCGACGGGACCGTCGAGACCACGCTCGGCGGCTGCGACATCAACTATCTCACCGGCAAGGCCACCGTCTCCAAGGACCTGGAGGCCGGCCGGCCGATCAAGGGCAAGTTCAAACCGGTGCCCTTGAAGGACTGGTCCTACGAGAAGCGCCCCAAGGCTTGCGAATTCTGAAAAGACTTTTTTCTCAGGTTCCTGACGGAAAATCGCTGCCACTGTTCCGGGCATCGAGGATCAGCGATTGAGCAGGCCCTTGGCGGCGTCCTCGTCGGTGATCAGCACCGCGATCTTGGTGTTGGCCAGCGCGGCGCGCATGATGGCCACCTTTTCCTGCCCCCCCGAGACCAGGATGATGTTCGGGATGTCCGACAGTTCCTGCAGCGGATAGGCGCAGACACGGCGGTTGACCTCATGGTCGACCGGGCGGCCCTCGGCGTCGATGAAGTGACAGAGGATGTCACCGACAGCACCCGCCGCCTGCAATTCCTCGAGCTCGCTCGGCTTGATGAAACCGTAATTGGCGATCGGGCTGTCGGTGGAGAACGAGCCGACGCTGAGCACGGCGATGTTGGCCCGCCGCGCCCGGAAGACGACGTCCTGGACACTGCGCTGGCTCATGAAGGCATCGCGCTGCTCGGGCCTGTCGGCATAGACCGGCACCGGCAGCAGGAAACATTCGGCACCGATCTTCTCGGCGAATTCCCAGGCGCTTTCGGTCGGGTTGAGCGGCTGTGCATGGGTGAGGCCGCCGAGCATCGAGACGACGGTGGTTCTGGCAATCGGTCGCCTCGGCAACTCGTTGATGGCGAATTTCAGCGTGCGGCCCCAGCCCAGCGCAATGACATCGCCGGCATTGACGTTGTCGGCGAGATAGGCGGCGGCGGCGTGGCCGATCATCAGCGGCGCGTTGCTGCGGTCGGCGGCCGACGGCACCACGACGGCCTGGCTGAGTCCAAAGCGCTGCTTAAGGCTTTCCTCAAGCTGCACGCATTCGACGACACTGTCGCGAATGCGGAACTGTACAATGCCCTCCTCGCGGGCGGCGGAGAGGATGCGATGCACCTTGATGCGGCCGACGCCTAGGATCTCGGATATCCGTTCCTGCGTCAGGCCCTCGACATAGTAGTGCCAGGCAGCGCGAGCCTTCAGTTCGGCATCGGGGAAGCGCGAGGCCTTCTCGTTTTCGACGGTTGCCATCTTTTTGCCCTCCCACGGCAGATTCGGAATCTTTTCCGCAGAGCGCCGCCCCTGGCCTTCCCTAGGACAAACCCCCAGGTGGCGCAAACCGTCTGCATGGCGCGACGGCACTTGACAATTTTCTAACGAACAGTTTAGCTGAACAAAATTGCATATCAAAGATAAATTGTTCACAGGGAGGTGCCTGGTGAACAAGAGCGGGCGGCAGGCCATCGCCGTTTCGCTGACGGAGGAGACGAAGTGGCCGTGAGCAATGATGCAAGCGACTCGAAAGCTGGCGAGTTGAAAGCCGCGCCCGGCGCTCGAGGCGCGACGGGTACAAAGCTTTCCGCGCTGTTCGCCGGAACCATGGGACCGTTGATCGGACTCGCACTGCTTTGCCTGGCGTTGACGCTAACCACCGACACATTCCTCACCGTTCGCAACATCCTCAATGTGCTCGACCAGATCACCGTGCTCGGCATCATGGCGATCGGTATGACGCTGGTCATCCTGATCGGCGGCATCGATCTCTCGGTCGGCTCGGTGCTGGCGCTGGCCGCCATGGTGATGGGCTTTGTCGCCCACCCCGACTATCTCAATCTCGGCCTTGCGGCCGGCGTCATCGCCGGACTGGTCGTCGCCGGCCTTTGCGGACTGGTGTCCGGCCTGCTGGTGACCGTCACCCGGCTGCCGCCCTTCATCGCCACGCTGGCGATGATGTCGGTGGCGCGCGGTCTTGCCAACATGATCACCGACGGCTCGCAGATCGTCGGCTTCCCCGACTGGTTCACCAACCTGTCGATCATCCGCCATTTCGGCTTCCTGTCGGTCACCGTCGGGCTGATGATGGTGCTGGCCATCATCTTCGCCATCTTCCTCAACTACCGCGCCACCGGCCGCAGCCTTTACGCCATCGGCGGCAGCGCCGAGGTGGCGCGGCTCTCCGGCATTCCGGTGAAGTCGCTGACCAACTGGGTCTACGCGATCTGCGGCGTGCTCGCCGGGCTTGCCGGCATCGTGCTGGCGGCGCGGCTCGATTCGGTGCAGCCCAGTTCCGGCCTCGGCTATGAGCTCGACACCATCGCAGCGGTGGTGATCGGCGGCGCGAGTCTCTCGGGCGGCGTCGGCTCGATCGGTGGCACAGCGGTCGGCGTGCTCATCATCGGCGTGCTGCGCAACGGGCTGAATTTGCTCGGCGTCTCGCCCTTCATCCAACAGGTGGTGATCGGCGTCGTGATCGCGCTTGCCGTCGCGACCGACACCTGGCGTCGGCGAGCTCAATGAGGAATTCGCCCGGAGCGTCCGGGCGATAGACGGATCGGTCGATCCGAAACTGGGATGTTCCAAGGAGCGCGATGCGCAGGCGGGACAGTTTGACTATCAACGGAGGAAACACATGCTGACCAAACGTTCACTGCTGCTTGCCGCGGCCGCAATCATTCCGCTGCTCGGCCTGACCGACATGGCCTCGGCCAAAGAGGCCAAGAAACTCGGCCTCGCTGTCGCCAATCTGCAGGCCGACTTCTTCAACCAGATCAAGCAGTCGGTCGAAGCCTACGGCAAGGAGAAGGGCATCGAGATCGTCACCGTCGACGCCAAGGGCGATTCGGCAACGCAGGTCAGCCAGGTGCAGGATTTGATCACCCAGAACATCGACGCGCTGATCTACATCCCGGCCGGCGCCACCGCCGCCACCGTGCCGACCAAGACCGCCAAGGCCGCCGGCATCCCGGTGATCAATGTCGACCGCAACGCCGACGGCGCGCCGGGCGACACCTTCATTGCCACCAACAGCGTCGCCTCGGCGCAGGCCGTGTGCGACTACATCGCCAAGCAGGCCGGCGGCAAGGGCGAGCTGATCATCATCCATGGCCAGAAGGGCACGACGCCCGAGGTCGACCGCTCGAAGGGCTGCGGCGAAGCGCTCAAGGCCTATCCCGGCATCAAGGTGGTCGGTGAGCTCTGGAGCGAAGGCTGGCACCAGGACGAAGGTTTCAAGCTGACGCAGGATCTTTTGCAGTCGCATCCCGATGTCTCCATCGTCATCGGCCAGGCCGATGCGCTGGCGCTTGGCGCAGCACAGGCGGTCAAGGTCGCCAATCCCGGCCACAAGGTCTGGGTTGCCGGCTTCGACGGTGACGTGGCGGCGCTGAAGGCGCTGAAGGACGGCGTGTTCGACGTCACCGCGACGCAGCAGACGCAAGGCATGGGCAGGCTCGCCGTCGATGCGGCGATCAAGCTGGTGGCCGGCGAAAGCATTCCGGCCGAACAGCTGCAGGATGCGACGCTGACCACGAAGGACAATGTCGAGCAGTTCATCGCCAAGCACCCGTAACAGCTCGCACCGGTCAAGAGAGCGCCACGATGTCCACTGCCCCACGCCACAGCGAAAGCCCGCATAACGGACTCTTCGTCAACGGCCTCTGCAAGAGCTACGGACCGGTCCAGGTCCTGGCCGATGCGAGCTTCGAGGTGCGGCCGGGCGAGGTCGTGGCGCTGCTCGGCGAAAACGGCGCCGGGAAGTCGACGGTGTCCAATATCATCGCCGGCTCGACCAGACCCGATGCCGGCACCATCGTCTGGCGGGGGAAGCACTACTCCCCCGCCTCGCCTGCCGCGGCAATTGATGCCGGCGTCGGCATGATCCACCAGGAACTGAAGCTGCTGCCGGACCTGTCGGTGGCGGAAAACGTCTATGTCGGGCGCCTGCCGATGCGCGGCGGCCGCATCGACCGTGCGGCGATGAATGCCAACGCCTCGGCACAGTTGAAGCGGCTCGGCCTCGATGTCTCGCCCGAGCGCAAAGTGCGCACGCTGCGCATCGCCGCCCAGCAGCAGGTCGAGATCGCCAAGGCGCTGACGCTGAACGCCGAATTGCTGATCTTCGATGAGCCGACCGCAGCGCTTGGCGGTGAGGAAACGGAGCTTTTGTTCCAGCAGATCCGCAAGCTCAAGGCCGAAGGCATGTCCTTCATCTATATCAGCCACCGTCTCGACGAGATCGCGCAGATTGCCGACCGCGTTGTGGTGATGCGCGACGGACGCATCGTCGCCCGCCACGAACGCTCCGACATTCCCGTGCGCACCGTGGTCGAGCAGATGGTCGGCCGCTCGGTCGAGCGGATGTTTCCGCATCTGTCGCCGCCGCGCGAGGAGACGCTGCTCGAGGTCGAGAATCTGTCCTCGCCGGAGAGAAGTTTCAATAACGTCTCCTTCACGGTCAAAGCTGGTGAGATTCTCGGCATCGCCGGGCTAATTGGCGCCGGCCGCACGGAACTGGTGCGGGCGATCGCCGGCGCCGATCCGATTTCCTCCGGCGCGGTACGCGTTGCCGGGAAGCCGGTGCATCTCAGCGGACCGGCGGCGGCGATCAAGGCCGGCGTCGTGCTGGTGCCGGAAGACCGCAAGGCGCAAGGCGTGGTGCTGGACCAGACCATCGGCGAGAATCTGGCGTTCGGCAATTTCGATCATGTCGCGCCGAAGGGCTGGGTGTTTCCCAAAGCGGTGCAGAAATTTGCCGAGGCCGGCATCTCAAGGCTCGGTGTCAAAGGCAAGCCTGGCCAGGCGGTTTCAAAACTTTCCGGCGGCAACCAGCAGAAGGTGATCATCGCCAAATGGGTGTCGCGGCCACCAAAGGTGTTCATTCTCGATGAGCCGACGCGCGGCATCGATGTCGGCGCGCGTGCGGCGATCTACGACGTCATTGCCGACCTCGCGCGCTCGGGCATGGCGGTGGTGGTGGTGAGTTCCGATCTCGAGGAAGTGCTGGGGCTGTCGCACCGCGTGCTGGTGCTGAGCCGCGGCCGCCAGCGCGGCATTCTCGACCGCAGCGACGCCAGCAATGTCGCGGTGATGGAACTCGCCACGAGCTAGAATAACGCGCAGCAGGTGATATCCTCCCAAGGATCGACCGCGCGGGGCGCCAGCAAGGACTGGCGCCCCTTCATTTCAGACGGCCGGTGGTTGGAGCAGAGGGACCGACGAATGAAACTATTCGATCTTCACGGGGACGTGGCGCTGGTGACCGGAGCCGGCAGCGGCATCGGGCAAGCGATCGCAATTGGTCTGGCTGAAGCCGGCGCCGATGTCGTCTGTTTCGGTCACACATCCAAGGGCGGGCTCGACGAGACGGCACACAAGATTTCAGCACTTGGCCGCAAGGCGCTGGTGCTGACCGGCACGGTGACGTCGGAGGAAGACCTGGCGTTGGCGGTCGCGCGCACGGAGAGAGAACTCGGCGCGCTGACCATTGCCGTCAACAATGCCGGCATCGCTGGAGCCGAACCGGCCGAAACGCTGCCGCTGCAGACATGGCAGAAAATCTACGACGTCAATGTCAGCGGCGTGTTCCTGTCCTGCCAGGCGGAGGCGCGCGCCATGCTGACCCGGCGCAAGGGCTCGATCATCAACATTGCCTCGATGTCCGGCTCGATCGTCAATCGCGGGCTCACCCAGGCGCATTACAATTCGTCGAAGGCCGCCGTCATCCACATGTCGAAAAGCCTTGCCATGGAGTGGGCCGATCGCGGCCTGCGCGTCAATGTGGTGAGCCCCGGCTACACGCTGACGCCGATGAACAAGCGGCCGGAAGTCGCCGAACAGATCAAGATATTCAAGCGCGATACGCCGATGGGGCGTATGGCGACACCGGAAGAGATGGTCGGCCCGACCGTGTTCCTGGCCAGCCGCGCCGCGAGTTTTGTCACCGGCATCGACCTGATCGTCGATGGCGGTTTTGTCTGCTGGTAGGAGAACAAAAGTGCCGAAGCGTTTCGAAGGCAAGACGGCTGTCATCACCGGGGCCAGCGGCGGCATCGGCGCGGCAATGGCGAAACGCTTTGCCAAGGAAGGTGCTGCGGTCGTGGTCAGCGCCATCGATGCCCGCGTCGAAGAGGTCGCCGCCAGCCTGAAAGCAGCGGGCGCCAAGGTCGCTTCGATGCGCATGGACGTGACCAGGAAGGATGAGGTCACCGCTCTTTACGACCTCGCCGAAAGTGAGTTCGGCCGTGTCGACATTTCGGTGCAGAATGCCGGTGTCATCACCATCGCCCGGATCGAGGCGATGACCGAGGCCGAGTGGGACAAGGTGATGGCGGTCAATACCAAGGGCGTGTTCCTGTGCTGCCAGGAAGCAATCGCCCGCATCCGCAAGCATGGCGATGGCGGCCGGCTGATCAACACGGCGTCGGGCCAGGCGCGGCAAGGCTTCATCTACACGCCGCATTATGCGGCGTCGAAGTTCGGCGTCGTCGGCATCACCCAGAGCCTGGCCAAGGAAGTGGCCAAGGAGAAAATCACCGTCAACGCGATCTGCCCCGGCATCATCGACACCGACATGTGGGCCTATAACGACGCCGCCTGGGGCAAGCTGATGGGCGACTACAAGCCCGGCGAGCTGATGGCCGAATGGGTGAAGAACATCCCCATGGGCCGCGCCGGCAGCGGCGAGGATGTCTCCGGCCTGGTCAGCTTCCTCGCCAGCAACGACGCCACCTACATCACCGGCCAGACGATCAATGTCGATGGCGGCCTGATCATGTCGTGAAGTCCGCTCTGGCGGTTGGCAATCGACCAGTCTGAAATTCCGCAGTGCACGAGCCGTCAGCCGTTGCGCCGCATGAACGTTGGTATATATAATTTCATCCCATGAAACGGCCTTGGTGGGGATGGGGCTCGCCGGCCGAGATCATGGGACCTTGATGGCTCTGAAGTCACAGAGCGCCGCCGGAGCGGCGATCGATTTGTTGACGATTGCTCGCGCAGCAATCCATGCGATGCCATGACGCGGGCCTATCCAGCACCATACCACCACCAGATTGAGCACCATCTCCCTGCGCCGGTTGCGGCCATGGAGATGGTATGGCGCGAACGAGCTTGCGTAACGACCCGCCTTTCCAACACAATCAAGAAAAGACGCAAGAAGGGAACGACTAAGAACTTCCACATGGTTTGACAGGAGAACAAGCATGTCATTTCGCAGTGTGATTTCGAACCTATCAATGGGAGCCTTCGCACTTGCCTCGGCAAGTGTACTGACACCGGCGGCGCAAGCGGCCGCGCCTGAATCCAACGACCCGATCAAGATCGCGCTGTTCGACTGGACCAGCGTCAACCTCAACGCCAAGATCCTTGGCGGCATTTTGGAAAAACTCGGCTACACCGTCGAATATCCGACCGCCGACTACCTCTCCAGCCTGACCACCGGCCTCACCAATGGCGACATCGATGTCGGCCTGGAATTCTGGGACACGACGGCCGGCGAAGCGATGAAGGCCTCCGACGCCACCGGCCAGACCGAGCGGCTCGGCAAGCTCGGACCGAAGGCCAAGGAAGAATGGTGGTTTCCCGAATACATGAAGGAGAAATGCCCGGGCCTGCCGAATTGGGAAGCGTTGAAGGACCCGAAATGCGCCGAAGCCTTTTCGACAGCGGAGACCGCACCGAAGGGGCGCTATCTCGGCGGCCCGGTGACCTGGGAAGGCTTTGACGACGAGCGCGTCGAGGCGCTGAAGCTGCCCTTCACCGTCATCCATGCCGGCACCGACGCGGCGATGTTCGCCGAACTGGACTCGGCCTATCAGCGCAAGGCGCCGATCATGCTGTGGATCTATTCGCCGCACTGGGCGCCGGCCAAGTACAAGGGCGAATGGGTGCAATTCCCCGAATACACGCCCGAGTGCTACACCGACCCGAAATGGGGCACCAACCCCGACGCCAAATATGATTGCGGCAAGCCGCATGGCGAGATCTGGAAATACTCCTGGTCCGGCATGAAGGACAAATGGCCGCTCGCCTACAAGGTGGCCAAAGCCTACACGGTCGACACCGACGAGCTCAACAAGATGAGCGGCGAGATCGACCTCGGCGGCAAGACGCCTGAAGAAGTCGCTGCCGCCTGGATCGCCGCCCACGAAGCCGACTGGAAAGCCTGGGCGCAGTGATCGTTCCGACTGGAAGCCAGACCCGGCCGTAGCGGCCGGGTCTATTTCCCTATTTTCCAGAAGGACCATTGGATGACGGAAGCGACTGAACCGCAGGCAGTTGGCACGCCAAAGGATGCGCGGCCGATAAAGCTTGCCTGCCGCAATGTCTGGAAGCTGTTCGGATCGAACGCCGCGAACTTCATTCGCGAGCGCGACGGCAAGGCCAGCATGGCCGATGTCACTGCCGCCGGACTGGTCGGCGCGGTCCGCGCCGTCGATCTCGAAATACGCCAGGGCGAGATCTTCATCATCATGGGGCTGTCGGGCTCCGGCAAGTCGACGCTGGTGCGCTGCATGTCCAGGCTGGTCGAGCCGACCCACGGCAAGGTCGAGTTCGAAGGCAACGATCTGCTCAAGATTTCCGATGCCGCGCTGATTGAACTGCGGCGCCATCGCATGGGCATGGTGTTCCAGAATTTCGCGCTGCTGCCGCATCTCAATGTGCTGGAGAACATCGCTTTCCCCTTGAGTATTCAGGGCCAGGATCGGCCGACGCGAGAAGCGCGGGCGCGCGAGGTTATCGAACTGGTCGGCCTGCGTGGCCGCGAGCATTTCTATCCACGCGAGCTTTCCGGCGGCCAGCAGCAACGTGTCGGCATCGCCCGCAGCCTTGCCACCAAGCCGGAGATCTGGTTCCTCGACGAACCGTTCTCGGCGCTCGACCCGCTGATCCGCCGCGAGATGCAGGATGAGCTGATGCGGCTGCAAACGATGCTGCACAAGACCATCGTCTTCATCACCCATGATTTCGACGAGGCAATCAGGCTCGCCGACCGCATCGCCATCATGAAGGATGGCGAGGTCATCCAGATCGGCACGCCGGAACAGCTCGTGGTCAATCCGGCGACCGACTATGTCGCCGAATTCACCCGCGACGTCGACCGCGCCAAGGTGATTTCGGCGCGCAGCCTGATGCGCGCCTGCGATGGCTCGGAGCATGGCGGCACGGTTTCGCCCGATGCCAAGATCGCCAGTTTCTCCGCCAGCATCGTTGCCTCAGGAAAACCGTTCGCGGTGGTCAACGGCACCGGCAAGCCGATCGGCGAAGTGACGCCGCAAGCGGTGATCGGACTGCTGGCCGGCCTGGACAAGCCAAGAGCCGGCGCATGACGGTGACGGCAAGCGCCAGCGAGACAAGACCGCCGGCTCAGCGCTGGCTTGTGATCTGGGCGCTGGCACTGACCGCCGTACTGGTGGTGTTCCTGCTGCAGGACAGGCTGCCCTGGGCGGTCAACTATCCGGCCGAGGCGGTCGTCCCCGTCGCCGACTGGGTCAGCGCGCTGATGCGCTGGATCAAATCGCACTTGTCGTGGCTGACCCGCTCGATCACCGCGGTGCTCGGCGTTCCCCTCGATTTCGCGCTCAATCTGCTCGCCAAGAGCTTCAAGATCGGCCACGGCGCCGACGCCTCTGTGCTGCCGCGGTTGTCCTGGGTCGGTGTCTGCGCTGTCGCCTTCATCGCCGGCCATGCCGTCGGCGGCCGCAAGCTCGGCATTCTGGTCGGCGGCTGTTTCCTCTACATTGCGTTGTTCGGCCAGTGGACGAGCGCCATGCTGACGCTGGCGCTGATTTCCATCGCGGTGCCGTTCTGCATCGTCACCGGCTTGTTTGCCGGCATCTGGGCCTGGCGCAAGCCGTGGGCCGAGAGGCTGATCGTCTCCCCTGCCCTCGATCTGATGCAGACCATCCCGACCTTTGCATACCTCATCCCGATGCTGCTCCTGTTCGGCAACAGCCCGGTGTCGGCAATGATCGCCACCGCCATTTTCGCCACGCCGCCGATGGTGCGGGCGACGATGCTGGGTCTGTCGCGCGTACCGTCCGAGATCGATGATTTCAGTGAGATGGCCGGTTGCACGGCGCGGCAGAAATTGTGGCGGGTGCTGCTGCCCTCGGCGCGGCCGACACTGATGGTCGGCGTCAACCAGGTGATCATGCTGGCGCTGAATATGGTCATCATCGCCTCGATGATCGGCGCCGGCGGCCTCGGCTACGACGTGCTGCTCGCGCTGCGCGCGCTGAAGGTCGGCGAAGCGATGGAAGCCGGCCTTGCCATCGTGGCTTTGGCTATCGCGCTCGACCGGCTGAGCCAGGCCATCGCCCACAAGCAGGCGAAAGGCCAGACGCATCAGGTTTTGCAACCGGCCTTATGGCGCCGCTATCCCAATCTGACGCTCGCCCTCGCCATCCTTGCCGTCACCACATTGCTCAGCCTCTACGTGCCGGCCTTCGCGGCGGTGCCGAAGGCGATCACCTTCACCACCGCACCTTTGTGGAAGGCGGCGGTGAACTGGATAACGATCAACTTCTTCGACGTGATCGAAGCTTTTCGCGTCGCGCTGATCCTCAATGTGCTGAACCCGCTGCGCGCCTTCTGCGAAGGCTTTCCGTGGATGGGTGCTGTGGCGCTGCTCGGCCTCGCCGGCTATCAGCTCGGCGGCCTGCGGCTGGCGGCACTGGTCGCTGCGCTGACCGCTTTCTGCGCCATCACCGGTCTCTGGGAAAAGACCATGGCGACGGTCTATCTCTGCGGCATCTCGGCCTTCATCGCTTGCCTGATCGGCATTCCGATTGGCCTGATGGCCGCGCGCAGCGACCGCTTCGAAAAGATCGTCACGCCCATCATCGACACGCTACAGGTGCTGCCGTCCTTCTGCTTCATCATTCCGGTGGTGATGCTGTTTCGGGTCGGCGACGTCACCGCCATGATCGCAACGATCGCCTTCGCCGTGGTGCCGGCGATCCGCTACACCAATCACGGCATCCGCCAGGTGCCGCCGGCACTAATCGAGGCGGCGAAGGTTTCGGGCTGCACACCGCGCCAGGCCTTCTTTCGCGTGCAGCTGCCGCTGGCGCTGCCAGAGATCATGCTGGGGGTCAACCAGACCATCCTGATGGCGCTGGCGATGATCATCATCTGCGCCATGGTCGGCACGCGCGATCTCGGCCAGGAGGTGTTCATCGCTCTGTCCAAGGCCGATTCCGGGCGCGGCATCGTCGCGGGCCTGGCCATCGCCTTCATCGGCATCGTCGCCGACCGGCTGTTCAATGCCTGGACCGCGAAGGCACGGGCGAGGCTGGGGTAAAACTCAACCGCCAATACCACCAAAAGGAGAGAAGAGAATGAGCAGCAGGGTGGCCAACTGCACCTGCGGACAATTGCAGATACATTGCCCGCAAGAGCCGACCATGGTGTCGCTTTGCCATTGCCTCGACTGTCAGCGGCGGACCGGCAGCCCGTTTGGCATCGCGGCCTTCTTCGACGCCGCCGCGACCGATATCCGGGGCACATCGAAGACATTCCAACGCGTTTCCGACAGCGGCTTCCCGATCAGCTTTCATTTCTGCGGAACGTGCGGGTCGACCGTGTTCTGGTATCCGTCACGAAAACTGGAGGCGGTCGCAGTGGCCGTCGGCTGTTTCGCCGATCCGTCCTTCCCGGCGCCGACAAAGTCAGTCTATGACAAGCGCCGCCACAGTTGGGTCGCGGTGCCGGCGTGACGGCAGGCTCGTCCTTGGCTTGTGGATGCTACTCCGCCGCCACACCTTTCACCTCGAGATAGCTCTCCATGGAATCATCCAGCGCCTGCAGCCAAGGCGTATGATGCAGCGGCGCCATGGTGCCGGTCATCAGCGAGCGGTAGGCGTGGTCGCGGAAGCTCATAATGTCTTCCGCCTTGTGGTGCTCCCACTCCATGAAGGTCTGGTTGACAGCCTCGACGTCGAAGCCGGGATAGTCGGTCTGGTCCATCAATTCCTTAGTGTAGTCGCCCTGGAACCAGATCATCTGTTCGGCGTCTTCGAGCGTCTCCTCGCGGGCACGCCACTTCGCGCTGTGCTCGGCCATCGCTTGCGACGACGGCAGCTTGATGCGACCCATGATGACGTCGCGGGCAAACCACGCCTGCGCGTCGAACATGTTGAAAGTGTAGAACTGGTCCTGCATGCCGATATAGGACAGCTTCGGGTTCTTCTCCCATACGACGCCCTCATAAAGATCGAGCGGCCACATGCGGTTGGCGGTCTTGAGCTTCAAATCGTCGGTGAGGAAGGGGAAGGAATGCAGATAGCCGGTGCACAGGATGATGGCGTCCACATCCTTGGTGGTGCCGTCCTTGAAATGCGCCGTCTTGCCAACGACCTTTTGCAGCAGCGGCACCTCCTTCCAGTTCTCCGGCCATTTGAAGCCCATCGGCTTGGAGCGGTAGCTGGAGGTGATCGATTTGGCGCCGTATTTGTAGCATTGCGAGCCGATGTCCTCGGCCGAGTAAGAGCGGCCGATGATCAGGATATCCTTGCCCTTGAACTCCATCGCGTCGCGGAAATCATGGCTGTGCAGGATGCGGCCGTTGAAAGTGGAGAAGCCCTCGAAATAGGGAACGTTGGGCACGGAGAAGTGGCCGGACGCGACGACGACATTGTCGAATTCCTCGGAGTAGGTGACGTCGTTGGTGCGGTCATGCGCGGTGACGGTGAATTTCTTCGTCACATCCGAGAAGGTCACCATGCGCACCGGGCTGTTGAAGCGCACCCATTTGCGCAAGCCCGATTTCTCGACACGGCCCTTGATGTAGTCCCACAAAACGGCGCGCGGCGGATAGGAGCCGATCGGGCGGCCGAAATGCTCTTCGAATGTGTAGTCGGCGAATTCGAGGCATTCCTTCGGTCCGTTCGACCAGAGGTAGCGGTACATCGAGCCGTGGACGGGATCGCCGTGTTCGTCGAGGCCGGTGCGCCAGGTGTAGTTCCACAGGCCGCCCCAGTCCGACTGCTTTTCGAAGCAGACGATTTCAGGAATGGTGGCGCCCTTGTCTTCGGCCGCTTTGAAGGCCCTGAGCTGGGCCAGGCCGGACGGCCCGGCTCCAATGACGGCAACGCGAGTGTTCATGGCAGGCCTCCCGGTCTCATTTCAACTTTGACGCAATTCCTGTGGGAAAACCGTTTCACGCTTTTCCCAGGATTGCTCTTACGAAACAAATTTCACTCACAGTGACAGTAATTGCCCCTTCGATGCTGTCAACAGGGCTTGTGGTGAAACCGCGTTTCGTCCCAGCGGATTTTCCGCAAAAACCGATGACAGCGCAAATCCGGACCCGACACCATTCGACTTAAGGGCTTGCTGTCGCGGTTGCGTTTCTGTATCGGCAGCGAATATGTTCACCTTGAGTGAAATAAATCTGCGATTCTTGGGAGCGGCGACATGGCGAAGACAGCATCCGATCTCAAGCCCGGCGCCGGTCCGGCCAAGGCCAAGCCGTTGCCGAAGGTCTCGGGGGACGGGAAGACCATCCGTACGCCGCTGACGCAGAACCCGCACGCCATCCGCGACACGCGCGAGAAGGTGCTGGAGGTGGCGATCGGCCGCGAGGTGCGCGCTTTCCGCAAGAAGCTCGGCATCACTGTCGCCGATCTCGCCGTTGCCACCGACATTTCGCTGGGCATGCTGTCGAAGATCGAAAACGGCATCACCTCGCCGTCGCTGACAACGCTGCAGGCGCTGTCCAGAGCGCTTGGCGTTCCCGTCACCGCCTTCTTCCGCCGCTTCGAGGAAGAGCGCAGCGCCGTCTTCGTCAAAGCCGGCGAAGGCCTCGATGTCGAGCGCCGTGGCACGCGCGCCGGCCACCAGTACAATCTCTTGGGACATATCGGTTCCAACACCAGCGGTGTGGTCGTCGAGCCCTATCTGATCACCCTGACCGAGGATTCGGATGTGTTCCCGACCTTCCAGCATGAAGGCATGGAGTTCCTCTACATGCTGGAGGGTGAAGTGGTTTACCGCCACGGCAGCAACCTCTATCCGATGAAGCCGGGCGACAGCCTGTTCTTCGACGCCGACGCGCCGCATGGACCGGAGCAGCTGACAAAGCTGCCGATGCGGTATTTGTCGATTATTTGTTATCCGCAGAACAGTGCGGGGTAGCGAAGCCCCCTCACCCGGATTGCCAAGACCGAATTGCCAAGGCAATTCGGGGCAATCCGACCTCTCCCCGAGGGGAGAGCGACTATCTGGGGGGTCAAGTTGCATTTGCGAACTCACTTCTCGCGTCGCGTGCTTTTGCATTGAGGATGACGAGAAGTTTTCTGGCAAGCGCGATGCGGATGAGCATTTTGGGCTTTCCCGCCAGTTGCAACCTTTGAGCGAACGCTTTGAGATGTGGATCGAACTTAGCCACGATGGCTGCGACGATGAAGAGGATGCCACGCGGCCCGGCGCGTCCGGCGCGCACATGCCTGTTGCCG